>NZ_JBFTMV010000001.1:0-837035 GCF_056397145.1 Stenotrophomonas sp. 05N423
TGGGATGGGAAGAAGGCAGCAAGGAGAAGGTGATCCTGCACGGCATTGTGGGCGCGGCCATTGCCGCACTGGGCGGTAGCGATGCGTTGTCGGGCCTGGCCGGTGCGGCGGCCAACCAATTGGCGTCAAAGGCGATGCAGGACTACCTGCGCGGCAATGACATCGACCCCAATTCAGTGGAAGGTCGACTGCTGATGGAGTTGGGCAGTGTGGCGGTAGGCGCTGCGGTCGGTGGAGGAAGTGGTGCGGCGTCTGCGTTGGCTGGGGAGCAGTTCAATCGGCAGCTGCACTGGGACGATTTTTTGGAAAAGTTCGAGGCTTGCCAGTCAGCTCCTGGGGAATCCGGCTGTGCGGCTATTTTGGAAATGGGTCAGGATACTGAGAGCTACCCAATATCGATGGCTTCGGATGCTGCAAAATATGGCGTTGTTGCAAATAAAAATAAAATAACAGGAGAGGTTGTTAGTTACACTATATTGGACGAGGCGGGGGTGCCTCGTTTAATAATGCAAAATGATGAGTGCAACTCATTTGTGGTGTCTGGTGTTGGGCCTTTGACGCATAGCTTTGCACCAAGCTATGGGTTGGATTATGGGTCGGCCTTCTTGCATGCGCTTAATGGTAATTATTCTGAGGCTGGTGCGGATCTAAAAAACGTTTTTTCCAGTGGGGATTACTGGAGGGATATGGCTATTTCCTTGACCATGAGCGCCGCGGCAATAAAGCCAGTCAAGGAGATAAAATTGGTGGGTGGCGCATATGAGGGGGGTGGGTTCAGGATAAGTAAGTCGTATTATGAAAGACTTTGGGGCGAGGGGCGGCCTGCTCCATTCCTGCAGGCAAAGGAGATATTGAATTCATCACCAAAGATTTCGCCTGATCCCAGAGGAATGACTGGATATTATAAGTTTGAATCATCTGGGTTGGAGATGACATATAATCCAAAAACAGGTGATATATGGCATATTCAGCCGGTAAGAGGGAAGTGATTGTGGATATTTTTGTTGAATTTTCGGAGAGCTTGGAACGGTATGTGAGTTCCCGGCTCTCTGTGAATCGGATTTTATGCGGTTTTAGGAGTGGGTTGGATAGAGAGTTTGATTTCATAAAGAAAAGTAGTGATTTTGATTCATGCGCTCAGTCTTTCGATGTGATTTTTTCTATTCAGAGGGCGCTTTCGACTGCTAAGTATAAATATAACTTTGAGTTAAGCGATTTTTTTGATGAGTTCGTATATAAATTCGATAGGGATGACTTGCCAAGCAGGGGGTATATCTATGGGGTGATAAAGGATAGTGCGGGAATAGAGGATGCTGTTTCTAAGGTGATGGTCTAAACAGAAGCTGTCGTGGGTGAAGGCTGGGTTAAGGCCTTTGAATGGCTTGGTCTGCTGTGGATTAATTAAAGAAGACCACCACCGCGCTGTGCCGCAGGTGTACCTGCGGGTGCACCCAGGCGACTTGGCCGACACTGCTGGCCGGCACCAAATCGCCTTGGTTGCCGGGCGCGATCCCACGCTCACCGCCGCCGGCGTGTACAGCTAGGACGGCGCCTCACCGTCACCGGCAGCCGCATCGAAGGCGACAACGTGACGCTGGCGGCGGCCAACGATCTGGTGCTGAAGTCCCAGCAGGAAACGCGCGAGCAGGTCGAGCGCAACAAGGCCAGCAGCGGCGAGGTCGGCGTGACCATCGGCAGCGAGGCCGGCATTGGCGTCTATGTCAGCGCCAGCGTGGCCAAGGGCAAGGGCGACGGCAGCGGCACCACCCACGCCGAAACCACGGTGGAAGCGGCCAATACCCTCACTCTGGCCGATGGCAGCACCACTGCCGCGCTGGTGCCGCAGGTGTACCTGCGAGTGCACCCGGCGACCTGGCCGACAACGGCGCCCTGCTGGCCGGCACTAAATGCCTTGGTTACCGGCCGTGATCCCTGTCCACCAACCGCAATAACGCACTGCGCGTCGCCTGCTCGGACAGCGCCAGTCCGGCATGTGCCACTGAACTCCAAAAGGCATATGCAGCCTTGGAGACGCAGCAGGTGGGGCAAGGCGAGTATATGGAGTGGTCGAGCAATAACCCTCTGGATCGCAGTCTTTGAGACAAGGGATGAATAGTCTGCTCGTCCCTCAATCTTCAGGAAAACGGGACATGGCGGACGCAACCAACGAGCCATCAAACAATAAACGGAAGGACTCTTTTTTCAATGTCGTGCTGACTTCGGGTGTGGTAATCGCCTTCGTGGCCTGGGTCTTCCAGATGCAGGGCATGACTTATCGTGCTGCATATCTCCGTTATTTCGGGCTGGACTATAACGATTTCCCCGCTTCGACCGTGGACCTTCAGTGGCTGGCCCTGCATGGATGGATGAGGATTTCGGTGCGTTGGTTGGAAGGGGTCGGGGCGGCCATGCTCAAGGTCATGTTGAACCCGGGGATTGCTGTCTTTGTCATTCTCTTGTTTGTTTTCTGGGCTTTTCTTTTCTTCTGGCGCTATCGGTTTTCTTTGAGGAGCGTATTTTCCGAACGGCTGTCTTCGAGGCTTGATTCCTTCCCGGCTGGGATCTTTTGGTTGGGGCGGCGATGCAAGGAGGTTCTGATCGTTGCGGCAGGAGTGGTTTTCGCATGTTCTGCGGTTCCGGTGCTGCTCAGCATCGTGCTGCTCGCCTCGGTGCTGATAGTGCTTTGGCTGATCGTGCCGTTTGAAAATGTGGGGCGCGACGCGGCGCAAGAGGTATGTGCCAGTGGGTTGCAGTCGTTGAATCGGCTGCATCTGTCCGGGGAGTCCGGGGTGTCGGGTGAGGTGCGGCAACTGGAGTGCTCGACCGAACGTTGCGCGGTTATCCACGATGGCGAGTTGTGGGTGATTCCGCGCGACTTGGTGGTGGCTGCCGAGGTCGTTCATGAAAAGGCAGAGGGAAGCCAGGCCGCAGACAACAGTTCAACGGATTTCTGCCGCTCCTGGCAGAGGGAGGCTACTCCGGAATCAGCTGGGACCGGTAAATAGAAGCTTGGACGGAATCACTTCCCCATAGGTGCGGCGCACGATGCTGCATTGCTGAAATGGAGGGATGGGGGCTCGGTCATGGCATCCCATGGCCGAGTCTTCGGTACAGGTTCATGGCGGTGGGGGCAGGGATGGTTGCAACCGCTACAATCAGGGCTTCCATTCTCTGGGGAAACCTGCATGCGTCTGAATCTTCTCGCTTTTTCCGTCGTCGCCGGGCTCGGCCTGGCGCAGACGGCCACCGCTGCCGAGGGCATGTGGGTGCCGCAGCAGCTGCCGCAGATCGCCGGGCCGCTGATGAAGGCCGGGCTGAAGCTGGACCCGCTGCAGCTGAGCAACCTGACCGGCGACCCGATGGGCGCGGTGGTGGCGCTGGGCGGCTGCACCGCCAGCTTCGTCTCGCCGCAGGGCCTGGTGGCGACCAACCACCACTGCGCCTATGGCGCCATCCAGCTCAATTCCACCGCCGAGAAGAACCTGATCAAGGATGGCTTCAGCGCGGCCAGCTTCAAGGATGAGTTGAGCGCCGGCCCGAACGCGCGCATCTACGTGCTGGACGACATCACCGATGTCACCCAGCAGGCCAGGGCCGCGATTGCCAGCGCCGGCAACGACCCGCTCAAGCGCACCGAGGCGCTGGAAGCGCTGGAGAAGAAGCTGGTGGCCGGGTGCGAGGCCGACGGCAGCTACAGCTGTACGCTGTACAGCTTCTCCGGCGGCAACACCTACCGCCTGTTCAAGAACCTGGAGATCAAGGACGTGCGCCTGGCGTACGCGCCCCCGGGCAGCGTCGGCAAGTTCGGCGGCGACGTCGACAACTGGATGTGGCCGCGCCATACCGGCGATTTCTCGTTCTACCGCGCCTACGTCGGCAAGGACGGCAAGCCGGCCGCGTTCTCGGCCGACAACGTGCCTTACCAGCCGAAACACTGGCTGAAGCTGGCCGACCAGCCGCTGGGCGAGGGCGATTTCGTGATGGTGGCCGGTTACCCGGGCCGCACCGACCGCTACGCGCTGGTCAGCGAGTTCGAGAACACCGCCGGCTGGACGTACCCGACCATCGCCAAGGCCTACAAGGACCAGATCGCGCTGGTCGAAGCGGCCGGCAAGGACAACAAGGACATCGCGGTGAAGTACGCCGCCAGCATGGCCGGCTGGAACAACACCAGCAAGAACTACGACGGCCAGCTGGACGGCTTCAAGCGCAACAACGTGCTGGCGCAGAAGCAGAAGGAAGAAGCCGCGGTGCTGGAATGGCTGCGCGGGCAGGGCGCCAAGGGCAAGCCGGCGCTGGACGCCTACGCGCAGCTGCAGGCGCTCGGCACCCAGGCGCGCAGCACCCAGCAGCGCGACATCACCCTGGGCATGTTCAACCGCACCGGTACGCTGGGCACCGCGGTGCGTCTGTACCGCCTGGCGATCGAAAAGGCCAAGCCTGATGCGCAGCGCGAGGACGGCTACCAGGAACGCGACCTGCCGGCCATCGAAGGCGGCCTGAAGCAGATGGACCGCCGTTACGTGCCGGCCATGGACCGGCAGTTCCAGCAGTACTGGCTGCAGCGCTATGTCGCGCTGCCTGCCGGCCAGCGCGTGCCGGCGTTCGATACCTGGCTGGGTGGCAGTGATGCCGCGGCCGTGGATGCCGCGCTGGCACGCCTGGATGGTTCGCGCCTGGGCGACCTGGCCGAGCGCATGAAGTGGTTCAAGGCCGACAAGGCCGCGTTCGAGGCCAGCACCGATCCGGCAATCCAGTACGCGGTGGCGGTGATGCCGGCGCTGCTGCAGATCGAGCACCAGAACAAGGTCAAGCGCGGCGAGGAACTGGTGGCGCGTCCGCTGTTCCTGCAGGCCATCGCCGATTACAAGCAGAGCAAGGGCGAGTTCGTCTATCCGGATGCCAACCTGTCCCTGCGCATCACCTTCGGCAACGTGAAGGGCTACACCGGCCTGGATGGCAAGGTGCAGCAGCCGTTCACCACCATCGAGGGCGTCGCGGCCAAGGAAACCGGCGTCGATCCGTTCGATTCGCCGAAGGCGCTGCTCGATGCGGTCAAGGCCAAGCGTTACGGCGGCCTGGAAGACAAGCGCATCGGCAGCGTGCCGGTGGACTTCCTGTCCGACCTGGACATCACCGGCGGCAACTCCGGCTCGCCGGTGCTGGATGCGCACGGCCGCCTGGTCGGCCTGGCGTTCGACGGCATCTGGGAGGCGGTGGCCAGCAACTGGGTGTTCGACCCGGTGATGACCCGCATGATCTCGGTGGACCAGCGCTACATGCGCTGGATCATGCAGGAAGTGGCGCCTGCGCCGCAGCTGTTGAAGGAACTGGAAGCCGCGTCGAAGTAAATCGCGCTCCGGTTTGATCGAGGACCCCGGACGGGCAGCCGTCCGGGGTTTTTGTTGCCGCCATCCCGGACGGAAAGCCTTCGGTCCATCGACGGGTCCATCGCGTGGTGCTCGCCCCATGGGACTTCCATGGCGATCATGCAGGGCAAACCCCGTGTCCACGAAGTGCGTTGCGGGAGCGCGCCGAAACGCAGGCGCGTCAGCGGTACGGTCCCGGCCCACGCCAGACCAGTTCGCCACGCCGGTACACGTACATCACCGTGACCACATCGCGTGCATCGCCGATGGAGCGCAGTTCCGGCGCGTCGGGCGCGAGCAGGCGGCATTTGCTGGAGCCGCGCCTGAGCGCGACTTCCGCCGGGCAGACCATCAGGTAGCTGGTGCCCGGCAGCGGGATGGACAGTTCCTTCATGCCCTGTTCCATCCACGTACGCAGCCGTGTCTCGGCCAGCAGGTCGTAGATGATCTGGTAACCGCCCACTTCCATGGCCGGCTCGCCGGCGGCCGCGTCGTTGCGATAGCCGTTGCGGTTGACCGGTCCGGAGGAGCGCCCGTCGTCGGGCGCGGTTTCCTTCGGCTGCCAGCCCGGCGGGCGCCCGGTCCAGGTCTGCGGCCGACGCTGGACGCTCTCCGGCGGGCTCGTGGCCGAAGCCTGCGCGGATTCGGCGGCTGGTTGCTCCTCGCTCCTGTCCTGCTTCTGTTCCGGTTCGGCCGGGGGCTCGATGTACCTGGCCTCCGGCACCGGCTTGCGTGTATCGGCCTGCCGGCGCGCCTTGGGTTTGGAGGGCTGCTTGCGGTCATCCACCGGCTTCGGCCCCGGCGGCTGGCGCGTCGTGGGCGGAGAGGGCGGTGCTTCGCCGACGAAATCCACTTTGACCCGGCCGCCGCCAGCCGTTCCCTGCGGGGTGGTCACCACCGGCGGGGTGGAGTTCAGCAGGAGCAGCAGCACCAGCAGATGCAGCAGCGCGCTCAGGACGGCGGCCGCCCACGGTTGCAGGCGTTCGTTCCAGGGGCGGCGGTTGGAATGGACGGAAACCGGGTCGCTGCTCATGCCACGTTGCGGGCGGAGGAAGTGCTGGCCCTCATGTGGGCGTCATGCCATGCGGCCGATGGGGTCGCCATGGTAACGCCTGTTGTTGGCCGCCACGCGTGCGTTGCAGGCGGCATCGGCGCGTTGCGTTCATTCGGGCATGCGCATCGCCCGCGGCGGCGTGGTGTCGCTGCCTTCCATCCAGCCGATCCAGTGGCCTGCTCCTGCGCGCGTGTCGGGTACCGCCAGGCCACGGGCGATGCCGGCGGCATCGACCAGCAGCAGGCGCGCATCGCTGCCGGCCGCATCGGTGGCGAACCGCACGCGCCTTGCCGGTGTTTCCAGCAGGTTGTCCACGGTCTCGGCCTGCAGGTCGCGCACGGCCAGCGGTTCCGACGGCGGGGTGCGGCCAAGCCAGTGCGTCTGCGGCCAGGCGAACATCTCGACCTGGGCCTGCCGCTGCAACGGCAGGGCGGCGGCGATCTCGGCGGGCACGTTCTCTCCCAGCGGCATCGCGCGATCCACCACGCCGATGGTGGCGGCCGCGGCGGTGTGCAGGGCTGCCTGGCGCATGCTGCCGGCGAGTTTCCCCGTCCAGGCCTGGCTCGGCAGCAACGCCAGTGCAGCGACCAGTACCATCGACAGCGCCCGGCGCGGGGACGACGCGCGCGTCACCGCTGCCAACAGCAGGCCTGCCCAGAACAGGCTGGACCACACCAGATAGCGTGGCGCCAGCAACTGGTCCGGATATGTCTGGAAATACGCATCCCGCACCACCGCCACCAGGGCACCGGTGGCGGCGGCGAACAGGGCGATGCCGATGCCCAGCCGTTGTGCGGGTGCCCATGGCGTCCGTGGCGCCTGCCATGCCTTGAGCAGTTGCCACGCCAGCACGGCCAGGCCCGCGAAGGCGATGGGGATGTGGGGAAACCCTGCCAGCATCACCGGCCCGAAACGCGCGTGGTATGCCGACGCGATGGGCGCCAGCAGCCCGCCCAGTGCAGGCGGCATGCGCCCGGCCAATGCAGGGTCCAGCGCCGGCCACACGGCATGGATCCAGGGGCCGGCCAGCCAGCGCAGCCAGGACGAGATCCATGAAAGTGGAGCGAACACCGGAGTACTGGCGCTGCTTCCGGTCAACTGCAGCGTCGCCAGCGTGAACAGGAGCCCGATGGAAAGCGCGGCCCACGCCGAGGGGCGCGCGCGGGTCAGCGCCAGCATGGGGAAGAAGGCCGCGAATGTCGCCACGCCACTGCCGAACGAGAACGCCGCGATGAAACCGCACAGCGCGGCGCCCATCGCCGCATGCGCACCGGGCTGCATGCGCCGCCCAAGCAGGTGCAGGCCGACCAGCAGCATCGCGGTCACGCTGTAGGCATGCACGGTTTCGTTGCCATGCCCGAGCGCGCGCTGGTTGCCCAGCCAGCACAGGCCCAGCACGAGCGCCAGCCAGGCCGCCTGGCGCTGCGTGGCGGGCAGTCCCGCCAGTTGCCGCCAGCACAGGGCCAGCGTGGCCAGCAGCAGCGCGATGCCGATGCCGATCTGCAGCCACTGTCCTCCCTGCAGCCACTGCAGTTCGGCCAGCCGCACCAGGCTGGGCAGCAGTTCGTGGTGGCCGTTGTCGGCGGTCATCACGTTCTGCGGGAACGGCGTGGACAACAGATGCGCCTGGAAGCGCCATTGGTCGGCATAAGGCACCTTGGGTGCCCACAGCATCACCATCAGTGCAGGCAGGAGGAACGCCGCCGCCGCGAGCCAGGGAGCGGCGCGGCGGACCTGGTCGGCCACGTTTTTCATGACGCCTGTCCCCGTGCCTCGCCCGTCGGTCGGCTTTGCCGCAAAAAGCGGCTGTCCTGCGGTTTTTTCATGCGCGCAATGCTAGCAGGCGGCCAAACGCCGCCACGGCCGCGGAACAGGAAAGACGGTGTCGTTGCGCCGCATCCCGGGGTGGTTGTTGCTGCGGCCTTGGAAACAGAAGGCCTGCATGACGGTGTGGCGTCCAGCAACGGGCGTCGCGCGGCAGGGTATCGGCCAGCCAGGGTTCCATGCGTCTTGATTCCCGGGAACATGCAGGGCGCCGCGGATTTCGTAACGCAGGCAACCGTACCCTGCGCCGCGGCGGCGACAGGCTATGATGCGTGCCCCGCCACGGACTCCCAACTGCATGCGCATCCTGCTTGCCCGCCACGGCGAAACGCCGTGGAACGCCGAAGGCCGCTATCAGGGCCAGATCGACATTCCCCTCTCGCCGGTGGGCGAGGCGCAGGCAAGGGCGCTGGGCGAACGCCTGCAGTCGATCGAGATCGCGCGCGCGGTGGCCTCGCCGCTGTCGCGTGCGCAGAGCACCGCGCGTGCCGCGCTGGGCAGCGCCCGCGAGTCGATGCTGCAGACCGATGCGGACCTGCAGGAAATCGCCCACGGCGAATGGGAAGGGCTGCTCGCCAGCGAAATCAACGACAAGGATCCGGCGCGCCTGCGCGCCTGGCGCGAGGAGCCGGATACCGTGCTGATGCCGGGCGGCGAATCGCTGCGGCAGGTCCTGGACCGCAGCTGGCGCGGCCTGGCCAAGGCCGCCGAAGGGCTGGGCGAGGACGATACCCTGCTGGTGGTCGCGCACGACGCGGTCAACCGCGTGATCCTGTGCAAGGTGCTGGGCCTGCCGATCGGCAAGCTGTGGACCTTCCGCCAGGCGCCGACCACGCTGAACCTGCTCGAAGGCCCGGATGTTGAACATCTGGAAGTGGTGCGCCTGAACGATTGCGCGCACCACACCCCGTTCTTCGGCGAGGCCAAGCACCGGGCGCTGTGATGGCGCGCCCACGGGCATGGGGACGCTGGTTGCCCGCCGCGCTGTTCGCGCTGCTGCCGTTGCCCGCGGTGGCGCAGCAGCCGGCCGATGCCTGCCCGCCGTTTCCCGCGCAGGAAAACCGCGCGCCGCACTATCTGCCGTCCGAGTTGTGGCGGCTGCTCGGTTACACGATCAATGTGATCATCGAGACCGACGCCTGCGGGCGGGTGACGGGCGCGCGCGTCGAACAGGCCTCCGGCGTGGCGGCATTGGACGCGGCGGCGCTGGCGGCGGCCCACGCCTGGACCGTGCCGCCGGCATACCGCGGCCAGCCGCGCTACCGGTTGCCGTTCGCATTCGAACCGTTGCCCGGGGACATGCCGGCGCGGACAGGGACGCGGCCACGCGATCCCTTCTTCGACGAACGCAGCGGCGGCCAGGTGCCGATGCCGGCGTTGGATGCCGATGGCATGCTGCCCGGCTACATCGCCGATCCGTATCCGATCGGCTTCCTGCAGATCCCCGAAGCGATCGCCGTGATCGGCCCGCTGGCGCTGTTCCGCCGGTACGGGCGGCAGGCGAATTTCTGGCTGCGCGATGAAGAAGGCCTGAGCCTGTTCCAGCTGGAAGGCGCGATGATGGTGCGCAACCGGCTGGTCAGCGATGGCCGCCATCGCTTCGTGGTCACCAGCGTGCTGTGCGGCAATGACCTGGAAGCCTGCCGCCAGTCGCTGGCGGAACTGCGCGCCGGCCGCGGTCCGCAGCGGCCGCAACCGGTCGCTGCGGGCCGGCCCTAGGCGCGGCATCCGGGGTCGCCGCGGCGCGGCTGTATCATGTGCGCCCCATCCGCGCCGCACGCACCCTGCGCCGGCGCGTGTCATCCGAGAGTTCCGCATGTCCTCCGTACGCCCCGCCACGCTCGAACAGTGGCTCGCCCATATCGACCGCCAGCATCCGCAGCCCATCGCGATGGGGCTGGAGCGCGTGCGCGAAGTGGCCGGGCGCATGGGCCTGGAGCGTCCGGCCCGGCACTGCATCGTGGTCGGCGGCACCAATGGCAAGGGCTCGACGGTGGCCTTCATCGAGGCCATCGCCCGTGCCGCCGGCTGGACGGTGGGCGCCTACACCTCGCCGCACCTGCTGGCCTACAGCGAGCGCGTGCGCATCGACGGCGCCGACGTGGACGATGCCGCGCTGGTGGCGGGCTTCAACGCCGTCGAGGACGCGCGCGGCGACACCGCGCTGACCTATTTCGAATACGGCACGCTGTGCGCGCTGTGGGTGTTCGCGCGCGCCGGGCTGGATCTGGCCGTGCTGGAAGTCGGGCTGGGCGGGCGCCTGGACGCGGTCAACATCGTCGATGCCGACGTATCGGTCATCACCACCGTGGACATCGACCATGCCGACTGGCTGGGCAGCGAGCGCGAGGCCATCGGCGCGGAGAAGGCCGGCATCATCCGCGGCTGGAAGCCGGTGATCCTGGGCGAGATCGATCCGCCGTCCAGCGTGCTGCGCCGCGCCTACGTGCTGGGCGCCAATGCGATCCGTTTCGGCAGCGATTTCTTCGCCGAGGCCGTCGATGCCGATACCTGGTACTGGCGTGACGTGTCCTTCCGCATCGAATTGCCACAGCCGGCGCTGTGGGCGCCGGTGCAGCGGGCGAACGCGGCCGCCGCCATCGCCGCGCTGCGCGCGCTGGACCGCCCGGTGCCGCGCACGGCATGGGCGCAGGGCGTGGCCGCGGCGCAGATCGCCGGGCGCCTGCAGCGCTTCGAGCGCGACGGGGTGGAAGTGCTGGTCGACGTCGGCCACAACCCGCAGGCTGCCGCGGCCCTCGGCGCCGCGCTGCAGGCCCGCCCGGCCACCGGACGCACCCTGGCGGTGTATGCCGCATTGGCGGACAAGGATGCGCCTGGCGTGGTCGCGGCCCTGCAGGCGCGCATCGACCGCTGGTACCTGGCCGGCCTGGAAGGCGCACGAGGGCAGAGCGCCATGCAATTGCGCGAGCGTCTGGCCGGCACCGCTGCCGCCAGCGCCGCCACCTGCGCCGATGTCGAACAGGCGCTGGCCGCCGCGCTGGAGCAGGCCCGTCGCGGCGACCGCGTGCTGGTGTTCGGCTCCTTCCATACCGTGGCCGAGGTGCTGCCGCTGCTGCGGCGGTGACCGGAAACCGCAGGAGCGCGCTTGTAGGAGCGCACTTCAGTGCGCGAAGCGGCTCTACCGGGAAGGCCTCATCGCGCACTGAAGTGCGCTCCTGCCTCCTACCTGTTCAGCTGCGGCGGCGTTGCCCGGCGATGGCGCCGCATATAATCGCCGGACTTTCCGCCCTGCCGCCCATACGCCTTGCCGTGGATACTCCCCTGAAACAGCGATTGATTGGCGCCATCGTCCTGGTGGCCCTGGCCGTGATCTTCCTGCCCATGCTGGTCAAGGGGCCGGCGCCGGACAGCGGCGTGCAGGACGTGCCGCTGCGCGCGCCAGACGCACCTGCCGATGGCCAGTTCGAAACCCGTGAACTGCCGCTGGTCGCGCCCAACGCGCCGGCCTCGGGCAGCGCCACCGGCATGCCGGCCGCGCTGCCTACGGCCGAAGCCGCATCCCCGGCAGTGGAAGCAGGGGCGTTGCCGCCGACCGCGGCCGCCGGCAATTACGTGGTGAATTTCGGTGCCTTCGCGACCGAGGCCGATGCCGATGCGGTGATCGCCCACCTGAAGAAGTCGAACCTGCCGGGCTTCCGCCAACAGGACACCATCAATGGGCGCCCGGCCTGGCGCGTGCGCATCGGTCCCTATGCCGACCGTGCGCAGGCCGAGCTGATCCGCCTGGAAGCGGGCAAGGTCCGCAGCGACGTGAACGCGCAGGTGGTGGTGCTCGACGCCGACAAGGAACCCGCCGCGCCGGTGGCCGCCCAGCCCGCTCCGGCAACGACGCCCGCACCTGCCGCGGCGACGCCGGCGGTGCGCAGCGAACCGCTGCCGCCTGAACCCGCCAGGCCGGTGGCCGCTGCGCCCAGGCCGGAAGCCCAGCCCAAGCCTGCCGCGCCGAAGCCGGAAGCACCCAGGCCCGCCGCGCCCGAGCGCACCGCGACCACCGTTTCCACCGCGCCGGCGGCCAGCAATGTCGGCTTCGCCGTGCAGCTGGGCGCGTTCGGCCAGCCGGCCGACGCCAACGCGCTGCGCGACAAGGTGCGTGCGGCCGGCTTCAGCGCCTTCGTCGAGCAGGTGCGCACCGACAACGGTGTACTCAACCGCGTCCGCGTCGGGCCGGTGGCCAACCGTGCCGAGGCTGAACAGCTCAAGGCGCAGGTCGCGGCGAAAGTCGGCATCGCCGGCATGGTCCGGCCGCATCCCTGATGCGGTTCCACGCCTGATGCCCCGGCAGCGCCGCCCGTGATCGACCTGCTGTTGCTGGGGCTGATCGTCGTATCGGCCCTGTTCGGGCTGATGCGCGGCCTGCTGGCCACCGTATTCGGCGTGCTGGGCTGGCTGCTGGCCGGCTGGGCCGCGTTCCGCTTCGGCCACGTCGCCACGCTGATGCTGAGCGGTGGCGCCGTGCCGACCATGGGCCAGTACGCCGCCGGCCATGCCATCGTCTTTTTCGGCGTGCTGCTGGGGGTTTCGGCCATCGGCATGCTGCTGCGCGGGGTGGTTGATTCCACCCTGCTGCTCAAGGGGCCGGACCGTCTGCTCGGTTTCGGCCTGGGTATCGTCCGCGGCGTGCTGCTTGCCGTGCTGGCAGTGCTGGTGCTGGGCTTCACCCCGATGGCCGATGGCGAGCAATGGCAGCGTTCGCAGGTGGCCTCGTGGCTGCGCCCGCCGGCCGACTGGCTGCGCGGCCGCCTGCCCGAATTGCCCGCCATGCCGGATCATCCGCTGCTGGACTTGGGCAAGGCGGTGCTGGCAGGCGATAATGCCGCGCTCAGCGAACATGAAGCGGGCAGCGGACTGCCGCAAGCGATGCCGGAAGGGGCCGAAGACGCCCGGCCGGCCGCGAACGGAGGCAGCCGCCAGGACCCGGCGAAGGCGTGGCCTTCCAACATCGATCCGGCGCAGGTGCGCCCGGATCACCCCGGTCCGGCGCGGACCGGGCCATCGGGCCAGGCACGGCCTCCTTCACGTTAACCGGGCCACGGCCCAGCGGAGATCGCGCAACATGTGTGGCATCGTCGGAATCGTCGGCAACCAGAACGTCGCCGGGCAGCTCTATGACGGCCTGACCGTCCTCCAGCACCGCGGCCAGGATGCGGCCGGCATCGCCACCGCGCACGGCACCCGCCTGCGGGTGGAAAAGGCCAATGGACTGGTGCGCGACGTGTTCGACGAACGCCGCATGGAGGTCCTGCAGGGCCGCATCGGCATCGCCCACGTGCGCTACCCGACCGCCGGTTCGGAAGGTACCGACGAGGCCCAGCCGTTCTACGTCAACTCGCCCTACGGCATCGCGCTGGCGCACAACGGCAACCTGATCAACACCGAAGCCCTGCGCCAGCAGGTGTTCGAGGCCGACCGCCGCAACATCAACACCGATTCGGACAGCGAAGTGCTGCTGAACGTGTTCGCCTACGAGCTGGACGCGCAGCGCATGCTCACCCCGGAAGCGGCGATCCGCGCCGTGGCCGGCGTGCACCGCCGCTGCAAGGGCGGCTATGCGGTGGTCAGCGTGGTACTGGGCCTTGGCCTGGTCGCTTTCCGCGACCCGCACGGCATCCGTCCGCTGGTGCTGGGCAAGCGCAACCATGCCGAAGGCGTCGAGTATGCGGTGGCCTCCGAGTCGGTGGCGCTGGACGTGCTCGGCTTCGAGCGCATGCGCGACGTCGCCCCCGGCGAAGCCGTGGTCATCACCGAGCGCGGCGAGCTGTTCACCGAGGTGTGCGCGACCAACACCCAGCAGACGCCGTGCATCTTCGAGTACGTGTACTTCGCGCGCCCGGACTCGATGATGGACAACGTGTCGGTGCACAAGGCGCGCATGCGCATGGGCCAGAAGCTGGGCGAGAAGATCCTGCGCCTGCGCCCGGACCACGACATCGACACCATCATCCCGATCCCGGACACCTCGCGCGACGCGGCGCTGGAGATCTCCAACGTGCTCGGCGTGAAGTACCGCGAGGGCTTCGTCAAGAACCGCTACGTCGGCCGGACCTTCATCATGCCGGGGCAGGGCGAGCGGGTGAAATCGGTACGCCGCAAGCTCAACCCGATCCATCTCGAATTCCGCAACCGCGTGGTGCTGCTGGTGGACGATTCGATCGTGCGTGGCACCACCAGCCAGCAGATCGTGCAGATGGCGCGCGACGCCGGCGCGCGCAAGGTCTACCTGGCCAGCGCCGCGCCGCCGGTGCGCCATCCCAATATCTACGGCATCGACATGCCGGCGGCCGAGGAACTGGTCGCGCACGAACGCAGCGTCGAGGACATCGAGAAGCACCTGGGCTGCGACTGGCTGGTCTACCAGGACCTGGAAGACCTGGAAGCGGCGGTGCGCGAAGGCAACCCGGAGCTGAAGGCGTTCGATTCGTCCTGCTTCGATGGCCACTACGTCACCGGCATCGAACCGGGTTACTTCGAGCGCATCCAGCAGCTGCGTTCGGACGAAGCCAAGAACAAGCGCCGCGCCTGATCCATGCAGGCGGCGGCCGCGGAGGCCGGCGGCATGCCGGCGGTGGATGACCTGCTGCATGCCGCGCAGTTGTGCCTGGCCGAGGCCGACCCGCTGCGCAAGGTGGCGCTGACCCGGCACTGCGCCGCGTTGTTCCGCGCCGGCACGCTGAAGCTGCCGGCGCATGCACCCGATCCCGAGCCGATCCGCATGCCCGGCCGGCCCGCGCGGCTGGTGCTGGTGCATCCGCGCGACCTGCCGCGCCGTGGCCTCGGCAGCGTGGAAGGACGCGCCGCCTTCATCCATGCCATCGCTCATATCGAACTGAACGCCATCGACCTGGCCTGGGACGCGGTGTACCGCTTCCGTGGCCTGCCGGGCAGCTTCCACGCCGACTGGGTGAGCTGCGCCGACGACGAGTCGCGCCATTTCCTGCTGCTGCGCGAGCGCCTGCTGGCGCATGGCCATGACTACGCCGATTTCCCCGCCCACAACGGCCTGTGGGAAATGTGCGAGAAGACCGCGCACGATGGCCTGGCACGCATGGCGTTGGTGCCGCGCGTGCTGGAAGCGCGCGGGCTCGACGTGACCCCGGCGATGATCGCCAAACTGCGTTCGCTCGGCGACGACGCCACCGCCGACGTGCTGGACGTGATCCTGCGCGAGGAAGTCGCGCACGTCGCCGCGGGTTCGCGCTGGTACCGCTGGTACTGCGAGCGCGCCGGCGTCGAGCCGCGCGCGCGGTTCAAGGAACTGCTGCGCGAATACGCCGGCGGCTACCTGCATGGCCCCTTCAATCTCGAAGCCCGCCTGCTGGCCGGTTTCGACGCGGACGAACTGGCAGATCTGGTCGAACAGGCGGGATGACGAAGCCGGACAGGGGCGATGCCCTGCCTGGCGCGGCGCATGATCGTGCTGCGCGGATCGCACGGTGTTTACCCGGTGCATGCGACGATGGCCGCCATCGTGTCCCGCCGCCCTGGAGAATCGCATGCATCCCTTCCGCCTCCTGTCGATGGCCTTGCCGATGGCGACGTTGATGGCCTGCAGTCCGGCCACGCCGGACGCCAATACGCCAGCACGTATGCCTGCACGCGAAGCCGCCGCCGCGCAGGCGGATACGGGCATGGCGGTGTTTCCGGCAAACCTGCAGGCGGCGGGCGTCGAGCCGTTCTGGGGTGTGAAGGTGGAAGGGGCGGCGTTGACCTACACAACGCCGGAAACGATGGAGGCGCCGCGCCGGCTGCAGGCCACGCGCAGTATCGATGCCGACGGCCTGCATCTGGCGGGCGCGGATGGCGGCATGCCGTTCCGGCTGGACGTGCGTCGCGAACCCTGTTCGGACGGCATGTCCGACCAGGAATATCCGTTCAGCGTGTCATGGCGGCTGGACGGCAGGACGGCGAAGGGGTGCGCTTTCGACCCGGCGTCGCCGCCACCGCCGCAGTGAGCCGCCGCATGTCCGGGCAGGCCGGGTGAAGGATCGGGTATGGTCGTGCCTTCCGTACACGCAGGGGGACATATGCGGCAACGTGAACTTGGTTATGGCCAGACGGGCGTGCTGGTGACGTTGGGGGTGATCGCGCTGGTCCTGGTCGGCGTGGGCTGGGGCGGGCCGCGGTACCGGGTGTACGCGCAGGAACTGCGCGGCAAGGCCGCGCTGGTCGAAGCCGAGAGCAACCGTCGCATCGCGGTGCTTGAAGCCGAAGCGGCACGCGACGCCGCCGTAGCGCTGGCCGCCGCCGAGATCGAGCGGGCCAAGGGCGTGGCCGAAGCCAACCGCATCATCGGCGACAGCCTCAAGGGCAATGAGGGGTATCTGCGCTACCTCTACATCGACGCGCTCAAGACCACGCCGAACCAGACCATCTACATTCCCACCGAGGCGGGCCTGCCCATCCTCGAAGCCCAGCGCAAGGCGTTGCCGGCGCAATCGGTGCAATAAGCCGCCTGTCGGGCCAGGGTGCGGGGCGATTTCAGCACCTACGGTGCCAATGCTTCCAGTCGGTATCCATCGGCATCCACGCGCAGCACAGATCCCTGTTCGTACCAGTCGCCGAGCACGATGCGGGTGCAGGTGGTTCCGCCGGCCTGCACGCTGTGCACGGCCGGGCGATGGGTGTGGCCATGGATCATCGTGTCCACGCCATAGCGGCGGAACGTGGCGACGACTTCGGCCGGGGCCACGTCGGTGACGGTTTCGAACTGGGCGCGGTCGCCTTCCTTCATCTCCGACTGGCGCGCCTGACTGGCCGCGCGCGCCTTCTGCGCGAAGGCGATGCGCGCTTCCAGCGGTTGCGACAGGAACTGGGCGATGAAGGCCGGGTCGCGGGTCTGCGCGCGGAATGCCTGGTAGGCGATGTCGTCGGTGCACAGCAGGTCGCCGTGCTGCAGCAGTACCGGCTTGCCGTACAGCGTGACCACGCAGGGGTCGGGCAGGATGCGCATGCCGGCGCGGCGGGCGTAGTCCTCGCCGACCAGGAAGTCGCGGTTGCCGCGGAGGAAGAACACCGGTACGCCGGCATCGGCCAGCTCGCGCAGCGCGGTCGCGACCGCATCGGCGGCGGTGGAGGGGGTGTCGTCGCCGATCCAGGCTTCGAACAGGTCGCCGAGGATGTACAGCGCCTCGGCCTGCCGCGCCTGCCCGCGCAGGAAATCCAGGAACAGTCCGGTGATGGCTGGACGGCTCGGGTCCAAGTGCAGATCGGAGATGAACAGCGTGGTCATGGCGGCCATTGTAGGGCAACGCCGCCGCCTCACCGGCGGGATGCGGCACGGGTCCGTGCAGCGTCCTGCGCCGGATGGGCGAGGCCAGCCAGCGGTTGGCCGGCGCTCCAGGTCAGAACGGCAAAGGCATCAACTGCAGCGAGGCGGTACCCAGCAGCAGGGCGATACCGGTCGCGGCCAGCACGTCGCTGGGATAGTGCAGGCCGAGCACGACGCGCGACAGCGCCACGCCGGCGGTGAACGGCAGCAGCAGCGGTGCCAGCCACAGGTAATAGGCCAGGGCGACCACGGTGAAGGACACCGCGTGCAGGGTGTGGCCGGAGGGAAAGCTGTACTCGTCCAGCGGCGCGACCCAGGCGCGGATGCGCAGGTCGGTGGCGAACGGGCGCGGGCGCCGGGTCCAGCGCTTGAGGGCCTTGTAGAGCGTGAGCGCGACCACGCCGGTGGCGGCCATGTGCGCCGACGCGCGCAGGCCGTCCATGCCGTCGGCCAGCACCAGCGCGCCCATCAGCAGGTACCAGAACACGCCATCGCCGAGGCGGCTGATGACCGCGAACAGGGTGCGGATGCGGCGACGGCGGCAGTAGTGGTTCGCCCGCCGGCACCAGCGGGTTTCGCGGGCGAGCAGGCCGTCAGGCGGCAGCAAGGGCATGGGCACGTCTCCGTTGCGACAGTTCGTGCAGCAGGGCCTCGAATTCGGCGACCACGTGGTCCGGGTGCAGCCGCTGCATCGCCAGGCTGGCGTTGGCGCCGAGCGGCGTGCGCAGGGCGTCGTCGCCGGCCAGGCGCAGCGCCGCGTCGATGAAGTTCTCGTCGTTGTCCACGGCCACGCCGCTGTACCCGCTCTGCAGATGTTCACGTGCGGCGCCATAGTCGAAGGCGACCGTGGCCACGCCGCTGGCCATGGCTTCCAGGGTGACGTTGCCGAAGGTCTCGCTGCGGCTCGGGAACAGGAACAGGTCGCCGCTGGCGAAGTGGCGGGCCAGTTCCTGTCCGCGCTGGATGCCGCAGAAGACGAAGTCGGGATTCTCCTGCGCCATGCGCTCGCGCAGCGGCCCGTCGCCGACCCAGACGAAGCGCGCGTCCGGGCGCTGCTGCTGGATCCGGCGGAACGCCTGTATCGCCAGGCCGAGGTTCTTCTCCGCGGCGATGCGGCCGACATGGATCACCGCCAGCCCGCGCGCGTCCAGTCCCCATGCCCGGCGCAGTTCCGCATTGCGTTGCCGCGGCGTGAACTGCGAGGCATCCACGGCGCGCGCGAGCAGGCGCGGGTGATGGAAGCCACTGTTTTCCAGGAAGCCCTGCAGCTCGCGGGTGGGCACCAGCGTGGCGTCGCCCTGGTTGTGGAAGCGGCGCATCCAGCCCAGCGCGACGGGCTGCAGCCAGGCCGCACCGTAGTCGGGCAGGTAGGTGTCGAAGCGGGTGTGCAGGCCGGTGGCGACCGGGATGCCGAGCCGCCGCGCGGTGCGCAGCGCCGACCAGCCCAGCGGGCCCTCGGTGGCGATGTAGACCGCGTCGGGACGCTGCCGGCGCCAGTGCCGCGCCAGCCGGTAGGGCAGCGGAAGCCCGAAGCGCAGGCCGGGATAGCGCGGCAGCGCCACGCCGCGCACCAGCAGTTCGTGCGGTTGCGCCGCGTCCTGCGGCTGGCGGGGACGCACCACGTCCACGTCGTTGCCGCGGGCGCGCAGGCCGCGCTCAAGGCCCTGCACGGTCAGGGCGACGCCGTTGACCTCCGGCGGATAGGTCTCGGTGACGATGGCGTAGCGCATGGCTCCTCCGTTTTGCCGGCAGCGTGCGCGCCGGGGGTGACCGGTGCATGTCGTGGCGATGACCGGCGGATGACTCCGTCGGCGCCCTGGGCCGGTTCGTCCTCGCGATACAGGCTTTCGTCGAAAGGGGCTTGACGCTTCGCCATGTATTAACTGTACTATTTCAAATAGTACAGATGGCGGAGGTGAACATGGCACGGACACGAGCGTTGATGATCCAGATCGCCACCGGCGATCCACGCCCGATCGGCAGGCAGATCGTGGATGCGGTGCGGATGAAGATCGCCACCGGCGAGCTCGATCAAGGCGACCAGTTGCCCAGCGTGCGCGGCCTGGCGCAGCAACTGATGGTCAACCCGAACACCGTGGCCAAGGCCTACGCCGAGCTGACCACCGAAGGCTGGCTGGAGTCGCGACAGGGCATGGGGCTGTACGTGGCCGCGCCCCGCCAACGGCTGTCCGACGCCGAACGCGGGCGCCGGCTGGACGACGCCATCGGTCGCTTCGTCAACGATGTGATCCCGTTGGGTTTCCCCCCCGACGAGGTGCAGACGCGGGTGGCCCGTGAACTCGAGCAACTGGTTCCGCGAAAGACCGCCTGAGCGCGGTTTCCCTCATCTGCGTTGCCCTGAGCGCAGCGAAAGGCCTGTTTGTCGAACTGCGATGAAGCAGGCTTTGCGGCGCCCGGGAAGACAACTCCAAGAGAGTTTTCCCATGCCCACCGAATTCGTCATCGAAACCCGCGCGCTTTCCCGGCGCTACGGCAACAAGCTGGCGCTGGACCGGCTGGATCTCGCCATCCCTCGCGGCCGCATCCACGCCATCGTCGGCGCCAATGGCGCCGGCAAGTCCACCCTGTTCCGCATCCTGATGGGCTTCATGCCGCCGAGCGCGGGCGAGGCGCGCATCCTCGGCAAGGACAGCCAGTCGCTGACCCCGGAGGATCGCGCGCGGATAGGTTTCGTCAACGAGGAACACACATTGCCGAACTGGATGCGCGTGTCGCAGGTGATGGCGATGCAGAAGCACCAGTACCCGCGCTGGAACCAGCAGGCCTTCGACGGCGTGATCGGCCACTACAACGTGCTGCCGGAGCAGAAGGTCGGCCAGCTCTCGCGCGGCGAGCGCGCCGGCTTCAACCTCGCGCTGGCGCTGGCGCAGGGCCCGGAGCTGCTGGTGCTGGACGAGCCGACGCTGGGCCTGGACGTGGTCGCCAAGCGCGCCTTCCTCGAATCGCTGCTGTATAGCAACGCCGCCGACGACTGCACGGTGATCTATTGCTCGCATCAGATGGAGGAGATCGAGCGCATCGCCGACAACCTGATCATCCTCGAACGCGGGCAGCTGAAACACATGTCCGTGCCGGAGGAGTTCACCGCGCGCGTCAGCCACTGGGTAGCCGATGTGCCGTTCAAGGGACCGGAGCCGCATACCGTGCCCGGCCTGCTGGAAGTACAGCGGCTCGACGGCCTGCACCACTACCTGGTGCTGGACCAGGACGCCGGCTTCGAGCGCTTCCTGCGTGCGGCCGGAGCGCGCAGCATGCAGTCGATGCCGGTCAGCCTGGACCGCGCCGTCAACGCCTTCCTGGCCAAGAACCACGCCGCGCCGCCCGCGGCCTGAGCGCGTCCCAGACAACGAGGACAACACGATGTTCGATTTCTTCAAAAGCGAGCTGCAGCGCTTCCGCCTGTGGGCTGCCGTCGCCGGCATCGTCAATTTTGCCGTGCTGGCCTTCCTGAGCCGCATGGTGGACATGGCGCAACAGCCAACCTTCGTCTACCAGGTGTTCGGCGCGGCGTACGTGGTGGTCGGCGCTGCGTTCGGCCTGTACCAGATGGGCAGCTACCGAAAGCCGAATCATTGGCTGAACCTGTTGCACCGGCCGTTGCATCGCTTGCGGATCGCGGGCGCGTTGACTGCCGCGGTGACGCTGCTGTTGCTGCTGGCGGTGGCGTTGCCGATCTTCCTGGTCGCGGCGTATCAGGACACGATGACCGCGCGCGTGGTCGATGCCCGCCACTGGCTGCTGGCGGTCGCCGGCGGGCTGATCGCAGTGTCCGGCTATCTGGCCGGGGCATATGCGATGGTCGGCAATCGCCGCTATTCGTTCGCCGGTTTCCTGCTGCCCAACCTCTTCCTGTACGCGCAGGCCACCGGCGTTGCGATGCTGGGCGTGCAGTGCGTGGCCGTCGCGTTCCTGGCTGTGTTGCTGGCGATCGCGTTCAAGCCGGATCCCGCCGCGCCGTCGCGCAATCCCGCCGCCGTGCTGGCAGTCGCATTGCCGGTGCAGGTGGGTGCGTATTTCCTGGTGTGGATGCTGGGCTACGGTGCCGAAGTGCTGTGGACGGTGGCAGGCACGCATCCGCTCAACATGTCGAAACCGCCTGCGGGCGGCTACATCGAGGCCGACCGCGCCGAAGGCAAGGACATTCTGCTGATGGGCATCGCCGGCAGCCGCGACCCGCAGGCGGCGCTGTGGCGCGAGCAGATCGCGTTGTCCGATGTGTACACGACCAATCCGCTGCGCAACCTGCCGGTGCAGGGCAGCATGACCAACCTGTCGCCGCTGGAGCTGGGCGACGACGAGAACAATCTGTGGATGGTGTACAGCCACGACCGCGCGCGCTTCGTCACCCGCGGCCTGCGCGACCAGCGCCGGATAGGCGAAATGGGCGTGGGCGAGGAACAGGCCGCGTTCCCTGCGCCGACCATGCCGTACGGCGCCACCTACCTGTACAACGCGCACGCGGCCTACCAGTACGACAGCGAGCAGCAGCGCATGTTCGAGCGCATCCGCCTGCCGCAGGGCGAGGTGATGGCCAGCCCGCCGGAGCCGGCCGGCGACAACCTGCTGGTACTCAGCGATCGTGCCGCCTATTTCTATCCCGGCCGCGAGGCGGGCAATGGGCTGGAGTTGCTGCAGCCGCTGATGCGCGTGCCGATGCCGGCAGCGGTGGGCAAGCTGGGCCGGATGGACGTGGTCGAACTGTTGGACGGCTACCTGGTGTCGTACACCTACACCTGGGGCGTGTGGAGCGGCGAACTGCAGCATCCGTTCCAGCAGGTGCTGCGCGTGGACGGCAAGGGCCATGCGCGGGAAGTGGCGCGCCGCGCCCTCTCGATCGATCTGCCTTCGATCTATACCAACCGCAACACCTGGCTGTCGCCGGTGATCCGTGCACTCTGCCTGGGCGCGGCGGACCTGTTCGCGGCGAAGGACCCGCTGCGTGCCGCACCCGAGCCGATGCCAGCGCCGATCCTGTGGCTGGCCGCCGCCTGCTGCCTGCTGTCGTTGCTCGGTGCGGTGTGGCTGACCGGCCGGCAGTCGCATTCCCCGCATGGCCGCTGGGGTTGGGTGCTGCTGTGCGGCGTGGTCGGCCTGCCGGCGCTGGCCAGCCTGTGGCTCATGTACCCGCGTCGCGAAACCCTGTCGATGGCCGCGCCTGGCGCGCAGCCGGTCGCCGCCTGAGCCGGAACGGAAAGGAACCAGACGATGACGACGTTCCGGACCCTGTGCGGCACGCTGGCGCTGTGCGCCCTGTTGCTTGCTCCTCGCACGCTGCCCGCGCAGGAGGCCGAAAGCCTGCGCGCCGCGGAAGCCGCGCAACGCACGCTGCCGCGTGCACCGCGACTGCCGCGCACGGCCTTCCTCGAGAATCGCACCCTGGTGGCCGCCGAGCTGTCGCCGGCCGGCGATGCCGTGGCCTATCTGCGCGAGCAGAAGGAGTCGCGCGCGCTGTGGCTGCTGCCGGCGAATGCCGGGAGCGGCAAGGCGCGCGTGCTGGTGGGCAGCACGCAGGCCGGGCAGTTGATGTGGTCGCGCGATGGTCGCTGGCTGTTCCTGCGCGCCTCGCGCGTGCTGACCATCGTCGGCGTCGATGGCCGCGGCGGCGTGCGCGTACCGCTGGGCGGCCCCGAACGGCGGCGGGTGATCAAGCTCGATCCCTCGCAGCCGGCCGCCGTGCTGCTGGGCGAGCGCGTAGCCGCCGGCAAGGGCGAGCGCTGGCGGGTGGTGCGCATGGATGCGCGCGGCAAGCGCACCCTGCTGCATGAGGATGCACGCTGGATACACGACGTCGCGCTGGACGCGCGGGGCCGTATCGTCGCGCTGGCGCGTTTCGAGGGCGACCACGACGCGCTGTACCGGGTGCGCGCGGACGGAGCGCTGCGCGAAGTGCTGCGCCTGCAGCCGATGGAGCGGCTGGACCTGCTGGCCGTGCACGCGGATGGCAGCCTGCTGATGACCGGCAATCCAGACAGCACGTCGCCCGGCGGGAATTTCCGCCGGGTAATGCGGCTGGATGCGCACGACAGACTGCAAACGCTGCACCAGGACCCGCGCGGCGAAGCCGACCTCGACGAAGTCGTGGTCGATCCGGGTACGCAGCAACCACTGGCGGCGAGCTATCGCAGCACCGTTGCCGCGACCTACGGCATTGGCGATGCGCGGGAGGTGGTTGCGGATATCGTGCGCAGGTTCCCGGGCCGCGACATCGGCCTGCAGGCCGGCGGCGGTCCCTCCGCGCTATGGCTGGTGAGCGAGCGCGCGGCGACGTTGCGTGATCCGCGCTGGTACCTGTACAACCCGCGTGACGGCGGGCTACGGCGCATCCTCGATGATCCCGGCATCACCAACGGTTCGCCGGAGGAAGCCGCACTGGCGCGCAAGATCGCCGTCAGCTACGTGGCCTCCGATGGCCTGCGCGCGCGCGGCTTCCTGGTGCTGCCGCCGGGCGTGGACGCCGCGCGCGCACCGCTCATCGCGCAGGTGCATGGCGGGCCGATCAACCATTTCCGCGACGGCTACGATGGCGTGGCGCAGTTCCTCGCCAACCGCGGCTATGTGGTGTTCCAGTCGAACTTCCGCGGCTCCACCGGCCATGGCCGCGCGTACACGTTCGCGTCGAATGGCGACTACGGCAATGGCCGCGTGCAGCGCGACATCGTCGAAGGCGTACGCTGGCTGCTGGCGCAGGGCATCGGCGACCAGGGCCGCGTGGGCATCGTCGGTCATTCCTTCGGCGGCTATTCCACGCTGCTTGGCCTGACCTTCCAGCCGGAACTGTTCAAGGTCGGCGTGGCTGGCGCCCCGCCGGCCGACCTTGGCTGGGCGATGCGCTGGCTGGTCGCGGCCGGCGAGCAGGGCGACCTTCCCGACCGGTCGCTGCAGCAGACCTTGCGCGCACTGTCGCTGGACGCCACCGAGCCGGCGGTGTTCGCGCGCCTGCACGCGCAGTCGCCGCAACTCAACGCCGCGAAGATGCGCCAGCCGCTGCTGGTGATGGCTGGTGGCGCCGACCGCACGGTGGCGATCCGCCAGGTGACGGACTACGTGGCGACGCTGAAGGCGCAGGGACGTCCCGTCACCCTGCTGGTCGAGCCGGGCGGCGGGCATTCGCCGGTCGATCCGCTTCCGCGCGAAGCCTATCTGTTCGGCATGGAGACCCTGTTGCAGGCGCATCTCGGCGGCCCGGCGCCGGAGCCGCCTGGCCAGCGCCTGCGCGCCTATCTGCGCGGGAACCTGCGGTCGGCGGGGCCGGAGTTCAGGACATGGGCGGAGAAGTCCAGCCCGGGCCAATGAGTCGCGCCGGTGAACGCACGGGCAGCGCTGCTGCGTGATGGGATCCATGTGGCCCGTGGAGGCATCTGGAGGAAGACCCCGCGGGACGATGCGCCGATCGCGCGCGGGCTCCGGATTTCATGCGATCCGGATGATCGCGCCGACCAGCGGCCGGCATCTGTCCGCAGTCGGTGCCGGTGCTGCCGGATCAGGCGACGAATGGGCGGAACGCGATGCCCAGGCCGACCATGCCTTCGTTCTCGCCGACGAGGTCGGCGCGCAGCAGCGGGCGCGCGTCGATGAAGGTCTTGTCCAGTACCAGCGACAGGGCGTTGCCGTCCACGCTCAGTTCCAGCGTGGGGATCGGGTCGTCCTCGTGCGAGCGGTGCAGCAGCACTGCCAGCCGCAACAGCGCGGCGGTACGCCGGGCCGGCAGCAGCAGGCGGTCGGGCAGGGCATCGAAGGCGGTCTTGGGCACGCCGCGGCGGTGGGTGCGGATCAGCGCGGCCAGCATCTGCTGTTCCTGGCGCGAGAAGCCGGCGATGTCCGAGTGCTCGATCACGTAGCTGCCATGGGTGTGGTAGCCGCTGTGGGCGATCATCAGCCCCAGTTCGTGCAGGCGCGCGGCCCAGCCCAGCATGCGGGCGTCGTCCGAATCCAGTTTCCAGCTCTCGGCGACCTGTTCGAACAGGCGCAGGGCGGTGGCCTCCACGCGCAGCGCCTGGGCGGCGTCGATGTCGTAGCGGCGGGTCAGCGCCGCCACCGATTCGTCGCGCGGGTCGTTGTCGCTGGCGCGGCCCATGATGTCGTAGAGGATGCCCTCGCGCATCGCCGCCTTGCTGACCAGCAGTTTCTGCAGGCCCAGTGACTGGAAGGCGGCCTCCAGCACCAGCACGCCGCCGGCAATGATCGGCCGGCGCTCGCTGGACAGGGTGGGCAGGTTGATGTCGTCGATGTGCCGGGCGCGCAGCAGCTCCTCGCGCAGCTGCGGCAGCGCCTGCGCGGTGATCGCGCCCTTGCTCAGCTTCATCGCCGCGCAGATCTCGCTGATCGCCTTGTGGGTGCCGGACGAACCCAGTGCCTCGTCCCAGCCCAGCGCCCGGTATTTGGCCGCGAACGGCTGGAACTCGGCGCCGATCTCGGTGAGCGCATCCTTCCAGCGCTTCTTGCTCAGCTTGCCGCCGGGAAAGAAGCGGCGCGTGCTGGCGATGCAGCCGGCCTGCAGGCTCTCGCGTTCCAGCGGTTGCATGCCGCTGCCGATGATGAATTCGGTGGAGCCACCGCCGATGTCGATCACCAGCCGGCGCTGGCCGGGCTTGGGCGGCTGTGCGTGGGCGACGCCCAGGTAGATCAGGCGCGCTTCCTCGCGGCCGTTGACCACTTCGATGGCGTGGCCCAGTGCGGTCTCGGCCGGCATCAGGAACGACAGCGGCGAGCGCAGCTGGCGCACGGTGTTGGTGGCCAGCGCACGCACGCGGTAGGGCGGGATGTTGCGGATGCGCTGGCCGAAGCGGGCCAGGCATTCGAGCGCGCGCTGCCGCGCCTCGGCCGACAGCCCGCCCTTGCCATCGAGCCCGTCGGCCATGCGCACGGTCTCGCGCAGGCGGTCGACCACCCGCAGCTGGCCGAGCAGATAGCGGGCGATGACCATGTGGAAGCTGTTGGAGCCCAGGTCGATGGCGGCCAGCAGATCGCCGTCCTGCAGGGGGGGGAAGGTCGGGGAGGACTGGGGCATGGCGGAATGGTAGTGGATGGCCGGGGGCGCGTGTCACCTTGCGCGCGAATCCGCGCGCAAGGTGCCTTCGTGGGAGCGGCTTCCGCCGCGAAGGGGCACTCCGGCAAAGCCCGGCGCGGGAGGCCGGGGTGATTGGCCGGGAAGCCCCTTTGCGGCGGAAGCCGCTCCCGCGGATGCGGCCGACGCCTACAGCGCTTCGAGCAGCGCCTGCTGCGCCGAGTGCGGCGGCTGGCCGGGTTGCGGCGTGCACTTGCGGTAGCGGCCGTCGGCCTGCAGTTCCCAGGCGTTGAGGTTGTCGTCCAGGTAGTTCTGCAGCACCTCGCGGTAGATGCGCCGCGACAGGTCGCTGTCGAGGATCGGGAAACAGGTCTCCACGCGCCGCAGCAGGTTGCGCTCCAGCCAGTCGGCACTGGCGCAGAACAGTTCCGGCGCGCCGTTGTTGCCGAACCAGTAGACGCGGCTGTGCTCCAGGAAGCGGCCGACGATCGAGCGCACCCGGATGTTGTCCGAGACCCCTTCCACGCCCGGGCGCAGGGTGCAGGCGCCACGCACGATCAGGTCGATCTGCACGCCGGCCTGCGATGCCGCGTAGAGGGCGCGGATCACCTGCGGCTCGTTGAGCGCGTTCATCTTGGCGATGATGCGTCCCGGCTTGCCGTCCAGCGCCAGCTGGGTCTCGCGCTCGATCCGCTGCAGCAGGCCGGCATGCAGGGTGAAGGGCGACTGCAGCAGGCACTCCAGCTTCATCTTCGAGGCCAGCCCGGACAGCTGCTGGAACAGCTGGTGCACGTCGTTGCCAATATCCGGATCGGCGGTGATCAGGCTCAGGTCGGTGTAGGCGCGCGCGGTGCCGCTGTGGTAATTGCCGGTGCCCAGGTGCACGTAGCGGCGCAGCTTGCGGCCCTCGCGGCGCACGATCAGCAGCATCTTGGCGTGGGTCTTGTAGCCGACCACGCCATAGACCACCTGCACGCCGGCATCCTGCAGGCGGTCGGCGAGGCCAAGGTTGGCTTCCTCGTCGAAGCGCGCGCGCAGCTCCACCACCACGGTCACGTCCTTGCCGTTGCGCGCGGCCTGGATCAGCGCCTCGACGATCCCCGAATCCTTGCCGGTGCGGTACAGCGTCTGCTTGATCGCCAGCACGTTCGGGTCCACCGCCGCTTCGCGGATCAGTTCCAGCACGGTGCTGAAGGAGTCGAACGGGTGGTGCAGCAGCACGTCGTCGCGCGCCACCATCTCGAAGATGCCCTCGGGTGTCTTGAGCACGCGCGGCGTCATCGGCGGGTACTTCAGGTCCGGCCGCTGCACCAGGTCATAGACCTGGATGACGCGGTTGAGGTTGACCGAGCCGTCGATGCGGTAGGCGGCGTTCTCGGACAGGCCGAAGTTCTGCAGCAGGGTCTGCACGATCGCGCGCGGGCAGTCGTGGGCGATCTCCAGGCGCACCGCCGGCCGGTAGCCGCGGTCGACCAGTTCATCGCGCAGTGCCAGCGCCAGGTTCTCCACTTCTTCCTCGTCCACCACCAGTTCGGAGTTGCGGGTGACGCGGAACTGGTAGGCGCCGCGCACGTCCATGCCCGGGAACAGTTCGTTGACGAAGGTGGACAGCACCGCCGAGAGCAGCACGAAGTTCTGCGTGCCACCCAGCGATTTCGGCAACTGGATGATGCGCGGCAGCGAGCGCGGCGCACGCACCAGCGCAAGGTGCCCGGCGCGGCCGAAGGCATCGGTGCCCTTGAGCACGACGACGATGTTCAGCGATTTGTTGAGGATCTTCGGGAACGGATGCGAGGGGTCCAGCCCCAGCGGCGAGAGCACCGGCATGATCTCGTTGCGGAAATAGGCGCGCAGCCAGCGGCGCTGGCGCGCGGTCCAGGTCGAGGGCGAGAGGATGCCGATGCCTGCTTCCTGCAGGGCTGGGCGCAGCACTTCGTTCCAGCAGCGGTACTGCTGCTCCACCAGTTCGGCGGCGCGGTCGTGGATGGCGGTCAGGATTTCCTGCGGGCTCAGCCCGTCCGGTGCCGGCGGCAGGCCGAATTCCTGCGCGTGGCGCACCGCCGCCGCGCGGATCTCGAAGAACTCGTCCAGGTTGGTGCAGGAAATGCAGAGGAAGCGCAGCCGCTCCAGCAGCGGCACCTGCTCGTCCATCGCCTGCGCCAGCACGCGGAAATTGAAGTCCAGCTGCGACAGTTCGCGGTTGATGTACAGCGCCGGCTCGCGCAGCGGATCGTTGCTGGAGGCCGCGGGTGCTGGGGACGGAGCGGGAGCGTTCATGCCGGGAAGTCTTCCGTGGACGGGGACGAGGGGAGGGCGCTGCGAGGGCGCACGTGTTCGGCATCGAAATGACAGGCGAAGGTGCTGCCCTGGCCGACTTCGCTGCGGATTTCCAGGCGCGCCTGGTGCAGGCCGAGGATGTGCTTGACGATGGACAGGCCCAGGCCGGTGCCACCACTCTCGCGCGAACGGCTGCTGGATACGCGGTAGAAGCGTTCGGTCAGGCGCGGCAGGTGGTTGGCGGGAATGCCGTAGCCGGTGTCGGTCACCGCCAGCACCGCACCCTTGCCTTCGCGCGCGAAGGTCAGGGTGATGCGGCCGCCGGCCGGGGTGTAGCGCACCGCGTTGGTGACCAGGTTGGAGAACGCGCTGTGCAGTTCCTTGTTGGAGCCGGCCAGGTCGATGCCGGCGCTGTCCTCGACGAGGATCGCATGGCGGCCCTGGCTGTGCGCCTCGGCCTCGCGTCGCAGCGAGGCGAGCATCGAGGTCATCGCCACGGTTTCCAGTTCGGTGTGCTGCTGCGATTCAAGCCGCGACAGGGTGAGCAGGTCTTCCACCAGCTGCGCCATGCGCTGGGATTGCTTGCGCATCTCCGCCAGCATCGGCCCGGTATCGGGGAAATCTTCCGGGTCCATCATGTCCAGGTAACCGTGCACCACGGTGAGCGGCGTGCGCAGCTCGTGCGAGACGTTGGCCACGAAGTCGCGGCGCACCTGTTCCAGGTGCAGCAGCTTGGTGACGTCGCGCGCCACCAGCAGCCAGTGATGGTCCGAGTACGGGATCAGGCGCAGGTGCAGGCGGATGCCAGGATCGACCGGCGAATTGGCGTCGAGGATCGGTTCGGCGTTGCGGCCGCCAGCCAGCCAGTGCGCCAACGGCAGCGGCAGCAGGCGTTCGACCAGCGGTGCGTCCATGTCGGCCGGATGCTGCAGGCCGAGCAGCGCGGTGGCCGCTTCGTTGAACCACTGCACGCGCTGGGTGTTGCGGTCCACCACCACCACCGCGTCGGGCAGCGCCGCCGCGGCGGCGCGGTAGCTGCGCAGCATGTCGATCAGGCGTCGCTTGCGCGCGCGCATTTCCTGCTGGTTGCGGTGGAGCAGGCGATCCAGTTCGTTCCACACGCCGGTGCCGCTGGCCGTTTCCCAGCGCTGGCGCGCGGTCAGCCGCAGCAGCACCTGGCGCAGCCGCCAGTAGTGCCAGGCCAGGACGCCCAGCGCCGCCAAGGCCACCGCCAGCGAGGGAAAGCCGAGCAGGGTGCCGATCAGCAGGGCCGACAACAGCAGCACGGCCACGGTGGCCAGTGTCTTCAACCAGGCGGATCGGAATTGGCGGGGCATTGCGCTCTCGGGTGTTGCGGATGGATCCATCGGAACTGTGACCGGTTATAGCAGGAAGCATCGGGGCCGGCCGCGGCCCGGAACTCAGATCGAGGCCGAGAAGCGGTAGCCGGCGCCACGCACCGTCTGCACCATGTTTTCAGCGCCGAACGGTTCCAGCGTCTTGCGCAGGCGGCGGATGTGCACGTCGATGGTGCGTTCCTCCACGTACACGCTGCCGCCCCACACGTGGTCCAGCAGCTGCGAGCGGGTATAGACGCGCTCCGGGTGGGTCATGAAGAAGTGCAGCAGGCGGTACTCGGTCGGGCCGATCGAGACCGGTGCGTCGCCGGCGAACACCCGGTGCGCGGCGCCGTCGATGCGGATCGGGCCGATCGCCACGCTGCCGTCCTCGTCGTCGTCGCGGGTGCGGCGCATCACCGCGCGGATGCGCGCCAGCAGTTCGCGCGCCGAGAATGGCTTGACCACGTAATCGTCCACGCCGGCTTCCAGGCCGCCGACACGGTCGTTCTCCTCGCCGCGGGCGGTGAGCATGATGATCGGCACGTCGCGGGTCAGCGCCTCCTTGCGCCAGCGGCGGGCCAGTTCCAGCCCGCTGGTGCCGGGCAGCATCCAGTCCAGCAGGATCATGTCCGGCACGCGGTCGGCGATGGCGGTCTGCGCCTCCAGCGCGTCGCCGGCATGCACCGGCTCGTATTCCCCCTTGCGCAGGGCGAAGGCGACCATGTCGCGGATCGCCGGTTCGTCATCGACGATAAGGATGCGTTTCTGCACGAGTTGCCTGCCGTAAAGCCCATCAGGACCGGGATGTGCCCAGTAGACTACGGTTTGATGACGGGTTTGTGACAGCGTGCCGGCGGTTTCGCTGGCCTGGTTGCCTGATACGGAGTCCGGCGCGGAGGGGGGAACCCGTTTGCCGATGCTGGAGAGGGGCTGGGTTTGGGATACGGTAAGCGCTCGCCGACGTCGGAGCTGGGGGCTCGCATGCGGATATTGGGACAAGGTGGGGTGCTGTTGCTCGTGCTTGTGGCGGCATCTGCCGCAGCGCAGTCATCCGACAGGAAGCCGCTGGACAACTGGAAGCCGAAGCTGCAGGGAACTGTGTCGATGGAGGCTCTGGCTGGCATGCCTGATTCTTCCGCAGGCTGCTTGCTGGTGGGATACCACATCCTCATGGATGGCTCGGTCGCGAAGGTACGGGTGATGCAGGGGGCCTATACCTCGGACGTGCCACCACAGGCCCGGGACGTGTTCTCCGAGCGGGCGGTGGCGGCGGTTGCCGGATGGGCTTTCAGCCCTAAGCAGCGTTCCGCGGTTGCCATGTTCGGCTGGGAGGTGGTGGGGTTTGCGTCGATCGATGGGCGTCTGGCTCCGGTGCTCGGGGCGGAATCCCAGGACCGCCGGGTGCGCGCCCAATGCGAATTCGCCGACCTGGCATCATGGGGGGAGCGCAACGCTCTGCCGGTGGATTCCCCCGGGATCGTCCGCGACGGTCGCACCTTGGTCCCGTCGCCCGGTGAGCCCAACGGCGCTTTCTGGCTTGTGAAAGGCGAGGCTTCGCCGCCGCGCTATCCCCGCCAGGCTGTGGTAGAGGGGGCGCAGGGCTGCGTCGTGGTCGGGGCCGTGATTGGAAACGATGGCCGGCCCGATCAGTTCAGGGTCATGCGATCCCGCTTGAGTCTCAAGGGGCCGGCGGCCAAGGCGCTTGAAGATGCCGCGTTGTATGCGGTTTCGCAGTGGAGGTTTTCTCCCGGGCCGGACAATCCGCGGCGCATGCCGGCGCTGCTGCAGTTCCCTGTGACCTATTCGCTCGACGGCGGCTCGATCAGCAGCAGTTGCGAAGCCATCGAAGTAAGGAGCCCGTCGTGATTCCAATGCTCAGCGGCGCTGCATGTCCGGGTCGCGCTCGCCCAGTCGGCGCATCTCCAGCACGGTGGGCATGATCGCCTCGATCCGTGCATCGACCCGGGAGCGGCTGATGTAGTCCAGGTCCGGCTGCTTGAGCAGCGCCTGGAACTGGAGCAGCGCCTGCTCCGGGCGCCCATTCAGGTAGGCGGCCTCGGCATAGGCTTCGCTGGCGCGGACGGTGTCGCCGGCCAGTTCGCAGGCGCGGGCGAAGGTGCGCTGGAACACCGGGTCGTCGCCGGCGCGGGCCAGCAGCGGTCGCAACATGGCCTGGGCGCGCTTGCCGGCCTCCACGCCGCCCTGCTCGTTGAGCACCTGTGCGTAGGTCAGCGCTACCGGCCGGCTCTGTGGCAGTTTCTGCAGCAGGGCGTCGAAGCGGCGGTTGGCCTCTGCGTGGTGGCCGGTGCGCGACTCGGCCTCGCCCAGCGCCAGGTTCACCCACAGGTTGTCGGGGTGCTCGGACTGCAGCTGCTGCAGGTCCTGCAATGCCTGCTGGACCGCGTTGCCGCCGTCGCGCAGCTGGGCGATGGCCACGCCGTAGCGCTGCGGATCGCTCAGGCCGTTCTTCTGGCTGCGGCGCAGGTCCTGGTATTCGCGCACCAGTTCGGACGGGGTGGGGGCACTGAGCACGCGCAGGCGTTCGCGCGCCCAGTCGAACTGGCCGCTGGGACCGCGTGGCAGGCCGAGCGAAGGCAGCGACAACTGCATCGAGCCGGGCAGCAGCGGGTTGCCGCTGGCCTTGATCGGGTCGGCACTGGGCTCGGTCGGGTTCACCCGTTCCTGGCGTACGCCGGTGGGCGTGGCCGTGGTCAGCAACACCGTGTCCTTCTTCATCTGCTCGGCACGGGACTTGGCTTCACTGATGCGGGTGACGGTGACCGGATGGGTGCGCAGGAAATCCGGCGTGGAATAGCCGCCCTCGTTGCCACGCATCGCCGCCGACATGCGCTCGAAGAAGCCGGCCATCGCATCGACGTCGTAGCCGCTGCGCGCCAGCGTGCGGATGCCGAGGCGGTCGGCTTCCGATTCGTTGGAGCGGGTGAAGTCGATCTGCAGCTGCTGCATCAACCCCATGCCCGAAGTGATCGCCGCCATGGTGGCGTCGCCGGAGGAGTTGCCGCCGGCCTGCTGTGCGGCGATCACCGCCGCCAGCATGCCCAGCAGGATCGGGATCTGGTCGCGCTGCGCCTTCTCGACGCTGCGCAGCACGTGCTGCTGGGTGACGTGCGAGATTTCGTGCGACAGCACCGCCGCGACCTCGTCCTCGCGCTCGGCGGTCAGTACCAGGCCCGCGTTCATGCCGATATAGCCGCCCAGGGTGGCGAAGGCGTTGATCTGCCGGTCCTTGAGCATGAAGAAGGTGAATTTCTGCTGCGGCTGGGCACTGTTGGAACCCAGCCGGGTGCCCATGGCCTGCAGCCAGTCGTCGACCAGCGGATCATCGACCAGGTAGCCGTAATTGCGCAGCTCACGCAGCATCATGCCGCCATACTCGGCCTGCCGCGCCGGGGTGAGCAGTTCGCCGGCTGACGAACCGATGTCCGGCAGCCTGCTTTCCTGGGCCCGGGACAGGGGCGTGGCCAGGGCCAGGGCGACGGCGGTGGCAAGCAGCAGGGTACGCAAGCGTGAAGCTCCGGTAGGGCTGGGCGGAGGATGACGGGGAAGCAGGGGGCGGGTGTGAAGCACAGGTTAACCCGCAGTGTTCCAGCGTTGGCCGGTGTGATCCGGCGCGCAGCTACCATATAGGGACAATATTTCCCGCGCGGAGTTTCCCGTGAGCAGCCAGACCCCCGAGATCACCCTCTATTCCACCGCCGTGTGCCCGTACTGCGTGGCGGCCAAGAACTTCCTCAAGAGCAAGGGCAGGACCTGGAACGAGGTGCGCATCGACCTGGACCCGGCCGAGCGCGAGAAAATGATGGCGCTTACCCGCCGCACCAGCGTGCCGCAGATCTTCGTCGGCGATGTCCACGTCGGCGGCTACGACGACATGATGGCGCTGCACCGCGCCGGCAAGCTCGAGCCGCTGCTGGCGGGCGAGGGCGCATGAGCGGCGGCGACAAGGACCGCCTGGCCGAATTCACCGAATTCCGCCAGCGTATGAACCAGCGCATCCTGGCCGAGCCGAACCAGGTCGTGCGGCGCTTCTTCGCGCTGGACACCCAGACCTACCAGGCTGGCGCGCTGGATGTGAAGACCAAGGAGCTGCTGGGACTGGTGGCGTCGCTGGTGCTGCGCTGCGACGACTGCATCAGCTACCACGTGGCCCAGTGCAAGGACGCCGGAGTCAGTCGCGAGGAGTTCTTCGAGACCTTCTCGGTGGGCCTGGTGGTCGGCGGCTCGATCGTGATCCCGCACCTGCGGCGCGCCGTGGACTTCCTGGACCAGCTGGAGTCCGGGGCCGCGGAGGCACCGGCCGGGCACGACCACGGCTGAACCTGCGACCTTGGTCCAGTTGGGGCGGGGCCGGCGGATCAGGCATAATTGACAGTTGAAACTTTTGCATGCGTCTGATCCCGGGCAGCCGGCCGGCGTGCGCTCCCCCCTCACTGTTCGGAACCCAAATCATGACGCAGACAATCACCGTCATCCGCGGCGATGGCATCGGCCCGGAAATCATGGACGCCACCCTGTTCGTGCTGGACAAGCTCGGCGCCGGGCTGTCCTACGAGTTCGCCGACGCCGGCCTGGCCGCGCTGGAAAAGCACGGTGAGCTGATCCCGGCCGGCACGCTGGAATCGATCAAGAAGAACAAGGTGGCGCTGAAGAGCCCGCTGACCACGCCGGTCGGTGGTGGCTTCAGTTCGATCAACGTGGCCCTGCGCCGCCAGTTCGACCTGTACGCCAACGTGCGCCCGGCCATCTCGTTCCCGAACACCAAGTCGCGCTACGAGAACGTCGACCTGATCACCGTGCGCGAGAACACCGAAGGCGCCTACCTGTCCGAAGGCCAGGAAGTGTCGGCCGACGGCGAGACCGCGTTCTCCGGCACCCGCATCACCCGCAAGGGCTCCGAGCGCATCGTGCGCTACGCCTTCGAGCTGGCCCGCAGCACCGGCCGCAAGAAGGTCACCGCCGTGCACAAGGCCAACATCATCAAGTCGACCTCGGGCCTGTTCCTGAACGTCGCCCGCGAAGTGGCCGCGAACTATCCGGAGATCGAGTTCCAGGAAATGATCGTGGACAACACCTGCATGCAGCTGGTGATGCGCCCGGAACAGTTCGACGTGATCGTCACCACCAACCTGTTCGGCGACATCATTTCCGACCTGTGCGCCGGCCTGGTCGGCGGCCTGGGCCTGGCCCCGGGTGCGAACATCGGCGAGGGCGCGGCCATTTTCGAAGCTGTGCACGGCACTGCGCCGGACATCGCCGGCAAGGGCATCGCCAATCCGTGCGCGCTGCTGCTGGGTGCGGCGCAGATGCTGGACCACGTCGGCCAGCCGGAGAACGCCGAGCGCCTGCGCAAGGCCATCGTCGCCACCATGGAAGCCAAGGATTCGCTGACCGGCGACCTGGGCGGCACGGGCGGCACCATGGACTTCGCCAGGGCCATCGCCAGCCGCCTGTAATCGGCGGCCGATGGGTCAACAGGAAGAAGGGCGCCGATGGCGCCCTTCTTCATTCATGCCTGTCGCTTTCTGTTCTATCCGGTCGCGATCTGCGTCGCTTCTGCAGGAGCCGCCGGGCAATCAGTTGCGCGACTGCAGCTTGGACAGCAGGCGCAGGAATTCGATGTACAGCCACACCAGCGTGACCATCAGCCCGAACGCGCCATACCACTCCATGTACTTCGGTGCGCCGGCTTCCACGCCGCTCTCGATGAAGTCGAAATCCAGCACCAGGTTCAGCGCAGCGACCACCACCACGAACAGGCTGAAACCGATGCCGATCAGTCCGGAGTCGTGGATGAAGGGAATGCGCACGCCGAACAGGCCCAGCACGATGGTCGCCAGGTAGACCAGTGCGATGCCGCCGGTAGCCGCCACCACGCCGAGCTTGAAGTTCTCGGTGGCCTTGATCAGCCCGCTGCGATAGGCGAACAGCAGTGCGAACAGGGTGCCGAAGGTCAGCAGTACCGCCTGGAACACGATGCCGTGGAAGCGCGCTTCGTAGATCGCCGAGATCGTGCCCAGGAACAGGCCTTCGGCCAGCGCATAGAGCGGCGCGCTCACCGGCGCCCAGGTCTTCTTGAAGATGGTGACCATCGCCAGTACGAAGCCGCCGATCATGCCGCCCCACAGATACAGCCGCGCGCCGCTGGCGAGTTCGCCGGTATCGGTCAGCGTGTGGTTCCATGCGAAGGCCGCGGTCAGCACGGCCAGCAGCAACAGCAGGCCGGTCTTGTTGACGGTGCCGTTGAGGGTCATCGCATCGGCGCGGCGCGAAACCACGGTGCCGCTGCCGAGGTCGAGGAAAGTGGAGTCGGAAAGAGCGGGATTGCCGCTGCGCATGAGGGGCTCCTGGAGAGGGCGGGAATGCCGGCAGCATAACCAACCGCTGTTGCGATGAAATCCGCCGTTGACAGACTGCTCCACAGTTCCGACAATAGCCGACCTTTCGGGGGGAACCTCGGGAGATTCACCGCCGGGGTATAGCGCAGTCTGGTAGCGCGCCTGCTTTGGGAGCAGGATGTCGGGGGTTCGAATCCCTCTACCCCGACCATCCGATGCGACCAGCGCGTGTTGGAGTGCGACGATCCGGTCAGAGCGCCCGTAGCTCAACTGGATAGAGCACCGGCCTTCTAAGCCGGCGGTTACAGGTTCGATTCCTGTCGGGCGCGCCAATCGGCGCAAGCGGTGGGTTGCAGGTTTTCAGTGGTGGCTGTAGCTCAGTTGGTTAGAGTACCGGATTGTGATTCCGGTGGTCGGGGGTTCGAATCCCCTCAGCCACCCCACTGAACAGAAAAACGCCGGGATGTGCATTCCGGGGTTGAAAGAACTAAAGGGTGCAGGTAACATTCGCCCCCTGATTTTCAGGGCCGTTAGCTCAGTTGGTAGAGCAGTTGACTCTTAATCAATTGGTCCAAGGTTCGAATCCTTGACGGCCCACCAATCGAGACAGCCACCTGGTACGCCGGGTGGCTGTTTTCCTCTCTAAGTGAGGATCCTGCGTTTTCAAGCAGGAGTCCGGTGTTGCAGGCAGTAGTGCGCACCGTTGTTTCAGGGCTGTTAGCTCAGTTGGTAGAGCAGTTGACTCTTAATCAATAGGTCCAAGGTTCGAATCCTTGACAGCCCACCAGACAAGGGCATCCGCTATGGCGGGTGCCCTTTTCTTTGCCTCACCGCCTGGCGAGGCGGCCTGAGCCGCAGATGCGATCCGCTGCCTGGCAGTCGGCGCTGCCATTCCTGGCGGGTTGCCTTGTGGGTCATTGCCTGCGCCGCGAAGGTTGTTCAGGGAGTTTTTTGCCCGCAGGTCTGCAACAATGCCGGCCGGACGCGAAAGTGGCGGAATTGGTAGACGCCCTGGATTTAGGTTCCAGTGCCGCAAGGCGTGGGGGTTCGAGTCCCCCCTTTCGCACCATCCGTGAGTCGGCCGGATGGTCCTCGGGCATACCTGTCCGGCGGCAGGCTGGAAGCGCCAGCCGGAATCGGCGAAACTACAGGGCTGCGGCGGAATCATGTCCGTCGGAAACCGTTCATCTTCCACATCGTACCGGGGCCTGGGCGCCACCGGTGGCAGGAGTCCACATGCAAGCTTCGATCGAATCCACCGGCAACCTGGAACGCCGTCTGACCTTCTCCCTGCCGGAGGAGCGCCTGCAGAGCCACATCAGTGGCCGACTCGGCGAGATCGCCCGCACCGTGCGCATCAAGGGTTTCCGTCCGGGCAAGGTGCCGGCCAAGGTGGTCGAGCAGCGTTTCGGCCAGCAGGTGCGCGCCGAAGCGATGGACGGCCTGCTGCGCGAGACCTTCGATGCCGCGCTGCGCCAGCATGAACTGCGCATCGCCGGCAACCCGCGCATCGACAAGGCCGGCGAAGGCGAGTTCGATTTCGTCGCCACCGTCGAACTGGTGCCGGATTTCGGCGATGTCGACGTGACCAAGCTGACCGTGGTGCGCCACACCGCCGAAGTCACCGATGCCGACATCGACCAGATGATCGAAAACCTGCGCCAGCAGCGCCGCAGCTGGAAGGCGGTCGCGCGGGGCGCGCAGGAAGGCGACCTGGTCGCGCTGGAAACCTGGTCGCAGGCCGGTGACGAGCGCCTGCCGGCCGAAGGCGCCGAGCAGGGTACGATCATTGTTGGCCAGGGCATGATGTTCGAGCAGATCGAGAAGGGTCTGGTCGGTCTGGCCAAGGGCGAAGAGAAGACGCTGGACGTCGAGTTCCCGGCCGATTGGCGCGTACCGGCGCTGGCCGGCAAGAACGTCAAGGTCACGGTCAAGGCCACCGAGGTGTCCGAGCCTGTGGTGCCGGAGGTCGATGCCGCCTTCATCAAGAGCTTCGGCGTTAAGAATGGCGGACTGGAGCAGTTCCGCGCCGACATCCGTTCGAACCTTGAGCGCGAGCTCAAGGGCGCGCTGATGAACCGCCTGCGCCGTGAAGTGGGCGAGCAGCTGATCGCCGCCTATGCGTCGGTCGAACTGCCGCCGCGCCTGGTCGAGAACGAAGCCCGCGCCATGCTGGCCCAGCAGATCGATGCGATCCGCCGCCAGGGCGGCAACCCCGGCAACGTGCCGGCCGATGCGCACGAAGGCTTCAAGGACGCTGCCTCCAAGCGCGTGCTGGTCGGCCTGCTGGTCGGCGAAGTCGCCCGCAAGAATGATCTGCGCCTGGATCCCAAGCGCCTGAACGAAACCATGCGCCTGATCGCCTCGACCTACGAAGAGCCGGAGCAGGTCATTGAGATGTACCGCAACGACCCCCAGTTGATGGGTGGCCTGCAGAACCGCGTGATGGAAGAGCAGGTGATCGACTGGATCGCCGAGCGTGCCCAGCACACCGGACAGGCGCTGTCGTTCCAGGAAGCGATCCGCCCGTAAGGCGGTCGCTCATCCGCCCCGCGCTCCGGCGCGGGGATGTTCCCCGTCAAACACAGGTGCCTCACATGGACAACCGAACCACAGCCTTGAACATGGTTCCGATGGTGGTCGAACAGACCAGCCGCGGCGAGCGCGCCTACGACATCTATTCGCGCCTGCTCAAGGAACGGATCATCTTCCTGGTCGGCCCGATCGACGACCACGTCGCCAACCTGGTGGTCGCGCAGATGCTGTTCCTCGAGGCGGAGAATCCCGAGAAGGACATCCACCTGTACATCAACTCGCCCGGCGGCGTGGTGACGGCGGGTCTGGCGATCTACGACACGATGCAGTTCATCAAGCCCGACGTCAGCACGATGTGCACCGGCCAGGCATGCAGCATGGGATCGTTCCTGCTGATGGCCGGCGCCAAGGGCAAGCGTTTCGCGCTGCCGAACTCGCGGGTGATGATCCACCAGCCGTCCGGCGGTGCGCAGGGGCAGGCGACCGACATCGAAATCCACGCGAAGGAAATCCTGTACCTGCGCCAGCGCCTGAATGGGCTGTACGCCCAGCACACCGGGCAGCCGCTGGATCGGATCGAGCGCGACATGGAGCGCGACCGTTTCCTGAGCGCGGAAGCGGCGAAGGAATACGGCCTTGTCGACCAGGTCGTGGACCGTCGTTCGGAAGAGTCGATCCAACCGGCGTGACCGGTACAAGTAGCCGAAAACACGGCGTTTTCTGCAGGGTCGGAACTGGACTGGCGTCCATCCGGCCCTGTGCTATTCTCGAAATCGAACCCCCTGTTCATGGGGGGGTAACTGGGTAAGCGAAGCATGAGCGAAGACCGGCAAGGTCGTTCCGGAGACAGCGGCAAGATTCTTTACTGCTCGTTCTGCGGCAAGAGTCAGCATGAAGTACGCAAGCTGATCGCGGGTCCGAGCGTGTTCATCTGCGATGAATGCGTGGAGCTGTGCAACGACATCATCCGCGAGGAACTCGAGGAAAAGGCGCAGTCGGCGCGCAGTTCGCTGCCCAAGCCGCGCGAGATCCTCGAAGTCCTGGACCAGTACGTGATCGGCCAGAATCGCGCCAAGCGCACGCTGGCGGTGGCCGTGTACAACCATTACAAGCGCATCGAGAGCCGTCAGAAGAGCGACGACGTCGAGCTGTCCAAGTCCAACATCCTGCTGGTCGGCCCGACCGGCTCGGGCAAGACGCTGCTGGCCGAGACGCTGGCGCGCCTGCTCAACGTGCCGTTCACCATGGCCGACGCCACCACGCTGACCGAAGCCGGTTATGTGGGCGAGGACGTGGAGAACATCATCCAGAAGCTGCTGCAGAAGTGCGACTACGACGTCGAGAAGGCGCAGCAGGGCATCGTCTACATCGATGAGATCGACAAGATCTCGCGCAAGAGCGAGAACCCCTCGATCACCCGCGACGTGTCCGGCGAAGGCGTGCAGCAGGCGCTGCTGAAGCTGATCGAAGGCACCGTGGCCAGCGTGCCGCCGCAGGGCGGGCGCAAGCATCCGCAGCAGGAATTCCTGCAGGTGGACACCAAGAACATCCTGTTCATCTGCGGCGGCGCGTTCGCCGGGCTGGACAAGGTGATCCAGGCGCGTTCCAGCGACGCCGGCGGCATCGGCTTCGGCGCCAAGGTCAAGAGCAGCGAGCGCAAGCAGGAAGTGGGCAAGGTGCTGGCCGAGGTCGAGCCCGAGGACCTGATCAAGTTCGGCCTGATCCCCGAGTTCGTCGGCCGCCTGCCGGTGGTGGCGACCCTGGAGGAACTGGACGAAGCGGCGCTGATCAAGATCCTGACCGAGCCCAAGAACGCCATCACCAAGCAGTTCAAGAAGCTGTTCGAGATGGAGAACGTCGAACTCGAGTTCCGCCCGGACGCGCTGTCGGCGATCGCCAAGAAGGCGCTCAAGCGCAAGACCGGCGCCCGTGGCCTGCGCACCATCGTCGAGTCGGTGCTGCTGGACACCATGTACGACCTGCCGTCGCAGGAGAACGTGAGCAAGGTGGTGGTCGACGAGTCGGTCATCGAGCACAAGTCCGAGCCCTACGTGATCTACCAGACGCCGCCGGCCAAGGCCGCCTCCGGCGACTGAACAGGCGGCATGGAGCGCCCGGTCGAAGGTATGTGAAGTCCGGTTCAGGCGCCCCTCTCGACGCCACTTGCATCACCCAGCCGATGGCCCCATAACGGGGCCATCGGCTTTTTTCATGGCCGCCCCGAATCCAAGTGGAGCCCCCCATGGCCAAGTCCCAAACCGAAGTCCTCGACCTGCCGGTCCTGCCGCTGCGCGACGTGGTGGTGTTCCCGCACATGGTCATCCCGCTGTTCGTCGGGCGCGACAAATCCATGCAGGCGCTGGAGCGGGCGATGGAGGCTGACAAGCGCATCCTGCTGGTCGCGCAGAAGTCGGCCGAGACGGACGACCCCACCGCCGCCGATCTGTACACCGTCGGCACGCTGGCGCAGGTGCTGCAACTGCTGAAGCTGCCCGACGGCACCATCAAGGTGCTGGTCGAGGGCCTGGCGCGCGTGGCCGTGGAGAAGATCCGCGAGCAGGACGGCGCACTGCAGGGCGCCGGCACCGAACTCGAATCGGACGAATCGCGCGAGCCGCGCGAGATCGAGGCGATCGCGCGTTCGCTGATGTCGTTGTTCGAGCAGTACGTAAAGACCAACCGCAAGCTGCCGCCGGAACTGCTGCAGACCCTGAACGGGATCGAGGAACCGTCGCGGCTGGCCGACACCATCGCCGCCCATATCGGCGTGCGCCTGGCCGACAAGCAGAAACTGCTGGAAACGCTGCAGGTCGGCGACCGGCTGGAAATGCTGGTCGGCCTGGTCGATGGCGAGATCGACGTGCAGCAGCTGGAAAAGCGCATCCGCGGCCGCGTGAAGTCGCAGATGGAGAAGAGCCAGCGCGAGTACTACCTCAACGAACAGATGAAGGCCATCCAGAAGGAGCTGGGCGACCTGGACGACGCGCCGGGCGAACTGGACGAACTGGCACGCAAGATCGCCGAGGCCGGCATGCCGAAGGCGGTCGAGACCAAGGCCAGGAACGAACTCAACAAGCTCAAGCAGATGTCGCCGATGTCGGCCGAAGCGGCCGTCGTGCGCAACTACCTGGAGTGGCTGCTGGGCGTGCCCTGGAAAAAGCGCACCAAGGTCCGCAAGGACCTGAAGGCCGCCCAGGACACGCTCGATGCCGATCATTACGGCCTGGACAAGGTCAAGGATCGCATCCTTGAATACCTTGCAGTGCAGTCGCGGGTGAAGCAGATGAAGGGCCCGATCCTGTGCCTGGTCGGGCCGCCGGGCGTGGGCAAGACCTCGCTGGGCCAGTCCATCGCCAAGGCGACCAACCGCAAGTTCGTGCGCATGAGCCTGGGCGGCGTGCGCGACGAGGCCGAGATCCGCGGCCATCGCCGTACCTACGTCGGCTCGATGCCGGGCCGGATCGTGCAGAACCTCAACAAGGTCGGCAGCAAGAACCCGCTGTTCGTGCTCGACGAGATCGACAAGATGTCGATGGACTTCCGCGGCGATCCGTCGTCGGCGCTGCTGGAGGTGCTCGACCCCGAGCAGAACAACGCGTTCAACGACCACTATCTGGAAGTGGACCTGGACCTGAGCGAAGTGATGTTCGTGGCGACCTCGAACTCGCTCAACATCCCGGGCCCGCTGCTGGACCGCATGGAGGTGATCCGCATCCCCGGGTACACCGAGGACGAGAAGCTCAACATCGCCGCGCGCTACCTGGTGCCGAAGCAGCTCAAGGCCAATGGCCTGAAGGTTGAGGAGCTGGCCATCGAGGAGGATGCCATCCGCGACATCGTGCGCTACTACACGCGCGAGTCCGGCGTGCGCAACCTCGAGCGTGAAGTCGCCAAGATCTGCCGCAAGGTGGTCAAGGAAATCGCTTTGGCCGGCCCGCAGCCGGCGAAGAAGGTGGCCAGGAAGAATGCGAAGAAGCCGAAGGCGCTGGTGATGGTCGACGCGGCGAACCTGGACAAGTATCTGGGCGTGCGTCGCTTCGACTTCGGCCGTGCCGAGGAAGCCAACGAGATCGGCCTGGTCACCGGCCTGGCCTGGACCGAAGTGGGCGGCGACCTGCTGCAGATCGAATCGACGCTGATCCCGGGCAAGGGCGCGGTGACGCTGACCGGCCAGCTGGGCAACGTAATGAAGGAGTCGGCGACGGCGGCGCTGTCGGTGGTGCGCGCGCGTGCGCAGACGCTGGGCATCGACGTGGACTTCCTGCAGAAGCACGACGTCCACCTGCACGTGCCCGATGGTGCCACGCCGAAGGACGGCCCCAGTGCCGGCATCGCGATGGTCACCTCGCTGGTGTCCACGCTGACCAAGGTGCCGGTGAAGGCCGATGTCGCCATGACCGGCGAGATCACCCTGCGCGGCCGCGTCACTGCGATCGGCGGCCTGAAGGAGAAGCTGCTCGCCGCACTGCGTGGCGGCGTCCGTACCGTGATCATCCCGGAGGAGAATCGCAAGGACCTTGCTGACATCCCGGCCAATGTGACCCGCGACCTGGACATCATTCCGGTGAAGTGGATCGACGAGGTGCTGGACATCGCCCTGGAGGCGCCGCTGGCGCCCAAGAAGGCGAAGAAGAACGGCCAGCGCGTCGCGGTGCGGGGGCGGCCGAAGGCAGCCCCGGCGGCGCGCGTCAAGCATTGATGATGAACGCAAAACGCCTTGAAACCCGCGTCGTTATTGGCTTTTCGGCTTGCGTGGGTAGGGGGGCGCTGGTATAAAAGTGCGACTCACGCGCCCGCTCGACGAGCGGGCGACGTGTTTGCAGGATCTTACGGTTGCCGCCGCTGCTGTAACGGGCGACGACCAACCCAATCTATTCCGCGGGTTGCCGCATAGGGAGTTTTACATAATGAACAAGACCGAATTGATCGATGGCGTTGCCGCTGCTGCTGACCTCTCCAAGGCCGAGGCCGGCCGTGCGGTCGATGCCGTCGTCGCCGAGATCACCAAGGCGCTGAAGAAGGGCGACGCCGTGACGCTGGTCGGCTTCGGCACCTTCCAGGTCCGCGAGCGCGCCGAGCGCACCGGCCGCAACCCGAAGACCGGCGACACCATCAAGATCGCTGCTTCGAAAAATCCGGCTTTCAAGGCTGGTAAAGCCCTGAAGGACGCTGTAAACTAAGCGGCTCACCGGGGGTGCTTAGCTCAGTGGTAGAGCGTCTCCCTTACAAGGAGAGGGTCGGGGGTTCGAAACCCTCAGCACCCACCACGTAGAAGCACCGTCGAGCAGTATTGAAAGTGGAGCGGTAGTTCAGCTGGTTAGAATGCTGGCCTGTCACGCCGGAGGTCGCGGGTTCGAGTCCCGTCCGCTCCGCCAGTTTCAAGAAGGCCCCTGAGCGATCGGGGGCCTTGCTTTCTCTCCATTCATTGAGTGGGATGAAAGCGAACAATCAAGTGCGGAGCGGTAGTTCAGCTGGTTAGAATGCTGGCCTGTCACGCCGGAGGTCGCGGGTTCGAGTCCCGTCCGCTCCGCCAGTTCCACCCGTCATCGCATGCGATGGCGGTCGGTCGAGAAAGTCGGCCGGCAACAGTTTCAATATGCGGAGCGGTAGTTCAGCTGGTTAGAATGCTGGCCTGTCACGCCGGAGGTCGCGGGTTCGAGTCCCGTCCGCTCCGCCATTGATTCGAAGCCCCGGGCCAGAAGCCCGGGGTTTTTTTTTGCCCCTGGGACAGGGCATGGCCGGCGCATCCGGGATGTCGCCGGCACGGCAGGAGGTTTCCGCCGCCACCGGTGCACGCCCGGGCCGGCTGGGAGTCAGGCGGGAAGCGGGTTACACTGCCCGGCTCGCCAATCAGGCCTTGATTTTTCCCATGCTGCAGAAACTCCGCGACAAGACCTCGGGCTGGATCGTGACCGTGATCCTGGGGCTGCTGATGATTCCGTTCCTGTTCGTGATCGACAACAGCTATCTCGGCGGTGTCGGCGCGCAGAACGTCGCCAAGGTGTCCGCACCGCCGTCATGGTGGCGCTCGGCGCCGTCGTGGTGGCCGATGTCCTTCCTGTGGAACCACCACGAGATCAGCGTCGAGGAATTCCGCACACGCTTCGAGCAGGCGCGCATGGAAGCCCGCGAGCAGCAGGGCGACAACTTCGATCCGCGTCATTTCGAGACGGCCGAGAACAAGCTGGCCGTGCTCGACCAGATGATCGACGAGCAGGTGGTCCGCCTGGCCGCTGACGATGCGCGCATCGTGGTCGGCGACGCGGCCGTGCGCAGCTACATCGCCAGCATCCCGGCGTTCCAGCGCGACGGCAAGTTCGATCCGGAGCAGTACCGCCTGGTGCTGGCGCAGAGCCAGCCGCCGCGTACGCCGGCGATGTTCGACCAGGTGGTGCGCACCAGCCTGCAGCAGTCGATCATCCCGACCGCGCTGGCGCAGTCGGGTTTCGCCACCAAGGGCGAGAGCGAGCGGTTGCTGAAGCTGCTGGGCGAGACGCGCGACGTGGAATTCGCGATGCTGCCGGCGCCGGAAGCGGATACCTCGGCGGTGGACGACGCGCAGATCAAGCAGTGGTACGACACGCACGCGCGCGATTTCCTGCAGCCGGAAAGCGTGTCCATCGAATACGTCGAACTGGATGCCGCGCACATGCCGGCGGCCGCGCCTGCGGACGAGGCGGCCCTGCGCCGCCGCTATGAAGAAGAGAAGGCGCGCTTCGTGAAGCCGGAGCAGCGCCTGGCCTCGCACATCCTGATCAGCGCCGGCAGCGATGCCGCTTCGCAGAAGGCCGCCGAAGCCAAGGCCGCCAAGCTGGCCGAAGAGGCCAAACAGCCGGGTGCCGACTTCGCCGCGCTGGCCAAGGCCAACTCCGATGATCCGGGCTCCAAGGCCGAAGGCGGTGATCTGGGCTGGGTCGAACACGGCCTGATGGTGAAGCCGTTCGAGGATGCGCTGTTCGCCATGCAGCCGGGCCAGATCAGCGGCCCGGTGAAGACCGAGTTCGGCTATCACGTGCTGAAGCTGCGCGAGGTCAAGGGCGGCGAGGGCCGTCCGTTCGAGGAAGTGCGCGACCAGCTCTCGGCCGAGCAGATGCAGGCCGACAACGAGCGTGTGTTCAACGACCTGAGCGGCCGTCTGGTGGACCAGGTCTACAAGAACCCGACCGTGCTGGACTCGGCGGCCAAGGAGGTGGGGCTGCCGGTGCAGACGCTGGGGCCGTTCACCCATGCGACCGCCAGCGGCATCGCCGCCAACCCGGCGGTGCTGCGCGCGGCGTTCTCCGATGCACTGAAGGAAGACGGTACGGTCAGCGACCCGATCGAACTCGGCCCGAACCACAACGTGATGATCCGCGTGACCGCGCATACGCCGGAGCAGGCCATCCCGCTGGCGCAGGCGCGCGAGAAGGTGATCGCCGCGGTGCATGCGCATCGCGCCGAGGAAGCGGCGAAGAAGGCCGCCGATGCGCTGCTGGCCAAGCTGCAGGGCGGCCAGACGCTGCAGGCGCTGGCCGAGGGCGAGAAGCTGCAGCTGCTGCCGATGCCGGGCCTGCCGCGTACTGCGCCGATGCCGACTGCCGCCGCCAACCGCGCCGTGTTCAGCGTGGCGCCGCCGGCCGATGGCAAGCCCAGCTACGGCAAGGTGGAACTGGACGACGGCCGCTATGCGGTGTTCGCGGTGACCAAGGTCACCCCGGGCGACCTGAAGGAAGTGCCGGAGCCGCAGCTGGCAATGCTGAAGCAGCAGCTGAGCCAGATCGACGGCGCGGCGGCGGCCAAGGCCTTCGTGGACGGCCTGCGCAAGCGCTTCAAGGTGCAGGTGCAGGAATCCCAGCTCTGAAACGCAGACCGAACCCGGGCCTTCCATGAGGGATCCCCGGTTTCCATGAAGCAGAAAGCCCGGTTCGCAGCCGGGCTTTCCTGTTTCTGGCCCCTGGAGAGCCTGAGCCGCGTCAGCGGCCTTCTTCGTAGCGCAGCACCATGCCGGGCTTGAGGACCGCGTTGGCGTCCAGGTTGTTGCGGGAAAGCAGGGTCTTGACCGGGATGCCATAACGGCGCGCGATCGACCACGCCGATTCGCCGTTGCGGACCGTGTGGCGGCGCCCGGCGCTGCCGGTGCCGGCGGCCGCCACGGTGGTGATGGCGACATCGACCGCGGCAGGAGCCGGGAGTGCAGCCACGCTGGTGGATGTCGCCATGGCCAGGTTTTCGGTGTCGATGCCCGTATCCGGCAGGGCCGGCGCCAGCACCCGCGTGCCGGCACGCTTGCCGGTGACCGCGGGGTTGAGCCGGGCGACGCGCGCCGGGTCCAGCGCGTTGCGCGCCGACCAGTCGGCCAGGGTGGTGCCGGCGGGCAGCGCATGCCCGCGCAGGACCGGCACCGGGCGGTCAAGCGCCGCCATCAGGTCAGGCTCCTTCTCCGCCTGTTCGAGCACGCAGGCCAGGGCGTGCAGCTTCTCGACATAGGCGTGGGTGATCGGAGACAGGCCCGGCAGCTCGGCCGGGCGTGCATTCTGTGCGTTCATGCCGCCGCGGCGCAGGGCCTGGAGAATGCGGTACTCGCCGGCGTTGTAGGCCATGACCGCCAACTGCCAGTCGCCGCCGAACATGCCGTACAGCGTCTTCAGGTAGCGCACCGCGGCGCGGGTCGAATCCACTGCCGAAAGCCGGCCGTCGTAGCCGCTTTCCATCGGTACCCGGTGGTTGCGCGCGGTGGTGGCGATGAACTGCCACAGCCCGGCCGGACCGCTGGCGTTGCGCGCGCCGGGGCGGTAGCCGCTTTCGACGAAGGGAATCAGCGCGAACTCGGTGGGCAGGCCGGCGCCGCGCAGTTCGTCCACCACATAGCCGAACAGCGGCAGGGCGTCATCCTCGACATTGCCCAGTCGCGACGGCGCGTGCGCGAACTGCTTGCGCCAGCGCGGGCTGGTCGCGTCCGCATCGCATTGCGCCACGGCCAATCCCTCGCGGAAGCTTGCGAATATCTGGTGGCCGTTGCGGGTAAGCGGTGCCGGCAGCGTGGCCGGGTCGGTCGGCAGGGCCGCGAGCGAGGCGATGTTCTGGGTCAGGCCGGCGCTGGCCGGCAGCGACTGCGCCCCGGCGGTGACGCCGGCACCGGCGCCGAGCAGCAGCCCCAGCGCCAATGACAGGCTGCGCCGCTTCACGCGCGGAAACCGTCTTTCCAGCGCCGTAATTCGGCGAACACTTCCACTTCGTCCACCGGCGCGCGGCCCAGCCGCGCGGCAACGGCCTGGCGCACGGGTTCGGCATGCGTGCGCAGGAAGGGATTGCATTCCAGTTCGCTGGACAGCAGCGAGGGAACGGTCGGGTGGGAACGGCTGCGCATGTCCATGGCTTCCTGTTGGCGGCGGTGCAATGCCGCGTTGGTGGGATCGACATGCCGCGCGAACACGGCATTGCCCAGCGTGTACTCATGCCCGCAGCAGACCCGTGTCTGCGCCGGCAACGCCGCCAGCCGCTCCAGCGAGGCCAGCATCCGGGCGGGCGTACCTTCGAACATGCGTCCACAGCCCAGGCTGAACAACGTGTCGCCACAGAACAGATGACCGTGGCCATGGAAGGCGATATGGCTCCGGGTGTGCCCGGGAACGGACAGCACGGTGAAATCGAAGCTGGCGGATTGTACCCGGTCGCCTTCGCCGACTCTTTCACACTTCAGATGAATTCGTTCATCTTCCGGGGCGAAAACCGGCAGGGCCGGCCACCGTTCCCGTAGTTCCGCCACACCGCCGATGTGGTCGTCGTGGTGGTGGGTGAGCAGGATCGCCGCCGGCTGCATGCCTTGTGCGGCCGCATCGAGCACCGGCTGCGCCTGGCCGGGATCGACGAAAAAGGTGCCTCCATCGGGCGCCTGCAGCGCCCAGATGTAGTTGTCCTGGAATGCAGGCAGGGCGGTCAGTCGCATAGAATTGGACCATGCCTGCCGCCCCGTTCCCCCGTCAAGCTGCAGTCTCGGCCTGGTTTGAGAAGGCTGGAGCAGAGGCGATGCGGGTCGCGGAGCAGCGCCATCTGCTCGATCAGGTGCGGAGTTTCCCCGCGCAGCCCTGGTTGTGGCTGGCTCCCTGTGCGACCTGGGTGCCGGAAGAAGCGCCCAGTGGGCGCGGGGTACGGCTGCATCGTGCCGCCGATGGGAAGGGGTGGGGAGGGGATGTGTGCTGCGCCTTGCCGCTGCCGCTGCCTTCGGAGGCGGTCAACGCCATTGTCCTGCAGCACGTCGCCACGGTGGAACTGGAGCCGCTGTTGTCCGAATGTGCGCGCGTGCTGATGCCGGGCGGCCGGCTCTGGATGACTCTGCTCAACCGCTACAGTCCCTATCGCGCGCGCTGGCAATGGCAGGGAGCACGGCCGCCATCGGCCACGCACTGCCAGCTCCAGCTGCAGCGGGAGGGGCTGCGGGTCCGCTCGGTACGCCACTTCGGGCCGCTGTGGAGCGAGTCCGGGCATGCCGGCGGCAAGGCGTTGCCGGGATTGCGCGCGATCTGCGTGCTGGAATTCGAGAAGCGTGCCCCGGCCTTCATCGGCCCGGAAGCCGCCCGGCCGGTCGGCTGGCGTGGGCCGGTGGCGACCTGACGCTTCATTCAACGGAACGACATGAAATCGATTGAAATACATACCGACGGCGCCTGCCTCGGCAACCCGGGACCGGGCGGCTGGGCGGCGCTGCTGCGCTACAAGGCGCATGAGCGCGAACTGTCCGGTGGCGAAGCCCATACCACCAACAACAGGATGGAACTGATGGCGGCCATTGCCGGACTGGAGGCGCTCAGCGAGCCCTGCGAGATCATGCTGCAGACCGATTCGCAGTATGTGCGCCAGGGCATCACCGAGTGGATGTCCGGCTGGGTGCGGCGCAACTGGAAGACCGCAGGTGGCGACCCGGTGAAGAACCGCGACCTGTGGGAACGCCTGCATGCCGCCACCGGGCGGCACCAGATCGAGTGGCGCTGGGTGAAGGGGCACAATGGCGACCCGGACAACGAGCGCGTGGACCAGCTGGCCCGCGATGCGGCAATCCGCGTGCGCGACGGCGCCGCGAGCAACTGAGGCAGGTCATGCGCCAGATCGTTCTTGATACCGAAACCACCGGCCTGGAGTGGAAGAAGGGCAACCGCGTGGTCGAAATCGGCTGCGTGGAGCTGCTCGAGCGTCGTCCCAGCGGCAACAACTTCCATCGCTACCTCAAGCCCGACTGCGAGTTCGAAGCCGGCGCGCAGGAGGTCACCGGCCTGAGCCTGGAGTTCCTGGCCGACAAGCCGCGCTTCGAGGAGGTCGTCGACGAGTTCCTGGCTTATGTGGACGGCGCCGAGCTGATCATCCACAACGCCGCGTTCGACATGGGCTTCCTCGAAAACGAGATGACGCTCCTGGGCCGGAGCAAGCTGGCCGAACGGGTGACGGTGACCGATACGCTGGCGATGGCGCGCGAGCGCTTCCCCGGCCAGCGCAACTCGCTGGATGCGCTGTGCAGGCGCCTGGGCGTGGACAACTCGCACCGCCACCTGCACGGCGGCCTGCTCGATGCGCAGATCCTGGCCGATGTCTATATCGCGCTGACCTCGGGACAGGAGGAAATCGGCTTCGGCCTGCCTGAGGCCGAGACCGCGGGCGCTGCGGGCGTGGTGCAGGCTTTCGATGCCGCGGTCCTGTTGCCGCGCCCACGGGTGGTGACCACCGCGTCGGAACTGCAGGCGCACGAGGCGCGCCTGGAGCGCCTGCGCAAGAAGGCCGGCCATGCCTGGTGGGATGGGGAGAAGCAGGAGGAAACGGTCAGCGCGTAGATGCGGGGCTTGCCCCGCATGTTCGTGGCAGGCGACGCCAGGACGGCCCCGTACCGGGCGAGCCCCGCACCTGCGGAGCGGGCGCCGGCATGACCGGGTTGCTCAGTGGCAGCGGACCAGGATGGCGGTGATGTTGTCCGAGCCGCCGCCGTCCAGTGCCGCGGCCACCAGCGTATCCACGCATTCCTGCGCGCTGCTGTCGGCCTGCGCCAGCGTCTGCGCCAGGCTGTGGTCGTTCACTTCCTCGGTCAGGCCGTCGCTGCACAACAGCAGCTGCATGCCCGGTCGCAGTTCTCCGGTCATGGTGGCCACGTTGAGATGGGCCGGGTCGGTCACGCCCAGTGCCTGGGTGACGACGTTGCGGTGCGGGTGGGCGCGGGCCTGCTCGGCGGTCAGCGAGCCCTGGGCGATCAGTTCCTGCACATAACTATGGTCCTGGCTGAGCTGGGCCAGCTTGCCGTCGCGCCAGAGATAGGCGCGGCTGTCGCCGACCCAGGCCACTTCGAAGCGGTTGCCCTGTACCCGCGCGGCGACCACGGTGGTGCCCATCGGCAGGCTGTCGTTGCGCCGGCGCGAGGCGCGGATGATCTCCTCGTCGGCGATGCGGATGGCCTGCGGCAGCGCGGTGCCGCTGCGGACCTCGCGCACGATGGTCTCGCGCGCCAGCGCGCTGGCGACTTCGCCGCAGGCGTGGCCGCCCATGCCATCGGCGACCAGCCACAATCCCAGTTCGCCGTCGCCGTAATAGGTGTCCTCATTGAGCTGGCGGCGCAGGCCGACATGGCTGAGGTGTCCGAATTCGATCATGGGCGCCCGCAGGGGGCCGTTTCCAGCGGAAAGGTTTTTCATGATCGCGTTCACGCAGGTGCACGGCAAGAGCCGGCGCGTGCCGGCCGGGGCGGCCGATCAAGGGGCGGGGCAAGGGAGCGGGAGGGCAGCAGGCCGGCGTGGCACAAAAAAACAACTTGTCCGCGTTGCCAAGGCCTCGTATCATTCGCAGCCCGGTTCGCCGGGAACCACCGGGAAGGTGGCAGAGTGGTTGAATGTACCTGACTCGAAATCAGGCATGCGTTTATAGCGCATCGGGGGTTCGAATCCCCCCCTTCCCGCCAGATTTGAAAACGGCCCCGATGGGGCCGTTTTCGTTTCCGGGCTCATGGGCGGCACCGCGCCGCTGTGCCGGCTGTCCGCCCCCGCCGCTACACTGCCTCTTCCGCTCCCCTGGTGTCCGTCATGTCCGAAATCCTGGTGCCCGTTTCCTTCGGTGAACTGCTCGACAAGATCTCGATCCTCCAGATCAAGTCCGAGCGCATGAGCGATGCGGCCAAGCTGGCGAACGTGCGCAACGAACTGGCCGCGCTGGAGCGCACCTGGAGCGCGCACCCGGCCGCGGCGCGGGAGATCGATGGCCTGCGCGCGGAGCTGAAGGCGGTGAACGAGCGGCTGTGGGACATCGAGGACGACATCCGCCTCAAGGACAAGGCCCAGGCCTTCGACACCGGTTTCGTCGAGCTGGCGCGCAGCGTGTATTTCCAGAACGACGAGCGCGCTCGGATCAAGAAAGCGATCAACCTCGCCTTGGGTTCGGGCTACGTGGAAGAGAAGTCCTACGCGGATTACCGCGCCCGCTGAGTCTTGGCACCAGGTCGAGCGAAGCCGTCGGGAGCGATTTTCCGGTAGAGCCGCCATCGCGGCTGGAGTCGCTCCTGCGGTCCTTGCCGCCATGCGCTTCAGCCGGGCCGGTCGGCCACGTAACGCTCGAACGCGGCGATGGCATCGTCCACGGTGATCAGTTCCATCACCCCGTCGAACTCGATCTTCGTGCCCCATTTCAGCCCGGCGGCGGGCTTGTGCAGGAAGCGGCGCGCCGCGTCGTCGTAGCGGTCCACGCAGTAGCGGCGGTCCGAGTACGGGCCGCTGCGCTCGGGGTTGCTGGCCGCGTGCAGGCCCAGCACCTTGGTGCCGACCGCGTTGGCGATGTGCATCGGACCCGAATCGGGCGTCACCAGCAGATTGGCGCGGGCCAGCAGGGCGGGAAGCTGCTTGAGCGTGTCCCGGCCCACCAGGTCCAGCGCCGGCGTGCGCATCGCCGCCAGGATCGCGTCGGCGGTGCGGCGTTCCAGATCGCTTCGGCCGCCGCACAGCACCACCCGCCAGCCGCGCGCGGCGGCATGGTCGGCGACCGCCGCGTAGCGGTCGGCGTACCAGTTGCGGCGTTCGTGGCTGGAGCAGGGCGAAATCATCAGTACCGGGCGGCCGTCGTCGTCCCATTGCGCGCGCGCCCAGTCGTGGGCGTCGGCGGGCGTGGCCAGGTCCCAGCTGACCGTGGTCTGTTTCATCCCCAACGGCTCGCAGAAGCTGCCGATCGCGTCGAGCACATGGATGCCGGGGCGGTCGGGGATGCGCTCATCGATGAACAGCCCGTGCAGATCCTTGGAGCGCGAGCGGTCGTAGCCGATGCGGCGCTGGGCGGGGATGAAGGCCGACAGCACGTTGGCGCGGAAGGCGACCTGCATCTGCAGCAGTGCGGCGAAACCCGCGGCGGGCAGCTCGCGGCGCAGCGCGCGCATGCCGGCCAGGCCGGACTTCTTGTCGTAGACATGAAACGTTACGCCGGGCAGCCCTTCGAGCAGGCGATGCCCGGCCTTGTCGATCACCCAGTGCAATTCCACGCCCGGCCGGGCCTGCTGCAGCGTCCGCACCAGCGGGACCACGTGGGTCACGTCCCCGAGCGCGGACAGGCGCAGGAGACACAATGGGGAGGACGCTGAAGGCATGGTGTTGTTAGACTCGCGGTGAATGGTCGCTTTCGACGCCACTGAAGCGCTGACGCCTTGCCGCGAAGGCCGCGGCTATGGCGCCATTCTGTTCGACCGCCAACATCTGCGGCAAGCCGAAACCACCTTGTTTTCGCCTGCGCACTGGGGCGGCAGGGCGCGCCCGGTGGGCGAGGGCGGGCGTGGCGGGGCGTGGTTCGTGGATGCGCCGTTCGGGCACTGCGTGCTGCGCCACTACCTGCGCGGCGGTGTCGCCGCCCGGCTCAGTCGCGACCGCTACCTGTGGCAGGGCGCCCACCGGACCCGCAGCTTCGCCGAGTTCCGGCTGATGCGGAAGCTGATCGCGTTGAAACTGCCGGTGCCGCGGCCGCTGGCGGCGTTCTACATGCGCCAGGGTGCGACCTACCGCGCGGCGATCCTGATGGAGCGGCTGGACGGCGTGCGTTCGCTGGCCGACCGGGCGCTGGTTGCCGGGCGTGGTGCGCCGTGGGAGGAAACCGGACGCCTGATCGCGCGCTTCCATCGTGCCGGGCTGGACCACGCCGACCTCAACGCACACAACATCCTGTTCGACGCCAGCGGTCACGGCTGGCTGATCGACTTCGACCGCGGCGTGCTGCGCATTCCCGCCACGCGCTGGCGCGAGCGCAACCTCAAGCGCCTGCTCCGTTCGCTGCTCAAACTGCGCGGCGAGCGCAGCCGCGAGGACGTGGAGAAGGATTTCGCGCGCCTGCGCCGCGCCTACGATCTGGCCTGGAACCGGGGCGTGTGATGGCGTGGTCCCTGCGTTTTCTCGGCGTCGGCAACGCCTCGGCGGTCGAACTCGGTTCGCCGATGGCGGTGATCGAGCGCGATGGCCAGCCGTGGCTGACCATCGACTGCGGCGGCGAAGGGCTGACCGCCTACCAGGCCCGCTATGGGGCGATGCCGGACGCGCTGTTCGTCACCCATGTGCACCTGGACCATGTGGCCGGGTTCGAGCGCCTGTTCGTCGATGCGTATTTCAATCCGCGGCGGCGCGGGCGGGTGCGGCTGTACGTGCCTGCGCCGGTGGTGCCGCTGCTGCACCGGCGCGTCGGCGACTACCCCAACGTACTGGCCGAGGGCGGCGCCAATTTCTGGGATGCGTTCCAGCTGATCGTGGTCGGCGAGGCGTTCTGGCATGACGGTGTGCGCCTGGAGGTATTCCCGGTCCGCCATCACTGGCCGGAGACCGCCTGGGGCCTGCGCCTGCAGGGCGCGCTGGTCTGGAGCGGCGACACCCGGCCGATCCCGGAAATGCTGGCCCGCCATGCGGACGATGGCGAACTGGTCGCCCACGACTGCGGCCTGCATGGCAACCCATCGCATACCGGCGTGGACGACCTGGAGCGCGAGTACCCGGCCGAGCTGCAGGCGCGGATGGTGCTGTACCACTACGCCAGCGCGGCCGATGGCCAGGCGCTGCGCGCGCGCGGCCACCGTGTGGCCGATCCGGGGGAATGCGTGCTGCTGGCCGAGCCGACCGCGCCGCGGGCGGTGCCGTTCCCGGGCTGAGCCGCTGCCGGGCTTGCCCGTGGTTGCCGGCATCCGTCCAGCAGAGGGTTCCCATCGAATCGCCGTGAAGCGGGACGCGCTGTCATGCGTATACGGCCTGTGCTGCCGTCGGCGAGCCCTGTGGAAGGCGTGGAATGCAGAAAAGGCGGTGGCCCCGCCGGCTGACCTCGGCGCCCGCGTCGATCGATACCGTTGCTGCCTTCCGGCCCTGGCGGGATTTTCGACCTAGCGTCGCGAGGGGCCGACGGGGCCACCATAGACGCGGGCCGCGCATCGCGCGGCCCGGGTTTCTCTGTTCCGGGCGGAAGCCGGAATCGTGAATCTGGCGGAGAGAGGGGGATTCGAACCCCCGAAGCGCGGTTTAGACGCTTACACACTTTCCAGGCGTGCTCCTTCAACCACTCGGACACCTCTCCGTGACCTGCCGCCACCCGAAGGCGCTGCAGGGGCGCAGATTCTATAGGGCCGGCGCGGCGGCCACAAGTCGAATCTGCCCACGCCGGACGCGGAAGGGCATCCGGCGTGGGGTGGGCGCGTCAGTGCAGGCGGAACACCGCCACCATCCGCGCCAGTTCATCGGCCTGCTCCTGCAGCGAACGCGCCGACGCGGCGGCTTCTTCCACCATGGCCGCGTTCTGCTGGGTGGCACCGTCCATATGCACGACGGTCTGGTTGATCTGCTCGATGCCGGCGCTCTGCTCCTGCGATGCGGCCGAGATCTCGGCCATCAGGTCGTCGACGCGCCGTACCGCGGCCACGATCTCGCGCATGGTGTCGCCGGCGTTGCCGGCCAGGGCCGCACCCTGTTCCACCCGCTGCGCCGAATCGCCGATCAGGACCTTGACCTGCCGCGCCGCGTCGGCCGAGCGCTGGGCCAGTGCCCGCACCTCGCTGGCGACCACGGCGAAGCCGCGCCCCTGCTCGCCGGCGCGGGCGGCCTCCACCGCGGCGTTGAGCGCCAGGATGTTGGTCTGGAAAGCGATGCCGTCGATCACGCCGATGATGCTTTCGATCTGCCGCGAGGCGGCGGTGATGCCGTCCATCTGCCCGACCACCTGCGCCACCACGTCGCCGCCGCGGGCGGCGACATCGGCCGCGCCGGTGGCCAGTTCGCGCGCCTGCTGCGAGGACATGGCATTGCTGCGCACGGTGGAGGTCAATTCCTCCATCGAGGCGGCGGTTTCTTCCAGGCTGGCGGCCTGCTGCTCCGAGCGCGCCGACAGGTCGTCGTTGCCGGCGGCGATGTCGCGCGCGGCGCTGCCGATGGCGTCGACCGCGCCACGCACGCCCTGCATGATGCCGGTCAGGCGTTCGACGGTGGCGTTGGTGTCATCGCGCATGCGCCCGAACACACCGCGGTAATCGGCAGTGATGCGCTGGGTGAGGTCGCCCTGCGCCAGTGCGCCGAGCACGCGTTGCACGTCGCCGATGGTGCCGGCATTGGCATCGAGCATGCCGTCCATGCCCTCGGCCAGCCGTCGGAAGAAGCCGGTCTTGCCCTCGATGCCGACGCGCTGCGACAGGTCGCCGGCCGCGGCGGCGTCGATGACGCTGGCCACTTCCGTTTCCACCGCCACCTCCTGGCTGCGGTCGCGCCATTCCACCACCATGCCCAGCCGTTGGCCCTCGGCCGAGATCACTGGAGCGATGGTCTGGGCGAATACCGCGCTGCCGAACACCAGTTCGGATTGCTGCTTGTCCGTGGCAATGCCGCCATCGCCGGCCCGCGCCTGCAGGCACGACAGTGGCTGGCCTTCGATCCGTTCCAGATCGGCATGGGGCAGGTGACCGGCGAGCTCGGCGCGATGGCGCGCCAGCAGGCTGCGCATGGCCGGATTGGCATAGGCGACCTGGCCGTGCGCGTCGGCGATCAGCATCGCGGTGCCGGCATTGTCCAGGGCGATGCGCACGCGCAGGTTCTCGGCGGCGATGGCGCGTTCGGCGTCCAGGCGCGCCTTCAGGTCGGCCTGCATCTTGCGCAGTGCGCGCGAGACCTGGCCCACCTCATCGTCGCCGCCGCTGGCGATCGGGTAGTCCAGCTGCCCGGCCGCCACCGCATCCACGCCCTGCACGATGCCGCGCAGCGGCGTGCCGACCAGGCGGCGCAGCAGCAGGGCCACCACCGCTACCAGCAGGATCACGCTGACCACGCCCACCACGATCACCCGGTTACGGATCTGCGCCACGCCGGCCATCACCACGTCGACAGGGGCCGAGACCATGAGGGCGAAGGCATCGGACGAGCGCCCCACGGTGACCGGCACGTAGATGCGGAACACCTCTCCGCCGACAGCTGCGTCAACGGTGCGCTGGTGCACGCTTTCACCCTTCGCCAGTCGCGCCAGCACCGGCGCCAGGTCCGCGGCGAACGGCTTGCCCAGGCTCTGCTGCTCCGGCGCGGCGAGCACGGCGCCGGTGGGCGAGAGCAGGCGCACCACGCCACGCTCGTAGGGACGCACCTTGGCAAGGTTGGCCTGGATCGCGTCCAGGGTGATGTCGGCGCCGGCAACGCCGAGGAGGCGGCCGTCGCGGACTACCGGCACCATCAGGCTGGTCATCAGTACATCCGCGCCGGTTTCGTCCAGGTACGGCTCGTACATAAGTTCGTCGCCACGCTTGCGCGCGGCCACGTAGTAGGGCTCGGCGTTCTCGCCCTGCAGCTTGAGGTCCTGCGCGCTGCCGACCGGTTCGTGCAGGGAGGTGCTGCCGGAGGCATCGCGGGTCCAGTAGATCGAGACGCGCCCGGAGTCGTTGCTGGCCAACTGGTCCGGGTCCAGGCCGGCGATGACGGCCTGCAGCCCGGCGGCGTCGGGTTCGCCATGGGGCCACGGGCGTGCGAACTGGGCATCGCGACCGTCGAAGGCTTCCGGCTCGAATTCCAGCCAGTAGCCCAGCACCGAGGGATCGGCACCGGCGTAGCGCCGCACCAGGCCGGAAACCGCGCCGCGGCTGGCATGGGCGCCGTCCATCAGCGACAGGGTGGCGTCGCTCAGCCCACGTACCCGGGACAGGGTCTCGGTCGCGTTGCCGCGCACCTTGGCGGCCTCGGCCCGCGCCAGTTGCTCCAGCCCGTCCAGGGCCGTGGCTTCCTGCACCGCGGCGGCCTTCTGCTGGATCAGCCAGGCCGCGCCGGTGAAGCAGGCTGCGGCCACCAGGCCCAGCACCAGCGCGGTGCGCGCCACGATCGATTTCAGCCCTGTCGCCTGTGCCCGCATGATCCTGTCTGTCCCCGGTGGAGTGGATGCCCGCCCGCCTGCAGGCGTGGACCTGTGGCTTGCCCCATCCGTTCATATATCGCCATCGCCGCCCGAACCTTGAGCCAGCCGGCGTGGGGCGGGCGCGGCAGGGGCATGGCACAATGGCGGCTCAGATGAAGACGGTTGCCTGATGTCCTATCTCGTCCTCGCCCGCAAGTGGCGCCCGAAGCGTTTCGCCGAGCTGGTGGGCCAGGAACACGTGGTCCGCGCGCTGAGCAACGCGCTGGACAGCGGCCGCGTCCACCATGCCTTCCTGTTCACCGGTACCCGTGGTGTCGGCAAGACCACCATCGCCCGCATCTTCGCCAAGTCGCTGAACTGCGAGCACGGCACCAGCGCCGACCCCTGCGGCCAGTGCGCGGCCTGCCTGGACATCGACAGCGGCCGCTACATCGACCTGCTGGAGATCGACGCCGCGTCCAACACCGGCGTGGACGACGTGCGCGAGGTGATCGAGAACGCGCAGTACATGCCTTCGCGCGGCAAATACAAGGTCTACCTGATCGACGAAGTGCACATGCTGTCCAAGGCGGCGTTCAACGCGCTGCTGAAGACGCTGGAGGAGCCGCCGGAGCACGTGAAGTTCCTGCTGGCAACCACCGACCCGCAGAAACTGCCGGTCACCGTGCTGTCGCGCTGCCTGCAGTTCAACCTCAAGCGGCTGGACGAGGAGCAGATCCGCGGGCAGATGACGCGCATCCTCGGCGCCGAGCAGATCGAGTTCGAAGACGGCGCGATCGCGCAGCTGGCGCGCGGCGCCGACGGTTCGCTGCGCGACGGCCTGTCGCTGCTGGACCAGGCCATCGCCTATGCCGGCGGCGCGTTGAGCGACGACGTGGTGCGGGCGATGCTCGGCACCGTCGACCGTACCCAGGTGGCGGCCATGCTCGATGCGCTGGCGGCCGGCGACGGTGCGCGCCTGCTGCAGGTCGTCGCCACCCTGGCCGATTTCTCGCCGGACTGGAGCGGCGTGCTCGATGCGCTGGCCGAAGCCCTGCACCGCATCCAGGTGCAGCAGCTGGTGCCGGGCGCCGCGGCGCCTGGCGATGGCGTCGATGCGGCGGCGTTCGCCTCGCGGCTGCGCCCGGAAGTGGTGCAGCTCTGGTACCAGATGGCGCTCGGCGGTCGTCGTGACCTGCATCTGGCGCCGAGTCCGCGCGCCGGTTTCGAGATGACCGTGCTGCGCATGCTGGCGTTCCGCCCGGCCGGCGCGGTGCCGGCGGTACCGGAAGGCGAAGGTCCGGGAACGGGGGCGCTCTCGCCATCGGCTGGCGGTTCCGCGCCTGCCGTGGCGGCGGCTGCCATGGCCGCACCGGTGCAACTGACGGAGGTTGCACCGACATCCGGATCAACTTCCGCTTACACCGTTTCGAAGCGGGAAGGCGCCGTGCCTGTGGAGGTGCGCGAGCCGCAGGTCGAACCGAAGCCGCTTTCCCCGCCGCTGGCAGCAGAGCCCATGCAGGCCCGCCGCGACGACGATCTGCCGCCGTGGATGGAGGAAGAAGCCGCCGCCATGCCGGCGCGCGATGACGTTGCCGAAGCGATGTCACCGCCGCGCCAGGCGCCGCCGTCCCCGTTCCGTGCCGAAGGCATCGCCATCGCACCGCCAGCGCCTGCTGCGGTACCGGCTGGTAAACCGCCGCGTGCGCTGGAGAACGCCGAACAGTGGCTGGACCTGATCGCCGCCAGCGGCCTGTCCGGGCCGTCGCGCGAGCTGGCTGCCAACGCCGCCTTCGTCGGCTATCGCGACGGCGTGCTGCGGCTGGCGTTGTTGCCGGGTTTCGAATACCTGCAGTCCGAGCGTTCGCTGGGCGCGTTGGCGCAGACCCTGGCGCAGGCGCTGGGCAGCGCGCCCAGGATCGTGATCGAGACCGGCAACGCCGAGGCCGAAACGCTGCACGAGCGCGCCGACCGCCAGCGCGGCGAACGACAGAACGCGGCCGAAGCCGTTTTCATGGCCGACCCCCAGGTGCAGCACCTGCTTGCGCAGGGCGCCCGGGTCGTGCCCGATTCCATCCGTCCCTTTGAAGAGTAAGCAAGCATGCGCGGCAACATCGCCCAACTGATGCAACAGGCCCAGAAGATGCAGGAAAACCTGCAGAAGGCCCAGGAAGAACTGGCCAAGCTGGAAGTCACCGGCAGCGCTGGCGGCGGCATGGTCAGCGTGACCCTCACCGGCACCAAGGAGTGCCGCAAGGTACGCATCGACCCGTCGGTGCTGTCCGACCAGGAAATGGTCGAGGACCTGATCGCAGCGGCGTTCAACGATGCCTCCAACAAGATCGACAGCGAATCGCAGAGCCGCATGGGCTCGGCCACGGCCGGCATGAAGCTGCCGCCGGGCATGAAGCTGCCGTTCTGATGACGGCGCGCCGGCCTTGCCCGGCCGCCTGTTCCACCCACGCCGCGAAGCCCACGGGCTTCGCGCGTTCGTTTCGACGATGAGCACGACGCGATGAGCCTGCCGCTGCTGGAACAACTGATCGAAGCCTTCCGGGTGCTGCCCGGCGTCGGCCAGAAGACCGCCCAGCGCATGGCCTACCACGTGCTCGAGCGCGCGCGCGACGGCGGCCTGCGCCTGTCGCAGGTGTTGGCCGAATCCATCGAACGGATCGGTCATTGCGCGCAGTGCCGCGATTTCAGCGAGACCGGTATCTGCCCGCTGTGCGCGAGCGCCAGCCGCGAACGGCAGACGCTGTGCGTGGTGGAATCGCCGGCCGACCGCCTGGCCATCGAGCACGCCACCAGCTATCGCGGCGTGTACTACGTGCTGCAGGGCCGGTTGTCGCCGCTGGACGGCATCGGTCCGCGCGAACTCGGCCTGGACCAGCTGGAGGCGCGGCTGGCGCAGGGCGAGGTCGCCGAGCTGATCATCGCCACCAACTCCACCGTCGAAGGCGAGGCCACCGCGCACTATCTGGCGCAGCTGGCACGCCGCCACAAGGTGCGTCCAAGCCGGTTGGCGCAGGGCCTGCCGCTGGGCGGCGAACTGGAATATGTGGACCGCGGCACGCTGTCGCACGCCTTTGGCAGCCGCAGCGAAATCGCCGAGTAGCGTCCGGGACGAGGCGGTAAGCTGTAGGCCGTTTCCCGCAACGAGCCGCCGCATGACCGACACGATTTTCGGCAAGATCATCCGCCGCGAGATTCCCGCCACCATCGTCTACGAGGACGAAGACGTGCTGGGCTTCAAGGACATCGCGCCGCAGGCGCCGGTGCATGTCCTTTTCATCCCGAAGAACGAGGTCATCCCGACCCTGGACGACCTGCAGCCGGCGCAGGCGCACCTGATCGGCAAGCTGGCGCTGGCCGCGGCCGAATATGCGCGCCGCGAAGGTTTCGCGCAGGACGGCTACCGCATCGTGATGAACTGCCGCGAGAACGCCGGGCAGACGGTGTTCCATATCCACCTGCACCTGCTGGCCGGCGCGCCGCTGGGGCATTTCGGTGCGGCCTGACCGGCCCATTGCCGGTGCGGAACGCTGGTTCCGCCTGATGGGAGAACTGACGATGCGGCGATCTGTCCGCGGATACCTCTGCCTGGCGCTGTCGATGGCCGCATCGGCTGGCGCGATGGCCCAGGCACCGCTGGAACCGGTCGTGGCGACGGCGGCATTCCAGCGCATGCAGGCGCTGTGCAAGGCCGATGCCGGGAAGGCCTGGGGCGTGGACTTGTGCGGTCCCACCCTGTTGGCGGACCCGGCTACGCGGCGATTCATGGCGAACATGGACGGATTGGAAACTTCCTTCGAGCGGGACGGGACGATCTTCCGCGGGCATCTGCCCGATACGGTTCCGCTCGCCAACACCGCGGTGAAATGGAACGGGCGCACCTGGACCATGCTGATGCTGCCCCTGCCGCAAGGGGAGCCGGCGCTCTCCATCCTGCTCATGCACGAAGCCTGGCATCGCATCCAGGGGCAGGTCGGCCTGGCGGCGGTCCACGCCGACCAGGAGCAACTGGAGACGGAGCAGGGACGGTTGTCGCTGCGCCTGGAGCTGCGCGCGCTGGCGGCAGCTGTCGCCGCCACGGATCCGCAAGACCGGCTCCGCGCGACACGTGATGCACTGACCTTCCGCGCTTGGCGGCAGGCGCGGTTCCCGGAGGCGCAGCAGGCCGAGGACGCGATGGAGCGGCACGAGGGCATCGCCGAATACACCGGCCGGCTCCTGTCGCAGGATGCCGCGATGGCCGCGCATCTGGCCGATCACCTGCGCAAAGGCGACGGCGTCGCCGCCTACGCCCGTTCCTTCGCCTATTACACGGGCCCCGCATATGGGGTACTGCTGGACAGCGCGTCGCCGGGCTGGCGGACAGCCTGGAACCGGCGCGATGGTTTGCCGGCGATGCTTGCATCGGCCTTTGGCCTGATGGTTTCTCCCGACGATGCGGCCTTCGCGCAGAGCGGAGCGCGTTACGGCATGGACGGGATACGGGCCGAAGAAGACGCCCGGGCCGTCAGGCAGGCCACGGTCGTGGCGGCATTGCGCGCCCGCCTGGTCGATGGACCGGTGCTCGTGGCGCCGGTGAACGGCGCCAGTTTCAGCTTCGACCCCAACAAGGTGACGCCGCTGCCACCGGAGGGCGCGGCCTATGCAACCATCCGCGCGGCAACGGCCTGGGGAGTGCTGGACGTCGAGAAGGACGGCCTGCTTTCGGCGGACTGGTCGCGCCTGTCCGTGCAGTACACGGGCGCGGAGGCGACTGCCGGTGGCCTGAAGGGGGATGGCTGGTCGTTGGTCTTGAAGCCGGGCTGGGCGCTGGTGCCGGGCGCGCGGGCTGGCGACTGGACGATCCGCGCGCAGGACTGATCCAGGGCCAGGGTCTGTCCTCCTGGATGCGCATCGCCGATACAAGAACAGACGCCGCCCGGGGGCGGCGTCTGTTCTTCGTCACGCATGCGGGATCAGGCCCGGCCGGTCACCACCAGCCGCCGCGCCAACCCCAGCCCCAGCCGGGACCCCAGCCCGGGCCCCATGGGCCATACGGGTAGGCCGGCACCACTTCGACCTCGCGCTGCACCGGCCACAGGTACACCACGTCGGCGGCGATCTTCGGCAGCGGGTAGTCGTAGTCGCCGATCTTGGTGGTCTGGTAGCCGTCGATGCGGCCGATGAAGGTCACGTCGCGGCCCGGCTCGAACACCGCCGGATCGTAGAAGCCGGCGCGGCAGGCGAGGAAGCGGCCGTCGCTGGCATCGGCGGAGGTGCTGCTCGGGCGGCCATTGCCGTTGAGCGGGCGGGCGATCATCTGGAAACAGGTCTCGCCCTGGCCGGGAAGCGTCTCGATGATGCGGCCGCCCCAGCGTACCGGCGTGCCGGTCTGCTTCTGCGCGACGGTATCGCGCGGGGACACGGTGCTGAACTGTCCCTGCAGCGGCTTGGGAGCGGTGGCACAGGCGGCCAGGGCCAGGCTGGCGGCGATGGTGAGGAGGATGCGGGTCTTCATGTTCGTGCTCCGGTTCGTACTCCGGGTTGAGGGCGGTGCCTGTGCAGGTCACGCAATAATGAAGCGAGGTCCGACGAGGCGCCAGCGTAGCGCGCCTCGCTGAAACGCTGGCTGAGTGCATTCAGGCCGCTGCCGGGCCGCACCGCTTCCACGCGCGCGGCCCAGTCGCCCGCCGGTTCGTGCGGTTGGCGGCCCAGGCCGAGACGGGCATAGCGGCGATCGAGCCGGTGCCAGGCACGCAGCAGCGGATCGCGTTCGCGCTCGCCCCGCGCGAGCAGCCAGGCCATGGCGGCGACAGCGATGAGCGCGAAGGCGGCGAGCAGCCCGGCCAGTTGCGCCGGCTCCAGGTGCTCGATGCCGAAGGGGCGCAGCAACTGCTGCTGGCGCCGCGCATCGAAGGACAGGACCATGCCGTTCCAGTTGCGGCGCAGCCAGTCGCCGGCCTGCGCGAGCTGCAGCCAGCGCGTGCCCATGTCCAGCCCGCCGCCGGCGGCATCGCCCCGTGCCAGGCGGTCTTCCAGTGTGTCGCGGATCCGTTCGGGCGCCACCGCCGCGGTCGGGTCGACGCGGGTCCAGCCACGCTGCGGCAGCCAGACCTCGGCCCAGGCGTGCGCGTCCATCCTGCGCACCAGCCAGTAGCCGCCATAACGGTTGCGGGTGCCGCCGGCATAGCCGGTGACCACGCGCGCAGGGATGCCGGCCCCGCGCATCAGCACCACGAAGGCCGAGCTGAAGTGCTCGCAGAAGCCGGCTTTCCAGTCGAACAGGAACTCGTCGGCGCCGTGCCGGCCGGGCAGTGGCGTGCTCAGGGTGTAGCTGAAATCACGGCTGATCCATTGCATCGCGCGGCGGACGATGGCCGCATCGTCGGTGCCGGCCTCAAGGCGCCATTGCCGGGCCAGCGCCAGCGTGCGTGGATTGAAGCCGGCGGGCAGTTGCAGCGCCTGTTCGCGCAGGGCGTGCGGCAGGTCCGGCTGGAAGCGCGCCGGCGGCGCGGAGCGAAGATGCCAACGGGTCAGCGCGTTCAACGGACGGGCGCTCACCAGGGTGTAGTCGGCATCCAGGCTGGTTTCGTCGGGTGCGGCCAACGGCAGGTCCAGTGCCACCAGTTCACGCCGCTCGGTGGGTTCGTACTCGATCTGGTAGTCCCACTGCAGGGGTGCCGCGGCGACAGGTGGCGGTGCTGTGCGGCGCTGGCTTTCCAGTCGCGTCCAGGTACGTCCATCGAAGCGGGTCAACACCGGCCCACGCCAGTAGCGCTGCTCGGGCATGGGCACCGCGCCAGCGAACTGCACGCGCAGCGCGGGGCTGTCGTCAGCCATCAGGTCCAGCCACTGTCCCGGTGCCATCGTGTCCGACAGGCCGGGTTGCCCCACCGCCCGCTCCGGGATGCCCCACAACGGTGTCGGCAGGCGCGGCAGCAGCCAGAAGGCGGACAGCGCCAGCGGCAATGCGACCACCAGCAGCCGGCCGACCGTCCGCAGCTGGAAGGCGACCGGCCGCGGCGCCGTGCCGGTTTCGGCGTCGGCCAGGCGTTGCAGGCCGAGCAGGGCGCAGGCCACCGCCGCCAGCGACAGCAGCAGGGTGCTGGGCCCCTGGTCGAGCAGGAAGGCGGCGAACGGCGCGAACAGGGCGAAGCCGAGCAGGCTGCGCGCATCGCGCAGGGTGCGCAGTTCGCTGGACTTGATCGCCAGCATCGCCGCCAGCAGCGCGCAGCCGGTGTCGCGGCCCGGCGAGGCGCCCATCTGCCAGTAGATCGCCACCAGCATGGTGACCACCAGCAGCAGGCGCAGCGGCATGGGAATCCGGCGTTGCCAGGACAGCGCCGCCACCAGCAGCGCCGCGATGGCGAACACGCCGGCCAGCGTACCGGGCAACTGCAGCAGCAGCGGCAGCAGGGCCAGCGCGGTGGTCAGCAGCGCCCAGCCGCGTGCGGCCGGATTCAGTGGCGGAAGAGCGGGGTCGTCGTTCATGGCGCACATCCATGTGCGCCACCCTTCGGGCGGCTTTGCCGTGAAAAACGCCTGTCCTGCCGTTTTTTCATGGCGCACATCTGACCGCCATGGATGGCGGGAATGCCGGTTTTGCAGGAGCAAAAACCGGCCCTGCGCCACCCTTCGGGCGGCTTCGCCGTGAAAAACGGCTGTCCTGTCGTTTTTTCATGCGTCGGGCATCAGCGCCAGCGCGCGCAGGCACTGGTGGCGGTGGGCATCGCCGGTGCCCGGCCCCAGCGGCGGCTGGCCCGGTAGCAGCAGACGATAGCGGCGGCCTTCGCGTTCGGCCTCGTCCACCCAGCGCGCCAGTCGCGCGATGCGGCGCTCATGCGGCAGCGGGCCGAGCGCGTGCCAGTCCAGCAGCAGTTCGGAGCCGGTGGGACGTTCGTATTCGCGCACCAGCAGGGTGTCGCGGCGGGCGGAGTGCTTCCAGGCGATGGTGCGGCGCGCATCGCCCTGCCGGTAGGGGCGCAACTGCTGCAGTTCGTCGCCGAGCGGATGTTGGCGGGTACGGGTGGAGGCGCTGCCGGTGTCGGGCAGCGGCGGAGCTGGATGTTCCGGGGCGGGATAGACCAGTGCCGGTGCCGCCGGCCAGACCCAGCTCCAGGCGCGTACCAGCCCCAGCGGCTGGGTGGTGGACAGGCGGATCCGCTGCAGGTCGAGCCAGCCGCGGCGGGTAGTGGGCAGCCACAGGTCGACCTCCGTGCGGTCGGTCTCCGCGAGGTCGGCGCAGGCGTTGGCCGGGCCACAGGCCACCTGCAGCCCGCGACGCGGTCGGCGGTCGTCGCGGGCCAGCGCCAGCCGCAACCGCAGCGGTGTGCCGGCGGCCACCGGTTCGGCCGACGCGGCGTCCATGCGCAGTCCAGCCAGCTGCAGGTGCGCCTGCAGCGCGCTGGCAAGCGCCGTGGCGGCGAGCAGCAGGGCCAACAGCAGCGCCGGATTGTTGTTGTAGTTCAGCGCACCCAGCAGCATCGCCGCCAGCAGCGTGGCGAGGAACAGGCCGAAGCCGGTGGGCAGGACATAGATGCGATGGCGGTCGAGCGTGACCGGCAGCGACTCGGGCCGGCGCGGTCGCGCGAGCCGTTGCAGGGCCAGCAGGCGGGCGCGCAGCCAGGCGGGCACGTCAGTCGACCTGGACGCCATGCAGGATCATGCCGGCCAGGGCGGCGCCCGAGGACGACTCCGCTTCGGCGACGAGTCGATGCCCGGCCACGGCGACGAAAAGCGCCTGCACGTCCTCCGGCAGTGCATGTTCCCTGCCGGCCAGCAGTGCATGCGCCTTGGCTGCGCGCAGCAGGGCGATGCCGGCGCGCGGCGACAGGCCGACGCGGACGCCCGCCTGCTGGCGGCTGCGCGCCAGCAGGCGCTGCACGTAGTCGACCAGCGCGTCGCTGGCATGGACCTGTTCGACCGCCATGCGCAGGTCGCGGATGTCCTGTTCGGCCAGGCTGGGCAGCGTCTGTGCGATCAGCTCGCGACGGCTGGCGCCGGCCAGCAGGGCGCGTTCGGCGCCGGCGTCGGGATAGCCGAGGGTAAGCCGCAGCAGGAAGCGGTCCATCTGCGAGTCCGGCAGCGGGAAGGTGCCGGACATGTCCACCGGGTTCTGCGTGGCGATCACGAAGAACGGATCGGGCAGCACGTGGGTGGTGCCGTCCAGCGTCACCTGCTGTTCGGCCATGGCTTCCAGCAGCGCGCTCTGCGTGCGCGGCGGTGCGCGGTTGATCTCGTCGGCCAGCAGCACGTTGCTGAACACCGGCCCCGGATGGAAACGGAAACCGCGGCTTTCCGCCTCGTAGATGGAAATGCCCAGCACGTCGGCGGGCAGCAGGTCGGAGGTGAACTGCACGCGCTGGAACTGCAGCCCCAGCGTGGAGGCCATGGCATGGGCGAGGGTGGTCTTGCCCAGACCGGGCAGGTCCTCGATCAGCAGGTGCCCGCCGGACAGCAGCGCGACGAACGCCAGCCGCACCTCGGCGCTCTTGCCCAGCAGCAGGGCGTTGACCTGGTCCTGCGCCTGCTGCAGAGCCTTGAAGGCGACATCGGTTAGCATTCTTCGCGACGGCATCGGCGCCATGGTCGTCTCGGATCTGGGGTCGAAGGGAGTGTAAGCGGCAATGCAGGTGGGTCAGCGTGCGCGCAATGCGTTCGTCGTGCTCTGGGTGGCGATCACGGCGCTGAAGGCGGTAGTGGCCGCGCGCCTGCCATTGTTCGTCGACGAGGCGTTCTACTGGCAGGAAGGCCGGCATCTGGCGGCCGCCTATTCGGACCTGCCGGGGCTGACCGCATGGATGACGCGGCTCGGCGAGGAACTGGCCGGCCATCACGCCTTCGGCGTACGCCTGCCGTTCCTGGCAATGGGCGCGCTCCTGCCGTGGATGGTCGTGCGGATATCGACGCGCTGGTTCGGAGCGCGGTTCGGCTGGCAGGCCGGCTCGCTCACGCTGCTGATGCCGCTTTCGGCGACGCTGGGCATCCTGGCGGTGCCCGACGTGCCCATGGCGTTCGCCGCCGTGCTCTGCCTCGGCGCCGGCGCCCGCCTGCTGCGCACTGTCGATGCCGGCAGCGCGTTGATGCTGGCGTCCGGACTGGTGCTGGGGGCGTTGAGCCACTATCGCTTCATCGGCGTGATCGGGGTCGGCTTCATCGCGCTGCTGCTGTTGCCGGAAGGACGGCGCGCGCTGCGCGATGCGCGGATATGGATGGCGCTGACGGTCGGCATCGTCGCCTGGTTGCCGCTGCTGGCCTGGAACCTGGACAACCAGGACGCGGGCCTGAAATTCCAGCTGGTCGAACGCCATCCCTGGGCGTTCCAGGGCAGCGGGCTGTGGTTCCTGGCCATCCAGCCGCTGCTGGCGACACCGCTGTTGTGCATCGCGATGTGGCAGGCGTGCGTGGCCGGCATCCGTCCGGTGCCGGCAGGCCAGCATCGCGTGCAATGGCGCTATTTCGCGCTGGTGGGCGGCGTCTCCACGCTCGCCATCTTCCTGCTCGGGTTCTTCACCGACGTGGAACGCATCAGTTTCCATTGGCCGTTGCCGGGCTACTTCGCCCTGCTGGTCGCGGTGCCGCTCATCCTTGGCCGCTGGCCACGCCTCTGGCGGCGGCTCGCCTGGGCACTGGCGCTGGCGGGCGTCGCCTGCGCGTTCGGCTATTACCTGACGGCTGCTTCGCCGGCGCTGCGCGAACAGCTGGCCGGCAACAAGTTCTACCCGCGCAATTTCGCCGGCTGGCAGCCCTTGGCCGATGCGGTGCGCGAAGAACTGGCCGGCATGCCTGGGGATGCCCAGTTGGTGGCCGGCAGTTTCAAGGTCGGTGCCGAACTGGGATTCCTGCGCGACGATGCGTCCATCCATGTACTGCCGCATCCGCTCAACGACAAGCACGGGCGCACCGCGCAGTTGGCGTTGTGGAAACTGATCGGAGAAGACCACCCGAATCCGCGGCTGCTGGTGCTGGCAACAGGCGACCAGCGCTATCGCGACCTGCTGGCGCGCTACCACCAGGTATGCGCCCTGGTCGGGCCGCTGCCGCCACCGCGCGTCGTGTCCACCGACCATGGCTATCAGCGTTTCCTGCTGTTCCGGCTGCCGGCCGGAAAACAGCCGGGTTCCTGCGTCACGCCGGCGATGGCGTGGGTCGATGCGCCGCTTCCCGATGCCGTCGCACGGGGTGTCATGGACGTGAGAGGGTGGGCGTTCAAGGATGGCGTCGGATTGAGCTCGGTCGAAGTGCTGGTGGATGGCAGCGTGGTGGTCCGGGCCGATTACGGGTTGGACTATGACGTCACCGGTTTCTGGAACATCTCCACCGATCCGAACCATCCCCGCGTGGGCTTCGGTGCGCGCCTGGAAACGGACGGCATGTCCCCGGGCAGGCATTGGCTGGGGCTGCGCCTGCACGGCGCCGATGGCAGTGTCGAGGATTGGTGGGAGCAGCCTTTCGACGTCCCGGACCGCTGAGTGTGGCCGTCGCGTGCTGTCTTCAGGGCAGGATGCGACCCGCTTCGCGCAGCAGCCGGCACAGGGAAATCAGCGGCAGCCCCACCAGCGCGGTGGGATCCTTGCTATCGATTGCCTCGAACAGCGTGATGCCCAGTCCCTCGCACTTGAAGCTGCCGGCGCAGTCCAGCGGCAGTTCCGTATCGACGTAGCGTTCGATCTCGTCCGCGTGCAGCGTGCGGAAAAGGACCCGGGTCAGGTCGGTGGCCTGCAGGTGCCGTTCGCCGTTGCTCATGCAGACCGCGGTATGGAACAGCACCTCGCGGCCCGACATCGCGGCAAGTTGCGCGCAGGCGGCTTCGCGGGTGCCGGGTTTGCCGAGCGGCGCGCCCTCCAGTTCGGCAACCTGGTCCGAGCCGATGGCCCACGCGCCCGGGTGGCGCGCGGCGACGGCGGCTGCTTTCGCCCGTGCGAGCCGTACGGCCAGTGCGGAAGGCGGTTCGCCGGGAAGCGGGGTTTCGTCCACCTCGGGGGCCGCGCAGCTGAACGGCACCCGCAGTCGGGACAGCAGTTCGGCCCGGTAGCGGGAAGTAGAGGCGAGGATCAGGGCTGACATGCGAGAATACCGGCGTGGAAGCCGCCGCCGAGTCTGCGTTGCCGGTGCCGCCGTGGCAATGGCCGGCGGGGTGGATTTGACAGCGGGTAGGCCTGTCCTTAACATTCTGCAGCTTATGTCCGCGAACGTGCCCGAATTGCTGGATGCTTGGCGGATGGTCGCAGCGCGCAGGCGCTTCGAAGGCCGTGTGCCGTTGTCCGCACTGGCACGCCTGCAGGGGCTGGTCGCCGATGCCGAAGGAGAGTGCAGCTATGCGCTGGAATTCGGCCGCGACGAGGTCCTGCGGGTCGCCTATGTCGAACTGACCATCGATGCCGCGCTGCCGCTGGTCTGCCAGCGCAGCATGCAGCGTTTCCTGCTGCCGGTGAACATGGTGCAGCGGCTGGGCCTGGTCCGCGACGAAGACGAGGAACAGGCGCTTCCTCCGGATTACGAAGCGCTGCTGGTGCCGGAAGACGGCAACCTGCGGCCGCTGGATCTGGTGGAGGACGAGCTGGTGATGGTGGTGCCGGTGGTGCCGGTGGCGCCGGGAAGCGAGGCGGTCGAACGCGACTTCTCCGCGACCAGCGAGGAGCTGGGCAAGGCCAATCCGTTCGCGGCATTGGCGGCACTGAAGAAACAATAGCAGCCGGTTGTCGTCGGCGGCTGCGGCGAAAGCAAAACCAGTGCCGGATGTCCGCATCCCGCGCACTGCAACGACGAAACGAACGAACCGAGTTTGGAGCAATCCCATGGCTGTGCAGAAATCCCGTGTTACCCCGTCCCGCCGCGGCCAGCGCCGTTCGCACGATTCGCTGAGCGCAAAGCAGCTGTCCACCGACCCGACCACCGGCGAAGTGCATCTGCGTCACCACATCACCGCCGACGGCTTCTACCGTGGCAAGAAGGTGATCACGACCAAGACCTCGGTCGTCGAAGAAGATTGATTCGCGTCGGGCCGCCACCGCGAGGTGGCGGCCCCGCACCGATTTCTTCCGGGGCCGCCGCAGCGCGGGCCCGCGCAACAGGAACCAGCATGAGCAAGCGGATCTACTCGAGGATCGCGGGCACCGGTAGCTATTTGCCCGAAAAGGTGTTGACCAATGAGGATCTGACCAAGATCGTCGACACCAGTGACGAGTGGATCCAGTCGCGAACGGGCATCCGCGAGCGGCATGTGGCGGCCGATGGCGAGACCACCGGCGACCTCGGCTACAACGCCGCACTGCGCGCGCTGGAAGCAGCCGGCATCGAGCCGTCGCAGCTGGACATGATCGTCGTGGGCACCACCACGCCGGACCTGATCTTCCCGTCCACCGCCTGCCTGATCCAGGCGCGCCTCGGCGCGGCCGGCGCGGCGGCGTTCGACGTCAATGCGGCATGTTCGGGCTTCCTGTTCGCCCTGAGCGTGGCCGACAAATTCATCCGCAACGGCGATGCCAGGCATGTACTGGTGATCGGTGCGGAAACCCTGACCCGCATCGTCGACTGGAACGACCGCACCACCTGCGTGCTGTTCGGCGACGGTGCCGGCGCCGTCGTGCTCAAGGCCGACGAGGACACCGGCATCCTCAGTACCCATCTGCATGCCGATGGCAGCAAGAAGGAGCTGCTGTGGCATCCGGTCGGCGTATCCACCGGGCTGGACAAGCCCGGCAAGCTGACCATGAAGGGCAACGACGTATTCAAGTACGCCGTCAAGGCGCTGGACTCGGTCGTGGACGAAACCCTGCAGGCCAACGGCCTGGACAAGTCCGACCTGGACTGGCTGATCCCGCATCAGGCCAACCTGCGCATCATCGAAGCCACGGCCAGGCGCCTGGAGATGTCGATGGAGCAGGTGGTGGTGACCGTGGACAAGCACGGCAACACCTCGGCGGGCTCGGTGCCGCTGGCGCTGGATCACGCGATCCGTTCCGGCAAGGTCGAGCGCGGCCAGCTGCTGCTGCTGGAGGCCTTCGGCGGTGGTTTCACCTGGGGTTCGGCGCTGCTGCGCTATTGATATGCCGGATTGGCCGGGGGCATGAGGCTCCCGGCGCGGCCCGATGGCCGCTGTTTCCGGGAGGTGCCGTCATGGCTGAACCCATTCTCATCGAAGGGCAGCGCGCATGGCTCAAGCATTATGGTGAAAGCAGCCGGGCACTGGCCCTTGGGCTGCTGAGCTTCGTCGCGCGCGGTTTCCAGCTTGATGCCCTGCGGCCGCCGCCGCATCGTGGTGGTGCGCAGGCGCGCGAGATCGAGGCGCGGCGTCTGGTCGAGCTCAAGACGCAGGGCGTCAATGTTCCCGACGTGATCGGGCAGGGCAAGGCCGCGCTGGTGCTCGAGCATACCGGCGCTTCGTTCAATACCTGTCTGCGCAAGGCCGATGTGGCCGGGCGTGACCGCCTGGTGGCCGCCGCCATCGACGCCATCGCCCGGGCGCACCGTGGTGGCGCGTATTTCGGCCAGCCCTTGCCGCGCAACATGACCTGGGACGGGCAGCGCGTGGGCTTCATCGACTTCGAGGAAGATCCGCTGGAGGTCATGGACCTGGACCAGGCGCAGGCGCGCGACTGGCTGATGTTCGGTTACGGCGTGGCCCGGTATTACGAGAGGCGCCCGCAGGTGCTCAGGGCGATGCTGGCTGACGCGATGGAAGGAGCGGACCGGCCGGTGGTCGAGCATGCGCATGAGGTGACAGGTCGCCTGCAGCGGCTGGCCGGCCTGCTGCGGCGTGCCGGCAGGTCGGGGCGCGCGCTGGCCCGTGCCATCCTCGTCGTGCACGGGGCCACCGCCTCCGGTCTGGTCGCCTTGGCGGTGCTGTCGCTGGACTGGCTTGCCGACGGCGAACTGGACCTGCTGGCACTGCTTGCCTGAGCGGGTCGGGAACGGCCTGCATACGCGCCAGTACAGACGGGCGGGGGCATTCACGCTTATGATGCGCCGCTTCGATTCATGCAGCAGATGACCGCGTGACTGACTCCCGACTTGCTTTCGTATTCCCCGGCCAGGGTTCCCAGTCGCTGGGCATGCTTGCCGAACTGGCCGAATTGCATCCGCAGGTGCGCGATACCTTCGCCGAAGCGTCGGATGGAGCAGGCGTCGACCTGTGGGCGTTGTCGCAGGGCGGCCCGGAAGAGCAGCTCAACCGCACCGAATACACCCAGCCGGCCCTGCTGGCCGCGGGCATCGCGGTGTGGCGGCTGTGGAGTGCGCAGGGGGGGGCGAAGCCGGCGCTGTTGGCCGGGCACAGCCTGGGTGAGTACACCGCACTGGTCGCGTCCGGCGCGCTGTCGCTGCGCGACGGCGCGCACCTGGTGCGCCTGCGTGGCCAGCTGATGCAGGAAGCCGCGCCGGCCGGCGTCGGTGCCATGGCCGCGGTGCTCGGCGCCGAGGACGCGCTGGTGCAGGAGGTCTGCGTGCAGGCCAGCGGCAGCCAGGTGGTGGTGCCGGCCAACTTCAATTCCCCTGGCCAGATCGTGATCGGCGGCGACGCCGGGGCGGTGGATCGTGCGCTGGCGCTGCTGGCCGAAAAGGGCGTGCGCAAGGCGGTCAAGCTGGCCGTGAGCGTGCCCTCGCATACCCCGCTGATGCGCGAGGCCGCCAACCGGCTGGCCGAGGCCATGGCCGGGCTGGACTGGCGGATGCCCTCGCTGCCGGTGGTGCAGAACGTCGATGCGCAGGCGCATGAAAGCGTCGAGGCCATCCGCGACGCGCTGGTGCGGCAGCTGTACCTGCCGGTGCAGTGGACCGGCTGCGTGCAGGCGCTGGCCGCGCGCGGCGCGAGCCGCGTGGCCGAATGCGGCCCGGGCAAGGTGCTGACCGGCCTGGTCAAGCGCATCGACAAGAGCATCGATGGCCGTTCGCTCGCCACCCCGGCCGATTTCGCCGGCGCGCTGGAAGAGTGGGCCGCCTGACCCTACGATACGGCCGCCGGCGTCCGCGCCCGGCCCCGACCTGCAGCCGCGACGTGTGGCTGCACCAAGAGGAAACCGCATGAGCAAGCCATTGCAGGGTGAAATCGCGCTCGTCACCGGCGCCAGCCGCGGCATCGGCGCCGCCATCGCCGACGAACTGGCCGCGCAGGGCGCGACCGTCATCGGCACCGCCACTACCGAGTCCGGCGCTGCCGCCATCGGCGCGCGCCTGGCCGCGCAGGGTGGTCACGGCCGCGCGCTGAATGTCACCGAGCCGGGCGCGGTCGACGCGCTGATCGATGCGGTGGCCAAGGAATTCGGCGCCATCAGCATCCTGGTCAACAACGCCGGCATCACCCGCGACAACCTGCTGATGCGCATGAAGGACGAGGACTGGCAGGCCATCCTCGATACCAACCTGACCAGCGTGTACCGCACCTCCAAGGCGGTGATGCGCGGCATGATGAAGGCGCGCAAGGGCCGCATCGTCAACATCGCCTCGGTGATCGGCGTGACCGGCAATGCCGGCCAGGCCAACTATGCCGCGGCCAAGGCCGGCATCATTGCCTTCTCCAAATCGCTGGCCAAGGAAATCGGCAGCCGCGGTGTGACCGTGAATGTCGTCGCGCCGGGCTTCATCGATACCGACATGACCAAGGATCTGCCCGAGGACGCCAAGACCGCGATGCTCGGCCAGATCGCGCTGGGCCGCCTCGGCGAGCCGGCGGACATCGCCCACGCGGTGGCGTTCCTGGCCGGCCCGTCGGCCAGCTACATCACCGGCGAAACCCTCCACGTGAACGGCGGCATGTACATGCCGTAAGCGTGCGGCGCAGGGACTGCGCCCAAGTGGTTGATCGCCGTGGCTTTTTGCCAGAATGCAAGGCTCCGGCGCTTTCCACTACACTATCCCACGGCCATCGCTTCCGATGGCGCCTTTTGAACCACTACTCCATCTGGAGCGATATCCAATGAGCACCATCGAAGAACGCGTCAAGAAAATCGTCGTCGAACAGCTTGGCGTCAAGGAAGAAGAAGTCACCAACAGCGCATCGTTCGTCGATGACCTGGGCGCTGACTCGCTGGACACCGTTGAACTGGTGATGGCGCTGGAAGAAGAGTTCGAGTGCGAGATCCCGGACGAAGAAGCCGAGAAGATCAGCACCGTGCAGGCCGCGATCGATTACATCAAGGCCCACGTCAAGGCCTGATGACCGGCGGCTGATGCGTGGCGGCGGCATGGCCGCACGCCGCGCACGGCAAGCCCATGGGGCCGCGACAGCGGCCCCATCCCATTCGGGTGCCGGCCGCGCAATGGCCCCATCCCATTCGGGTGTTACATCCTCAAGGGGCGGCCGCACGGCGGTCTGGTCCCTGAAATCTGAAATCGGGCCGCAAGCGGCCACGTGCATCCAAGCGTCCCCCGCGCCATACCCGCATCGAGCACCGGGTCAGGAGAAACCGCAATGAAGCGTCGCGTCGTCGTTACCGGCCTGGGCATGGTCTCGCCCCTGGGCAATGATCTGGCCAGCAGCTGGCAGGGCATCACCGAAGGCCGTTCCGGCATTGGTCCGCTGACCCACATCGCCGACGCCTACCTGGAGCGCTTCACCACCAAGATCGCAGGTGAGGTCAAGGAGTTCGACATCACCGCCGACAACGAACAGTTCGGCAAGTACCGGGTCAGCGGCAAGGATGCCAAGAAGATGGACCCGTTCATCCACTACGGTCTGGGCGCGGCGTTCATGGCCCTGCACGACTCGGGTCTGGAGATCACCGAGGCCAACGCCGAGCGCGTCGGCGCCATTGTCGGCGCCGGCATCGGCGGCCTGCTGGGCATCGAAGAGCAGACCATCGAGTTCCACGAGGGCAGGAAGATCTCGCCCTTCTACGTGCCCAAGACCATCATCAACATGCTGCCGGGCCAGCTGAGCATCATCGCCGGCCTGAAGGGGCCGTCGTTCTCGGCGGTCTCGGCCTGCGCCACCTCCAACCATTCCATCGGCACCGCCATGCGCATGATCCAGTATGGCGATGCGGATGTGATGGTGGCTGGCGGCGCCGAACGCGGTTCCTCGCCGACCGCCGTGGGCGGCTTCTGCGCGATGAAGGCCATGTCCACCCGCAACGATGATCCGACCCGCGCCTCGCGGCCGTGGGACAAGGACCGCGATGGCTTCGTGCTGGGCGATGGTGCCGGCATCCTGATCCTCGAGGAATACGAGCACGCCAAGGCGCGCGGCGCGAAGATCTACTGCGAACTGGCCGGTTTCGGCGCCAGTTCCGACGCCTACCACATGACCGCGCCGAGCGAGAACGGCGAGGGTGCCGCGCGCTGCATGGTCGCGGCGATGAGGGACGCCGGCGTCACCCCGGAACAGGTCGGTTACCTCAACGCGCACGGCACTTCGACGCCGCTGGGCGATCTGGGCGAGACCATGGCGATGAAGGCCGCCTTCGGCGACCACGCTTACAGGATGATGGTCAGCTCCACCAAGTCGATGACCGGACACCTGCTCGGCGCTGCCGGCGGCGTGGAGGCCATCTTCTCGGTGCTGGCGCTGCGCGACAACGTGATCCCGCCGACCATCAACCTGGACGAGCCGGGCGAAGGCTGTGACCTGGACTACGTGCCCAACACCGCGCGCCAGGCCAGGGTCGACGTGGTGATGTCCAACGGCTTCGGCTTCGGCGGCACCAACGGCACGCTGGTGTTCAAGCGCGTCTGATGCTTCTGCTTCAGTCCCTCTCCCGGCAGGAGAGGGGTTGGGGTGAGGGGCAGCGGCAGTCCGGGCAGCTTGGACATCGCTGGCCCTGTTCGCCCCTTCGGGGCACCTGCATTCGGCACATCCCTGTGCCTCACCCTCCGGGCGGCTTCGCCGTGCAGCCCGGCAATCCTGCCGGACTGTCTCCCACCGGGAGAACGGCTGGCTCTCCTGGACTCTCCTGGGGCGACGATGCACCTCTTCCCCCTGCACGCCGACACCGACCTGCTGGCGCTGCATCGGCTCGCTCCGCAGCGCTATCCGCTGCTGCTCGAATCCACCGCCGCTGGACGCCAGGGGCGCTGGGACCTGCTGCTGGTCGCCGATGGCGGCCAGCTGCGACTGGACCCCGATGGCCAGGTGCGGCGCGAGGACGGCGTGCCGGTCGAAGGCGGTTTCCTCGACGCGCTGGACCGCGATTGGCAGGCATCGCGCATCGTGCGCGACCCGGCCGATGCGGGCGTCCCCTTCCGTGGCGGCTGGGCACTGCTGTTCGACTACGAACTGGCCGCGCAGGTCGAACCCGTATTGCGGCTGCCACACCGCAGCGATGGCCTGCCCTCGGCACTGGCCCTGCGCTGCCCGGCTGCGGTGCTGCGCGACCGCGGGAACGGGCGATGCGTGGCCGTGGCCGAAGACGGGCATGACGCACTGCTCGGGCAGCTCCAGCAGGATCTGCAGGCGTCGCGGCACCTGCCGGCCCTGCCGGCATGGCAGCCGCCGCTGGCCATCGACGAGGACGCCGATGCGCGCTTCATCGATGGGGTGGGGCGTGTCATCGACTACCTGCATGCCGGCGACGTGTTCCAGGTCAACCTCTCCCGCGGCTGGCAGGCCCGTTTCGGGCAGTCGCTGCCACCGGCGGCGCTGTATGCGCGTTTGCGCCAGGCCAATCCGGCGCCCTTCGCCGGGCTGTTCGACGCGGCCGGGCGAGCGGTGGTCAGCTCCTCGCCGGAGCGGCTGGTGTCGGTGGAGGGCGAGGTGGTGCAGACCCGGCCGATCGCCGGCACGCGCCCGCGCTTCGAGGGCGACGACGATGTCGCGCGCATCCGCGAACTCGTGGGTCATCCCAAGGAGCGCGCCGAGCATGTGATGCTGATCGACCTGGAGCGCAACGACCTGGGCCGCATCGCGATGCCGGGCAGCGTCGAGGTGGACGAGCTGATGACGGTCGAAAGCTATGCCCACGTGCATCACATCGTCAGCAACGTGCGTGCGTTGCTGCGGCCGGAAGTGACGCCGGGGCAGGTGATCGCGGCCACGTTCCCCGGCGGCACCATCACCGGCTGCCCCAAGGTGCGCTGCATGGAGATCATCGCCGAGCTGGAGCGGACCGCGCGCGGTGCCTACACCGGCGCCTTCGGCTGGCTCAACCGCGACGGCGACATGGACCTGAATATCCTGATCCGCACGGCGGAAGTGCAGGGCGACACGGTGCATTTCCGTACCGGCGCCGGCATCGTGGTCGATTCCGATGCGGCCAGGGAACTGGACGAAACCCGCGCCAAGGCGCGCGGCCTGCTGCGCGCGCTGTAGCGGATGCGGGCATTGGTTTGTTGCCACCGTCCCTGGCGGCAACCCTCCGGGCCATCGACAAGCGATGGCAGGAATCGCTCCAGGCGATTCCTTTGTTGCCACCGTCCCCGGCGGCCACCCTTCGGGCCATCGGCAGGCGATTCCTTTGGCGGGTGCAAGGCGGCGCGCGGTATCCTGCACGGCAGGATCGGACTCAGAGGTAATCCATGGCGCTGGGCAAACGCGGCTGTCTTCTGGCGGTATTGATGCTGCTGCTGACGCTGGCTGGAATCGTGGCTGGCGTGGGCGGCTGGTTCTACTACCGGCAGGTGCAGTTCGCCGATGTCCGGCTTGCGCCGAGCGAGGAAAGCGTGGTGATCGCCAGTGGTGACGGCTTCAATGCCGTACTGGGCAAGCTGCGCGGGGCCGGCATCGTCGAGGGCAAGAACTACCAGTGGCAGCTGCTGGCCCGTGAGCTCGACGCCGCCGGCAAGCTCAAGGTCGGCGAATACGCACTGGACGACACGCTCACCCCGCGCGAACTGCTGCTGCGCATGCGCCAGGGCAGGGTGCTGCAGCATCGCGTGACCATCGTCGAAGGCTGGAACATCCGCCAGCTGCGCGCCGCGTTGCAGCGCGCCGAGCCGCTGCTGCACGAGACCGATGCGCTGGACGATGCCGAACTGATGCGCCGCCTCGGTTTCCCCGACCAGCATCCGGAGGGACGCTTCCTGCCGGAGACTTACGTCTACCAGCGTGGCGACAGCGACCTTGACGTGCTCAAGCGCGCCCACGCGGCGATGGAAAAGGAGCTGGCCGCCGCCTGGGCCGCGCGCAGCGACGACCTGCCGCTGGCCTCGCCCTACGAGATGCTGATTCTGGCCTCGATCATCGAAAAGGAGACCGGCCTGGCCGCGGAACGCCCGCAGATCGCCGGCGTGTTCGCGCGCCGCCTGAAGCAGGGCATGCGCCTGCAGACCGACCCGACCGTGATCTACGGCATCGGCAGCGCCTACGACGGGAACATCCGCAAGGTGCACCTGACCACCGACACGCCGTACAACACCTACACGCGCGCCGGACTGCCGCCCACGCCCATCGCCATGCCCGGCAAGGACGCGCTGCTTGCCGCGGCACGGCCGGCAGCGGGGGACGCGCTGTATTTCGTCGCGGTGGGCGACGGCAGCGGCGCCCACGTGTTCTCGGCCACCTATGCCGAACACAACGCCGCCGTCGCGCGCTACCTGCGCCAGCTGCGCGAGAACCGCGCGCCGGAGGCCCGGCAGTGAGCAGTGGCTTCGCCCCCTGGCAGCAGCGCGCCTACGAACAGACGGTGGCCGCGCTGGATGCCGGTCGCCTCGGCCACGGCCTGCTGCTGTGCGGGCCGGCCGGCATGGGCAAGCGCGAAGTGGCGATGGCACTGGCCCGCCATGTGCTGGACAACGGCATGGATGCGGCTGGCCGCGGGCGCAATGCGCAGCTGATCGCCGCCGGTACCCACCCGGACCTGCAGGTGGTCTCCTTCATCCCGAACAAGACCGGCGACAAGCTGCGCACCGAGATCGTGATCGAGCAGGTGCGCGAAATCTCGCAGAAGCTGGCGCTGACGCCGCAGTATGGAGTGGCGCAGGTGGTGATCGTCGATCCGGCCGATGCCATCAACCGCGCGGCCTGCAACGCACTGCTCAAAACGCTGGAAGAGCCTGCGCCGGGTCGCTACCTGTGGCTGGTGAGTGCCGACCCGGCGCGCCTGCCGCAGACCATCCGCAGCCGTTGCCAGCGGCTGGAGTTCCGCCTGCCGCCGCGCGAGGAGGCGCTGGCCTGGCTGCAGCACCAGGGACATGGCGAAAGCGCGGCGCGCGAGGCGCTCGACGCCGCGCGCGGCCATCCCGGCCTGGCCGACCGCTGGCTGCAGGGCGAGGGCATGGCGCTGCGCCGGCAGGTCGCCGACGAACTGGACAAGCTTGCCGCCGGCCGCGTCGGCGCAGTGGAACTGGCGCAGCGCTGGAGCGGCGACGAAAACGCCGACCTGCGGCTGCGTCACGCCGCCGACCTGGCCCTGCACAGGGCCACGGACGGCTTGACCGATCCGGACCGATTGAACAAGCTGGCCGCCTGGTTCGATGCCGCCAACCGTACGCGCGACCTGCTGCGCACTACGGTGCGCGCCGATCTGGCCGTAGTGGAACTGCTGCTGGGTTGGGCCGCGGCCAACCAGGTGCCATCCAAAGGAAACATCCGATGAGTGCGACGAACGCCCGCCAGGGCATCCTTTCCCTGGCGGTCAAGGACAAGGCCGCGCTGTACAGCGCCTACATGCCGTTCGTGAAGAACGGCGGCGTATTCGTGCCGACGCCCAAGCGCTACTTCCTGGGCGACGAGGTGTTCCTGCTGCTGACCCTTCCCGATTCCAGTGAACGCCTGCCGGTGGCCGGCAAGGTCGTCTGGGTCACGCCGCTGGGCGCGCAGGGCAACCGCCAGGCCGGCATCGGCGTGCAGCTGGCCGATGGCGCGGACGGCGAGGCGATCCGCAGCCGGATCGAGACGCTGCTGGCCGGTACCTCCGGTTCGGACAAGCCGACCCATACCATGTGAGCCTTCCGGACGCGCCGCAAGGTCCGGAAAGTGCCCGCATGGATGTCGCCATCGACATGCTCATGGCAGCTCGCGGAAGAGGCGACAGAAAGTTGCATCAATCCGTTGACGTCGTCGCGATTGCCCCTATAATGAGCGGCTCGCAACACGGGCGGTTAGCTCAGCGGTAGAGCATTGCCTTCACACGGCAAGGGTCGCAGGTTCGAACCCTGCACCGCCCACCAAGCGAAGAAAAAAACCGGCCCGATGGCCGGTTTTTTTGTTCCCGCCATCCATGGTCCGGAACCCCCGGTGCCTTCGACAGGGGATGTCAAAAGCCGCTCCCGAAGGCTTTTTGTGGCCATCTCCCTGGTGAAAAATGGCCGCGCCTTCCGGGTAATGCGCGAGCCGCCCTGATGGTTCGGTGCCTGCGCTCCGCGCCATGTCGTTGCCACGGAGTGGCCGGCGCTCCGGGTTCCGTAGGCGGGCATCGCTTCACTCGGCTTTTGTCGGGCCGCACGCTATCGTTGCGCCGCCGAAAGGGCGGAGCAGGAGGGAGTGAGCGTGATGGCAGCGGGTGACGGTGCGGCATGTCGGTGGGGAAGGTGCGGCCACGGCCTGCCGGCTGGATGTGGAGGCGTGCTTGGCGACAACTGACGGAGGAATCCTGCGCCGGGTGGTGCGCGGGACCGGTGGCCTTGGGCTGATGTTCGCCTGCCTGGCGATGGGGATCTGGGGCGGGCTGGCGCTGTGGTTCCAGTTCCCGGGCAATGCCGTCGCGCGGGTGGCGGCGATCCTGGTCTGGTGCATCCCCTGCATATGGGCGCTGCGTGCCAGCTTCGCGCGGAGGCGGCGCTGGCATTCGCTGGCGGTGTTCGGCGCGGGCTTCGTCCTGCTGCTTGGCTGGTGGGCGACGATCCAGCCGCGGCAGGACCGGCAATGGGCCGACGACGTCGCACAACCGCTGCACGCCCGCATCGAGGGCAACCGCCTGCTGCTGGACAACGTGCGCGATTTCCACTGGCGCGGCGAGGACGATTACGACGTCCGCTGGGAGCGGCGCGAATACGACCTGTCGCAGGTGCGTTCGGTCGACCTGATCCTTTCCTACTGGATGGGGCCGGCGATCGCGCACACGCTGGTCTCCTTCGGTTTCGCCGATGGTCGGCAACTGGTGTTCTCGCTGGAAATCCGCAAGGAGCGCGGCGAATCGTTCTCCGCACTGGGGGGTTTCTTCCGCAGGTTCGAGGCGGTGCTGGTGGCCGCCGATGAGCGCGACATCGTGCAGGTGCGCACCAACGCGCGCGGCGAGGATGTCTATCTCTACCGGCTGCAGGGCCTCAGCCAGGACGAGATGCGCGAGCTGCTGCGTTACTACGTCGTGCAGGCGCAGGCGCTGGAACGCGCGCCGGCGTTCTACAACACGCTGACCAGCAACTGCACCACCATCGTGTACGAGCTGATGCACCGGATCGTGCCGACGCTGCCGCTGGACTACCGGTTGCTGCTCTCCGGCTACCTGGCCGAGTACGTCGCCGACGTGGGTGGGCTGGCGCCCGGCGTTCCATATGCGCAATTGCATGACCGCGGCCGCATCACCCTGCGCGCGCGCGAAGCGGGGGACACGGCCGATTTTTCCCGGAGGATCCGCGAGGGCATCCCCGGCATTCCCGAAGGAGACGTCCCATGACGCAGGGACTGCATGTGCGCATGCGCCGCTGGCTGATTCCGTTGATCGCCGCATCGCTGCTGCTGTCCAGCGGCTGCGCGATGGTGAAGCTCAAGCAGGTCACGCCTGCCGACTACGCGATGCTCAAGCGCGACGACATCCTCAACAGTGGCCGCCTGAGCGCGCTGTCGCAGGAATCGCTGAGCGTCATCGGCCTCACCGCTGCGCAGTGCGCCAAGGACCTGCCTACCTGCCGGCAGACGGTCGCCACCATCGACGGGCTGCAGGCCGAGCAGCGGCTGTCCACGCTGGCGGAGCTGTGGATGCAGCAGGCGCTCGCATTGACGCCCAAGGCCAGGGTGGGCGAGGCGACACCATTGTCGGACGCCGCGCTCGATGCCTGGCTGGAAACCGCGCGTTACTCCTATGCGTACCTGTTCTTCAGCGGCCGTACGCCGGCCGAGCGCGCGCTGGAGGATCGGCTCACGCAGGTGCGCGACTACTACAACTACGCGGCCGAGCAGACCGCGTCGGTCGTGTTCCAGTACACCCGCGCCCGCGCGCTGGAAGGCGCCGACTACCGCAGCCCGGTGCAGGTGGACCGCTGGACGATCCGTTCCGATTTCGACCGGCTGCAGCTGAACGGCATCCCGCGGCAACTGGTGTCGGCCACTGCGGTGAGTTTCGCCGGCCTGCGCAGTACCTATCGCCGCGATGGTTTCGGCGCCGAACTGGTGGTGGTGATGGACGCGCCTGCGTTGGCGATCCCGGTGGAAGGGGAGAGCCGGCCCGCTTCGCCGGGGTTCAGCGAGATGCCGGCGATCAATGCCACCGCGCTGCTGCGCTTCAGCGGAAGCACCCTGGACGAGGTGCTGGCCACGCGCGACATCCGACTGGAGGCCTGGTCGCCGGATACCGCCACCACCATCCAGCTGGAAGGCCAGCAGGTGCCGCTGGCGGCCAACTTCACCGCGGCCTATGGCCTGTGGATGGCGCAGTCCGGGTTCGCCACCGAGTCGCTGCGCACCCTGTTCGGCCGCGGCCAGGGCATCCGTGAACCGCACATCTACCTGATGCAACCCTACGACCCGGACCGCCGCATCATCTTCATGCTGCATGGCCTGGCCAGCAGTCCGGAAGCCTGGGTCAACCTCGCCAACGAGATCATGGGCGACCCGGAAATGCGCCAGCACTACCAGATCTGGTCTGTCTACTACCCGACCAACGCACCCATCGCGCTGAACCGCTACACGATCAGCAGGGCGTTCAACCAGACGCTGGACCACTTCGATCCGCAGCGCACTGCGGCGGCGACGCACGACATGGTGTTCATCGGCCACAGCATGGGCGGGGTGATCGCGCGGCTGATGCTCAGCGAATCGGGCGACACGCTGTGGAATGGCGCGGTGGAGCGCTTCAATCTGCGCGGGGAGCGGTTGCGGCGGGTCGAGGCGCGGCTGGGGCCGCTGGCGCGCTTCTCGCCGCAGCCGGATGTCGGTCGCGCGATCTTCATCGCCTCGCCGCATCGCGGCACCGACATCGCCGGCGACCGGCTGGGGCGCCTGATCGGCAAGCTGGTGCGCCTGCCGCTGACCATCCTTGGCAAGTTCGAGGAAGTGTTCCTGGCCATGCAGGATGCCGGCGAGCCGGGCGGCAAGCCCAAGGCGCCGCGCATCGGCACCAGCATCGACAACCTCAAGGCGACCGACCCGTTCATCCGGGCGTCGTCGGCGCTGCCGATGGCGCCGCAGGTGAAGTACCACTCGATCATCGCCAAGCGCAAAGCGGACATGCCGCTGGCCGAATCCGACGATGGGCTGGTGCCGTACTGGAGCGCGCACCTGGATGGCGTGCTGTCGGAGAAGGTGATCGTTTCCGGGCACAGCGTGCAGGAAACGCCGGATGCCGTGCTCGAAGTGCGCCGTATCCTGCGCCAGGACCTGCGCGAACACGGGGGCGGTGCGGGTCGCTGAACGAGAGCGGCCGCCGGCAGGCGGCCGTCAAGGGGAGCCGAGGGAGCGGTGGATCATCGTGCGATGCGGTATCGCGATGGATGGGCCGGTGTCAGCTGGCGCCCGCGAGTTCCCGGCCACGCTGCGCCGCCGCAGCCACGGCGTTGCCCACCAGTTCGTGGAAGCCGCCAGCAGCCAGCGTTTCGAGCGCGGCCTGGGTCGTGCCGTTGGGTGAGGTGACCGCCTGGCGCAGGGCGCCTGCGCTCTGCCCGCCCTCGGCGAGCATGCGTGCCGCACCGAGGATCGTCTGCACCACCATCTGCCGTGCGGCTTCGTCCGGCAGCCCCTGCGCGCCGGCGGCGTCCTCCATCGCCTCGGCGAGCGCGAACACATAGGCCGGGCCGCTGCCGGAAACCGCGGTGACCGCGTCCATCAGGGCCTCTTCATCGATCCAGCGGGTCTGCCCGGCGCCGGCGAGGATCGCCTGCGCGGCCTGCCGGTCGGCGCTTCCGACCTCGGTGCCGGCGTACAGGCCGGTCATGCCCGCCCCCAGCAGGGCGGGGGTGTTGGGCATGGCGCGGACCAGGACGGCGCCGGTCCCTAGCCAGTCGCGCAGGGCGGCGAGGGTGATGCCGGCGGCGATGGACACGACCAGGGTGCCGGCGGCGAGCCGCGGCGCCAGTTCAGCGCAGACGGCGGTCATCACCTGCGGCTTGACCGCCAGTACCACGACCTGTCCGTCCAGCGCCGCCGAGGCGATGGCGCTGGCCGTGCGCACACCGTGCTCCTGCTGCAGGGTCTGGCGCAGGGCGACCTGGGGTTCCACGACCTCGATCGAGGCGGCGGGCACGCCGGCCCGGGTCACGCCGGCGATCAGGCTGCGGGCCATGTTGCCCCCGCCGACGAAGGTGATGCCGGAGGGAAGGGAAGACGTCTGGTGATTGCCGCTCATGCATGCCTCGATAGCGATGGGATGGCCGGTTTGCCGGGTATCCGGCGGAAAGCTGCCGCCCGGCCCGCGGACAGTGTAGCCAGCCCGGCAGGAGAGGGTGGCCGGCAGGCTGGGCGAGGGGGCGCTTGAGCAGGGGGCGGCCGTTCCGCCACCGGCCGCGGAGCGGCTGTGACGCGCTGCCTGCAATCGGCGCAGGCGGATCGACCTCTTACGCCGGAGGGCTATACTGCGCGGCAGGGGAAACACCTTCCAGCCATCCGCAACCTCGGGGAAACACAGCGCATGGACATCGCTGAACTTCTGGCGTTCTCGGTCAAGAACAAGGCCTCGGACCTGCACCTGTCCGCCGGCCTGCCGCCGATGATCCGCGTCGACGGCGACGTGCGCCGCATCAACATCCCGGCACTGGACCACAAGCAGGTCCATGCACTGGTGTACGACATCATGTCGGACAAGCAGCGCCGCGATTACGAGGAATTCCTCGAGGTCGATTTCTCCTTCGAGATTCCCTCGCTGGCGCGTTTCCGCGTCAACGCGTTCAATCAGAACCGCGGCGCCGGCGCGGTGTTCCGTACCATTCCCTCGGAAGTGCTGACCCTGGAAGACCTGGGCTGCCCGCCGGTGTTCCGCCAGCTGATCGAACAGCCGCAGGGGCTGATCCTGGTTACCGGCCCGACCGGCTCGGGCAAGTCGACCACGCTGGCGGCGATGGTGGACCACGTCAACAAGAACGAATACGCCCACATCCTCACCGTCGAGGATCCGATCGAATTCGTGCACACCCCGCAGAAGTGCCTGATCAACCAGCGCGAAGTGCACCGCGACACGCATGGTTTCAACGAGGCCCTGCGTTCGGCGCTGCGCGAGGACCCGGACTACATCCTGGTCGGCGAACTCCGCGACCTGGAAACCATCCGCCTGGCGCTGACCGCCGCGGAAACCGGCCACCTGGTGTTCGGCACCCTGCACACCAGTTCGGCAGCCAAGACCATCGACCGCATCATCGACGTGTTCCCGGCCGGCGAGAAGCCGATGGTGCGCTCGATGCTGTCCGAGTCGCTGCGCGCGGTGATCTCGCAGGCGCTGCTGAAGAAGGTCGGCGGCGGCCGCATCGCCTCGCACGAGATCATGGTGGCCACCCCGGCGATCCGCAACCTGATCCGCGAGGACAAGGTCGCGCAGATGTACTCGGCCATCCAGACCGGCCAGCAGGTGGGCATGCAGACGCTCGACCAGAACCTGCAGGACCTGGTCAAGCGCAGCCTGATCACCCGCAACCAGGCCCGCGAATACGCCAAGGACCGGCGCCTGTTCGAATAAGGCACGGCGCCGGCGCGGGAAGCCGCGTCGCCGTCGCGCCGGCGAAGGCGTACAGTCCGTACCGGCAGCGCCGTCATCCAGGGGGAGGGCGGCGTCGGCATGCAGATCACGGTTCCACAGGAGCCCGTTATGAGCACCATCGATTTCACCTCGTTCCTCAAGCTGATGGCGCACCAGAAGGCGTCGGACCTGTTCATCACCGCCGGCATGCCGCCGTCGATGAAGGTGCACGGCAGGATCAGCCCGATCACGCAGACGCCGCTGACCCCGCAGCAGAGCCGCGACATGGTGCTCAACGTGATGACGCCGGCGCAGCGCGAGGAGTTCGAGAAGACCCACGAGTGCAACTTCGCCATCGGCCTGTCCGGCGTGGGCCGCTTCCGCGTCAGCTGCTTCTACCAGCGCAACCAGGTCGGCATGGTGCTGCGCCGGATCGAGACGCGCATCCCGACGGTGGACGAGTTGAGCCTGCCGCCGGTGATCAAGACGCTGGCCATGACCAAGCGCGGCATCATCCTGTTCGTCGGCGCCACCGGCACCGGCAAGTCGACCTCGCTGGCGGCGATGATCGGCTACCGCAACCAGAACTCGACCGGGCACATCATCACCATCGAGGACCCGATCGAATTCGTGCACAAGCACGAGGGCTGCATCATCACCCAGCGCGAAGTCGGCATCGACACCGACAGCTGGGAAGCGGCGTTGAAGAACACCCTGCGCCAGGCGCCGGACGTGATCATGATCGGCGAGATCCGCACCCGCGAAGGCATGGATCACGCCATTGCCTTCGCCGAAACCGGCCACCTGGTGCTGGCCACGCTGCACGCCAACAACGCCAACCAGGCGATGGACCGCATCATCAACTTCTTCCCGGAAGACCGCCGCAGCCAGCTGCTGATGGACCTTTCGCTCAACCTCAAGGGCGTGGTCGCGCAGCAGCTGGTGCCGACGCCGGACGGCAAGGGCCGCCGCGTGGCGATGGAAATCCTGCTGGGTACGCCGCTGGTGCAGGACTACATCCGCGACGGCGAGATCCACAAGCTCAAGGAAGTGATGAAGGACTCGGTGCAACTGGGCATGAAGACCTTCGACCAGAGCCTGTTCGAGCTGTATCAGGCCGGCGAGATCAGCTACGACGACGCGCTGCGCTACGCCGATTCGCAGAACGAGGTGCGCCTGCGCATCAAGCTCTCGCAGGGCGGCGATGCCAAGACCCTTTCGCAGGGGCTGGACGGCGTGGAGATCGCGGGTACGCGCTGATGCCGGGGCTTCCGGTGTCAGCGGCCAACTGCATTCCCTGAAAGACCGGTACGGCGGCGCAGCTGTCGACCGTGGCTTTGCCGAAGCGGCTTTCCGCTGCGGACGCGATGACTCCTTGCGGGTTGGCGTCCGTGGTGGGAAGCCGCTTCGCTTTTCCGGCTGTGGATCGGATTACCCGTCGAGGCGGCCATGCATGGTGCCGGACGTGGATTTCTCCCCCTCCATCGGCGGGGGAGACTGATGAGAGCATTTGTGAGTGTTGCGCGGCCTCTCCATCGCTAGAGTTTGTCCGTGGCCGCTGCCGGCCCCCTCATTCCCGGCTGCCGGAGAGCCAGGGCTTGTGTCCGGGCATGGTCAATCCTGGTGCTCCGGGACAGCTGGATCTGGCGGGCGTGCATCCGTTGTAATTCTGTGAAAGTTGCGTGAAAATGTGATGCATACAGGAATTGTGCTGTGGGGGATCGCACAATTCTGAACAGGGGGCTTCTGGTTTTCGTGGACGCGCTGCTGCCGTAAGGCGGGAGGCGCGGGCTGGTGCGTGGGAGCGGTACTTCATGTCCTCCCCGGCGACGGACAGCGGCACAGACGGCATTGCTTTGAAGATGGGGGGCTTGATGGTTCCAGTGTCTGAAGATGCTGCCCAGGGCGTGCCTGCCGGCTCGCCGGGCAGACCGTTTCCGCGTCGCGTCTGCCGGTGGCGCTTGTCGATTCCATTCTTCCTGCTGTTCCTGCTGCCCTGCATGGCAGTTGCAGGTCCCTCGGCCAAAGGTCCATCCGGTTCCGCTTCGCATCTGCCGGCGCGCAAGGCTGGGCTGTGGGAGATGACGCTGGCTGCGCATGCATCGCAGGGGCCCGGCAGTGCGATGCAGCCCGAGGTGACGGTGCAGCAGTGCACCAATGCCGCCGCTGAGCCGGTGATGCTGCTGGCGTTGCTGCCTGCGCAGGAAAGCTGCACCGAAATCCGTGTTGCCCGGCGCAGCGGTCACGGCGGCGGCTACGACATCCGGACCGAATGCAGCTCGGATGGCCGACCGGTGCGGGGGCGCGTGTCGCTGTGGGGCGACATGCAGGACATCTACGGCGGCGAATACAGCGTCAGCTTCCCGCAAACCCCGCAGAACAATGTCGGGCCGGTGGCTTTCCAGGGGCGATGGCTGGGCAGTTGCAGGGCGGGCCAGAAGCCGGGCGACATGGTCCTGCCCAACGGCATCACGGTGAACGTGGTGGACGATGCCGCGCGCATCAGGGCGCATGCCCATGAATGACATGGATGGCATCACCCGTTCCGGCCGCAGTGTCGCGGGAGCGTCCGAACCGCGGCCAGGGGTTGGCCGCTTCTCCAATCCACACGCCGCATTCGAGTCACGGGTACCGCCCATGAAGGTTTCCAGTCTTTCCGCCACCACCACAGGACGGGTCATGCAGATTGCCAAGACGTTGCAGCGCTGGTGCGTGGACTTCAGCGGCTGGCAGAAGCGCATGGGTAGCGCGCTCGCGGCGCTTTGCCTTGTAGTCATGTTGGCGGTCGCTCCATCGGCACAGGCGCAGATCAAGAACGGTGGCTTCGAGACCAGCACGTTCTCCGACTGGACGCTGAAGGACTACCGGCGCAACCAGGGTGCATTGGCTGGAGATACCGGTCCCAACGATCCCAACGCGCCGACCAACCTCAGTTTCGTCGCGCCGACCGACTTCAGCCAGCTCAAGCTGACCTACAACAACAACCAGTCGGTGAGTGGCGGTGCGAACCAGAATGCGCTGTATCGCTCCCAGATCCTGACGACGGCGGGAACCGCGCCCAATACCAGCGGCATCGTCAGGTATCCGTTCTCGGGAAATGCCTCGGCTCGCGTGGGCGGTGGCACGTCCGATGGCGGTCTTGATACGGGATACGGGGCCACGGAGCTCACCCAGACGGCCACGATGTCGTTGGCGGACGTCGATCCGATCGATGGCAAGGTGCATATCCGCTTCGCGATGGCGCCGGTGCTGGTCGATGCCGGACACAATTCGTGGCACCAGCCGTTCTTCTTCATCGAGGTGAGGAACATCACCAAGGGCGACAGGCAGATATTCACCACCTTCAATTTTTCCACCCAGTCGGGCATTCCGTGGACGAAGGTGGGGAGCTACCGATCCACCAATTGGCAGGGGTTCGACATTTCCCCCGGCAATGGTCAGCTGGATCCGGGTGACCAGGTGCTGTTGCGGGTGGTGGCGGCCAATTGCTCGGATGGCGGCGCGTCGCATACCGCCGCGATCTACATGGACGTGTTCGGATCCAAGATGCCGGGCCTGAGCGTGGCCACCGCCGGCCCGTCCACCACCAAGCCGGGTGAGCAGGTCACCTATACCTACAACTACATCAACAACAGCGGCGTCTACGCGCTTGACTCCCGGGTGCGCGTGGCTGCGCCGGTCACCCTGGACGGCAAGTACCTGACCTTCGTACCCGGCTCGTACCCGGCGTCATGCACTGGCATCCACAGTGGCATATCCCCCCGCGCCGACTATATCGATTGCCCGGTTGGCGATCTGGTGAACGGCGCCGGCGGCAGTTTCCCGGTCACTTTCACCGTACCGGCCGACGCGGCCACCAGCGGTCCCAACAACGTCATCAACAACGGCGACTACGACATCCGCGCCAGTTCGGTGAGTCCCTACATCGGCCCGCTGGTCAAGGCCAATATCGTTGGCGGCACTACCCTGGTCGATCTGGGCATCGCGATCGGCAATGGCGGCGTGCCGTCCCATGCGGTGGGAGGTGCTGTCACGTACACGGTGACGGTGACCAACCACGGCCCCGTCGACGTCGCAGGCGCGATCATCAAGCAGACCACGCTGAGTGGCGTGACCAATGCGGCGGCGGCCACCTGGACATGCGCCGCGCCGGGCACCGCCACCTGCGGCACCGCCAGCGGCACCGGGATGCTGGACACCGTGGGCGATCTGCCCGTGGGCCAGAGCCTGGTCTACACCATCACCACGTTGAACGCGCAGGCCGCTGGTACGCCGGTCGTCACCCTCGTCAGCGTGGCCGCGCCGGCGGGCATGACCGACAGCGTGGCGGCCAACAACACCGCCGGATTGAGCACGCCGGTCAGCGCGGCCCAGCAGACGCTGACGGTGAATACCGCAGGCCTGGGCATCGGCGCGGTGAACGCGGTACCCGCCGCGGCGGCCTGCGCATCGGCCGCCGTGCCGGCGGCGAACTGCAGCGTGCAGCAGTTCGGCCAGAACGAGGATGTCTACCTGACGGCGGTTCCCGGTGCGGGAACCCTCTTCAAGGCGTGGACGGGGCAATGCACCGGCATCACCGGCAACGAGTGCCACGTGAACATGGGAACCGCCGACAAGAACGTCACGGCGGAGTTCGTCCGCGCCTGGGTGGTGACGCCCACCGTCGTCGGCGGTACCTGGAGCGGGCAGCCGCAGGTGGAGGAGGGGCAGACCGGCGTCTTCACGATCATTCCTCCTTCGCCCGGCGCGGTCCCGACGCTGGCCAGCACGACCTGCGGCAGCACGTTGACCGGTCCGTCCGCGGGCAACTACACCTTCACCACGGATGCGATGCACGCCGACTGCGCCTTCACGGTGACGTTCCCGGCGCCGCAGCTGCAGGTCGAGAAGAGCGCCTCGGCAGCGAGTGCCGCGATCGGCGTCGACTACACCTATACCGTCAAGGTCACCAACATCGGCAGCGTGGCCACCACCGACGTGACCACGATGGCCGACATGGTGCCGGTCGGGCTGGGCAACATCTTGGTGGCGGTGACGCCGGCAGTGGCCGGGACAAGCTGTGCCACCGCGGTTGGCCAGCTGGTGAGCTGCACCATCAATGCCGGCTTGTCGGCGAATGACAGCCGGACGTTCACCATCACCGTGAGGCCCGCGGCCACCGGTACCGCGAACAACACCGCGACCGTGAGCGGCGGTGGCGACACCGCCTGCCCCGTGGCCACGCCGTGCCGCAGCAACACCGTGACCACCTCGCTCGGCAGCCTGCCGGACCTGGCCATCGCCAAGAGCGCCTCGGTGACCACCGCGGTGGTCGGGACGGCATTCAGCTACACCCTCACCGTGACCAATTCCGGCACGGGTCCGACGACGGCAGCCGCGACGGTCACCGACGTGATCCCGACAGGCCTGACGATCGGCAGCCCGCCGCCCGGTTGCGCCGTGAACCCGGCCGGCAGCCAGACCGTTGTCTGCACCATCGCCTCTGGTCTGTCCAACGTAGTGGCGTCGGGCAATACGGCGACCTTCGTGATTCCGGTGACGCCGACGGCCACCGCGGGTGCCAGCGTCAGCAACACCGCCAGCGTGAGCGGCGGTGGCGACCCGGACTGCACGGCAGGCTGCGCGAGCAACGCCGTGCCGACCACGATCACCGCGCCGGCGCTGGCGATCAGCAAGAGCGGCCCGGCGAGCGCGGTCGTGGGCGTGCCGTTCGACTACACCCTCACCGTGAGCAATACCGGTTCGGCGAACACCACCGCCGCCGCGACGGTGACGGACGTGATCCCGGCGGGCCTGACGATCGGCTCCCTGCCGGCCGCTTGCGCGGTGGATCCGGCCGGCAGCCAGACCGTGGTCTGCACCATTGCCTCCGGTCTGTCCAGCGTGGCGCCGGGCAACACGGTGCCCTTCGTGATTCCGGTGACGCCGACGGCCACCGCCGGCGCCAGCGTGAGCAACACGGCCAGCGTGAGCGGTGGTGGCGACGCGGCCTGCGCGGCCGGCTGCGACAGCAACGCCGTGTCGACCACGATCACCGCGCCGGCGCTGACGATCAGCAAGAGCGGGCCGGCGAGCGCGATCGTGGGCGTGCCGTTCGATTACGTCATCACGGTGGAGAACACCGGAACGGCGGATGCGACCGCCGATGCGACGGTCACCGATGTGGTGCCCGCGAGCCTGGTGATCAATTCCGCCGCCGGTTGCGGCATCAGCGGCCAGACGGTGACCTGCACCGTGGCCCGGGCCAGCCTGGTGATGAACGGCACGGCGACGATCACGATCAACGTGTCGCCGATCATCCATGGCAGCAATGCGGTTAACACGGCTTACGTGGCGGGCGGTGGTGATCCGGCCTGTCCGGTGGGCACGCCGTGCGCCAGTACTCCGACGACCACCGCGCTCATCGCGCAGAACCCGGTGCTGGACCTGGTCAAGAAAGCGGGCACGCCGACCGGCTATGGTGCTGGCGAAATGGTGGCCTACACCTTCGTGCTGACCAACGCCGGCAACGTGGCGCTGACCGGCATCGTGTTGAATGATCCGCTGCTGGGCGGGCGGGTGGCCTGTCCCGGCAATACGCTGGCAGTGGGAGCATCGATGACCTGCGGTCCGCAGGTCTACAGCCTGACCCAGGCGGACGTGGACGCTGGCGTGCTGGTCAATACCGCCACCGCGCGCGGCCTGCCGCCGTCCGCGGCACCGGGCGTACCTTCGAAAGCGGTGACGGGAAGCAGCAGCACCAGCACGCCCATCACCCATGCACTGGACCAGACGCTGAGCAAGGCTGTGACGGCGGACAGCACTGGTGGCGATGCGGCCGTGGGCGATGTACTGACCTATACGGTGACGCTCACCAACAGGAGCAATGCGACGCTGGCCAACGTCGAGGTCAGCGACGCCCTGATCACGCCGCACAGCATCGTCTGCGCGAGCGTGGCGCCGGGTGGGACCTGCCAACTCGTGGGTACCTATACGGTGACCCAGGCCGACGCCGATGCAGGCCTGATCCGCAACACGGCGCTTGCCGGTGGCCCGCTGTGCCCGGCCGGAGGCGTGGACCCCCGCTGCACGACCACGATCAGCACGCCGGTGGTGTCCCTCCGCGCCAACGATGACGGCGCCACCACCAAGGTCGGCACGCCGGTGACCACACCGGTGCTGGGCAACGACACCCATGTCGGTGGCGCGATCGACCCGGCCAGCGTGACGGTGACGACGGCCTCGCCGGACGGCACGCTCGCGGTCGATCCGGCGACGGGGGCGATCACCTTCACTCCTGCTCCTGGCTTCGCCGGCACGACCCACTATTCCTACCGGGTGTGCCTGGCCGCGCCCAACGCGACGGTGTGCGACACCGCTACGGTGACGGTGTCGGTGACCCTGCTGGTGATCATCGCGGTGGACGATGCGCTGCCGGCAGTGGATGGCAGCCTCGGCTCGTCTTCGGTGGGCAATGTCTATGGCAACGACACGATCGACGGTGCGCCGGTCGATCCGTCGAAGATCACCGGCACGGTGACCTCGCCGGCCAAACCGATCAACGGCGGCCCGGTGCCGACGCTGGATCCGGCCACGGGCGAAGTGAGCGTGCCGCCGGGAACGGCGGCGGGTGATTACAGCATCGGCTACCGGATCTGCGAGGTGCTGTATCCGGGCAACTGCGCCGAGGCGAGCGTGACGCTGACGGTGACGGCACCGGCGTTCGAGCCGGTGGGCGATACCTCCGAGCCGCTTTCCGGTGATGGCGGCGGCACCACGCCGAGCGTGCTGGATAAGCACACGCTGGGCGGCCGTCCGATCCGTCCGGGCGAAGTCACGGTGACGCCGGGCGTACCGTCGCACCCGGGCCTGAAGATGAACCCGGATGGCACGATCCGCATCGGGACCTCGATCCCGACCGGTACCTACACCTATCCGTACACGATCTGCGAGGTATTGAATCCGACCAACTGCATTTCGGCCACCGCGACCGTGATCGTCGCCGGCCAGGTGCAACTGCGCGTGACCAAGACCGCCGGCACGCGCGAGGTGCGGCTGGGCGATCTGGTGCGCTACACCCTGACCGTCGAGAACAGCGGCAACGTCGGTCTGGTCGGCGGCAGCGTCGTCGATACGCCGCCGGCGGGCTTCAGCTACGTGGAAGGCTCGCTGCTGGTCGAGGACGGCGACAACGCCGCCACCGTGGCCGGCCAGCGTCCGCTGCGCTTCGACGGCCTGGACGTCCAGGCTGGCGGCAAGGCCCGGCTGGTGTACCTGATGCGCGTGGGGGCGGGCGTGCGCGCCGGCACCCTGGTGAACCAGGCCCAGGCGCGCTCGCTCGATGGCGAACCGCTGTCCAACGTGGCCACGGCCGAGGTGACCCTGGCGGCCGATCCGCTGCTGGACGACAGCCTGGTGTTCGGCACGGTCTTCAACGACCGCGACGGCGATGGCTGGCAGGACAGCGCCATGCTGAGCGGCGTGACGGTGCAGGGCGGCTTCGCGCCGGGCGCCTACGTGGCCCATTCCACCACCGTGGACCGGGGCGCCGGCATGCAGCCCGAGGCGGATGCGAGTTCGCCGCTGCTGCATGGCATCGCCGTGGGCGCGATCGGCGGGCGCCAGTCCGAAGCCGATCCCGTTGATGCCCGCCAGGTGGTGATCCGCCAGCGCCTGCGGGAACTGGACTTCACCGACGACTTCGTGCTGACCAGCGACCAGGGCGTGAGCGTGCGCATGGACCGCGAAGGTGGCACCACGGTCGAGAAGCGCGGCGAAGCGGCCAAGGGCATGAACGCGGCGGCGCCGACCGTCGAGCGTCGCATCGCCCGCGGCGAGAGCGATTATGTGGTCGATTACGTGATCGGCAATGCGGGCATCGACGAGCGTGGCATCCCCGGCGTGCGCATCGCATCGGTGGAGGGCCTGCTGATCGAAACCGACCAGCATGGACGCTACCACCTGGCTGGCATGCCCGGCGGCGCATGGGAGCGCGGCCGCAACGTCATCCTGAAGGTCGATCCGTCCACCCTGCCCATCGGTGCGGAATTCAGCACCGACAATCCGCTGCTGCGGCGGGTCACGCCCGGCATGCCGGTCCGTTTCGACTGGGGCGTGAAGCTGCCGGTGCAGCCGCTCGAGGCAGGCGGGCGGCAGGTGGAACTGGAAATGGGCGAGGTGTTCTTCGCTCCGGGCAATGCCGAGGTGCCCGCGCGTTACCTGCAGGTGGTGGAGGCCATGGCCGCGAAGGTGCGCGAGCATCCGGGCGTGGAGGTGGTGATCCAGGCCGATGCCACGACCGAAGCGCTGGCATTCGAGCGCGCCGCGGCCGTCAAGGCCGCCCTGCTGGCACAACTGGATGGCGCCGCTGCGAAGGGGCTGAGCGTCGTGGCCAGGGCGAAGGTGGACGACATCGCGTCGCTGGTGGCGGGCATGGACGGCGAAGGCGTGCTGCTGGGGACCGTGCTTTTCGATACCGGGAAATCGGCGATCCGGCCCGAGTTCGGCCCGCTGCTGGACAAGGTGGCCGCCACCCTGGAGCAGTTGGGGGGCGGACGTGTCTCCATCGTCGGGCATGCCGACGTACGCGGCTCCAATGCCCATAACGCCGCCCTGGGGTTGGACCGCGCCAAGGCCGTGTCCGATGCACTGGGCAGGCGCCTGGGAGCGGAAGCGCGAAGCAGGCTGAGGGTGGACATCGCAGACGATCCGGCCGCGCCGGTTGGCGTGCGGAAATGAGGGGGCCGGTCATGGACAAGCGAATGAAGATGAAGGTGCTGGACTACACGTTGCTGTGCCTGCTGACCGGCGCCGCAGCTCCCCTGGCTGCCGCCGACGAGCAGGCGGAAGGCACCGTGCCAGGGCAGGAGGGCACGACGACGCAGGCGGCTTCGCCGGTGGACTGTGGCGCCGATGCCTGCGCCGGTGAGGAAGGCCTGTTGTTCCGGTTGCATACGCGCAGCCACGCTGCCCCGGTGACCCGGGGCACCGACGCGCGTTCGTCCTCCGCTGCCCTGCAGCCCGATCGCCGGGTCGAGGTATCGGTCCAGCCGCAGGGCAAGGCCGTGGCGACCGGCAAGTACTCCATCGACCTGCCCGGTGGCGGGGTGGTCTGGGCGACCGAGGATCCTGCGCTCGGTGCGCCGGAACTGTCGGTGTCGGCGCCGACGATGGTGGCGTTCGACGGCGAGCGTGTCCTCAAGCCGGTGCAGTTCTATGTGCGCGGCAACTATCCGGCGTTCATCGAGCGGATGGAGGTGCGCCTGTACCGCGCCAGCGATGCCGATCTGATCGAACCGCTGGCGACCGTGCCGCTGGACGTGGCGGCGGTCAGCCATGCCGATTGGGATGGCGCATTGCCGGGCAAATACCGTTTCCGCAAGGGCGACGAACTGGTCTACGTGCTGCGCGCCACCGGCGCCAACGGGCAGTTCGACGAGACCTCGCCGCGCACGCTGCAACTGGTGTCGCCGGAAGACGCCGAGCGTGGCGCCAGCGCGCTGCGCAACAGCACCGAGAAGCGCCTGGGCAATGCCCTTAGCGCCGAGCAGGCGCAGACGCAGAGCCTGATCGACGATGTCTTCGCCGAAAGCGGGCTGCGCCAGCAGAACATCCCGTTGTACGGCTCGCGCATCCGCATCCAGGGCCGCGACATTCCGGCCGCGATGGCGCTGACCATCAATGGCGAGAGCTATCCGGTGGACATGGAGCGCAAGTTCGTCGCCGAGTACCTGATGCCGGTCGGCCAGCACCGCTTCGACATCGGGCTGGGCGGCGAGGGCAGGCCTGCCCATGCCCTGAACGTGGATGTCACCGGGCGCTATTTCTTCGGCGTCGCCCTGGCCGACGTGACCATCGCCCAGAACAAGGTCGGCGGTTCCAGCGAACCGTTCCGTGGCGACGCCAACTACAGGGACGACGTCATCAGCGACGGCCGCCTGGCGTTCTACGGCAAGGCCAAGCTGCGTGGCAGGTATCTGCTGACGGCGCAGGCCGATACCACCGAGCGAGACCTGGACCGCCTGTTCAATGGCTTCGGCAAGGCCGATCCGCAGGACATTTTCCGCCGCCTCGATCCGGACCTGTATTACCCGGTCTATGGCGACGATTCCAATACCCATCGCGACGTGGACACGATGGGCCGCTTCTACCTGCGCGTGGACTGGGACAAGAACCAGGCGCTGTGGGGCAACTACGCCACCGGCCTGACCGGAACCGAGTTCGGCCAGTACCAGCGCTCGCTGTACGGCGCTGCGCTCAACTGGCGCTCCAATGCCAGCAACCGCTGGGGCGATGCCGGCAGCGAACTGCGCGTGTTCGGTTCGCAGGCCGAAACCGCACCGGGCCACAACGAGTTCATCGGCACCGGCGGCAGCCTGTACTACCTGCGCCATACCGACCTGCTGCCCGGTTCGGATGTGGTGACGCTGGAGATCCGCGACCGCAGCAGTGGCCGCACCGAGAACCGGGTGGTGCTGCAGCGCGGGGCCGACTACGAGATCGACGAACTGCAGGGCCGCATCCTGCTGACGCGTCCGTTGGCGCAGATCACCCGCGACAACAGCCCGACCCTGACCCGCGATGCGCCGCTGGACGGCTTCGAGCAGCGCCTGCTGGTGGACTATGAGTGGGTGCCCGCCGGTTTCGACCCGGACGACGTGACCCTGGGTTTCCGCGGCAAGCACTGGATGGGCGACCACGTCGGCCTCGGCGCGACCTGGGTCGAGGAGAACCGCGCCGGCGAGGACTACACGCTCAAGGGCGCCGATCTCACCCTGCAGGCCGGCAAGGGCACCTACCTGAAGGCCGAGTACGCCCGGACCGAATCCTTCGGCGTGCCGGCATTCTTCTCCGACAACGGCGGCCTGAGTTTCATCCAGCAGAACGACACCGCGTTGAACCGCAAGGGCGATGCCCGCTCGGTCGAAGCCCGCGCCAATTTCCGGGAGCTGGGCTGGACCGAACAGGATTGGGCCGCCGGCGCATGGTGGCGCCGGACCGATGCCGGCTACTCCGTATCCCGCTATGACAATGGCCTGCCGGTGACCGAGTACGGCGCCGAAGTGCTGGGGCAGTTCACGCCCAATCTCGGGTTGTATACCCGCTACACCCGCGCCGAGCGCGGTGTAGGCACGCTGACCCAGGCCCAGGCTTCGCTGCAATGGCAGGTCAGCGACGACGGTACCTTCAGCGCGGAACTGCGCCGCGTCGATCAGCAGGGCGGGTATCTCGACGCCATCGGCACGCTGGCGGCGGTCAAGTACCTGCACCGTTTCGGCGCCACGATGGAGCTGTATGGCGTGGCCCAGCTGACCGTGGACGACGACGGCGGCAAGTACGCAGGCAACGATGCCTGGACCCTCGGCGCCAAGCACCTGTTCGGCAACAATTCGTCCGTCGGCGCGGAAGTGACCGACGGCGACCGCGGCCATGCGGCCACGCTCAACGCCGAATACCGGATCAACCCGGAGCATTCGTTCTACGGCGCCTACACCTACTCGGCCGATACCACCGAACGCGACCCGCTGTTCAACCCGCGCGGGCAGAACGGCTGGACCCTCGGCCAGCGCTGGCGCGTTTCCAACCAGGTCAACGTGTTCAACGAAAGCCAGTTCCTGAAGGAGCGCGGCGAGGCCGGCCTGGCCCATACCTTCGGCATGGATTTCTATCCGGCGCAAGGCTGGAACACCGGTTTCACCCTGTCCAACGGCGAACTGGAGAACGCGCAGGGCGGCGTGGTGGAGCGGCGTGCGGTCAGTGTGTCCGGCGGGCGCACCTCGCCGGATACCGATTGGCAGAGCAAGCTGGAATGGCGCGAGGACAGCGGTGCCGAGCGTCGTGAGCAGTGGGTCAGCACCACCCGCCTGACCCACCGCATCAACGACAGCTGGCGCATCGCCGCGCGCTTCAACTACGCCGATACCGACGACAAGCTCAATCCAGGCGAAGGCGCCCGGTTCGTCGAAGGAAATTTCGGCTTCGCCTATCGTCCGTGGAACAGCGCCCGCTGGGGCCTGTTCGGCCGCTACACCTACCTGTACGACCTGGCGTCGATGGGCCAGCTGGGCGGTGCGCAGTACGACCAGCGTTCGCAGATCGTCTCGTTCGAGGGCGTCTACCGGCACGACCAGCACTGGGAGTTCGCCGGCAAGCTGGCCCGTCGCGAAGGCGAGGTGCGGATGGGGCGCGGGGCCGGTGCGTGGCTGGATTCGGCCACCACGTTCGGCGCCCTCCAGGCCCGCTACGAGCTGCGCGCGCAGTGGCATGCGCTGGGCGAGTACCGCCAGCTGGAAGTGAAGGACGGCGGCACCCGGCGCGGCTTCCTGGTCGGCGTGGATCGCGACCTGACCGGGAATTTCCGTATCGGCGCCGGTTACAACTTCACCGAGTTCAGCGACGACCTGACGGACTTCGATTACGACCACAAGGGCTGGTTCGTCAACCTGACCGGTCGTTATTGATCCTGCCGGAAAGCATCTGCCGGGGTTCGCGGAAGGCGCCCGACCGGGCGTCTTCCGCCAAGCGCGGGTGGGGGCGCGCGGTCAGGCCCCGGTCCCGCGCAGCCAGGGCGGCGACATGGCGCGGATATCGGCCATCACCGGGCAATCGTCGCGGTGCGCGCCGGGCAGATAGCCCAGGCTCATCAGGAATTCACCGGTGATCTCGCCGCCGGTGAAGCGGAAGGTCTTCTTGAACAGCTTCACCCAGTCGGCCTTGGGTCGCGGGTGGTGCGCGTCCAGCCAGTGCGCGAAACCGCCATGCGAATCGCGCAGGCCGCGGATCACGTTGGCGTTGTGGATGGCAGCCAGCACCTTGAGCCGGTTGCGGATGATGCCGGCGTCCTCGAGCAGGCGGGCGATGTCGGCCTCGCCATAGGCCGCAACAGTGTCCACGTCGAAGCCATGGTAGGCACGGCGGAAACCCTCGCGCTTGCGCAGGATGGTCTCCCAGCTCAGGCCGGCCTGGTTGATCTCCAGCAGCAGGCGCTCGAACAGCTCACGCTCGTCCCGTTGCGGAAACCCGTATTCGTTGGCGTGGTAGGAGGCGTGGACGGGATGCCCGGGGGCGATATCGCAGTAGCGGGACATGGACAGTGCCGGAGCGGGCCAGGCGTGATTATGACTTCCCCGCCCCGGGCTGGCGCCAGCCGCTAGAATATGGGCATGTCCGAGTTGTCGCTTCCCCTCGCCAATCACCTGCTGGTCGCGCTGCCGTCGCTGGCGGACTCGGGCTTCGCGCGCAGCGTTGCGCTGGTCTGCCAGCACGACGACAACGGCGCGATGGGCGTGGTGGTCAACCAGCCGTCGGAATACACGCTGGGCGAAGTGCTCTCGCAGATGGAGATCGACACCGGCGACGAGCGCCTGCGCGCCGTGCCGGTGCTCAATGGCGGCCCGGTGCATACCGGCCGCGGCTTCGTGATCCACGACGACGCCCGCGACTGGGATTCCAGCCTGGAGGTGGGCGAGGGCCTGTACCTGACGACCTCGCGCGACATCCTCGAGGCGATGGCCCGCGGCGATGGCCCGCGCAACGCGCTGGTCACCCTGGGCTGCGCCGGTTGGGGCGCGGGGCAACTGGAGCAGGAACTGGCCGAGGACAGCTGGCTGACCGTGCCGGCCGACCCGGTGGTGCTGTTCGGTGCGCCGCTGGACGAGCGCTGGCAGCTGGCCGCCTCGCGCATCGGCGTGGACCTGTTCCGCATGGCCGGATACAGCGGCCATGCCTGATCCGGCAGCGCTTTCGCCCGACAGCACCGTGCTCGGTTTCGACGTCGGTTCGCGCCGGATCGGCGTGGCCATCGGCAGCGCCTTCAGTGTCGGCGCCCGCGCCCTGGCGGTGATCGACGTGCGCGCCGACGGTCCCGACTGGGCCGCGCTGGACCGGCTGCACAAGGAGTGGCGGCCGCATGGCCTGATCGTCGGCGATCCGCTCACTCTCGAAGGCGACGACCAGCCCAACCGCAAGCGCGCCCACGCCTTCGCCCGCCAGCTGCATCAGCGCTACCGGCTGCCGGTGCTGCTGGTGGACGAACGCTCCAGCTCGGTGGAAGCTGCGCGCCGGTTCGCCACCGAGCGCGCCGAAGGCCGCAAGCGGCGCCGCGACGCCGCCAACCTGGACGCGGTGGCCGCCGCGGTCATCATCGAACGCTGGCTGTCCGCCCCGGGCGACGCCACTCCTGTTTCCTGACCCCAAGACCTGCCATGACCGCCTCCCAACTCGATGCCGACGGACGCCTGCGCCACCTGTTGACCCTGGAGGGCCTGCCGCGCGAACACCTGCTGCAGCTGCTGGACCGCGCCGGGCAGATCCGCGACGCGGCGGTGGGCCGCGTCGGCAACAAGCGCGGCGTGCTGGCCGGCACCGCGGTGTGCACGCTGTTCTTCGAACCCTCCACCCGCACCCGCAGTTCGTTCCAGTTGGCCGCGCAGCGGCTGGGCGCGGACGTGCTGAACTTCGATGCCTCGACTTCGTCCACGCGCAAGGGCGAGACCGCCTGCGACACGCTGCGCAACCTGGAGGCGATGGGCGTGCGCGGCTTCGTGGTGCGCCACCCCGATGATGGCGCCGTGGCCGAACTGGCGGCTGCCGCAGGCGAAGGCACCGCGCTGGTCAATGCCGGCGATGGACGCAGTTCGCACCCCACGCAGGGCCTGTTGGACATGCTGACCCTGCGCCAGGCCAAGGGTGCCGACTTCTCGAAGCTGAAAGTGTTGATCGTCGGCGACGTGAAGCACTCGCGCGTGGCGCGTACCGACCTGCATGCGCTGCGCACGCTGGGCGTGGGCGAGATCCGCGTCTGCGGCCCGCAGTCGCTGCTGCCGGATGACGAGACGCTTCGCGGCTGCGTGGTCGGGCAGGACTTCGACGCCATGCTCGAAGGTGCCGACGCCCTGATGATGCTGCGCCTGCAGCGCGAGCGCATGGAAGAAGGGCTGGTGCCGTCGCTGGAGCAATACCACGACGAATACGGGCTGACCGCAACGCGCCTGCGCCGTGCCGCCGCCGACGCGGCGGTCCTGCATCCGGGGCCGATCAACCGCGGCGTCGAAGTCACCGACGAAGTGGCCGACGGCCCGCAGTCGTGGGTGCTGCGCCAGGTCGCCAACGGCGTCGCGGTGCGCATGGCGGTGCTGGAGACATTGCTGGGCTGACCTGCTTCCGGCAAGTGCCGGCCGTGGCCGGCACTACCGCATCAACGCTTCTGCGCGAACAGCCAGCGCCACATCGCCGGATCGGCGTAGGTGGCGTCCCAGGCATTGTGGTTGCCCTGCGGATACTCGGTATAGCGTGCGTCGCGGGCACCGACCGCCTCGAAGGCGGCACGCAGCCTGCGATCGTCGTCCGGCCGCACCACATCGTCGCGTGCGCCATGGAAGATCCAGACCGGCATGTCCTTCAGGCGTCGGGCAATCGCCATATAGGGGTCGGCTTCCTGCGCCACGGCCTCGACCAGCAGGCCCGGCCGCTCGCTGCGCGGGGCGCGCACCGCGCCGCAGACCGGCACGACCGCGGCGAAGCGCGCCGGTTCGGCCAGGGCGATGTTCCAGCTGCCGTAGCCGCCCATCGACATGCCGGTCAGGTACTGGCGTTTCGGATCGGCGCCGAACTCGCGGATCGCCGCATCGAGCGCGGCGATCGCCAGGCGATTGTTGCGCCCGCTCCATTCCCCGCCCCCGGCGACCTGCGGCAGCACGGCCAGCGCGGGGAAGTCCGCCGCGTGGGCGCGCAGGTAGGGGCCCAGTCCGGCCTCGGTCTGGCGGACGCCGTCGTTGCCGCGCTCGCCCGAGCCATGCAGGAACAGCACCACCGGTGGGGCATCGGGCCCGCGCGCGGACGCGGCGGGGACGAACACCTGATAGGGCATGCGCACGCCATCGAGCGCGACAGTGCGGGCGACGAAGCGACCATGGCCAGCATCGGGGAGCGAGACGCAGCCGGCGAGGACGGTCATCAGGACGAGCAGGGGAAGGCGATGCAGACGGGGGAAGGCCATGGAACGCTCCGCGCCGGGAATGCCGCCATCGTAGCGGCGACGCCGCATCCCTGCCGGTTGCGGCACCTCATCAGGGACGCGGCGCGCTGGCGAGGATCGCCAGCTGTTCGCTCGCCTCGGCGTTGCCGGCCGCGGCGGCGGCCTGGACCTGCGCCAGATCGGGGTGGAGCACCACCAGCAACGGGAATTCGCACTGCGGGCAGGCGTACTCGCTCTGCTCGTCGTGCAGTTCCATTTCCATCTGCCGGGAAGTGCCCTGCCATCCGCAGGCGGGGCAGGTGTGGTCGTGTTCGCGCCAGCCGGGCTGGTAGTAATCGGTGATGGTGGTGGTCATGGTCGTCAGCGCAGCAGCACCAGCGTTGCCAGCCCCAGGAAGGTGAAGAAACCCATGGAGTCGGTGATGGCGGTCAGGAAGATGCCGCTGGCCAGTGCCGGGTCGAAGCCGAGCCGCTTGAGCGTCATCGGGATCAGCACGCCGGCCGATGCGGCCAGCAGCAGGTTGCAGGTCAGGGCGATGAAGATCACCAGCGACAGCCCGGGGTTGTGGAACCAGACCAGCACGATCAGCCCCAGCACCGCGCCCATCAGCAGGCCGTTGAGCAGGGCCACGCGCAGTTCCTTCCACAGCAGCGCCTTTACGTTGGAGGCGCCGACCTGGCCCAGCGCCAGGCCACGGACCATCAGCGCCAGCACCTGGGTGCCGGCGTTGCCGCCGAGGCCGGCGACCATCGGCATCAGCACCGCCAGCGCCACCAGTTCGTTGATGGTGCCTTCGAACTGTCCCACCACGTTGGCGGCGACGAAGGCGGTGCACAGGTTGACGAACAGCCACACCAGCCGCCGGCGCATCGCGCGCCAGACCGGACTGAACAGGTCTTCGTCCTCGTCCAGGCCGGCGGCGCCCAGCGCCTGGTGCTCGGCCTGTCCACGGATGATGTCCACCACGTCGTCGATGGTGATGCGCCCGATCAGGATGTTGTTGTCGTCCACCACCGGCGCCGATACCCAGTCGTGGTCGGAGAACTGCCGCGCGACCTCGTCGGCGCTCTCGCCCACGTCGATGGCCGGTTGCTCGTCGTCGACCAGGCGGTTGATCGGGGTGCTGTCCTCATGGGTGACCAGCGAGGCCAGCGACACCCGGCCCAGGTACTGGTGGCGGCGGCTGACCACGTACAGGTAGTCGGTGTGGTCGGGCAGTTCGCCGCGCAGGCGCAGGTAGCGCAGCACCACGTCGATGTTGACGTCGGCGCGCACGGTGACCACGTCCGGGTTCATCAGGCGCCCGGCGGTGTCTTCCGGATAGGACAGCACCTGCTCCAGCCGCTCGCGGTTCTCGCGGTCCATCGACTTGAGGACTTCGTCGATGACCGTGTCGGGCAGGTCCTCGACCAGGTCGGCCAGGTCGTCGATGTCCAGGTCTTCGACCGCGGCGATGATCTCGTCCGGGTCCATGTCGGCCAGCAGGCTTTCGCGCACTTCCTCGCCGACGTGGACCAGCACCTCGCCGTCGTCTTCCTGGTCGACCAGTCCCCACACCACTTCGCGCTTGCCCGGCGGCAGCGATTCGAGCAGGTTGCCGATCTCGGCCGGTGCCAGGGTGTTGACCAGCCGCCGCACCGGTCCCAGCCGGCCGCTGTCCAGCGCGTCGGAAAGCATGCGCAGCTGGCGTGCGGTCTTGTCGTGGCGTACGGCTTCGGCCATCGGGACTCCGGATAGGGGAGGGCCGCGATGCAGGATGCGGCAGGGGAAGTGTCGGGCGCGTCATTATCACGCGCGGATGTTTCAGTGCACACCCTTCGCGTTGATGTGGCGCGGGGGGCGGATGCCGCATGGGTCTGGGGTGTGCTTGGTGAAGCCGGGGCGATCCTCCGCAGAGCTCCAGCGCAGCAAGCCGTGCTCTACGGGCGCATTGCTGGCTGAAGCATCCGCCAGCGAAGCCGGCTGTCGTATCTGCAAGACCCTGCCGGCTGCATCGGTAGGAGCGCACTTCAGTGCGCGATGGGGCTTTCCCGGTAGAGCTTCTTCGCGCACTGAAGTGCGCTCCTATGGTGAGGCCATGGTCAGGGCGGGGTGGCGTTTGCGATCCAGCGCTCGATGCCGCGGCGGTCGCGTGCCTGCAGCAGCTTGCCGGCGCGTGCGCGCAGTTCGCCGTGGTTGCAGTCGCGGATCGCACGGCGCACTTCCAGCAGCGTGGCCGGGTGCAGGCTGAATTCCGCCAGGCCCAGGGCCAGCAGCAGTGGCGTCATGCGCGGGTCGCCGGCGATCTCGCCGCATACCGACAGCGGCGTACCGTGTGCCTGCGCGGTACCGATCACCTGCGCCAGCAGCTGCAGCACCGCCGGGTGCAGCGGCGAGTAAAGCTCGCCCACCGCCTCGTTGTTGCGGTCGGCCGCCAGCAGGTACTGCACCAGGTCATTGGTGCCGACGGACAGGAAGTCGACCTGGTCGATGAAGGTCGGCAGGGCGATGGCCGCGGCCGGGACCTCGATCATCGCGCCGACCGGCACATGTTCGGCCAGGGCGTGGCCCTCCTCGCGCAGTGCCGCCACCAGCCGTGCCATGCGGCGCTTGAGCGCGAGGATTTCCTCGCGGGTGCTGACCATCGGTACCAGGATGCGCACCGGGCCATAACCGGAGGCGCGCAGCAACGCGCGCAGCTGGGTGTCGGCCACCCTGGGGTGTGCCAGCAGCAGGCGGATGCCACGCAGGCCCAGCGCCGGGTTTTCCTCGCGGCCCAGCACCAGCCCGCTGCGGTCGGCCTTGTCCGCACCCAGGTCGAGGATGCGGATGGTGACCGGCCGCCCGCTCATGCCGAGCACGGCGTCGCGGTAGTGGTGGAACTGCTCTTCCTCGTCCGGCAGGCCGTTGCGCTGCAGGAACAGGAATTCGGTGCGGTACAGGCCCAGCCCGTGCGCACCCAGGGCATGCGCGCGCGCCACGTCCTCGCGCGATTCGGCATTGGCCAGCAGGGTGACGTCCACGCCGTCCACGGTGCGGCTCGGCTTGGAGCGCAGGTGGCCGAGCTCGCGCTGTTCGCGCGCCAGGTCGCGCAGGCGCTGGCGATACTGGCGCAGGTCGTCGGCGGCCGGTTCCAGCACCACCTCGCCGCTGCCGCCGTCCAGGATCAGCACGTCGCCGTCGTTGATCCGGTGCAGCACGCCGCTGGCGCCGACCACCAGCGGCAGGTGCAGGCTGCGGGCGAGGATGGCGCTGTGCGACAGCGGGCTGCCGGCGCTGGTGACGATGCCGACCACGCCCTGAGACTGCAGCTGGGCCAGTTCCGAGGGGGCCACGTTTTCGCAGACCAGGATCTCGCCGGCCAGCCCCTTCATGCCGGCCGGGCGCTTGTGCAGGAAGGCGTTGATGCGGCCGATGACGTGGTCCAGGTCGTCCAGGCGGCTGCGCAGGTAGTCGTCTTCCATGCCCTCGAACACCTGGGCCAGGGTGTCGCGCTGCAGGCGCAGGGCATAGGCCGCGCTGTAGCGGTGGCTGCGGATGCGCTCGTCCAGCGCCAGCAGCAGTTCGGGATCGTCCAGCAGCATGGCGTGCAGGTCGAGGAACTCGCCGACCTCGGCCGGCAAGGCACCCTGCAGGCGCTGGCGCAGTTCGCGCATCTCCGCGCGGGCCGACTCGATGGCCTGGTGCAGGCGCTGCAGTTCGGCTTCGACCGCGCTGGCGGGAATGCGCTTTTCGGTGACTTCCTGGGCATGCGGCAGGCGTACGCGGGCGCGGCCGAGCGCGCTGCCGCGCGAGGCGCCATGGCCGTTCAGGCGCAGCGCCGTCATGCCGCCGCGCCTCCCGGCGCGGTGCTGGCAGGGGCCGACGCTGCGTCCGGCGCCATCAGCTGTCCTCGTCGAAACGACGCTCGAACAGGTCCACGACCGCCGCCATCGCGTCGGCCTCGTCCTCGCCCTGTACCCGCACCGTGACCGGCGTGCCCTGGCCGGCGGCCAGCAGCATCACGCCCATGATGCTCTTGGCGTTGACCTCGCGGCCCTTGGCCACCAGTGTGGCGTTGGCGCGGAAGCCGGACAGCAGCTGCACCAGCTTGGCGGTCGCGCGGGCATGCAGGCCCAGGCGGTTGGATACGGTGAGTTCGCGTTCAAGCATCGTCGATGATGGCTCCATTGCGGGCGCCCGCCGCGGCGGTGGCGGGCAGTTGGTCCAGTCCCTGTTCCGGATAGTTCATCACCCGCAGCAGCATCGGCAGGCTCAGCGCCGACACCCGTCGCACCGGCGTTCCCAGCCGCGCCAGCCGCGCCGCCAGGTTGCTCGGGCTGGCCCCGTACAGATCGGTCAGCACCAGCACGCCGCCTTCGCCCTCCACCCGCCGCATGGCCGCCGAGGCCAGAGGCAGCTGCGCGTCCAGGTCCGCGTCGAACGGCACCTCGAAGGCCTCGGCCTTGAGTGGAAGCTGGCGCAGCAGGCGCGTGGCGACTTCCAGCAGGGAAGAGCCGACGCCGGGATGGGTCACGAGGAGAATGCCGCAGGTCATTACTGAACGTTAACAGGTCAGGCGCAGTCCGCGATAGCGCCCGGATCGTGTCTTCAGTGCGTCATTCAGTCCTGTTCCCGGTGGAACGTGGCCACGTCCTGCCAGCCCTGCGCGCGGGCATGCCGGGCCAGGCGCTCGGCCAGGTAGACCGAGCGGTGCTTGCCGCCGGTGCAGCCGAAGGCGACGGTCACATAGCTGCGGGTATCGCTGCCCAGCTTGGGCAGCCAGGTGTCGAGCAGGTCTTCGAGCTGGGCCGCGTAGCGCACCACCTCCGGCTGCGCGTCCAGATACTCGCGCACCTCGCGGTCGCGGCCGGTCAGCGAACGCAGTTCCGGATCCCAGTGCGGGTTGGGCAGCACCCGTGCATCGAACACGAAGTCGGCCTCGGCCGGCACGCCGCGCTTGTAGGCGAAGGATTCGAACAGCAGCGACAGGCCGCCGCCATGGCCAAGGGCGAACTCGGTGATGAGCTTGCGCCGCAGCTGGTGCACGTTGAGCCGGCTGGTGTCGATGACGGCGTCGGCCTCGCGGCGCAGCGGTGCGGTCAGCTCGCGCTCGCGGACGATGGCCTCGGGCAGGGACAGTCCCAGCTGGCTGAGCGGATGGCGCCGCCGCGTATCGGCGAAGCGCGCCAGCAGGGTGTCGTCGTCGGCTTCGAAGAACAGCAGGGTTGCCTCGATGTCGTGGTCCCTGGCGCTCTGCCGCCATTGCCCGAGCTGGCTCAGGTCGCTGCGGCCGCGCACGTCGATGCCCAGCGCCATGCGCCGCGGGCGTCCCTCGTTGCGTTCGCCGAGCACGCCGCGCACGAATTCCGGCAGCAGGTTCACCGGGATGTTGTCCGAACAGTAGTAGTCCAGGTCCTCGAAGGTCTTCAGCGCCACCGACTTGCCGGAACCGGACAGGCCGCTGACGATGACCAGCACCGGGGACGGCGTAGTGTTCATGGGATGCGTTGCTCCAGCAGGTTGCTGTGGCGGGCGATGAACATCGCCGCCGGGTCGATGCCCTTGGTGCGCAGGATGTGCAGGCGCGTGGCGGCCTCGGTCAGCACCGCCAGGTTGCGGCCGGGCATCACCGGCAGGGTGATCAGCGGCACGTCCAGATCGAGCACGTGGCGCTTGCCGGAGTCGCCGGTCAGGCGCTCATAGCCATAGCTGGTGGGTTCGGTCATCGGTTTGGTCAGGTGGACGATGAGGCGAAGGTACTTGTTCTTCTTTACAGATGTGTCACCGAACATCTGGCGCACGTTGAGCACGCCCAGGCCGCGCACTTCCAGCAGGTCCTGCAGTAGTTCCGGGCAGGTGCCGTCGAGCACGTCCGGGGCGATCTGGGTGAATTCGGGGGCGTCGTCGGCCACCAGCCGATGGCCGCGGCTGAGCAGTTCCAGCGCCAGTTCGCTCTTGCCTGATCCGGCTTCGCCGGTGATCAGCACGCCGATGGAGTAGATCTCCATGAACACGCCATGCAGGATGATCCGCGGCGCCAGCGTGCGCGCCAGGTGGTAGGACAGGTGGTTGAGCAGTTCGTGGCCGCGCCGCGGCGAGACCCACAGCGGGGTCTGCGACTCGTCGGCCGCCGCGCGAAGGTCTTCCGGGCAGCCATGGCTCTTGGTGATGACCAGCGCCAGCGGCCGCGCCTGGATGATGCGTTCGATCACTTCCCAGCGCTGGCGCGAATCCAGCGAGTCCAGCCAGGTCAGCTCCTCGGTGCCGAGGATCTGCACCTTGTTCGGGTAGATGGTGTTGAGGTAGCCGGCCAGCGACGGGCGCCGCGCGACAGTGTCGCCGGCTTCCAGTTCGCGGTTGCCGCCGGCCTGGCCCGCGGCCCAGCGCAGGTCCAGTTTCTCGCGCTGCTGGTCGAACAGTTCGCGCGCGGTGATGCGGGTGTTCATGAGGGACGGATCCGCTGCGGATGGTCGAGGATCTGCTTGAGCGCGCTGCCGTCGTTGGCAGCGCGCAGGGCGTCGCGGACATGGGCGTCGGAGAAGATCTCCGCCAGTTCGGACAGCAGCATCAGGTGCTGGTGGGTGTAGTGCTCGGGCACGGCCATTGCGAAGACCAGGTCGACCGGCTCGGTGCCGCCGAAATCGATGGGCTGCAGCAGCCGCAGGAAGGCGCCGCGCGGGCGTTGCAGGGTGGGAGAGCGGCCGTGCGGGATGGCGATGCCATGGCCGATGGCGGTGCTGCCGACGTTCTCCCTGTCGCACAGGCTTTGAAAGATGCTTTCGGCGCCGGCTTCGCGGCAGGCGAGCAGGCCGGCGGCGGCGCGCAGGGCGCTGTCGCGGTCGGCGGCCGCGAGTACCCGGGTACTCACGGCCGCCATCAGGTCATTCAGGGGCATGACTGCAACGGACGGTGGCGGATGTCAGCCATTGTCGCGCAGTGCATGGGAGGCGTGGGGAAGATGCTTTTCCTTGTGCTTGATCACCAGCCGGTCGAGCTTGTCGGCCAGCAGGTCGATCGCTGCGTACATGGTCTGGCCGCCGGCCTCGGCATGCAGGGTCTGGCCGGGAAGATTGGCGCTGGCATCGACATGGTGCTCGTTCTTCTGCAGTGACAGGGTCACCCTGACTTCGCAGTGCTGGTCGAAGTGCTTGCCCAGCCGTTGCAGCTTGGTTTCCACGTACTCCTTCAGGGCGGGGGTGACTTCCACGTCTTTGCCAAACGTTTCGATACGCATCGGATGCCTCCTGTGGTTCGGGGTTGCCAATGAACCCTGCCGCCGGCCGCGAGCGTTTCAGACAAGGCGTACGCGTTCGTGGGAGGCGGAGATGTTCATGGCTTCACGATACTTCGCCACGGTGCGGCGCGCCACCGGTATTCCGCTGTCCTTGAGCATGTCGGCCAGCTTGGCGTCAGAAAGCGGCTTGCGCGGGTTCTCGGCGTCGATCAGGCGCCGGATCATCGACTGGATCGCGGTGCTGGAGGCTTCGCCGCCGCCGTCGGTATCGATGCCCGAAGCGAAGAACGCACGCAGCGGCAGGGTGCCGCGCGGGGTACGCACGTGCTTGCGCGCGATGGTGCGCGAGATGGTGGATTCGTGAAGGTCCAGTTCGGCGGCGATCTCGCGCAGGGTCAGCGGGCGCAGCGCCTGCGCGCCGAATTCGAGAAAACCGGCCTGGTGGTGCAGCAGGCTGTTGACCACGCGCAGCAGGGTCTGTCCGCGCGCCTCCAGGCCCTTGAGCAGCCAGCGCGCTTCCTGCAGCTGGGTGCGCAGGTAGCTGGCATCGGCGTCGCCGCAGCGGCGGATCAACTGCTCATAGCCGCGGTGGATCACCACACGCGGACCGGCATGGCCGGCGAGCGCCGCCTTCCAGACGCCGCGCTGGCGCCAGACCACGCAGTCGGGAACGACATAGTCGTCCGAGGACACTTCGCCCAGTTGCCGGCCCGGGCGCGGGTCCAGCGAACGCAGCAGCTGCACGGCCTCCTCGACGGCTTCCACGGGCTGCCGCAGCTCGGCGGCGATACCGGGGACGCCGGCGCGCGGCAGGCGTTCCAGCGGGCCTTCGGCGATCCGCCGGGCCAGGCACAGGCCCGGCGTGGCGGCGGGCAGTGCGTCCAGCTGCAGCGACAGGCACTCGCCCAGCGTGCGTGCGCCCACGCCGGCCGGGTCGAAGCGCTGGATCTGGTGCAGCACGGTGAGGATCTCGTCCTCGCCAGCGGCGATATCCGGGCGCAGGGCCTCGGCGATCGCCGGCAGCGGTTCGCGCAGGTAGCCGTCCTCGTCCAGCGCGTCGATCAGGGTGACGCCGATGGCGCGGTCGCGCGCGCTGAGGTGGGACAGGTGCAGCTGCCACAGCAGGTGGTCGGCAAGCGTGTCGGCTTCGGCGATGCGCTCGCCGGCATCGCCATCGCCGTCGTCGAACGAGCCGCCCTGGCCACCGCTCCATTGTTCGCCCTCGCCGGGCCATTCCGCGCCGTCGTCGCCGCGACGGTCATCGTCGCCGGCCTGCGTGGGCGCGTCCGCGTGTTCGCCGGTGGGTTCTGCCGGTGCGGCGTCCTCGGCCCATTCCAGCAGCGGGTTGGTTTCCACCGCTTCGGCCAGTTCCAGCTCCAGTTCCGTGCTGGACATCTGCAGCAGGCGGATGGCCTGGCGCAGCTGCGGCGTCATGACCAGCTGCTGTCCCAGCGATGTCTGCAGCCGTGCTTTCATCCGGGTTTCCGGCGGAAGGAGGGGCGACCTGCCGCGGCCGGATCAGAGCGTGAAGCTGTCTCCAAGGTAGACACGGCGGACGTCGGTATTGGACAGCAGTTCTTCCGGTGCTCCCTGCGCCAGTACGCTGCCTTCGGCGAGGATATACGCGCGGTCGCAGATTCCCAAGGTCTCGCGGACGTTGTGGTCGGTGATCAGCACGCCGATGCCGCGCTGCTTGAGGTGGGTGACGATGCGCTGGATCTCGCCGACCGAGATCGGGTCGACGCCGGCGAACGGCTCGTCGAGCAGGATCAGGCGCGGCCTGGCGGCCAGCGCGCGGGCGATCTCGCAGCGGCGGCGCTCGCCGCCGGAAAGGCTGGCGCCGGCCTGGTCGGCGACGTGGCCGATCTGCAGTTCGTCCAGCAGCGCGGACAGTTCGCGTTCGCGGCCGTCGGCATCCAGGTCCTCGCGCAGTTCCAGCACCAGGCGGATGTTGTCGGCCACGCTGAGCTTGCGGAACACCGACGGCTCCTGCGGCAGGTAGCCGACGCCGAGCTTGGCGCGCGCGTACATCGGTTCGCCGGTGATGTCGCGGCCGTCCAGCTCGATGCGGCCGGCGTCGCTCTCGACCAGGCCGACGATCATGTAGAAGCAGGTCGTCTTGCCGGCGCCATTGGGGCCGAGCAGGCCGACCACTTCGCCGGCGTCGAGGGTGAGGCCGAACTCGCGCACGACCTCGCGGTTCTTGTAGCGCTTGCGCAGGCCCTGGGCGACGAGCATTACTTCTTCTCTCCCGCCGCGGCCGGCGTCTTGTTCTTGGGCTGGATCACGGTGCGCACGCGGGTGCCGTCGCCGCCGCTCTGCATGTCGCCGGTGCGGGTGTTGTAGACCATGCGCTGGCCGGCGCTGGAACCGCGCTCGGACTCGACGCGGTAGTTACCGGTCAGCACGATCACCTCGCTGCTGACGTTGTAGTCGAAGTTGTCGGCGCGGGCATTCATCCAGGTGCCATCGTCCATCTGCTGCTTGAGCGTGGCCTGCTTGCCGGCGAGCAGCACGCGTTCGATCTCGCCATCCTTGCGGATCAGGTCGGCGGTGTCGGAGTGGATTTCCATGGTGCCCTGGGTGATCACCACGTTGCCGCTGAAACGGCACTTGCCGTTATCGGCGAAATTACAGTTGTTGGTGTCGGAATTGAGTTCCATGGGCTGATTGCGATCGGCCGCCTTGGCCCATGCCAGCGCGGGAACGAGCAGGGCGGCGAGCATCGCGGTCACCGCGAGCTTAGCGGGCAGCATTGGGTTCATAGCGGGTCTTGACCTGGGAAAGAAGGGAATACTGCCGGGACTTCAGGTCGGCTTCGAAGCCGACGCCGGTCTGCTCCAGGCCCGGGCGGGTCAGGGTGACGCGCTCGGCGGTACGGGCCTGGTTGCGCTCGGGGAAGACGTCCAGCGCGGTGGTGCGGAAGGTCGTGGACGGGGTGGTGCCATCCCGTGGGCTGTCGCCGGCGACGTTGCCGCGCAGGCGCAGTTCCTCGCCCTTGGCGCTGACCCAGCCGGTATCAGCCTGCAGTTGCCAGTGCTGGCCCTCGGCGTCGGGCAGCAGGAACACGGGCCGGGCGATGGTCGAAGTCTGGTCGGCGGCATTGCGCTCCATGGACGGCGCGCGCAGCGTGGCCGTTTCCTTGCCGTCCTTGTCCAGGGTGACGATCTCGAACTGTCCCAGCACGTAATCGGCGCGCACCTGCGAAGCGCCCGACGGGGCTTTCGTCCCGCGGTGCCGCCACGCCGACCAGCCGCTGGCCAGCGCCGCCAGCAGCAGGCCGGTGCCGATGACCATGCGCCAGTTCATCGCGCGAACTCCGCCACGGCCGCGTCGAGCCTGCCCTGCGCGGCCAGCAGCACGTCGCACAGCTCGCGTGCGGCGCCGCGCCCGCCTTCGCTGCGGGTCTGCCAGTGCACGCGTTCGGCGATCAGCGGGTGCGCATTGGCCGGCGCCACCGCCAGCCCGACCGCGCACAGCGGCGCCAGGTCTGGCAGGTCGTCGCCCATGAACGCCACCTGCTCCAGGCCGATGCCGAAGCGCTCGCACAGCACGCGCACGCTGGCCAGCTTGTCGCCGACAGCAATCTGCGTGTCGATGCCGAGGTCGGCGCCGCGCCGCTGCGCCGACAGGCTGTTGCGCGCGGTGATCAGCACCGGGTGGATGCCGTGCTTCTGCAGCAGTTTCAGGCCCAGGCCGTCCTGCACGAAGAACGCCTTGCTCTCGTTGCCGGCGTGGTCATAGAACAGGCGCCCGTCGGTCAGCGTCCCGTCCACGTCGAAGCAGGCCAGCCGGATGTCGGCGGCGACGGCGTGCAGTGCGGCGGGGAAATGGGTGAGGGGAGACCAGGGCATGGTGCGGGCGATCCGTTGCGGCAGGACGGGCCATCTGGCCCGGAAGCGTGATTGTGCGGGCTTTTAAACCACTTTTGCCCGCAACAGGTCATGAATGTTCAAGGCGCCGACGGCGCGGCCGTCGCCATCGACGACGATCAGGCCGTTGATCTTGTACTGCTCCAGCAGGCGCGCGGCCTCCACCGCCAGCTGGTCGGCGCCGATGGTGCGCGGCGCGCGGGTCATCACTTGGGCGATGCCGGCGGTACGCACGTCCAGGTCGGTGTCCAGGGCGCGGCGCAGGTCGCCGTCGGTGAACAGGCCGACCAGGCGGCCGTCGGCATCGACCACGGCGGTCATGCCCAGGCGCTTGCGGCTCATCTCCATCAGCGCCTCGCTGAGGCTGGCGTCCTCGCGCACGCTGGGCAGGTCGGCGCCGGCGTGCATCACGTCGGTGATGTGCAGCAGCAGGCGCCGGCCCAGGCTGCCGGCCGGGTGCGAGCGGGCGAAGTCGTCGGCGGTGAAGCCGCGCGCGTCCAGCAGAGCCACCGCCAGCGCGTCGCCCATGGCCAGCGAGGTGGTGGTGCTGGAGGTCGGCGCCAGCGCCAGCGGGCAGGCCTCGTGGTCGACGTTCACGTCCAGGTGGACGTCGGCGGCGCTGGCCAGGCTGGACTGCGGCCGGCCGGTCATGGCGATCAGCGGGTTGCCCTGGCGCTTGAGCACCGGCAGCAGCATCAGCACCTCGTCCGACTCGCCGGAGTAGGACAGCGCCAGCACCACGTCGTCCTCGGTGATCATGCCCAGGTCGCCGTGGCCGGCTTCGCCCGGGTGCACGTAGAACGCCGGGGTGCCGGTGGAGGCCAGGGTGGCGGCGATCTTGCGCGCGATGTGCCCCGACTTGCCCATGCCGGTGGCGACCACGCGGCCGCGCGAGCCCAGGATCAGCCGGCAGGCGGCGGCGAATTCGGCGCCGATGCGGCCGCCGGTCCGTTCCAGTTCGGCACGTTCGATCTCGAAGACGCGGCGGCCGCTGGCGACCAGGTCGGCATCGCTCAGGGTGTCCAGCGAAAGGGGGGAAGCAGCCATGCGGGCGCCACTCGGAGGGTAGAATGGGCGTTCATTTTATTAGGAAAGCGCTTTGGACGCCGAGACCATCCAGAACCTGATCGAAGCCGGCCTGCCCGGCGCCCGCGCGCAGGTGCAGGGCGAGGATGGCGTGCACTTCGAGGCCACCGTGGTCTGCGAGGCGTTCGCCGGCAAACTGCCGCTGGCCCGGCACCGCATGGTCTATGCGACGCTGGGTGACCTGATGGGCGGCGCGATCCATGCGCTGGCCCTGAAAACCGTCACTCCCGGCGAAGCCGGCTGAGCCGGCTCCCTCCCACCTACTGGCCTCACACACATGGCGAAAATCGTGGTCACCGGCGGCAACGCGCTGAACGGTGAAGTGAATGTCTCCGGCGCCAAGAACGCCGTCCTGCCCATCCTCTGCGCGACCCTGCTGGCCGATGCGCCGGTGGAGATCACCAACGTGCCGCACCTGCACGACGTGATCACCACGGTGAAGCTGCTCGGCGAACTGGGCGCCAAGGTCACCATCGACCAGGGCACGCTCTCGCGCGGCAGCGCGATCGTCGTCGACCCGCGCAGCGTCAACCAGCACGTGGCGCCGTACGAGCTGGTCAAGACCATGCGCGCCTCGATCCTGGTGCTCGGCCCGCTGCTGGCCAAGTACGGCGCGGCGGAGGTGTCGCTGCCCGGCGGCTGCGCCATCGGTTCGCGGCCGGTGGACCAGCACATCAAGGGCCTGCAGGCGCTGGGCGCGGAAATCACCGTCGAGAACGGCTTCATCAAGGCGCGCGCGGACCGCCTGAAGGGCGGCCGCTTCACCTTCGACATGGTCAGCGTCACCGGTACCGAGAACGTGCTGATGGCCGCGGTGCTGGCCGAAGGCACCACCGTGCTGGAAAACGCGGCGATGGAGCCGGAGGTCACCGACCTGGCGCATTGCCTGATCGCGCTGGGCGCCAGGATCGAGGGCCTGGGCACCGCGCGGCTGGTGATCGAGGGCGTCGAGCGCCTGGATGGCGGCCGCCATGCGGTGCTGCCGGACCGCATCGAGACCGGCACCTTCCTGGTCGCCGCGGCGATGACCGGCGGCCGCGTGGTGATGCGCAACGCGCGTCCGGACACGCTCGACGCGGTGCTGGCCAAGCTCATCGAGGCCGGCGCGAAGATCGAGACCACCGAGGACAGCATCACCCTGGACATGCAGGGCAAGCGGCCGAAGGCGGTCAACCTGACCACCGCGCCGTACCCGGCGTTCCCGACCGACATGCAGGCGCAGTTCATGGCGCTCAACTGCGTGGCCGAGGGGGTGGGCGTGATCAACGAGACGATCTTCGAAAACCGCTTCATGCACGTCAACGAACTGCTGCGCCTGGGCGCGGACATCCAGGTCGAAGGCCATACCGCCATCTGCCGCGGCGTCGAGCGCCTGAGCGGGGCGCCGGTGATGGCCACCGACCTGCGCGCGTCGGCCAGCCTGATCCTGGCCGGGCTGGTGGCCGATGGCGATACCACCATCGACCGCATCTACCACCTGGACCGCGGCTACGAGAACATCGAGGAAAAGCTCGGTGCGCTCGGTGCGCGCATCCGCCGGGTGAGCGCGTGATCCTGCGCGGCAGGTTCACCCCGCGCCGCCGCGCGCTGCTGGTCCTGGTGCTGCTGGCGCTGGGCTGGCTCGGCTGGGCCTGGTATGCCGGCATCGCCATCACCCGCGGCGTGGAGAAGGAGCAGATGGACTGGAACGGCGACGGCCAGGTCAGCCGCGACGAGTTCTTCCAGGCCTTCTATGCCGTCACGGTCAAGGACACGCAGGAAGGCAACCGCCACTGCCGCAGTTTCCTCTGGCGCCGCAACGGCGAGGAATTCCGCCGCGACTGCAGGACGGTGTTCAAGGCCGGCGACGCGGCGGAAGCCGCCAAGCCGTAACCGGCCCCGCGGGAGCGGCTGATGCCGCTCCTGCGGACGGCGCAAGGGCACGTGTTGAAGCCCCTGTCGGCGGTGTCCGGCAGCGATGGCGACAAGGCGGGGGAACTGCTCTCCGCGTGCCGGTCTATCCCGAAAGAGAGCCCATCCGGGCGCTGGCCCATCGCCGGCGTTCCCTGCGATGCCCGCGCATCAAAAGCTCCGGACCGCACGCCCGCGACCGTCGGCCCGCGCGCCATCGCCCCCCCCCCCCCGAAACGCAAAACGCCCCTTGCGGGGCGTCATGCCGTGTCGCGCCTTGGCAGGCAGGTCTTACTTGCGGTTCATCCGCGCATTGCGCTGGCCGGTGGCGGCGGATTTCTCGCCGGCGAACGGGTTGAGCTTGCGGGCGATCCACGGGTACTTCGGCCAGTCGCCCTGCAGCCACGGGTGGCCGGGTTCATTCAGGGCCAGCACGCGGCGGGCGTCGTCGGCCAGGGCCTTGTTGCCCAGGTGGACATAGGACTCGCCGAGCAGGGCCACCGCGTCGTTCTGGAAGGCGCTCTGCGGGTAGGTTTCCAGCAGGTAGGTGGCGCGGCCGGCGGCCGAGACCCAGGCGCCGCGGCGGGCGTAGTACAGGGCGTTGTCCATCTCGTGCTGGGCGAACACGTCGCGCAGCTCGACCATGCGCTGGCGCGCGTCGGCGGCGTAGCGGCTGTTGGGGTAGCGCTCGGTGACGATGTTGAAATCAGCGTAGGCCTGGCGCGGCGTGGACAGGTCGCGGCGGCTGGAGTCCAGCGACCACACCCGGCGCAGGAACACGGTGTCGCTGTTGCCGTTGGCCAGCCCGCGCAGGTAGTACAGGTAGGCGATGTTGCGGTGGGTCGGGTAGGTGCGGATGAAGCGGTCGATGCTGGAGACCGCGTCGTCGTTCTTGCCGGCCTTGTACTGGGCGTAGGCGCTTTCGATCATCGCCTGCTCGGTGTACGGGCCATACGGGTACTGCGCGATCAGCCGCTTGAAGCTGTTCTCGGCGCCGGACCAGTTGCCGCCTTCCATCAGCTTGTGGCTCTTTTCGTAGAGCTTCTCGACCGGCATGCCCTCGTCCGCGTTCTTGCTCTTGGTGCCGCGATGGCAGCCAGTGGCGGCGAAGACCAGGACCAGCAGCAGGGCAGTGATGCGGACGGGAGCGGACAGCAACAGGGAGCGTCGGATCATGGGTCGGGGCGGGACGCGGCAGGAATACGAGGGGGCGATGATAGCCTAGTGGCCTGTCCTGCGACTGACTCCCGTCGCCGGGACCCCCCGAATTCCGCCGATACCCCCTGCCATGTCCGACAACGCTTCCCTTCCTTCCCGCCAGGCGCGGGTGCCCGATGCCGCCGCCGGCCGCCGTTTCGACGCGGTGCTGGCCGAGCTGTTCCCCGAATTCTCCCGTTCCCGCCTGAGCGAATGGATCAAGTCCGGGGCGGTCCTGCTCGACGGCTCCCCGGTGCGTGGGCGCGACCCGGTGCGCGGCGGCGAGGTGGCCACCCTGAATGCGATCCTGGACATCGAGACCGATGCCCGGCCCGAGGACATCCCACTGTCGGTGCTGTATGAGGACGAGCACGTCTTCGTGATCGACAAGCCGGCCGGGCTGGTGGTCCACCCCGGCGCCGGCAACCCCAACGGCACCCTGGTCAACGCCCTGTTGTTCCGCGACCCGGCGCTGGCGGCGGTGCCGCGTGCCGGCGTGGTCCACCGGCTGGACAAGGACACCAGCGGCGTGATGGTCGTGGCCCGCACCCTGCAGGCGCAGACCGCGCTGGTCGAGCAGCTGTCTGCGCGCGACGTGCACCGCCAGTACCTGGCGGTGGTGAGCGGCGCGCTGGTCTCCGGCGGCAGCGTCGATGCGCCGATCGACCGCCACCCGCGCGACCGCCTGCGCATGGGCGTGCGCGAGGACGGCCGCGACGCCGTCACCCACTACCGCCTGCGCGAACGCTTCCGCGCCCATACCGCGCTGGAGTGCCGGCTGGAAACCGGCCGCACCCACCAGATCCGCGTGCACATGGCGCACCTGAAGCACCCGATCATCGGCGACCCGCTGTACGGCGGCGCGCTGAAGCTGCCCAAGGGCGCCACCGACGACCTGGTTGCGCAGCTGCGCGGCTTCAAGCGCCAGGCGCTGCACGCCGAGACGCTGGAATTCGTGCACCCGATCACCGGCGAGGCGATCCGCAACAGCGCGCCGGTGCCGGCCGACATGCTGGCGCTGATGAAGGCGCTGCGCGAGGACACCCAGGTTTTCGCCGAACGCGAGCGGCGCTGAACCATGGCCGCCGCGCTGCCGCTGCTGCAGGCTGCCTGGCCGGCGCCGCCGGGGGTGCATGCCTTCACCACGCTGCGGCGCGGCGCGGGCGGCTCGCAGCCGCCGTTCGACAGTTTCAACATGGGCAACCGCAGTTCGGCCGAGGGCGACGACCCGCTGCAGGTGCAGCGCAACCGCGATGAACTGCAGCGGCTGGCGGGCCTGCCGTCGACGCCGCACTGGCTGCGGCAGGTGCACGGCACCGGCGTGCAGCGCTTCGACGCGCCGGCCGTGGCGCAGGCCGCGGACGCCGAGCCCATCGCCGATGCGGCGGTGACCTCGGCGCCCGGCGTGGTGCTGGCCATCCTCACCGCAGACTGCCTGCCGGTGGTCTTCGCCGCCCGCGACGGCCGTGAGGTGGCCGCCGCGCACGCCGGTTGGCGCGGGTTGGCCGACGGCATGCTGGAAGCGACGCTGGCGGCGATGCGCACGCCGGCGGCCGATGTCATCGCCTGGCTCGGTCCGGCGGCCGGCCCGGCACATTACGAGATCGGTGCCGATGTGCGCGAGGCCTTCCTCGCGCATTCGGACAGTGCCGACACCGCGTTCGCCGCCACCCGGCCCGGGCACTGGCGCGTGGACCTGTACGCGCTGGCGCGGCAACGGCTGCAGGCCGCCGGCATGAATCCGGCCGGCATCCACGGTGGCGACCAGTGCACCATCACCGATCCGTCGCGCTGGTTCTCGCACCGGCGCGATCGCCGCAGCGGGCGCATGGCGACGCTGGTATGGATGGCGCGGTGAACCCGCCGCTGTTCGAGCGCGTGCTGGGTGCCGCGTTCGCGCAGCTGCCGCCGGTGCTGCGGGCGCTGCATGCGGTGCCGCGACGTCAGCTCTGGCGCGGCCAGGGCCGCGTGCGCCGCGGCGGGCATTGGCTGGTGGCACCCTGCGCCTGGCTGGCGCGCCTGCCGCCCAGCGCGGACGCGGTACCGGTGACGGTCGAATTCGTGGTGGATGACGCCGGCGAATGCTGGAACCGCCGCTTCGGCGCCGCGCGCATGGTCTCGCGCCTGTGGCAGCGTGACGGGCGCCTGTTCGAGCGCCTGGGGGCGGTGCGCTTCCGTTTCGCCCTGCACGCCATGGACGGCGAAATCCACTGGCGGGCCGAACGGGTCTGGGCGTTCGGCATCGTGCCGCTGCCGGCCGGCTGGTTCGCGCAGGTGCGTTGCCGCGAACGCGAACATGCCGGCCGCTACGAATTCGAGGTGGACGTGGCGTTGCCGCTGGTCGGTCCGCTGATCCGCTACGAAGGCTGGCTGCTGCCCGGAGAAGACGATGCATGACGGTGCCGCGCCGGTGATCGTGTTCGACGGCGTCTGCGCGCTGTGCAGCCGCTGGGTGCGCTTCCTGCTGCGCTTCGACCGCCGCGGCCGCTACCGCTTCGCGGCGATGCAGGGCGCGCATGGGCGGCAGTTGATGGCCGCACATGGGCTGGATCCGGACGATCCGCTGTCGTTCCTGCTGGTCGAGCAGGGCCGGGCGCATACCGATACCGATGCCATCGTGCGCGTGCTGGCCGGGCTGGGCGGCGTCTGGAAGCTGGCGGCGCTGGCGCGGTTGCTGCCTCGGTCCTTGCGCGACCGCGGCTACCGCTGGCTGGCGCGCAACCGCTACCGCTGGTTCGGTCGCCATGACGCCTGCTACCTGCCGACACCGGCGCAGGCGGCACGGTTCCTGGACTGAAGTCGACGCTGCCTGCGCACCTTTCGTGGATGCGGGGCTTGCCCCGCATGCTTGCCTGCCAATCCGTAGGAGCGCACTTCAGTGCGCGATGGAGTTTGCACGCAGATCCCTCTGCAACAGCCCGCACATCCATGTGCGGGGATTCAAATGGAAAGCCCCATCGCGCACTGAAGTGCGCTCCTACAGGGAATCCTGCATGCGGGCGGCGCCGGTTACGCGCTGCCTTCCAATGCCTGCAGGTAATCGCGCCGCCAGCGGTTGATGTCGTACTCGCGCAGGTGCTGCATCATCGCCTGCCAGCGTTCGATGCGTTCGCCGCGCGGCATGTCCGCGGCGGTGGCGATGGCGTCGGCCACGCCATCCAGGTCGTGCGGGTTGACCAGCAGCGCCTGTTTCAGTTCGTCGGCGGCGCCGGCCAGCAGCGACAGCACCAGCACGCCGGGATCGTCCGGGTCCTGCGAGGCCACGTATTCCTTGGCCACCAGGTTCATGCCGTCGCGGAGCGGCGTGACCAGCCCCACCGCGGCCTCGCGGTAGAAGCCGGTGAGGGTGCTGTGCGCGTAGTTCTGGTTGACGTAGCGCAGTGGCGTCCAGTCGGCCTCGGCATGGCCGCCGTTGATATGCCCGGCGATCTGTTCCAGCTCGGCACGCAGGTGGCGATACTCGGTCACGCCGCCCCGCGAGACCGGCGCGATCTGCAGGAAGGTCATGCTGCCCTTCTGCCGCGGGTAGCGCTCGAGGTAGCGCTCGAAGCCATGGAAACGTTCGGGCAGGCCCTTGGAATAGTCCAGCCGGTCCACGCCGATGGCCAGTTTCCGCGGACGCAGGCTCTGCCGCAGCCGGCGTACGGCGGTGTTGTTGACGGCGGCGGTGGCCTGCCGGGCGATGCGTTCGGTGTCGATGCCGATGGGAAAGGCAGCAGCGCGCAGGCGGTGTCCGCCGGGTGCCTGGATGAGCCCTTCGGCCAGGACGCGACCGCCGCCGAACAGACGCGCGTAGGCCTGGAAACGGTCGGCGTCGCGCTGGGTCTGGAAGCCGACCAGATCGCAGGCGTACAGGCTGGAAAACAGCAGCAGGTGCTCGGGCATGGCCTGCAGCAGATCGGCCGAGGGCATCGGCACGTGCAGGAAGAAGCCGATGCGGCAGCCGATGCCGCGCTCGCGCAGCAGCGCCGCCAGCGGGATCAGGTGGTAGTCATGGATCCAGACGGTGTCATCCTCGCGCAGGTACGGCGCCAGCTTGTCTGCGAACAGCGCATTGACCTTGAGGTAGCCCTCGCGGGTGGCGCGGTCGTAGTCCACCAGGTCAAGGCGGAAGTGCAGCAGCGGCCACAGCGTGCGGTTGGAGAAGCCGTTGTAGTAGGTGTCCAGGTCCGGCTTGCCAAGGTCCAGGGTGACAAAGCGGATGTCTCCATCGACCTGCTCGTGCAGCTCGCCGCTGCCAGCGCGGGCGGTCTTGCCGCTCCAGCCGAACCACAGGCCGCCGCGTTCCCGCAGCGCCGCCAGCAGGCCCACGGCGAGGCCGCCGGCGCGGGTTTCGCCGGGCAGCGCGACCCGGTTGGAGACCACCACCAGGCGGCTCACGAGGCTTCCTGCCAGCTGCGCGACAGGCGCATCGCCGCGGTGATCAGGCCCACGTGCGAGTAGGTCTGCGGGAAGTTGCCCCATTGCTCGCCATCGCTGAAGGACAGGTCCTCGGACAGCAGGCCCAGGTGGTTGCGCCGCGTGAGCACGCTTTCGAACAAGGCCCGCGCTTCGTCGAGGCGGCCGATCGCGGCGAGCGCGTCGATGTACCAGAACGTGCAGATGGTGAAGCTGGTCTCCGGCGCGCCGAAGTCGTCCGGGGCGATGTAGCGGAACAGCGCGTCGCCGCGGCGCAGGCCATGGCCGATGGCTTCGACCGTTGCGACATAGCGCGGGTCGGAGGCGTCGACGAAGCCGATGTCGGCCAGCAGCAGCAACGAGGCATCCAGGTGGTTGCCGTCGAAGGTGTCGGTGAAATGCCCCAGCTGCGCGTTCCAGCTGCGCGCCAGCACCCGCTGGCGGATGCTGGCGGCGCGCTCGCGCCACAGCGCGGCACGTTCGCTCAGTTCCAGCCGGCCGGCGATCTTGCCCAGGCGGTCGCAGGCAGCCCAGCACATCGCCGCAGTGTAGGTATGCACCGCGGTACGGCCGCGGAATTCCCACAGTCCGGCGTCGGGCACGTCGTGCAGGGCATAGGCGCGCTCGCCGAGTGGTTCCAGCCGGCCGAAGGTGTGCAGGTTGCCGGGGTCTTTCAGGCGCTGGTCGAAGAACAGCTGGGTCGAGGCCAGCACCACCGAGCCATAGACATCGTGCTGCTGCTGCAGCCAGGCCAGGTTGCCGCGCCGCACCGGGCCCATGCCACGGTAGCCGGCCAGCGATGGCACCTCGTGTTCGTCCAGCCGTTCCTCCATGCCGATGCCGTACAGGGGCTGCAGACTGCCGTCGGTGGTGGCAAGGTTGAAGATGTAGCGCAGGAAATCCTCCATCGACTTCGTGGCGCCAAGGCGGTTGAGCGCGCGCACCACGAAGGCGGCGTCGCGCAGCCAGCAGTAGCGGTAGTCCCAGTTGCGTGCGCTGCCGGGCGCCTCGGGGATGGAGGTGGTCATCGCCGCGATGATCGCGCCGCTGTCCTCGTACTGGCACAGCTTGAGGGTGATGGCGCTGCGGATCACCACGTCCTGCCATTCCAGCGGAATGGACAGGTAGCGCGTCCATTCGCGCCAATAGTCCCCGGTGCGCTGTTGTGCCTCCTGCGCGTAGCTGGCCAGCGAGCGGTCCAGCGTCTCGTCCACGCCCAGCACCAGTTCCATCGGATGCGCGAGCACGAACGGCAGTGCCTCGCGGATGAAACGCACCGGCACGTCGGTGGTCAGGCGCAGGGTGAAGCCCGGCAACAGCCAGCGCACGTGGTTGCTGCCCCAGGTGGATTCGGGTGCGCGCGCCCCCCAGTCGGCCAGCGGCCGCGCCAGCACGCGGATGCGCGGGCTGCCGGCCAGCGGGCGGATGCGGCGGATCACGCTGGGCGGGCGGTAGAAGCGGCCGTTGCGGCGCCAGCGCGGCGCGAAATCGATCACCTCCACCTGGCCGCCGCGGGTGTCGTGCAGCACCGTGCGCAGGATCGCGGTGTTGGTGATGTAGTGCTGTTCGCTGCCGGCGTAGTCTTCCAGTTCGATGGCGAAATCGCCGCCTTCGTGCCCGCGCGGCGACAGCAGAGCGCAGAACGCCGGGTCGCCGTCGAAGGCGGGCAGGCAGCTCCACACCACGCGCGCGTGGCGGTCGATCAGGGCGCCGAAACTGCCGTTGCCGATGACGCCCATCTCAAGGTTGGCTCGAAGCATCGCTTCCTCCTCGCTGGCAGGGAGGTGCCGGCCTCCCATGGGGTTAGCGCCGCGCGACGTCGGCGACGCGGTGCGGAATCAGGCCGCGCCCGCGCGCAGCCAGTCGTGCATCGCGGCCACGTCGGGCAGGACATGGCGCGCCTGGCTGTCCGGGCGGTCGCCGACCAGGATCCCGTAGCCGCCAAGCCGCGTCGCCGCGGCGAAGCCGTCTTCGTCGGTAAGGTCGTCGCCGACGAAAACGGGGTGGCGGCCGGCGAACGGCGCGGTGTCCATCAGCGTGGTCACCGCGGTGCCCTTGTCGTGGCTGGCGGACACCAGTTCCACGACATGGTTGCCCGGCTGCAGGCGTACGCCGGGCAGCAGCGGCAGCTGCGCGTGCGCGAAGGCGACCACGGCCTGCGCGGCGGCCGGCGCGTTGCGCCAGTGCAGGGCCAGAGCCTGGCCTTTCGCCTCCACCCGCACACCGGGATGCGCATGCGCGAAGCGCATCGCCTGCAGGTGCAGTTCGTGCAGCCAGTGTGCGGTTTCCGCGGGCTGCGGTGCGGCGTCGGCGGTGCGCCGCAGCTGTGCGCCGTGCAGGCCGGCGGCCGGCAGGCGCACCGGCGCGAACAGGTGGTCGAGCTGCGCCAGCGGGCGGCCGCTGACCAGCGCCAGCGCGCCGTCCAGGCGTTCGCCGATGCGCACTATCCAGTCGCGGACCCGGGGCGACAGGCGGACATCTTCAGGTTGCGCGGCGAACCCGACCAGTGTGCCGTCCACATCGAGGAACAGGGCACAAGCGGGATCCAGCGCGGGGGGCAGGCTGGTGGACGCTTTGACCATGCCGGCCACCATGCCACGCACGACGTGAGCGGAAAGTTATCGGTGGTGGATGCGGGGCTGGCCCCGCATCCACGGAGGTGCGATCAACAGCGGTGGAGGCAGGGTCCAGAGACGCGGAGAAACCCGCTTCCCCGTTCCCGCTTCCCCACTCCCGCTCAGAACGCGTAGCGCACGCGGCCGTACCAGTACGCGCCATTGCTGCCGATCGGCGACAGCACGTCGTAGGGCAGGTTGCCGAAGTAGCGGATGTCCTCGTTCGAGCGGTCCGGGTAGTTGTCGGTCAGGTTCTGCCCGCCCACGGCCACGCTCCACTTCGGCGTGATGCGGTATTCCACTTCCGCATCCAGCTGCCATTCCGCGCCATAGGTCTGGGTCGGGATGTAGCCGCCGCCGAAATCGAATACGCGCCGTGCGCTGCCGTGACGGCTCAGGCGGCTGCTCAGCGACCAGCGCTCGTCGGCCCAGCTCGCGGCCAGCTGCGCACGGGTGCGCGGCGCGGCATCGGTCAGCGTGTTGCTCTCCTCCACGCCGAACAGCACGTAGTCCGGGTCCAGCGCCAGCAGCTGCGCCGGCGTGGCCAACACGTTCTTCAGTTCGGCCCTGGCATAGCTCCAGGTGCCGGTCAGCAGCAGGTCGCCGCCACCCAGCGACTGCCGCCAGTTGGCGACGAACTCGGCGCCGCGGGTGCGGGTGTCGGCGGCGTTGACGAAGTAATGCGCGCTTTCCAGTCCGCTCACGCCGAAGCGCTGCTGCACGAAATCGGTCAGCGCATCGCCGGTGATGCTTTCCGACAGCGCGATGCGGTCGTCGATGTCGATCTGGAACAGGTCCAGCGACAGGTCGAGGTGGCTGCCGATCTGGCTGGTGAAGCCCAGGCTGTAGTTGATCGACTTCTCCGGCTTCAGGTCGGTGGCACCCAGCGCGCGCGCGATCGGGTTGTTCACCGACAGCAGGCGGCCCTGCACCAGCTGGCCGCCGGCGGTGTAGCCGGTGGAGGTGGATTCGAAGCCGGTCTGGCTCAGCGACGGCGCGTGGAAGTTGTTGGAGATGGCGCCGCGCAGCGCGAACGCCGGGGCGAACGCGTAGCGCGCGCCGAGCTTGCCGGTGAGCTGGCCGCCGAAGTCCTGATAGTGCTCGTAGCGCGCGGCGACGTCGGTGGAGAATTTCTCGCCGAAGGTGGACGACAGGCTGGTGTAGGCGCTGAACACGTCGCGCGTGAGATGCGCCTCGTCCTGCGGGGTCAGGCCGCCGCCGGCCTGCGAGCCGGTCGGGCGGTCGGTCCAGGGGCCGGCAGCATAGCTGGCCGGGTCGCCGGCGCCGGTCTCGTAGCGCTCGCGGCGCGCCTCCACGCCGAAGCCGAGGCTGTGGCTGTCGTCCTGGCGCACGAAGATGCGGCCGAGGTCGAGGTTGGCCAGGGTCTGCTCGAAGGCATAGTCGCCGGTCTTGAAGCGGGTCGGGCTGGCCGGGCCGAGCGAAGCGTTGAGCGAATCGCGCAGGCGGTAGGTGAAGGCATTGCGGCCATGGTCGAGGCTGGCGTCGTAGTTCCACTCGCCCCACTGGCCACGCGCGCCGGCCACCAACTGCACGTCGAGGTTCTCACCCTCCGAGATCGGGCGGTAGCCGTGCGGGTAGACTTCCTTCCAGTTGGCCTCGCCATCGGGATAGCGGAAGTAATTGGCGCCTTCGGTGTCGCGCTGGTTGTAGGTGCCGAAAGCATAAGCCTTGGACGTAGCGCCGAACGGGATCTCGGCGTTGAACCAGGCATTGAGATCCTTGCTGGCGCCATCGCCCAGCGAATAGTTGCGCTTGCCGGCCAGGGCCAGGTTGTCCGGGGTCTGCGCCTCCCATGGCGGGATCTGGTCGAAACCGGCGCGGTTGGTGGCCTCGCGGTTCTTCAGTTCCAGGCCCACGCGCAGGAAACCGCCTTCCTCGCTCAGCGCGGTGCCGACCTTGGCGCTGAAGTAGCTGGTCTGGCCATCGGTGAGGGTCCGGCCGATCGGCTTGAGGTCGGTGTGGTGGGCGCCGAAGCTGGCTTCGATGGCGCCGCCTTCCGGCGCATCGTCGAGGATCACGTTGATCACGCCGGCCACCGCGTCCGAGCCGTACAAGGCACCGGCGCCATCGCGCAGCACCTCGATGCGCTTGATCGCGCTGACCGGGATGGCGTTGAAGTCCACCGGCGTGGTGCCCTTGCCGATCTTGCTGTCGGTGTTGACCAGCGCACTGTTGTGGCGGCGCTTGCCGTTGACCAGCACCAGCACCTGGTCCGGGGACAGGCCGCGCAGCTGCGCGGCGCGCACATGGTCGGCCCCGCCGGAGTTGGACTGGCGCGGGAAATTGAACGAGGGCAGCAGCGCCTGCAGCGCGCTGCCGAGTTCGCCGTTGACCACGCCGGCCTTGCGGATGTCCTCGGCGGTGAGCACGTCCACCGGCGAGGTGGATTCGAGTACGGTGCGGTCGGTGGCGCGGGTGCCGGTGACGATCACGGTATCGAGCGTGGTCGCCTGGCCGGGAGCGTCCTGGGCGTAAGCGGGCGAGGACAATGCCAGCGCTACGGCCAGGCCGAGCGGAGCCGGGGAAATACGGGCCATGGGGGAACTCCGGGGATGACGTGGGAAAGGGTTCCGGATGCTTTGTTACATTCATCCGGATGGAGCGATATGTTATCTTCGCGTGATGCCGGTCCCGGGTGCAAGCCCCGCATGGCATCAGTTCATCCGCAAACGTGATATGCCGGTGCCGTGACAAGGATGCCACCCTGCAGATCCCTACAGAGGTCATCCATGAAGTTTTCCGCTTTCCTGTTTCCGTTGTTGCTGTGTCTGGGCGGGGTTGCCTCCGCCGCGTCTCCTGCGGCCGATCCGCCGCCTACCGCCGCGTTGCACGGCGACTCCGCACGCCCCGCCGAGGGCGCCCACTGGGTGCGCAGCGAGCTGTATTTTGGCGTGGGCCAGGAGAACGGCGACTCCCGTCGCGAACAGACCGACACGATCAGCGAGGCGCAATGGCGCGCCTTCCTCGACCGCGAAGTGACGCCGCGCTTCCCCGATGGCCTGACCGTGTTCGACGCCTATGGCCAATGGCTGTTCCGCGGTGCGCAGCAGCCCGAACGCCTGCGCACCAAGGTGCTGGTGGTGCTGCACGAGGACACGCCGCAGCGCCGCAACGACATCGAGGCGATCCGCCTGGCGTGGAAGCAGGCGACCCACCACCAGTCGGTACTGTGGTCGCGGCAGGCGGTCGAGGTGTCGTTCTGAGCATCGCGTGAGCCGGCCGGAACGCGGCGCATGCGTTCCGGCGACGGCTTCATCCCTTTCCCTTCCGGTCCGCCCATGGCTCCCATTTCCGCTTCCGCCCGCCCGCGCTGGTTCGTCGCCGGCGACCTCAATGGTTTCTTCGGCCTGGTGGTCGACAACCTGTCCATCCTCGGTTTCATCGCCATGGCGCTGGTCGGCATCTTCCAGTTCCCGGCCGAGGTGGTGTTCGGGCGCATGTTCCCCGGCACCGCGTTCGGCGTGCTGGTCGGCAACCTGCTGTACACGCTGATGGCGCGGCGGCTGACCGCGCGCAGCGGCCGCGACGACGTCACCGCGATGCCGCTGGGGCTGGATGCGCCGACCAGCATCGGCATGGCGCTGCTGGTGCTGGGCCCGGCCTTCGCCGGTTTCCGGCAGCAGGGCATGGAGCCGCAGGCCGCGGCGATGGCCACCTGGCAGCTGGGCATGGCGGCGCTGGTGATCATGGGCGTGCTCAAGCTGGTGCTGTCGTTCTTCGGCGAAGCGGTGACGCGCGCGTTGCCGCGCGCCGCGCTGCTCGGCTCCATCGCCGGCATCGCGCTGGTGCTGATGGGGCTGCTGCCGCTGCTGGAGGCGCTGCGCTCGCCGGTGGCGGGCTTCGTCACTCTTGGCCTGCTGCTGTACGTGCTGGTCGCCAAGGGCCGCCTGCCGGTGCGGGCGCCGGGTGTGCTGGTGGCCTTCGTCGTCGGCACCGCGCTGTACTACGGGCTGGGACTGGCCGGGCTGGGCGCACCGGGCTTCAGGCTGCCGCAGTGGACGCCGCCACAGGTGGTGCTGCCGCTGCCGACACTGGGGTTCATCGACGGCCTGCCGGCGGCGATGGACTACCTGCCGCTGCTGCTGCCGTTCGGCCTGCTGATGGTGGTCGGCGGCATCAACGTATCCGAGAGCGCGCGTGCGGCCGGCGACGATTACCGTACCCGCGACATCCTGCTGGTCGAGGCGGTGGCCACGCTGGTGGCCGGGCTCTGCGGCGGCGTCGCCCAGACCACGCCCTACATCGGCCAGCCGGCCTACAAGCACATGGGCGCGCGCAGCGGCTACACACTGCTGACCGGCTTGTTTGTCGGCATCGGCGGCATGCTCGGGGTGATCTCCGGACTGGTGCAGTGGCTGCCGTTGGCGGTGCTGGCGCCGATCATCGTGTACGTGGCCATCGACATCACCACCCAGGCGTTCGAAGCCACGCCGAAGCGGCATGCCGCGGCGATGGTGCTCGGCTTCCTGCCCTCGGTGGCCTACCTGCTGGCGATCAAGGCGCCGGGCTGGATCGCCCCGGAGCGGCTGGTGGAGCTGACCACCACGCTGGACGGCCACGGCCTGCCGGAACTGGCGGTGATCTTCACCCTCGGCAACGGCTTCATCATCACCGCGATGCTGTGGATCGCCACGGTGGTGGCGATGATCGAGCAGCGGCTTCGCCGCGCGTCGGTGCTGCTGCTGGTCGCCGCGCTGCTGACCCTGTTCGGCCTGATCCATTCGGTCGATCCGCGCGGCGGCGTATACCTGCCGTGGGCGCTGCAGGGCCTGCAGCGCAGCATCAGCTTGCAGTTCGCCGGCGCCTACGTGGCGCTGGCGGCGGTACTCGGCCTGCTGTCGCTGCAACGGCAGCAGCGGGCCGGCTGAACCGGCGCAGGGAACCCCCCGCGATCCCCGGGGTCACACCCAGGGTGATCGCAACGACAGAGGTGGTTCCCGATGCAGGACAGGAAAGCGGTATGGCCGTGGGCCGTGGCCGGCGTGCTGGTGCTGGGCGGCGTGGCATGGTGGTTGTTCCGCGACGATCTGCGGACGGTGGCGACGGCCACTTCACCGTTCGCGGCGCAGCCGCCGGCGGACGGCAGCCGGATCGTTCCCGCCGCGGACATGCCGCAGGAAGCGCCGGCCACGACCACGGCGCCGGCCATGCACCCGTTGCCGCGCGATGCGGCCATCGACGCCGCCCTGCCATCGCTCGACGACAGCGATGCGCGCGTGCGCGAAGACCTCGGCACGCTGTTTCCCGAGCCGGTGCTGGCGCTGCTGCTGCCCGATCACCTGATCCAGCGCCTGGTGACGCATATCGACAACCTCACCCAGGCCAGCGTACCGGCCACCGCGCTGGCATTGCGGCCGGTGTCCGGCAGCCTGCAGGTCGAAGGCGACGCCGCGCGCGGCATCGCCAGCGCCAGCGGCAATGCCGCGCGCTACGCGCCGTACGTCACGGCGTTCACCGCCGCCGACGCCGACGCGCTGGCGGCGGCCTACATGCGCCTGTATCCGCTGGTGCAGCAGGCGTACCGCGAACTGGGTCATTCCGGCGGCCACTTCAACGACCGCCTGGTCGGGGTGATCGACCACCTGCTGCAGACGCCCGAGCCGGCGCAGCCGCCTGCGCTGGAGCGCGACGAGCGCGGCCGCTATCGTTTCGTCGATCCCGACCTGCAGGCGCGCTCGATCGGACAGAAGGCCCTGCTGCGGCTGGATGCGGAACAGGCGCGCGCGGTGAAGCGGCAGCTGCGCGCCATCCGCCAGGCGGTCACGCGGGGTGGTGCGGGCTGATTGCGCCGGATCAAAGCGCTGCTGCCGTGCCGGCCCATACTGGAAGGGCGGAGCGGTCGAGGCTGAACGGGCTTCCAGGCCGGGCTTGAATCACACCGCCGCAACCGCATCTGAACGAGTATCGCCGGCAGCGCCGGCCCCTGATTCGGGATGACCACCATGCGGATGGACAAGCTCACCTCCAACTTCCAGAAGGCCCTGGCCGACGCGCAGTCGCTGGCCGTGGGCCGCGACCACAGCATCATCGAGCCGGCGCACGTGCTGGTCGCGCTGCTCGACCAGGCCGGTGGCAGCAGCCGGCCGCTGCTGGCCCAGGCCGGCGTCAACGTGCCGGTGCTGCGCGAGCGCCTGGCCGAGGCGCTGGACGCGCTGCCCAAGGTGTCCGGCCAGGCCGGCAACCTGTCGATGGGCAACGATCTCAGCCGCCTGCTCAACGCCACCGACAAGCTGGCGCAGCAGCACAACGACCAGTTCATCGCCAGCGAATGGTTCCTGCTGGCCGCCACCGACGACGGCGGCGCCGCCGGCATGGCGCTGCGCGCGGCCGGTGCCGACAGGAAGAAGCTGGAGACGGCCATCGACAAGCTGCGCGGCGGCGAAACGGTGCAGAGCGAGAACGCCGAGGAGCAGCGCCAGGCGCTGGAGAAATACACCATCGACCTGACCGCACGCGCCGAGAGCGGCAAGCTCGATCCGGTGATCGGCCGCGACGAGGAAATCCGCCGCACCATCCAGGTCCTGCAGCGCCGCACCAAGAACAACCCGGTGCTGATCGGCGAGCCCGGTGTCGGCAAGACCGCGATCGTCGAGGGCCTGGCCCAGCGCATCATCAACGATGAAGTGCCCGAAGGCCTGCGCGGCAAGCGGGTGCTGTCGCTGGACATGGGCGCGCTGATCGCCGGCGCCAAGTTCCGCGGCGAGTTCGAGGAGCGCCTGAAGGGCGTGCTCAACGACCTGTCCAAGAACGAAGGCCAGATCATCCTGTTCATTGACGAACTGCACACCATGGTCGGCGCCGGCAAGGCCGATGGCGCCATGGATGCGGGCAACATGCTCAAGCCGGCGCTCGCGCGCGGCGAGCTGCATTGCATCGGCGCCACCACGCTGGACGAGTATCGCCAGTACATCGAGAAGGATGCCGCGCTGGAGCGCCGCTTCCAGAAGGTGTTCGTCGGCGAGCCGAGCGTGGAGGACACCATCGCCATCCTGCGCGGGCTGAAGGAAAAGTACGCGGTGCACCACAGCGTGGAGATCACCGACCCGGCCATCGTTGCCGCGGCCACGCTGTCCAACCGCTACATCACCGACCGCCAGCTGCCGGACAAGGCCATCGACCTGATGGACGAGGCCGCCTCGCGCATCCGCATGGAGATCGATTCCAAGCCGGAGGAACTGGACCGCCTCGAACGCCGCCTGATCCAGCTGAAGATCCAGCGCGAGATGCTGAAGAAGGAAAAGGACGACGCGTCGCAGAAGCGTCTGGCCGACCTGGAACTGGACATCGGGAAGCTCGAACGCGAGTTCTCCGACCTCAACGAAATCTGGAAGGCGGAAAAAGCCGCCGTGCAGGGCTCGGCGCAGATCCAGCAGCAGATCGAGCAGAACCGCATCGAACTGGATGCCGCCCAGCGCCGTGGCGATCTCAGCCGTGTGGCCGAACTGCAGTACGGCGTGATTCCCGAGCTGGAGCGCCGCCTGAAGATGGCCGACCAGCAGGAAGGGCAGGCCGCGTTCCGCCTGCTGCGCAACAAGGTGACCGACGAGGAGATCGCCGAGGTCGTCTCGCGCTGGACCGGCATCCCGGTCAGCAGGATGCTCGAGGGCGAGCGCGACAAGCTGCTGCGCATGGAGGATGAACTGCACAAGCGCGTGGTCGGCCAGGAGGAGGCGATCCGCGTGGTGTCCGACGCGGTGCGCCGCTCGCGCGCCGGCCTGTCCGATCCGAACCGCCCGAGCGGTTCGTTCCTGTTCCTCGGTCCGACCGGCGTGGGCAAGACCGAGCTGACCAAGGCGCTGGCCGACTTCCTGTTCGACAGCCCCGACGCGATGGTACGCATCGACATGAGCGAGTTCATGGAGAAGCACAGCGTCGCGCGCCTGATCGGCGCGCCCCCGGGTTACGTCGGCTACGAAGAGGGCGGCTACCTCACCGAGGCGGTGCGACGCCGTCCGTACAGTGTGATCCTGCTGGACGAGGTGGAGAAGGCGCATCCGGACGTGTTCAACATCCTGCTGCAGGTGCTCGACGACGGCCGCCTGACCGATGGACAGGGCCGCACCGTGGACTTCCGCAACACCGTCATCGTGATGACCTCGAACCTGGGCTCGCACCAGATCCAGGAGTTGAGCGCGGACGATTCGCCGGAGGCCTACACGCAGATGAAGGCGGCGGTGATGGGCGTGGTGCAGGCGCACTTCCGCCCGGAATTCATCAATCGCCTGGACGACATCGTCGTGTTCCATCCACTGGACAAGCAGCAGATCCGGCAGATCGCGCGCATCCAGATGCGCGGGCTGGAAAAGCGGCTGGGCGAGCGCGGGTTGAAGCTGGAGGTGGCCGATTCGGCGTTCGACCTGCTGGGCAACGTCGGCTTCGATCCGGTGTACGGCGCCCGCCCGCTCAAGCGCGCGATCCAGCAGCAGCTGGAAAACCCGCTGGCGCAGAAGATCCTCGCCGGCGATTTCGCCAGCGGCGACACCATCCACGTCGAAGCCGGCAGCGGCCAGCTGCGTTTCGCCAAAGGCTGACGTCCACGCGGATGCCTTGCCGTTTCGCGGACGTTGCCGGGAGCCTGCCGATGTTGGCGGGCTTCCGGCGACGGAAGCGGGACAGGTGAGCTGACACCGGCATCGGGAAGGCATCATATTGGCTGATTGCCGTCATGGACGGCATCGGTCGGACGTCCAGTGCGCCGGCGCATGAACGGGGCGACTACCGCCGCATTTTTGTGTCAGGATGCCTCCACGTCCCGTGCCGGCAGTCAGGTACGGGCAGGGGGGAGCATGCGTCATTGGGCAATGACCCGGCATGGCAAAATCCTGCTGTACGGCATGGCGTGCCTGTTGCTGCAGCAGGTAGCCGTTCCTTACCAGCTGGAACTGTGGGGCGATGTCTCCAAGGCCTCGCTGGTGCACCTGCATGCCGGCTTGCTGCTGGCCATCGCCATGCTCGAACGCGACCGCTGGGTGCTGCCGGGGTGTTACCTGCTGGTCACCCTGGGCTGGATGGCGCGCGCGCTGGTTTTTTCCTACACGCCGGTACAGATCGGCATCGGCCTGGTGATTTCCGCGGGTGGTCTCGTGTGGACGTTGCTGTGCGTCCGCGCCATGGGCTGGCCGCGATCGCCGGAGCAGAGCGTGGTGCTGCGCAGCGATCTGCCGCGTTTCGCCCTGATCGGATTGCTGGCCTATCCTGCCGGGTCTGCGTTGCTGGGTTTGCTGTACGGTCTTCCCTATGGCGCCGCTGGTCAACTGGGAGGCTTGATCCAGACCCTGTTCGCCAAGTATTTCGGTGCAGCCACGCTCACCCTGCCGCTGGTCGTAGCCTGGAGCGAGCGACATCGCCCGCCGTTGGTCCGACGCAGCGGGCGCTGGCCGTTGTGGCCGTTGCTGATGGGCGTGGGATTGGCGTCGAGCGTCCTGCTGAGCCGGCGCGTACAGGCGGAGTTCGGCACATTGCCCCCCAGCGGGTTGGTATTGAGCGATTACCGCATTGCCGCACTCGCGGTAGTGGCCTGGTGCATGTTGTACATGCGCCTGGTGGTGGCGATGCCATTGCTGGCCGGCCTGCTGCTGCTGATGGTGTCGCGCCTGGGCGACACCGCCACGTTGAGCCATGCGCCGCTGGGTTTCCTCAACCTGCTGCATCTGGGGCTGGAACTGGGCATCGTGCTGATGGTGCTGTTCTACTACCTGTTGGCCAATCGCGACCGCGAGGATATGGCACAGCGCTTGGATGAGCAGGCGCAGCACGATTCGTTGACCGGCCTGCCGAACCTGCGTGCGTTGCGGCGACAGGCCGAGCAGCGGCCGGAAGCCTGCGGTCTGGCTTGCCTGTTGCTGGACCAGACCGACACGTTGGCGGTCGGCTATGGGCTGGGCGCGCAGTCGGCGGTGATGACCGAGGTGGCCGCGCGGCTGGAGGCCCACAACGTGAACTGCTGTTACCTGGGCAGCGGGCAGTTCGCGCTGCTTGCCGAATGCGGGGGGCGGATCGATTGGGCCTGCCTGCTGCGCGGCATCGAACAGCCGGGTTTTCTTGTGGAAGGGCAGAATGTGCGCCTGTTGCCTTACCTGGGCGTGGCACGCTTCGGCGGCGATACCGGGCTGGATCTGGATGGCGCGCTGATGCTGGCCTCCAGCCTCGCCTTCGAGGCGCGCGCGAGCAACGAGGTCGAGCCGCTGTTCGCCAATGCCGAGCGCGCCACGCTGCAGCAGGCGCAGGAGCGCTTGCATGGGGCCAGTGCGGCATTGGCGCACCTGCGTCGTCCCGGCGGACTGGTGCTGTTCTTCCAGCCGGTGCTGCCGCTGGTCGAGCGCCGGCAGGAGGGGGGAGCGGTCGGCGAAGTGCTGTGTCGGTTGTGTGATGAGCAGGGCGCCCTGCTGCGGCCGGACCGGTTCCTGCCTGCCGTCGAGGCGGCGCGGCGCGGACCCGAGCTGGACCTCGCAGTGGTGACCGAACTGTTCGCGCAACTGCGGCAGGCGCCGGAACTGGCGGCGGGCTGCGCACACATCTCGGTGAACCTGACCGGACAGAGCCTGGCGTCGGAGAGCTTCCGCGTGCGCCTGCTGGAACTGCTGGAACAGGCGCCGCTGCCGCACTCGCGGCTCTGCTTCGAGATCACGGAAACCGTGGCCGTCTTCAGCGCCGAACAGGCGGGACGGCTGCTGGACGAGCTGCGCGGCCGCGGCTGCCGCATCGCCATCGACGATTTCGGCGTGGGCATGCAGAGCTTTGCGCGGCTCAAGGAACTGCCGGTGGACATCATCAAGATCGATGGTTCGTTCGTGCGCAACATCACCCGCGAACACCGCGACTACGCGATGGTGCAGGCCTCGGTGGCGGTGGCGCGCGCCTGCGGCGCGGAAGTGGTGGCCGAGTATGTCGAGGACGAGGACACCGCCGCCTGCCTGCGCAAGCTGGGCGTGCACTGGGGGCAGGGCTACCACTACGCCAGGCCGATGCCGCTGCTGGAAGGGCTGCGCTGGACGCGCGCCGATGGCGACGGCGAGCCGGGCGCGGAAACCGCGGGCGCGGCGCGGCCGCGGGCCAGTTCCGCCTGAGGCGATGACGGCTGCGCGTCCATCGTCCATGGCATGGGCTGATGGCGGACAGGCATAAGTAACCGGGGCAACCAACGGCCTTGCCGTGGACGGTCTGGGCTATGGTCAGCAGCCCCTCACGAGTGGATGCCGCGATGTCCCAGCCGAACTGGAAACCCGAAACCATCGCCGTGCACGGCGGCTACCGTCCCGACCCGACCACCCGCGCGGTGGCGGTGCCGATCTACCAGACGGTGGCCTATGCCTTCGACGACACCCAGCACGGCGCCGATCTGTTCGACCTGAAGGTGCAGGGCAACATCTACACCCGCATCATGAACCCCACCACCGATGTGCTGGAGCAGCGCATCGCCACGCTGGAAGGCGGCATCGGCGCGCTGGCGCTGGCCTCGGGGCAGGCGGCGGTGACCTATGCGATCCAGACCATCGCCGAGGCCGGCGACAACATCCTTGCGTCCAGCGCGCTGTACGGCGGCACCTACAACCTGTTCGCGCATACGCTGCCGCAGTTCGGCATCCAGACCCGCTTCGCCGATTACCGCGATCCGCAGGCCTTCGCCGCGCTGATCGACGAGCGCACCAAGGCGGTGTTCGTCGAATCCATCGGCAACCCGCGCGGCAACATCACCGACATCGAGGCCATCGCCGCGATCGCGCACGCGCATGGCGTGCCGGTGATCGTCGACAACACCGTGGCCACGCCCTACCTGCTGCGCCCGTTCGATTTCGGCGCCGACATCGTGGTGCACTCGCTGACCAAGTACCTGGGCGGGCATGGCACCAGCCTCGGCGGGGCGATCGTCGATTCCGGGCGTTTCCCCTGGGGCGAGCACAAGCAGCGCTTCCCGCGCCTCAACACGCCCGACGTGAGCTATCACGGCGTGGTCTATACCGAGGCGCTGGGACCGGCCGCCTACATCGGCCGCGCGCGCGTCGTGCCGCTGCGCAACACCGGCGCGGCGATCTCTCCGTTCAACGCCTTCCAGATCCTGCAGGGCATCGAAACCCTGGCGCTGCGCATGGACCGGATCAACAGCAACACGCTGGCGGTGGCGACCTACCTGCAGCAGCACGCCAAGGTGGCCTGGGTGAACTATGCGGCGCTGCCCGACCACCCCGAGCACGCGCTGGTGCGGAAGTACCTGCGCGGGCAGGGCTCGGGCGTGCTGACCTTCGGCCTGCCCGGCGGCCGCGAGGCCGGTGCGCGTTTCCTCGATGCGCTGCAGCTGTTCACGCGGCTGGTGAACCTGGGCGACGCCAAATCGCTGGCCACGCACCCGGCGTCGACCACCCATCGCCAGCTCGACGAGGCCGAGCTGGAGAAGGCGGGCGTGACGCTGGACACGGTGCGCCTGTCGGTCGGCATCGAGCACATCGACGATCTGCTGGCCGACCTGGAGCAGGCGCTGGCGCAGGCCTGAGCGTACTGCGCCAGCACGCGGCGCTTCACCAGGCGATGGTGAAGCGCTGGCGCGGATGCCGCGGCTGCTCCAGTTCATCGACCATGGCCACTGCCAGGTCGGCCGGGCTGATCGTGCCGGGGCCGTCGGCGGCCATCAGCGGCGTGTCGCTGCCGGTACGGTAATGGCCGGTGCGCTCGACCGGGCCGCCGGCATGGAAGGCGACCGGCGGGCTGAGGAAGGTCCAGTCCAGCGCCGATTCGCGCTTCAGGTCTTCCAGCGCGTCGCGCGCGGCACGGGCGCCATCGTGAAAGGCGGGCGGGAACTCCGGCGTATCCACCAGTTGCACGCCATCGGCGGTGTACAGGCTGCCGGCGCCGCCGACCACCAGGTAGCGCTTCACGCCGGCGGCCCTGATGCCGGCCACGATCGCGCGCGAGCCCTGCATGAAGTCGTGGTAGATGTCCGGGTTGTCCCAGCCGGCGTTGTAGGCGCTGAGCACCGCGTCGCTGCCGGCCACCGCGGCCTGCACCTGCGCGGCGTCCTGCACGTCGGCGCGGACCACGCGCAGGCGGTCGCGCGCGGCGAGCTTTTCCGGATGGCGGGCCAGGGCGGTGACCTGGTGGCCGCGGGCCAGCAGTTCTTCGAGCAGGGCGCGACCGACGAAACCGGTGGCGCCGATCAGGGCGACGTTCATGGCGATTCCTCGCATGGATGGGAGGCCGCCAGTGTCCTCCCGGCCCGGTGACGGCGGCAGTCTCCGGGGGCCACAATCACCTTGAAGCCAGGCTTCACGATGGCCGGCCGACAGGAGGGGCGATGGAGAATTTCAGGCGCATGGCGCTGTTCGCGCAGGTGGTCCAGCACGGCTCCATGAGCGCGGCGGCGCGCGCGCTGGGCATGAGCACCTCGGCGGTCAGCCAGCAGGTGCGCGCGCTGGAGCGCGAGGCCGGCGTGGCGCTGCTGCACCGTTCGACCCGGCAGCTGTCGCTGACCGACGTGGGCAGCCGCTACTACGCGGCCTGCGCACGCCTGCTGGATGCGGCGGGCGAGGCCGAGGCCGAGCTGTCTGCCGCGCGCCATGCGCCCAGCGGCGAGCTGCGCCTGTCCGCGCCATTGGGCATGGCCGACCACATCGGGCCAGCGCTGGGGTCGTGGCTGCGCGATCACCCGCAGCTGCGCCTGCACCTGCATTTCGAGGACGGCTGGACCGACCTGGTACAGGCACGCATCGACCTGGCGCTGCGCTTCGGCCGGCTGCCGGACAGCGACTGGATGGCACAGCCGCTGGGCGCCCTGCAGCGCTGGCCCTGCGCTTCGCCCGATTGGCTGCAACGGCATGGCGAACCGGCCGATCCGCTGCAGGTGCCAGCCGGCGAATGGCTGGGCCTGGCGCAGGTGCCGGGGTTGGCGTGGCGTCACCGGGCGTCCGGGCAGGAGCGGTTGGTGCCGGCGCACCCGCGCCTGGTCAGCCACAACCAGCCGGCGGTACGCCAGCTGTGCGAGTCGGGACTGGGCGTGGCCGTGCTGACCTGCCTGGACGTGATGCCGCTGCTGGCCGACGGCCGGCTGCTGCGGCTGCTGCCCGAATGGGATGTCCCGGCGTTGCCGGTATGGGCGGTGACGCCGCACCGGCAGACCCAGCCGGCCAAGGTCCGCCAGGCGATCGATCTGCTTGGCGGCTATCTGGAGCGCATCCCCGGCGCTGCCGATGCCGGGGCCTGAGCAGCCCCGCCAGCGCGGTTCCCTCAGCTGGCGGCGGCGCCCGCCCGCATCGCGCGGTACGGCGGCGTGGCCATCACCATTTCCGCCAGCGAGTGCGCCAGTTCGCGCTCGGCCATCACCGTGCCGTCGGCGCCGTGTTCGAGCAGGTGCTTCACCTCGGCATCGCTGTGCGCGCGCGCCAGCAGGGTCAGGTGGGGATTGATGGCGCGCAGCTTGGCCAGCGCCTCGCCGGCTTCCAGCGGCTGCGGAATGGCCAGGATGGCGATGCTGGCGCGCTCGGGATGCGCTTCGGCCAGCACCTTGTCGGCAGCGGCGCTGCCGCGGATGCCGGGGATGCCGGCGGCATGCGCGCGTTCGACGTGGTCGCGGTTGTCGTCGATCACCAGCACCGGCACGCCGCGGTCGCGCAGTACCTGCGCCAGGGTGCTGCCGACGCGGCCGTAGCCGATGACGATGGCATGGTCGTGCAGGTCCAGCGACGGGCCGGGCGGAATGTCCGGCGTCTCCGGCACCGGCAGCGCGTCCTTGTGCCGCGCCTGCCAGCGGTCGAGCAGGCCGAACACCAGCGGGTTGAGCATGATCGACACCAGCGCGCCGGCCAGCACCAGCGACTGCCCGGTGGCGGGAAGGATCTTCAGCGCCACGCCGAGCCCGGCGATGATGAAGGCGAACTCGCCGATCTGCGCCAGCGATGCGGAAATGGTCAGCGCCGTGGCCTTGGAATGGCCGAAGGCGCGCACGATGACGAACGCCGCGGCCGACTTGCCGAACATGATGATCGCCACCGTCGCCAGTACCTGCCATGGGTGCTCGACCATGATCATCGGGTCGAACAGCATGCCGACCGAGACGAAGAACAGCACCGCGAACGCGTCGCGCAGCGGCAGCGAATCGTGCGCGGCCTTGTGGCTCAGTTCCGATTCGTTGAGCATCATGCCGGCGAAGAACGCGCCCAGCGCGAACGACACGCCGAACAGCGCGGCCGCGCCGAACGCCACGCCCAGGGCGATGGCCAGCACGCACAGGGTGAACAGCTCGCGCGAACCGGTGCCGGCGATGCGCTCCAGGATCCATGGGATCACCCGGCGCCCGACCACCAGCATCACCGCGACGAACAGGCCCAGCTGCACGAAGGTCCAGCCGATGGACGCCAGCACGCTGCCGACGCTGTGGTTCTGGCCCTGCGCGTCGGGGCCGAACACGCCGGCGATCACCGGCATCATCACCAGCGCCAGCACGCAGGCCAGGTCCTCCACGATCAGCCAGCCGACCGCGATCTTGCCGCGCGTGGTCTCCAGCAGGCGCCGTTCCTCCATTGCCCGCAGCAGCACCACGGTCGAGGCGGTGGCCAGCGAGAAGCCGAAGATCACGCCGTGCAGCGGCGGCCAGCCCATCAGCGTGGCCACGCCCCAGCCCAGTACCGTGGCCACGGCGATCTGGCCGATGGCGCCGGGAATGGCGATGGCCTTCACCGCCATAAGGTCCTTGAGCGAGAAGTGCAGGCCGACGCCGAACATCAGCAGCATCACGCCGATCTCGGCCAGCTGGTTGGCCAGCGCCTGGTCGGCGACGAAGCCCGGCGTGAACGGCCCGACCACCACCCCCGCGACCAGATAGCCCACCAGCGGCGACAGCCGCAGCCGGTTGGCCAGGGCGCCAAGCACGAAGGCCAGGCCCAGGCCGATGGCGATCATGTTGATCAGGGCGGTGTCATGGTGCATCGGGACTCGCAGGCGTGGGGGATGGAACGATTCTACGGGGGCTGCCCGTGCAGACAAGAAAACGCCGCACGGAATGCGGGAACGTCGCGCGGAAAAAGAATGCCCCGGTTTCCCGGGGCATTCGTCGATACGTCCAGCGGGCTAGGCGCGGCTTACCACTTGTAGCCGACGCGGCCGTAGACATAGGCGCCGTTGAAGCCGGCCGGCGCGTAGTTGCTGTACGGCATCTGGCCCCAGGCGTTGACGCCGGTGAACGCCGGATTGACCTTGTCCGGGTGCGAATCCAGCACGTTGTCCGCACCCAGGGTCAGCGTCCACTGCGCGCTCGGCTTGAAGCTGGCCGACACGTCCAGCACCCACTGCGGGTCGTAGCCCTGGTCCAGCGCGGGGTTGGTCTGGCGCACGGTGAACCTGCCGTAGCGGGTGGCGTTCAGGCCCAGCGTCCACTGGTCCGAGGTCCAGGTGCCGCCGAGGATGGCCTTGTCGCGCGGAAAGGCGTCTTCCAGACGGCCGATCTCGTCGCGCGCCACCAGCGGCGTGGTCAGGCCCAGGCTGGTCAGCACGCCCGGCGAGGGCGCCAGCCGCTTCACTTCGGTCTTGTTGTAGCTGTAGCTGGCGGTCAGGTCCAGGGCGCTGGCGGCCAGCGGGATGTTGTAGCTGCCCACCACGTCGACGCCGCGGGTGCGGGTGTCGGCGGAGTTGTTGAAGTAGCGGAAGGCGGTGACGTTGTTGATGCCCAGCGAGTTCAGCAGCGCGTTGGTGGCCGGGTTGGTGTTGATGGTGGAGGACAGCAGGATGCGGTCGTCGATGTCGATCTGGAACGCATCGACGGTCAGGTACAGGCGCTCGGCCGGCTGCAGCACCAGACCCAGGCTGTAGGAGGTGGAGGTTTCCGCCTGCAGCGGCTTGGAACCCAGCGCCTGCGCCACGACGCTGGTCGCCGGGAAGGTGCCCGATTCGACGAACACGCCGTTGGAGTAATTGCTGGTGATGACCTGGTAGCTCTGCTGCGCCAGCGACGGTGCGCGGAACCCGTTGGAGACGGTGGCGCGCAGCGCCACCTTGTCGGTGAACGCATAGCGGGCCGAGAGCTTGCCCGAGGTCTTGCTGCCGAAGTCCGAATAGTCCTCGTAGCGCGCGGTGGCGCCGGCGGACAGCTTGTCGGTGAGGTCGGCTTCAAGGCCGGCGTAGAACGCGTAGTTGTGGCGGTCGGCATGCACCGCGTTGATCGGGGTGAAGCCGCCGAAGCCCTGCGCGCCGCTGCCGAGGTAGGAGTCGGGCTCGCCCGGCGACTGGTTCCACTTCTCCTGGCGGTATTCGCCGCCGAAGGACAGCGTCACCGGGTAGGCCAGGCCCCAGTCCAGCGCCTGCGAGAAATCGGCGTTGACGATGTTCTGCGTGTACTCCAGCGCGCCGTCGTGGAAGCTGGTCGGGCTGTTGGCGCCCAGCGTGTAGTTCATCGTGTTGCGGGTGGCGAAGTCGATGCGGCTGTAGCCGTAGTTGTAGCTCACGTCCCAGTTGAAGCCGCCTTCGGTGCTGCCCTTCAGGCCGGCCACCAGCGAGCGGTCCTTCAGGTACTGGTTGATCTCCGGCACGAAACCATCGGGATAGAGCAGCGAGGTCGCCGCGTTGTGGTTCTTCGAGCGGTAGAACGCGAACGAGGTGATGTCGCGGTTGCTGGCGATGGCGGTGGCGTAGCCGTGCAGGTTGTCGCTGAAATCGAAACCGGCGTTGGCCGACACGGCGCGGGTATCCACTTCGGGATCGCCGACCACGAACGCCTTCACGCCCACGCCCGGATAGTTGCCGGTGTTCGGCGTCGGATTGCCCGGCAGGCCGTAGGCATTGAACGGGCCGGCGCGGTTGGTGCGGTCCTGGTGCGAGAGCTGGCCGGCGAAATGCACCGTGCCGCGGCCGTCGGCGAAGCTGACGCCGGTGTCGCCGGAGAGCTGGTACTGCTTGCCGTCGCCGGCCGAGTACTGGCCCAGGTCCAGCGCCAGGCTGCCGCCGTTGCCGGCGCCCTTGAGCACGATGTTGACCACGCCGGCGATGGCGTCCGAGCCGTACTGGGCGGACGCGCCGTCGCGCAGCACTTCCACGCGCTCGATCGCGGCCACCGGGATGGTGTTCAGATCCACCGCCGACGAGCCGCGGCCCATGCTGCCGTTGACGTTGAGCTGGCCGGACAGATGGCGGCGCTTGCCATTGATCAGGATCAGCACCTGGTCCGGCGACAGGCCGCGCAGCTGCGCCGGGCGCACGCCGCTGGTGCCGTCGGTCAGGGCCGGACGCGGGAAGTTGAGTGAGGGCAGGGCGCGCGACAGCGCGGTGGCCAGTTCGGTCGAGCCGGTGGCCTGCAGGGCCTCCGGGGTGATGATGTCGATGGGCGATTGCGATTCGGCCACGGTGCGGTCGGCAACGCGGGTGCCGGTGACGATCACGGTGTCGAGCGTCTGCGCGCCGGACTGGGCGAAGGCGGGGGCAACCGGGAGGCCGAGGGCGATGGCGACGGCAACGGCGAGCGTACTGGACTTGCGGTTCATCAGATTGCAGCTCCGGTATGAATGGGCGGCACCGGCGGACAGGTCAGGCCTGTCACGGAGGGGTGGTGCGGTGCGCCATCATGGATTAATGGAATTTTTACGTGGTGTCAAATGCCCATCGGCCTGCCTATATCGTTGCTTTTGAAAGCATTTCGACCGGCATGCGCGGTGCGGACAGGGGTTGGGAAAGGGTGTCCCGGTGCGGAATCCGTGCGCGGGAAGGCGTGAGTCAAGTATTCGTTAACGCTAGAATCGCGTCGCAGGAATGTTGCTTGTGTGCACATTCCTTTTCGTTATAACGGACCCCCTCATGATTTCCCTTCGTAATTTCGCCCTGCGCCGGGGCGAGCGCCTGTTGTTGTCCAACGTCGACCTCACCCTGCACGCGGGCTACCGCGTGGGCGTGGTGGGGCGCAACGGCGCCGGCAAGTCCAGCCTGTTTGCCGCCGTGCGCGGCGAGCTGGAAGCCGACAAGGGGGACGTGTCGCTGCCCGGCAAGATCCGCATCGCCGACGTGGCCCAGGAAACCCCGGCGCTGCCGGACCGCGCCATCGACTTCGTGCTCGGCGGCGACGACGTGGTGGCCGCGGTGCTGGCCGAAGAAGCGGCCGCGGCTGAACGCGAAGACTGGGAAGCGGTCGCCAACGCCCATCAGAAGATGGCCGAGCTGGGCGCCTATGACGCCGAAGCCCGCGCCGGCAAGCTGCTGCATGGACTGGGCTTCCCGGCCGATACCCACAGCCGCCCGGTGGCGGCGTTTTCCGGTGGCTGGCGCGCGCGTCTGAACCTGGCGCGTGCGCTGATGATGCCCAGCGACCTGCTGCTGCTGGACGAACCGACCAACCACCTTGATCTGGACGCGGTCTACTGGCTGGAGCAGTGGCTGCTCAAATATCCCGGCACGCTGCTGCTGATCAGCCATGACCGCGAGTTCCTGGACAACGTCGCCACCCACACCCTGCACCTGCATGGCGGCACCGCAAAGCTGTACCCCGGCGGCTATACCGATTTCGAACGGCAGCGTGCCGAGCACCTGCGCCAGCAGCAGATCGCGCACGAGAAGGAGCAGGCCGAGCGCGCCCACCTGCAGAGCTTCATCGACCGCTTCAAGGCGCAGGCCAGCAAGGCCACCCAGGCGCAGAGCCGGATCAAGCGCCTGGCCAAGATGGCCGGCACCGAGGCGGTGCGCGCCGAGCGCGAGTTCCGCATCGAGTTCTCGCCGCCGGCCAAGCTGCCGTTCTCACTGATCCGCCTCAACGACGTCACCGCCGGTTACGGCCCGGACGCGGTGATCCTGGGCAATGTCGGCTTCGGCCTGGAAGCCGGCCAGCGTGTCGGCCTGCTTGGTCCGAACGGTGCGGGTAAAACCACGCTGGTGAAATCACTGGTCGGCGACCTGCCCTTGCTCGGTGGTGACCGCATGGCGCATCCGGACCTGCAGATTGGTTACTTCGCCCAGCACACGGTGGAGTCGCTGCATGCCGGCATGACGCCGATGGACCACTTCCGCGAAATTTCGCCGGATGGCGTGAACCAGTCGTTCCGCGATTTCCTTGGCAAGTGGAATTTCCCGGGTGACCGCGCGTTCGAGACCGTGGATGGTTTCTCCGGCGGCGAGCGTGCGCGCCTGGCGCTGGCGCTGATCGCCTGGCAGCAGCCCAACGTGCTGCTGCTCGACGAACCGACCAACCACCTGGACCTGGAAATGCGCGAGGCCCTGGCCGAAGCGCTGGCCTTGTTTGAGGGCGCCATCGTGATGGTGTCGCATGATCGCCACCTGGTCGGCCTGGTCTGCGATACCTTCTGGCGCGTTGCCGACGGCGTGGTCGAGCCGTTCGCCGGCGATCTGGACGAATACGCCGCCTGGTTGCGCACCCGCGCCAGCGCACAGGGCGCGCGCAGCAAGGCCGACCGTGCCGACAAGGGGGCCAAGGCGCCGGAACCGGCACCCGCACCGGTGGCGGACAAGCCGGCCGTGGCGAAGAAGCCGGTCAACCCGCACAAGCTGGAAGCGGCGGAGAAGAAGGTCGAACAGCTGGGCACGGCACTGGCCGACATCGACCGCCAGCTGGCCGACCCGGCGAACTACGCCGATGCGGCGAAGATGGGCAGGCTCGGCGGCGAGCGCGATGTGCTCGCGCAGCAGCTGGAGCAGGCCGAAGCGGCGTGGATGGAACTGCTCGACGCATAGGCCGCGCGCCCCTGGATGCGGGGCTTGCCCCCGCATGGAAGCTTTCCCGACAACGCCCCGTGCGGGGCAAGCCCCCGCGCTTACTGCGCCCCCTGCGCCAGCAGCCACAGGCGGAAGCGCCGCAGTGGTTCGCGCTCGTGGCGCGAGCGCAGCCGCGTGAGCCAGTAACGGCCCAGCGTCAGGGTCTGCGCGAAGGGTTGCAGCAGGCGGCCGTCGGCCAGGTCCTGCTCGAACATGCGCAGCGGCAGCAGCGCCACGCCGGCGCCCGCGGCGGCGGCGCTGGCCAGCGCCAGCGAGGAATCGAACACCGGGCCGCGCGCTTCCGCACCGGTCACGCCGGCAGCCTGCAGCCAGCGCGGCCATTCGTCGTTGCGGTAGGAGCGCAGCAGCGGCACGCCGGCCAGGTCGCGCGGCTGCCGCAGGCGGCGCGCCAGCGACGGCGCGCACACCGGCGCGAACGGCGCGTCGACGATCGGCGTGCAGTCCTGGCCCTGCCAGTCGCCGTTGCCGAAGCGGATCGCCAGGTCCAGCCCCTCGCCGGCCAGGTCGATGCGGTTGTTGTGGGTCTGCAGGCGCAGTTCGATATCGGGGTGCGCGGCCTCGAAATCGCCCAGCCTCGGCAGCAGCCAACCGGTGGCGAAGGTGCCGACCACGCCCACCGTCAATACCTCGCGGAAACGGCCGCCGGTGAAACGGTCCAGGGCGATGGCGATGCGGTCGAAGGCATCGGTGAGCACAGGATGCAGCGCCGCGCCCTCGTCGGTGAGCGCCACGCCGCGCGGCAGGCGATGGAACAGCGTCACCTGCAGGCGGTCTTCCAGCGTACGGATCTGGTGGCTCAGCGCGGCCTGGCTGACGCACAGCTCCAGCGCCGCGCGGGTGAAGTTGAGGTGGCGCGCGGCCGCCTCGAAGGCGCGCAGGGCGTTGAGCGGAAGCTGGGGGCGGATCATGCCTGAGTCATAACGGCTGGTGATGGGTGAACCCATTATTCCCGCATGACAGGGTGGAAATTTGATCTTTGCCGCCAATAAATCTAATGGCTTCCGATGGTTTTTCGTGCTGGTGGAGGCTGGCCGCGGCTTCCCATACTCGCCGCCACCCGATAGCCAAGGAGAGCCACATGATCGCCCGCCGCCAGTTCCTCGCCTTCGGTGGCGCCGCCCTTGCCGGCATGGTCGCTGCGCCCGCGCTGGCCCGCGCCGCCGCCACGGCGGCCCCCGCTCCCGCGGCCGTGGGTTTTGCCGCGCTGGAGGCCGAAAGCGGCGGCCGGCTGGGCGTCTGTCTGTGGCATCCGGCCAGTGGCGCGCGCTTCGGCCAGCGCATGGACGAGCGCTTCCCGATGTGCAGCACCTTCAAGTTCCTGCTCGCCGCCGCGGTGCTGCACCGTGCAGGGCAGGGCCGGCTGTCGCTGGACCGGCGCGTGCCGGTGCGGGAGACGGACCTTCTCGGCAACTCGCCGGTCACCGCGCGCCATGCCGGCAAGGACCTGACCGTGCGCGACCTGTGCCGGGCGACGATGATCGCCAGCGACAACGCCGCGGCCAACCTGCTGTTGCCGCTGGTCGACGAACCCGCCGGGCTGACCGCCTTCCTGCGCGCGCAGGGCGATGCGGTCACCGTCACCGCGCGCTACGAGCCGGAGGCCAACCGCTTCGCGCCGGACGACCCGCGCGACACCACTAGCCCGGCGGCGATGGCCGGCAACCTGCAGCGTTTCGTGCTTGGCGACGCGCTGGACGAGGCGTCGCGGCGGCAACTGGCCGACTGGCTGGTCGACAACGAGACCGGCGACGCGCGCCTGCGCGCCGGCCTGCCCAGGGACTGGCGGGTGGGCGACAAGACCGGCAGCAACGGCCGTGACACCACCAACGACATCGCCGTGCTGTGGCCGCAGCGCGGCGGGTCGCCTTGGGTGCTGGCGAGCTATCTGCAGGGTTCCGTGCTGGACGATGACGGCCGCAGTGCCATCCTGCGCCGGGTCGGGGAACTGGCCGGCGCCCACCTGCGTTGACCGGTCCGGCCGGCAGGCAATGACCTGCGCGGCCTGCCATCGGCATTGCGTGTATCTCGGCGGCCTTGTACCTGGACGCGGTCCGGCTGCGTAGCGAAACCGCATCGCCATGGCGACGACCGGATGCCGGCAGCGTGCGGACAGCCGTGCTCCGCGTATCGCCCTGCGCCTGCCTGCCGAGGTGATGGGCGAGGACGGCTTCAACTACCCGGCGCTGCTGGAAACGGCGGCGCAACGGGCCAAAGCCCGCTGCTGCATCGCGTGCAGGAGGTGCGGCGATGCGCCTGCGCGGCTTGTCGCGGTGGCAGGCAGCGGCTAGGGTCGGGGCATGAAGCGCTCTTTCCTCGCAGGTCTCCTGCCGCTGTTCTTCGTTCCGGTGATGTCTACGGCGGCACCGGCTCCTACCGCTGCCGATACTGGCGCCGCCGGGTTCCTGGCGGCCTTGGCGCAGCATTGCGGGCAGGCCTTCGCCGGCCGCGTCGTGACCAATCGGCCTGCGGGTACCGCGCCCGATCCATTCGAGGGCAAGGCGTTGGTGATGCACGTGCGTGGATGCGATGCGCCGGCGCAGGAACTGCGGGTGCCGTTCCATGTCGGGCAGGACCGTTCGCGGACCTGGGTGCTGACCCGCATCGGCGATCAACTGCGGCTGAAGCACGACCATCGCCATGCCGATGGCAGCCCGGATGACGTCACCTTCTATGGCGGCGACACGCAGGACGCGGGCACTGCGCTGCGCCAGCAGTTCCCGGTGGATGCCGAGTCCGTGGCGATGTTCGAGCGCGGGGGCATGGCCGGCTCGGTCCGCAACACCTGGGCGATGGAAGTGGAGCCGGGCCGGCGCTTCCTGTACGAGCTGTCGCGCCCGGACGGCCGTTTGTTCCAGGTCGAGTTCGACCTGGCCCATCCCGTCCCCGCACCGCCGCCGCCCTGGGGCGCCGACGCTGCCGCCACGGAAAAGGGCGCCTGACCGGCGCCCTTTCGTTTCCAGCGGCAGGAGAAAGGTTCAGCGTGCGCCGAAGCGCGCGCGGCAGCCGCCGTTCACCCACAGGCTGTTGCCGTTGTAGCCCCAGTTGCGGCCTTCCACGCACTGGGTCTTGGACAACTGCTGGATCAGCACCGGCCGGCCCTGGCGACGTTCCCAGGCGCAGGAGCGCATGCGGTTGTCGTCGCTGCTGCACTCGATGCTGTAGCTGGAGCCGCCGCCCCAGTTGCCGTTGCCACCGCCCCAGCCGCCACCGCGGCCTTCGGCGAACTCGGCGCGGCAGCCGTCGCTGACCCACACAGCGCCATTGCTGCTGCCCCAGTTGCGGCCCTCGACGCACTGCGACTTGGACAGCTGGCGGACCAGGGTGGCGCGGCGCCAGTCGGTGCGGCAGACGCGCTGGCGGTTGTCGTTGCTCTCGCAGCGGATGGTCTGGCCATCGCCGGCGTTGCCACCACCCCAGTTGCCGCCGCGGCCTTCGGCGAACTCGGCGCGGCAGCCGTTGTCGACCCAGACCGAGCCGTTGCTGCTGCCCCAGTTGCGGCCTTCGATGCACTGGGTGTTGGACAGCTGGCGCACGAGTACCGCGCCGCGCCAGCCGGTGTTGCACACGCGCCGGCGGTTGTCGTTGCTCTCGCAGCGGATGGTGCCGTTGTTGTCGTTCCAGCTGCCGTTGCCGCCGCCGTTGCTCCAGCCGCCACGGCCGGGGCCGAAGTCGGCGCGGCAGCCGTTGCCGACCCACACCGTGCCGTCGCGGCTGCCCCAGTTCTGGCCCTCCACGCAGCGGGTGCTGGACAGCTGGCGGACGATGATGGCGTCGCGCCAGCCGGTATTGCAGACCTGCTGGCGGTTGTTGACGCTCTCGCAGCGCACCGCGGCGACCGTGCCCGGGCCATTGCCATAGGGCGATTGCGCGGCGGCGTCGGCGGCGAGGAAGGCGCCCGGCAGGAGAGCGGAAAGTCCGGCGAGCAGAAGCAGGCGGTTCATGGGCGGCGTCCCTGTTCAGGTTTGGATGGGCGAACTATAGGAGGGGGCCGGCTTAAGCGGGCGTGACTGCGCCGCGGATTTGCCCCGGTCGCCGGCCGGCCGCAAAATAGCCGGCTCGCCGGCACTCTCCCGTGCTGGTATCCCCCTGCGGAGCTTTCCATGCGTACCCACTTCTGCGGCCTGGTCGACGAGACCCTGATCGGCCAAACCGTGACCCTCGCCGGCTGGACCGACGTTGCCCGCAACCAGGGCGGCGTCTGTTTCATCGATCTCCGCGATCACGAAGGCATCGTGCAGGTGACGGTCGAGATCGACAACGCCGAGGTGTTCGCGGTGGCCGCATCGCTGGGCTACGAGGACGTGCTGCAGGTCGAAGGCGTCGTGCGCGCGCGCCATGCGGTCAACGACAAGATGCGCACCGGCAGGGTGGAGGTGATCGCCAGCGCCATCACCGTGCTCAACAAGGCCGCGCCGCTGCCGTTCCACGCCCATGAGAATCCGGGCGAAGACACCCGCCTGAAGTACCGTTACCTGGACCTGCGCCGCCCGGAAATGCAGCGCATGCAGCGCACCCGCATCAAGCTGGTGCAGGCGCTGCGCCGCCACCTGGATGCGCGCGGCTTCCAGGACATCGAAACCCCGATCCTGACCAAGGCCACCCCGGAAGGCGCGCGCGACTTCCTGGTGCCGGCGCGCATGCATCCGGGCGAGTTCTACGCCCTGCCGCAGAGCCCGCAGCTGTTCAAGCAGATCCTGATGGTGGCCGGCTTCGACCGCTATTACCAGATCGCGCGCTGCTTCCGCGATGAAGCCCTGCGCGCCGACCGCCAGCTTGAATTCACCCAGCTGGACATGGAGTTCGCCTTCGTCCGCGAGCGCGACGTGCAGGATTTCGTCGAGGACATGATCCGCTCGATCTTCAAGGAAGTGGTCGACGTCGAGCTCGACGCGCAGTTCCCGCGCATGACCTGGGCCGAGGCGATGCGCCGCTACGGTTCCGACAAACCGGACCTGCGCATCGCGCTGGAGCTGGTCGACGTGGCCGCGCTGGTCAAGGACAGCGAATTCGCCGTATTCACCGGCCCGGCCAACGATGCCGACGGCCGCGTGGCCGCGCTGCGCATCCCCGGTGGCGCAGCGCTGTCGCGCAAGCAGATCGACGAATACGCCGCGCACGCCGCCAAGTACGGCGCCAAGGGACTGGCTTACATCAAGATCGACGAGGCCGGTGCGGTCAGTTCGCCGATCCAGAAGTTCTTCAGCGAGCAGGCTTTCGCCGCGCTGGTCGCCCACGTCGGTGCCGGCAACGGCGACATCGTGTTCTTCGGTGCGGGCGGCTACAACAAGGTCTCCGACTTCATGGGCGCGCTGCGCCTGAAGGCCGGCAAGGACTTCGGCCTGGTCGCGGCCGGCTGGCGCCCGCTGTGGGTCACCGACTTCCCGATGTTCGAATGGGACGAGGAAGAGCAGCGCTACGTGGCCCTGCACCATCCGTTCACCGCACCGGCCGTCGACGACGTGGCCGATCTGCGTGCCAATGCCAGGACCGCGGTGTCGCGCGGCTACGACATGGTGCTCAACGGCAACGAGATCGGCGGCGGCTCGATCCGCATCCATCGCCCGGAAATGCAGAGCGCGGTGTTCGAACTGCTCGGCATCGACGCCGAGGAGGCGCGCGCCAAGTTCGGCTTCCTGCTGGACGCGCTGAACTACGGCGCGCCGCCGCACGGCGGCATCGCCTTCGGCATCGACCGCATCGCCGCGCTGATGGCCGGCACCGAGTCGATCCGCGACGTCATCCCGTTCCCGAAGACCACCGGCGCGCAGTGCCTGATGACCGATGCGCCGTCGCCGATCGCCGACGCGCAGCTGGCCGAAGTGCATGTGCAGGTCCGCCCGAAGGCGCAGTAAGCCGTCGCGTCGCAGGCCTTGAACCAGGAACTGGAGGAAGCCGCAGGCTTTCGCCGGTTCCTGGTTTTTTACGTTTCCATGCCCCGGAATCCCCGCCGATGACCATCCGCCGAGCCACCCCCGACGATGCCGCAATGCTGTGCGCGCTGGCCGAACGTACCTTCGTGGAGACGTTCGGCCACCTGTACCCGCCGCAGGACCTGGCCGATTACCTGGCCGGCGCCTATCCGCAGGACCTGCAGCGCAGGCAGCTGGAGTCGGGCGATTACGCCGCGTGGCTGCTGGAGATCGAGGGCGAAGCGGTCGGCTTCGCCCTGGCCGGCCCCTGCGGCCTGCCGCATGCCGACGTACGGCCCGGCGACGGCGAACTGAAGCGCCTGTATGTGCTGCGCGGCCACCAGAGCGGTGGCTGGGGCGGCAAGCTGTTCGCGCAGGCCGAACAGTGGCTGCTGGAAGCCGGCCCGCGCACGCTGTGGATCGGCGTCTGGTCGGAGAACCTAGGCGCGCAGCGGTTCTATGCGCGTCACGGCTTCGACAGGGTCGGTGAATACGGATTCCCGGTCGGCCGCACGCGCGACCGCGAGTTCATCCTGCGCCGCCAGGCATAGCGACCCGCGCTACCATCCTGCAGGGGGAACGGCGAGGCATCGGGCGATGTATCGCTTCACCCGCCGTTGCGGAACATTCGGCTTCAATCCGGGCGTGATCGAGGCGCCGCTCCGGCGCAGGATGGAAAGCATGACGCACCGCGTGCTGCTGCTGCACGGCATCTGGAACGCACGGGCCTGGGTGGGGCCGTTGGCGTGGCGCCTGCGCGCGCGCGGTTTCGAGGTCGGCGCCTTCGGCTATCCCAGCGTGTTCGGCGGTCCCGAGGTGGCGGTGCCGTCGCTGATCGAGCGCTTGCGCGGGCAGGGCAGGGTCTCGCTGGTCGGCCACAGCCTCGGCGGCCTGGTCGCGCTGGAAGCGTTGCGGCGGGAGCCCGGGCTCGATGTGCCGCGCGTGGTCTGCCTGGGCTCGCCGCTGTGCGGCAGCGAGACCGCGCGGGCGCTGGCCGGACATGGCTGGGCGGCGGCGCTGGGACGCAGCGGCGGCCTGCTGCAGCACGGTCTGCCGGAATGGCATGGGCGGGCGGAAGTGGGGCTGGTGGCCGGCAGCGTGCCGCATGGCCTGGGCGCGCTGATGGGGGCGCTGCACGGCGACTCCGACGGCACCGTGGCGCTGGCCGAAACCCGCCTGCCGGGCCTGGCCGACCACTGCGTGGTGCCGTCCAGCCACAGCGGGCTGGTGCTGTCGCCCGAGGTGGCCGTCTTGACCGCCGCGTTCCTGCGCGACGGGCGTTTCGGGGCAGGGGCCGCGCAGCGGGCGGCATGACGGGCCGCCGTGCGGGGATCGGGTAGAATCCGCCCCCTGTTCCTGACAGATGTACGGTAGATCCCCATGGGTAGAGGTCCTTCCATCGAAGCCCGCAAGAACGCGTCCGACGCGAAGCGCGGCAAGATTTTCACCAAGATCATCCGTGAGATCGGCGTGGCCGCCCGCGGCGGTGGAGGGGACCCCAACAACAACCCGCGCCTGCGCGTGGCCATGGACAAGGGCCTGACCGCGAACATGTCCAAGGACGTGATCGAACGCGCCATCAAGAAGGCCACTGGCGAGCTGGAAGGCGTCGAGTACGAGGAAATCCGTTACGAGGGCTATGCGCCGGGCGGCGTGGCGGTCATCGTCGACTGCCTGACCGACAACCGCGTGCGTACCGTGGCCGACGTGCGCCACGCTTTTTCCAAGTGCGGCGGCAACATGGGCACCGAAGGCTCGGTGGCCTTCATGTTCAAGCGCCTGGGCGTGCTGACCTACGCGCCGGGCGCGGACGAGGCATCCTCGTTTGAAAGCCGGATCACCGAAGCCGCTATCGAGGCCGGCGCCGACGACATCGTCGTGTATCCGGACGACGGTTCGATCGACGTGGTCACCGCGCCGGAGAATTTCCAGTCGGTGAAAGACGCCATGGACGCCGCCGGCCTGGTTCCCGACCATGCCGAGATCACCTTCCGCGCCGACAACGACATCGCCGTCGCCGGCGACACCGCGCTGCAGGTGAAGAAGCTGCTGGACATGCTCGAGGACCTGGACGACGTGCAGGACGTGTACTCCAACGTCGACCAGGCCGGGCTGGAGCAGGCCTGACGGCGCGCCCGCGTCCCGTCATGTGAGACGGCGGCCGGCGATCATGGCCGCCGTTCCTTTCCGGCCGCCATGGCAATGACCCGCATCCTCGGCATCGACCCCGGCTCGCAGCGTACCGGCATCGGCATCATCGAAATCGATGCGGCCGGGCGTGCCCGTCATGTCCACCACCAGCCGCTGGTGCTGCTGGGCGCGGCGGATTTCGCCCAGCGCCTGAAGCGGCTGGTGCATGGCGTGCACGCGCTGATCGACGAGTACCAGCCGCAGGAAGTGGCCATCGAGAAGGTGTTCATGGCCAAGAACGCCGACTCGGCGCTCAAGCTCGGCCAGGCGCGCGGTGCGGCGCTGTGCGCGGTGGTGCTGCGCGACCTGCCGGTCAGCGAGTACGCCGCCACCGAGATCAAGCTGGCGGTGGTCGGCCGCGGCGGCGCCGAGAAGCAGCAGGTGCAGCACATGGTCGGGCTGATGCTCGGCCTGCAGGGCAAGCTGCAGGCCGACGCCGCCGACGCGCTGGCCGTGGCCATCACCCATGCGCACGTACGCGCCACGGCCAACCGGCTGGGCGTAGGCGCGCGCATGGCCTGGAGCCGCAAATGAGCGGGCTGCGCCAGCATGTGCAGAACGCCGGGGCCGGCATGCCTGCCTGCGACCGGCAGATGCACCGGATGGCGGGCCTGTGCAGTCTGCTGCTGTGCATCGCGGTGCTGGTCGCATGCGCCCTCGCCGGATTGCCGCAGGGGCTGGCGCATGTCCTGGTCGTCACGGCGGGCGCGGCCTGGTGCCTGTCGGCGGGCTTCGTGCTGTATGCGTACCTGCGCAGCGGCGTGATCGTTTCCTCGCTGGGACTGCGCTTCGCGAACCCGCAGGTGTATGCGCGCGACCGGCAGCCCATGGATTACTGGCTGTTCCTGCTGTTCTTCGCCATGCTGCTGGCCTGCCTGACCGGCGCGCTGTACCTGGCGGCGGTCCTCGTCCTTCCATCTTTCCAGGGAAACCCATGATCGGTCGTCTGCGCGGCATCCTCGCCCACAAGGCTCCCCCGTGGCTGGTGATCGACGTGGGCGGCGTCGGTTACGAACTGGAGGCGCCGATGAGCACCTTCTACGACCTGCCCGACATCGGCCGCGAGGTGGTGCTGTTCACCCATTACGCGCAGAAGGAGGACAGCGTGTCGCTGTACGGCTTCCTGCGCGAAGGCGAGCGGCGGTTGTTCCGCGACGTGCAGAAGGTCACCGGCGTCGGCGCCAAAATCGCGCTGGCGGTGCTGTCCGGTGTCAGCGTGGACGAGTTCGGCCGGCTGATCCAGGCCGGCGACATCACCGCGCTGACCCGCATCCCCGGCATCGGCAAGAAGACCGCCGAGCGCATGATCGTGGAACTGCGCGACAAGGCCGCCGGATTCTCCGGCGGCAGCTCGCCGGTGGCCGGCCCCCTGGCTGCCGATCCGGTGTCCGAGGCGACGGTGGCCTTGCAGCAACTGGGTTACAAACCCGCCGAGGCGGCGAAGATGGCGCGCGATGCGGCGGCCGAGGGCGACGATGTCGCCACGGTGATCCGCAAGGCGCTGCAATCGGCGCTGCGCTGACGCATCCCTTCATCCCGGGCGACCGAAACCACCATGTCCCACGCTGCTTCCCAGCCTGAAACCTCCGGCCACCATGGCAGTCCTGGCGCCGCCGGCGGCCTGGCGCTGATCATCGGCGCCATCGGCGTCGTATTCGGCGACATCGGCACCAGCCCGCTGTACACGCTCAAGGAGGCGTTCTCGCCGCACTACGGGCTCGACAGCGACCACGACACGGTGCTGGGCGTGCTGTCGCTGGCGTTCTGGGCGCTGAACATGGTGGTCACGCTCAAGTACGTGACCATCATCATGCGCGCCGACAACGACGGCGAGGGCGGCATCATGGCGCTGATGGCGCTGGCCCAGCGCACCCTGCGCAACGGCTCGCGCTCGGCCTACGTGGTCGGCATCCTCGGCATCTTCGGCGCCTCGCTGTTCTTCGGCGACGGCGTGATCACCCCGGCCATCACCGTGATGGGCGCGGTCGAGGGCCTGGAGGTGGCCGCGCCCGGCCTGGGCCGGTTCGTGGTGCCGATCACCCTGGTGGTGCTGGCCATCCTGTTCGCCGCGCAGCGCTTCGGCACCGAGAAGGTGGGCAAGGTGTTCGGGCCAGTGATGCTGGTCTGGTTCCTGTCGCTGGCGGCGATCGGCGTCTGGAACATGATCGCCGCGCCCGAGGTGCTCAAGGCGTTCAATCCGTGGTGGGCAGTGCGCTTCTTCATGGAGCACGGCTGGCACGGCATCTTCATCTTCGGTGCGGTGGTGCTGGCGGTGACCGGTGGCGAGGCGCTGTACGCGGACATGGGCCACTTCGGCGCGCCGCCGATCCGCCACGCCTGGTATTTCTTCGTGCTGCCGTGCCTGGTGCTGAATTACCTGGGGCAGGGCGCGCTGGTGCTGCAGCGGCCGGATGCGGTGGCCAACCCGTTCTTCGAGGCGGTGCCGGGCTGGGCGCTGTACCCGATGATCATCCTGGCGACCATGGCGGCGGTGATCGCCAGCCAGTCGGTGATCACCGGCGCGTTCTCGGTCTCGCGCCAGGCCATGCAGCTGGGCTACATCCCGCGCATGCGCATCCTGCATACCTCGCACGACACCATCGGCCAGATCTACATCCCCGGCATCAACTGGGGGCTGGCGCTGATGGTGTTCGGGCTGGTGCTGGCGTTCCGCAGCTCCAGCAACCTGGCCGTGGCCTACGGCATCTCGGTGTCGGCGACGATGCTGATCGACACCCTGCTGCTGGCGCTGGTGGCGCGCACGCTGTGGCCGCGCGCGCGCCACGGCATCGTCGCGCTGTGCGCGGTGTTCTTCATGATCGACCTGGGCTTCGTCGTCGCCAACGGCGCCAAGCTGCTGCAGGGCGCCTGGGTGCCGGTGGCGCTGGGCATCGTGCTGTTCACGATGATGCGCACCTGGCGCCGCGGCCGCGAACTGCTGCGCGACGAGGTGCGCAAGGACGGCATCCGCATCGACACCTTCCTGCCGGGGCTGATGCTGGCGCCGCCGGTGCGGGTGCCGGGCACCGCGGTGTTCCTGACCGCCGACCCGACGGTGGTGCCGCACGCGCTGATGCACAACCTCAAGCACAACAAGGTGCTGCACGAACGCAACGTGTTCCTGCACGTGGAAACCCTGCCGGTGCCGTACGCGGCGGCGGGGCAGCGGCTGAAGATCGAGCCGGTGGGCGATGAGTTCTACCGCATCTATGTCCGCTTCGGTTTCATGGAGACGCCCGACGTGCCGCTGGCGCTGATGCGCTCCTGCGACCATGGCGGCGTCTATTTCGATCCGATGGACACCACCTTCTTCGCCAGCCGCGAGACCATCGTTGCCAGCGCCAACCGCGGCATGCCGGTCTGGCGCGACAAGCTGTTCGCCTTCATGCACCGCAACGCCGCCCCGGCCACCAACTTCTTCCGCATCCCCGGAAACCGGCTGGTGGAGCTGGGCGCACAGGTGGAGATCTGATGGGGCAGGGCATCGGGCGCCGCGTGCGGCGCGGAGGCGCGGAGGCGCGCTTCCGGTCCACGCGCCGTTGCCGCTTCTCCGCCATAATCCGCGCATGACCGAAAACCGCATCATCGCCGCCGGCGCCACCCGCGAGGACGAGGCCGCCGATGCCAGCATCCGCCCGCGCCGCCTGGCCGATTACCTCGGCCAGGCGCCGGTGCGCGAGCAGCTGGACATCTACATCCAGGCAGCGAAGTCGCGCAGCGAGGCGCTGGACCACGTGCTGATCTTCGGCCCGCCGGGGCTGGGCAAGACCACGCTGAGCCACGTGATCGCCAACGAACTGGGCGTGGGCCTGCGCGTGACCTCCGGCCCGGTGATCGAGAAGGCCGGCGACCTGGCCGCGCTGCTGACCAACCTGCAGCCGTATGACGTGCTGTTCGTGGACGAGATCCATCGCCTGTCGCCGGTGGTCGAGGAAGTGCTGTACCCGGCGATGGAAGACTTCCAGATCGACATCATGATCGGCGAGGGCCCGGCCGCGCGCTCGATCAAGCTCGACCTGCCGCCGTTCACCCTGATCGGCGCCACCACCCGCGCCGGCCTGCTGACCGCGCCGCTGCGCGACCGCTTCGGCATCGTGCAGCGGCTGGAGTTCTATTCGGCCGAGGAGCTGACCCGCATCGTGCGTCGCTCGGCCACCATCCTCGGCATCGACTGCAGCGCCGAGGGCGCTGGCGAGATCGCGCGGCGTTCGCGCGGCACCCCGCGCATCGCCAACCGGCTGCTGCGGCGCGTGCGCGACTACGCCCAGGTCAGGGCCGGCGGCCACATCGACGATGCCGTGGCGCAGGCGGCGATGCAGATGCTCAAAGTCGATCCGGAAGGTTTCGACGAACTGGACCGGCGCCTGCTGCGCACCCTGGTGGAATATTTCGACGGCGGCCCGGTCGGCATCGAATCGCTGGCTGCGGCGCTGTCCGAAGAACGCGGCACGCTGGAAGACGTGGTCGAACCCTACCTGATCCAGCAGGGCTTCCTGGTGCGTACCGCGCGCGGCCGCATGGCCACCCACAAGGCCTACCGGCACATGGGCCTGAAGCCCAAGGCCGCGCCGTCCGACCTGTTCGTGGAGCAGCCCGATGTCGATTGAGGCCCGGTTCAGTTGGCCGACACGCATCTATTGGGAAGATACCGACGCTGGCGGCGTGGTCTACCACGCACGCTACGTGGCCTTCATGGAACGCGCGCGCACCGAATGGATGCGGGCGATGGGCTATGGACAGGAAGCCATGCGCAGTGGCGACGGGCAGGTGTTCGTGGTCCGCGCGATGACGCTGGACTTCCTCAAACCGGCCCGGCTGGACGATGCGTTGCAGACCACGGTGGAACTGCTGCAGTGCCGCCGTGCCAGCCTGGTGATCCGCCAGGCGGTGCTGCGCGACGGCCAGCCGCTGGTGACCGCGCAGGTGCGGCTGGCCGCGGTCGGTGCCCGCGATTTCCGGCCGCAGGCCATGGACGACACGCTGTACGCCACGCTCAAACAGTTCGAAACCCAACACGCGCAAGATTGAGGAACATCGGATGATCGCTTTGCTTCTGGCCCTGCAGGCCACCGTGACCGAGGCGCTGCCGGCGGATGTCAGCGCCGCCGCGGCACAGACCGTGGCCCGCGCCAGCCATGGCGGCATCAACTACCTGGACCTGATGCTCAAGGCCAGCATCCCGGTCAAGCTGATCGTGCTGCTGCTGCTGGCCGGCTCGTTCATCAGCTGGGTGATCATTTTCCGCAAGGCGCGCGTGTTCAAGGCCGCCGACCGCGCCGCCGACGACTTCGAGAACCGCTTCTGGTCCGGCGCCGATCTCGGCAAGCTGTACGCCTCGGCTGCCGACCGCAACCGTTCGGTCGATGGCCTGGAAGCGATCTTCGAGTCCGGCTTCCGCGAATACAGCCGCCTGAACGGCCGCCGCGGGCTGGACAGCCGCACCCAGCTGGAAGGCACCCAGCGCGCCATGCGCACCACCTTCGCCCGCGAGGTCGACGGGCTGGAGCGCAACCTGGAGCTGCTGGCCAACATCGGCTCCAACGCCCCGTACGTGGGCCTGGTCGGCACCGTGTTCGGCATCATGGTGACCATGCACGACATGATCAGCAGCGGCGAGCAGGCGGGCATCGCCTCGGTCGCGCCGGGCATCTCCGAGGCGCTGTTCGCCACCGCCATCGGCCTGTTCGTGGCGATCCCGGCGACGTGGGCCTACAACCGCTTCACCACCCGCGTGGAACGGCTGTCGGTGCGCTACGAGACCTTCGCCGAGGAATTCAGCTCGATCCTGCAGCGCCAGTCCGGCGAAGAGTAAGCAACCATGATCTCCGGCATTTCCCGGCGCAAGCGCCGCAAGCTCAAGTCCGAGATCAACGTCGTGCCGTACATCGACGTGATGCTGGTGCTGCTGATCATCTTCATGGTGACCGCGCCGCTGCTCACGCTCAGCTTCGAGGTCGACCTGCCGACTTCCAACGCCAAGGCGCTGGAGAGCAAGCAGGACCCGGTCATCGTCTCGGTGCTGGCCGACGGGCAGTTGAGCCTGAAGCTGCCCGATGCCAAGAATCCCCAACGCATGGAAGCGGCTGCACTGCAGGCGCAACTGGGCGCGATGGCCTCGCAGGACAAGAGCCTGCGCGTGATCGTCGCCGCCGACCGCAGCGTGACCTATGACAAGGTCGTGTCGGCGATGGACGTGATCAAGGCGGCGAAGATCGAGAAGGTGGGTCTGGCGACTGATGCACACTGACGTCATGCCGCCACCGCGCGACCCCGGCAACGAATGGGGCATGCCCGTCGTACTGGCGTTGCTGGTGCACGTGCTGGTCGCGCTGGTGTTCATCGCGGCCTGGCTGTGGTCGCCTTCGCGCAGCACCGAAGCCGCCGCCGGCAACCCGGCGGTGGAGGCGAGCCTGCAGCTGTCGGCGGCCGAAGCCGCGGCCGCACGCAGCGCGCTGCGCGCCTCGGAGAAACTGCCGCCGCTGCCCGAGCCGGTGCAGGACGTGCAGCCCGAACCGGTACCGGAAGACACCATTCCGCCGCCGCAGCCGATCCCCGAGCCGCGGCCGCAGGATGCGCCCACGCCGCAGCAGCACAACGCGCAGGAACGCATCGCCCAGCCGGATACGGTCGACCAGGAGCGGGTCAGCGCGCTGGCCATCGCCGAAGAGAAGGCCAAGCAGGAGCAGGAGGCCAAGCGCCGGCAGGAGCAGATCGACCTGACCGAGCGCAAGCGCGTGGAGGAGGCCGAGCAGAAACTGCGCCTGGCCAAGCAACAGGAAGAAGCCGACCGGCAGAAGAAGCTGGCCGACGAACAGCGCAAGGCCAACGAGGCCAAGGCCGAGCAGGAGCGCCAGCAGAAGATCGCCGAGATCCGCCGCAAGCGCGAGCAGGCCGAGCGGGAGGTCAAGCTCGCCGAGCAGCGCCAGCGCCAGGTGGCCGATGCCCAGGCCCGCGCGCAGGCGGCCTCGTCCAGCAGCGCCTCGCCGGCCAGCGGTACGCCGCAGGCGTCGCCGGGGCAGGGCGGTACCAGCAACGACCTGACCGCCAAGTACGCCGCGGCGATCCAGCAGGCGGTGCTCAACCAGTGGGTGCGCCCGGACACGATCCCGCGCGGCCAGCGCTGCCGCCTGACCATCCGCCAGCTGCCCGGCGGCGAGGTGGTGGACGTGCAGTTCGCCGCCGGTTGCCCCTACGACGACGCCGGCCGGCGTTCGGTCGAGGCGGCGGTGCTCCGCGCCCAGCCGCTGCCGTACCGCGGTTTCGAGTCGGTGTTCCAGCGCACGTTGAACTTCACCTTCGAGGCGCAGGACCGTTGAATCGCGGCGGCTTCACGCCGCCATCGGCACCCTCGATGATGCTTCCCGCCCGGCTTCCCGGTGCCGATTGCGGTGCCGGGGCTGGATTTCACGGGATTTTCGTTCACGATTGCGAAAATGTTCATCCGCCTGCTGCTATCCCTTGTCCCCCTGTTCATCCGATCGTTGAGCACCCCATGAAGAAACCGCTTCGCTGGCTGGCCGCCCTGACCGTACTGCTGTTGCCCTTGGTGGCGATGGCGCAGCAACGGGGGCTGGAGATCGACATCATCGGCGGCAACGCGTCGGCCATGCCGATCACCGTGGTGCCCATGCCCTACCAGGGCAGCGCCGGTGCGCCGGCCACGGACGTCGCGGCGGTGGTGCGCTCGGACCTGGACCGTTCCGGCCAGTTCCGCACGCTGCCGGAGGCGCAGATCGTCGAGCGCCCGACCCGCGGCAGCGAGGTGCAGTACCCGACCTGGCGCGCGCTCAAGCAGGATTACCTGGTCGTCGGCCGCGTGCTCGACGCCGGTGCCGGCACCTACCGCGTCGAGTACGAGCTGTTCGACGTGGCCAAGGGCGAGCGCATGCTCGGCCTGGCGATGACCGCGCGCTCCAACGCCATGCGCGACGTCGCCCACCAGATGGCCGACGCCATCTACGAGAAGATCACCGGCGTGCGCGGTGCCTTCTGGACCCGCATCGCCTACGTCACCGCCAGCGGCCGTGGCGACGCCATGCGCTATGCGCTGATGGTGGCCGACTCGGACGGTTACAACCCGCAGACCATCGTGCGCTCGGCCGAGCCGCTGCTGTCGCCGTCGTGGAGCCCGGACGGCAACCGCCTGGCCTATGTCAGTTTCGAGCGCGGCAATTCGGCCATCTACATCCAGAACATCTCCACCGGCGCACGCGAACTGGTCGCCAGCTTCCGCGGCATCAACAGCGCCCCGGCGTTCTCGCCGGACGGCCGCCGCCTGGCGCTGACCCTCTCGCGCAGCGGCAACCCCGAGATCTACGTGATGGACCTGGGCAGCAAGCAGCTGACCCAGCTGACCAACCACTTCGCCATCGATACCGAGCCGACCTGGAGCGCGGACGGCAATACCATCTATTTCACCTCCGACCGTGGCGGCCGCCCACAGATCTACCAGGTGCCGTCGTCGGGCGGCAGCGCCAGCCGCGTGACCTTCCAGGGCAACTACAACGCCAAGGTCTCCGTGTCCTATGACGGCAAGAAGCTGGCCATGGCGCAGGGCAGTGGCAACAGCTACAAGATCGCGTTGATGGACAGCAGCCTGGGCTCGCCGCGCTGGAGCACGCTGTCGCCGGGTTCGCTGGACGAATCGCCCAGCTTCGCCCCCAACGCGGGCATGATTCTGTATGCCGCCCGCGAGGGCGGGCGTGGCGTGCTGTATGCGGTGTCGGCCGACGCGCGGGTCCGCCAGCGCCTGGTCCTGGCGGACGGCGATGTGCGCGAGCCGGCATGGGGCCCATACCGTACCGCGCGTTGATTAAATGTTAATATCCCACCCGCATTAATCCCAATCATTGGCTCAGGAGCCTCAGGTATCCCCATGAACAAGTCCACTCGCGTTCTGCTTGTTTCGCTGCTGTCGGTTGCCGCGCTGGCGGGCTGCTCGAAGAAGGTCAAGGAGCAGCCGGCTGCACCGGTCGACAACGGTCCCGCCACCACCCAGCCGAGTGGCCCGTCGACCTCCGGCCTGTACGGCCCGGGCGACCTGGACACCGACGCCTGCCTGCGCCAGCGCGTTGTCTACTTCGACTTCGACAAGGAAGACGTGAAGTCCGAGTTCCAGGCCATCATGGCCTGCCACGCCAAGTACCTGCGTGACCGTCCGTCCTCGCGCATCACCCTGCAGGGCCACACCGACGAGCGCGGCAGCCGCGCCTACAACCAGGCCCTGGGCGAGCGTCGTGGCAATGCCGTGAACTCGGCCCTGCAGGCCAACGGTGGCTCGGCTTCGCAGCTGACCGTCGTGTCCTACGGCGAAGAGCGTCCGGTCTGCACCGAGTCGAACGAGTCCTGCTGGTCGCAGAACCGTCGCGTCGAAATCGTCTACACCGCGCAGTAATCGATGCGTACCGGCATCAAGACGATGATGCTCGTGGTTGCGGCAGCCCTGGTGGCTGCCGCACCCGCCCATGCTCAGCGGCAGAGCCTGGCCGACCGTGTCGGCGCACTGGAGCAGCAGGTCCAGAACAGCCAGGCCAACACCGACATGCTCAACCAGCTGCAGCAGCTGCGCAGCGAGATGCAGGCGCTGCAGGGCACGATCGAGCAGCTCCAGCACGAGAACGAACAGCTCAAGCAGCGCAACCGGGACCAGTACCTGGACCTGGACGGGCGCCTGAACCGCATCGAAGGCGGCGCGGAACAGACGGGCACGCCTGCGTTGCCGGCGCCTCCCGCGGCCAAGCCGGCGGCAGCGGCCGAAAAGCCTCCGACCGTGCGCGGCGATGCCGGCGCGGTCGCCGCGGCGGGCGACGAGCGGAGCGCCTACAACGTGGCCTTCGACGCGCTCAAGGCCGGCAAGTATGACGAGTCGGCGCGTCTTTTCCAGGGCTTCCTGGAGCAGTATCCCAACGGCGTCTATGCCCCCAATGCGCTGTATTGGCTGGGCGAGAGCTATTACGCCACCCGCAATTTCCAGCTGGCCGAGGCGCAGTTCCGCGACCTGGTCGCGCGCTATCCGACCCATGACAAGGCCGCCGGCGGCCTGCTGAAGCTGGGCCTGTCCCAGTTCGGCCAGGGGGACGCGGCCAAGGCCGAGCAGACGCTCGAGCAGGTCGCCACGCGTTTCCCGGGCAGCGATGCCGCGCGGACCGCGCAGGACCGCCTGCAGTCGATCCGGCTCGGCCAGCAGATCCGCTGAGTCCGGCGGGTGTGTCTCCGCGGAGCCGGGCCTTGCCCGGCTGCTTTCGTTTACGGCGTGGGTGAAACCGCCGCCCGTTCCATCCAGAAGTGCCCGACATGACTGCCGTCGTTCCCCTTTCCAACGCCGCCGCCACGCCCAGCGAGATCGTGCAGTCGCCGTTGCCGCGGCTGAAGATCACCGAGATCTTCCTTTCCCTGCAGGGCGAGGCGGACGCCGCCGGCTGGCCGACGGTGTTCGTGCGCCTGACCGGCTGCCCGCTGCGCTGCGGTTACTGCGACACCGAATACGCCTTCCATGGCGGGCAGTGGCGCGATATCGACGACATCGTCGCCGAGGTGCTTGGCCATGGCGTGCGCCACGTCTGCGTGACCGGCGGCGAGCCGCTGGCGCAGAAGCGCTGCCTGGTGCTGCTGCGTGCCCTGTGCGATGCGGGGCTGGACGTCTCGCTGGAGACCTCCGGCGCCCTGGACATCGGCGGCGTCGATCCGCGCGTGTCGCGCGTGGTCGACCTGAAGACGCCGGGCTCGGGCGAGGCGGCGCGCAACCGGCTGGAAAACCTGCCGCTGCTGACCGCGCGCGACCAGGTCAAGTTCGTGCTCTGCGACCGTGACGATTATGACTGGGTGAAGGAAATGGTTGCCGCGCAGCGCCTGCATGAGCGCTGCATGGTGCTGTTCTCGCCGTGCAAGGACCGGCTGGATGCACGCGAACTGGCCGACTGGATCGTCGCCGACCGCCTGCCGGTGCGCTTCCAGATGCAATTGCACAAGATCCTCTGGAACGACGAGCCGGGCAGATAGCCGGGCCGTCGTTTCGACTTTGTACCGGCGCGGGACAGCGTGCTGGCGTTCCCTCCCCAACCGGAATATCACTCCATGAAGAAGGCAGTCGTGCTTCTTTCCGGCGGCATGGATTCGGCCGCCGTCATCGCCATGGCCCAGGAGCAGGGCTTCACCGTGCACGCGCTGAGCGTGCGCTACGGCCAGCGCCATACCTCCGAACTCGATGCGGCCGCGCGCGTGGCGCAGGCGCTGGGCGTGGCGGCGCACAAGGTCGTGGGCGTGGACCTGCGCAGCATCGGCGGCTCGGCGCTGACCGACGACATCGACGTGCCCGACGCCGGCGGCGAAGGCATCCCGGTCACCTACGTGCCGGCGCGCAACACCATCATGCTCTCGCTTGCGCTGGGCTGGGCCGAGGTGCTGGGCGCCAACGACATCTTCTGCGGCGTCAACGCAGTCGATTATTCCGGCTATCCGGATTGCCGCCCCGAGTTCGTCGCCGCCTTCGAGGCGCTGGCCAACCTGGCGACCAAGGCCGGCGTGGAAGGCGCGGGCATCCGCGTCCATGCACCGCTGCAGTACCTGAGCAAGGCGCAGATCGCCAGCGAAGGGGCGCGGCTGGGCGTGGATTTCGCGTTGACCGTGTCCTGCTACCGCGCCGACGAACAGGGGCGCGCCTGCGGCCATTGCGATGCCTGCCGCCTGCGCGCGGACGGTTTCGCCGCGGCCGGTCTGCCCGATCCGACCCGCTACGCGTGAGCGGCCCCAGCGGCGCCATGGGATGCGCCGCTCTTTGCCGCTGGCGCGCCCGCGGTTCGGTCTTGGTCCCGGGCCGTGCCGCGGATCGGTACCGAATTCCGGTTTCAGGCATCTTGCGCTAGAATGCGCACCCCGGCGCCATGCCGGGTCTTTGTTTGGGCCGTTAGCTCAGTCGGTAGAGCAGAAGACTTTTAATCTTTTGGTCGAAGGTTCGAATCCTTCACGGCCCACCATGATCGAGGTCCCGCATGTCCGGGGCCTTTCTTTTTTCGGGTACTGCACGCGGTTTCTGTGAACTGTTGCAGGTTGGCAGCCGGCAGGGCCAGTCCTACCATGGGGACGGTTCGGTTTCCGGCAGCATGGGGGACGCTTGGGTACCCAGATCACGCAACTCCTGCATCGCTGGCAGGGAGGCGACGCGCAGGCGCGGGAGCAGTTGTTCGAAGCCTTGTATTCGGACCTGATGCTGGTCGCCCGCAACCGGCTGTTCAACGATACCGGCGGCACCCTGCAACCGGCGGCGCTGGTCAACGAATCGCTGCTGCGCCTGCTGGGCTCGGACGTGGATTACAAGGATCGCGCCCATTTCATCGCGGTGGCGGCGCTGAAGATGCGTTCGGTGCTGGTCGACCACCTGCGCGCCCGGGCCGCGGACAAGCGCGGCGGAAACCTGGTGCAGTTGACCCTGTCCCACGCCAGCGATGTCCCCGACGACGATGGCAGCGCCTATGACGTGATGGCGCTGCACCAGGCTTTGAGCCAGTTGGCCGAACTGGAGCCGCGGGCGGCGAGCATGGTCGAGCTGACCTATTTCGGTGGCATGAGCCGCGATGAGATCGCCATGGTGATGGGTGTGTCGGCGCCCACCGTGGACCGCGACCTGCGTTTCGCCAGGGCCTGGCTCAATCGACAGCTGGCCTGATGGCGAACGCGGAAGACGAAGGCGACGCGGCGCGTTGGCGCCAGGTGCGTGATCTGTTCGATGCTGTCTGCGACCTGCCGCGCGCGCAGTGGCGGCGGGAGGTGCAGGAGCGTTGCGGCGATTCGGCTCTGGCCGGGGAAGTGCTGCAGCTGCTGCATGCGCAGACCCAGGGCCTGAGCCGGGTCAGCAGCCGGCTGGATACGGCGCTCGCGCGCGCGCTCACGCCGGAATTGTCGGTGGGCCAGCGGCTGGGGCCGTGGCGCCTGACCGCGCGCATTGCCCACGGTGGCATGGGCACCGTGTTCAAGGCCGAACGCGACGACGGCGTCTACCGGCGCACGGTGGCGATCAAGCTGCTGCATGGCCTGCCGGGCGCGGGCGAAGTGGAACGGCTGCAGGCCGAACGGCAGGTACTGGCCGGGTTGAACCTGCCCGACGTCGCCCAGCTCTACGATGGCGGCACGACGCCGGAGGGCTATCCGTACCTGGTGATGGAATACGTCGAGGGTCTGCCGCTGGACCGTCATTGCGCTAGCCATGCGCCGGGGTTGGTGCAGCGGTTGCGGCTGTTCCTGGATATCTGCGCGATCGTGCGTTCGGCGCACGAGCGCCTGGTGCTGCACTGCGATCTCAAGCCGGGCAACGTGCTGGTCCGGCCCGATGGCAGGCCGGTGCTGCTGGACTTTGGCCTGGCGCGCCTGCTCAACGACGCACGCGACCGCGAGGAAGCGGGGTACTGCACGCCGGCCTATGCCAGCCCGGAACTGGTGAGCGGCGAGCCGGTGGGCGTGGCCGGCGATGTCTACAGCCTGGGCGTACTGCTGGTCGAGCTGCTGTCCGCGAGCGCCTGCGCGCGCACGCTGCAGGACAGCGATGCGCCGGTGATCCTGCCTTCGGCCAACGCGCCTGAGGGGCTGCGCTGGCGCAAGGCGCTGCGCGGCGATCTCGACGCCATCGCCGCCAGGGCCTGTGCCCACGACGTCGCCGACCGCTACCGGTCGGTGGAGACGCTGATGGCCGACGTGACGCGCTATCTGGAGCGCCAGCCGGTGGCGGCGCGCCAAGGGGGCCGCCTGTACCGATTGGCGCGCGGCATGCAGCGCAACTGGCGCGGATGGGTGGCCGGTGCGGCTGCGTTCTCGTTGGTGGTGCTGTTCGTGACCGGGTTGATGCAGGCGCGGCGCCAGGCCGAGGAAGAGGCCGCCATCGCCCACCAGGTCGGCGATTTCATGGTGGGCGTGTTCGAGACCGCCGATCCGTTCCTGCGCACCGAGCGGGGACAGGAGGAGCTTTCCTCGCGACAACTGCTGGACAAGGCGGCGCTGCGCGTTTCCCAGGACCTGGCCGACGCGCCGGCGCAGCTGGCCAGGATGCGCGCGGTGCTGGGAACCGCTTACCGCAACTCGGGTGTATCGCGGCAGGCCGAAGTACTGTTGCAGCAGGCCTATGACGGTTTCATGGACGCGCGGGTGAACCGTCCGGCGGACGCGGCGGCTGTGCTGGCCGAACTGTCGGTGCAGAAGACGCAGGGCGGCAACGGCGTACTGGGCCAGACGCTGGCCGAACGCGGCTTGGCACTGCTGCCGTCGACCGGAGCCACGGCAACCCGGGCCAGGCTGCACGGCGCGCGCGGGCTGGCGCTGGTGAACCAGCAGCACTTCGACCGCAGCGAAGCCGCCTTCGATACCGCGATGGACCTGTACGGGAAACTGCCGGGCAGCAGCGTCGCCACCGAGAAACTGGCGCTGTCCTACAACAAGGGCCTGATGTACCTGCGCTGGGGGCGGCTGGCGTCGGCCGAGCGCGAATTCCGCCATGTGCTTGCCAGCGTGCAGGGGCGCGGCAGCAGCATGGCGCTGGCCGCGGAAATGCGCCTGGCGCAGATCCTGCGCGAGCAGGGACGGTTCGCGCAGGCGTTGCCGCTGCTGCAGGCTGGCCTGCGCCACGCCGAGGAACTGTACGGGCCGGAGAGCAGCTTCGTGCTGATGCAGCACGACGGGCTCGCCGACCTGTACCGCGATTCGGGCGATTATGCCGCCGCCGAACGCCAGTACCAGCAGCGCCAACGCCTGAGCGCGATCATCGACGGCACCGGGTCGGTGGAGTACTCGATGGGATTGTTCAACTACGGCGACCTGCAGGAACTGCGCGGCGACGTCGCCCAGGCCGAACAGCTCTACCGGCAGGCCTGGACGATCCGCCGCGAGCGGCTGGGCGGACAGTCGCCCACCAGCCTGCGCGCCGAGGCCGGGCTGGGTGCGCTGCTGATGCACCAGGGACACATGGACGAAGCGGGTTGGCTGCTGCTGCATGCCGACGAAGGCCTGGACGCGGCGCTGCCGCCGGACGCGCCGGGGCGCATCGAGGCGCGGCTCAACCGCATCGACTGGCACATCCTGCAGGGCGACACCGCGCAGGCGCAGGCCTTGCTGGAGCGGCTCGGCGCACGGATTCCGACGACCTTGCAGCTGCGCCTGCTGCGCACGCGGGCGGACCTGGCCGAACGACGTGGCGAAGGTGCGGCGGCGCTGGCATTGCGTCGCACCGCACTGGAGTACGCGCGCTCGCTGCATGGCGACGGCAAGCTCGAAACGGCGACCTGCCGCATCGATCTGGCCGAAACAATGCTCCGCCTGGGCCACCGGCAACCGGCGCTGGAAGCGTTGCGGCAGGCGTTGCCGACGATCGAGCGGCTGCAGGTCGAAGGCGCGCCATTGCGGCGCAGGCTCGATGGCCTGCTGCTGCTGGCCCGCGGCGGGCAGGGCTGAGCGCGGCCTAGCCCTGCTCGCGCACGATTTCGACCAGCCGCTGCCCGTAGCGGCCCAGCTTGCTGCCGCCGATGCCGCCGACCCGTCCGAGCGCGTCGAGGCTGGTCGGGCGCTGTTCGGCGATGTTTCGCAGGGTGCTGTCGTGGAAGATGACGAAGGCGGGCACGTTCTGTTCGCGGGCCAGTTCGGCGCGCAGGCCGCGCAGCGCGTTGAACAGCGCCAGGTCCTCCGGCTGCACCGCCACGCCGGTACGCGGCGTGCTGCTGCGGTCGCGCTCGCCGCGCGTGGCGGCCGGTTCGCGGCGCATCATCACCTGGCGACGGCCCTTGAGCACGTCGCGGCTGGCATCGGTCAGGCGCAGGCCGCCATGCGCTTCCGGATCCACTTCCAGCAGGCTTGCGGCGACCAGTTGCCGGAACACGCCGCGCCAGTTGCGTGAATCCAGGTCCTTGCCGATGCCGAAGGTGCTGAGCCTGTCGTGGCCCAGCTGGCGCACGCGCTCGCCATCGCTGCCGCGCAGGATGTCGATCAGGTGGCCGACGCCGAAGCGCTGGCCGCTGCGGTAGACGCAGCTCAGCGCTTTCTGCGCGGGAACGGTCGCATCCCAGGCGGCCGGCGGCACCAGGCAGTTGTCGCAGTTGCCGCAAGGGTGTGGGTAGGTTTCGCCGAAGCCGGCCAGCAGCACTTGGCGGCGGCACTGCATCGATTCGCAGTAGCCAAGCAGGTGGTCGAGCTTGGCGCGCTCCAGGTGCTTGCGTTCCTCGCCGGCCTCGCCCTGTTCGATCATCTGCTTGAGCAGCACCACGTCGCCCAGCCCGTAGCACAGCCACGCTTCGGCCGGTTCGCCGTCGCGGCCGGCACGTCCGGTTTCCTGGTAGTAGCCCTCCATCGACTTGGGCAGGTCGGTGTGCGCGACGAAGCGCACGTCCGGCTTGTCGATGCCCATGCCGAAGGCGATGGTGGCGCACATCACCACGCCGTCCTCGCGCAGGAAGCGGCGCTGGTTGGCCGCGCGCACCTCGGCGGGCAGGCCGGCGTGGTAGGGCAGGGCGTCCAGGCCTTCGCCGCGCAGCATGTCGGCGGTTTCCTCGACCTTGCGCCGCGACATGCAGTAGACGATGCCGGCCTGCCCGCGATGGCCGCGCAGGAAATCCAGCAGCTGGCGCTTGGCATTGTCCTTCTGCACCACCGTGTAGCGGATGTTGGGGCGGTCGAAGGAGCTGATGAAGTGCTCGGCCTGCGCCAGGTCCAGGCGCTCGGCGATCTCGCGCTGGGTCGGCGGGTCGGCGGTGGCGGTGAGGGCGATGCGCGGGATCTGCGGCCAGCGCTCGTGCAGCACCGTCAGCTGCCGGTATTCGGGGCGGAAATCGTGGCCCCATTGCGACACGCAGTGCGCCTCGTCGATCGCGAACAGGGCGATATGGCTGCGTTCGAGCAGCGACAGGAAGCGGCCGGTCAGCAGCCGCTCGGGCGCGACGTAGAGCAGGTCGAGCCCGCCGGCCAGCAGGTCGCGCTCGATGCGGCCTGCGGTCTCGGCATCCAGCGTCGAATTGAGGAATTCGGCGCGCACGCCGAGCTGGCGCAGGGCCTCCACCTGGTCCTGCATCAGCGCGATCAGGGGCGAAACCACAATGCCACAGCCTTCGCGCAGCAGCGCCGGCACCTGGTAGCACAGCGACTTGCCGCCGCCGGTAGGCATCAGCACCAGTGCATCGTTGCCGGCGGTGACGTGTTCGACGATGGCCTGCTGGTTGCCGCGGAAGGCGTCATGGCCGAAGACGCGCTTCAACAGTTCATGGGCGGGGGAAGACATGCCGCCTAGGATAACTGCCCGGTCAAGCCTGGCTGTCCGCCTGCTTCCCGCGAAGGGGTCGGAAAAGCCGGAGGCGGGTCCGCTTTTCCCGATGGACCAGGGCGGCCATGGGCCTTACCCGGCTTTCTGGGCGGGGCCGGGAACCACGGTCATCCCGATCTGCCCGGCCTGCTGCGCGGCGGCCAGGTCGCGCGCCAGCGCCACCGGGTCCAGGCTCTCCTGCAGTGCGGCGATGCACAGCGCGCGGTTGCGGCCGGATGCCTTGGCCCGGTACAGCGCCAGATCGGCCAGCTGGATCAGTGCGTCGATGCCGGTGCTGCCGGCGAACGGCGCGCTGATCGCGCCGACGGAGGCGGTCAGGGTGATGTCCTTGTCCGGCAGGGCGATGGCAGGCGCGCCGATGGTGCGCAGCAGGCGGTCGGCCAGCGCGGGCAGGGCGGTGGCCTGGAGGCCAGGCAGCAGGAGCAGGAATTCCTCGCCGCCCCAGCGCACCACCGCGTCCTGCTCGCGCAGCAGCGCGCGCAGGCGCTGGGCGACCTCCACCAGGACCTTGTCGCCGGCCGGATGCCCGTGGTTGTCGTTGACCTGCTTGAAGAAGTCGATGTCCAGCAGCATCAGGCCCAGCGCCGGCGTGGCGCCGGGCGCGGCGGCTTCGACGGCGCGGCCGTATCCGGCCAGCAGGGCGTGGCCATGGCGGCGGTTGAATACCCGGGTCAGCGGATCGTGGATCGACTGTTCGGCCAGGTCGGCCACGTCCCGGGACAGGCGCAGGTTGGTGCGCCGGCTGCGGCGCAGCCACTGCACCAGTACGACGGCCAGCAGGACCAGCGCCAGCGAGAAGGCGGCCCACAGCTGCCGCCGCAGCGCCTGCGTGGCCAGTTCGGCCTCCTTCAGGCGGTTGGCGGCGGCGAGCCGTTCGATTTCGCGCTGGCGGCTTTCGGAGGCGTATTTCTCCTGCAGGTCCAGCACGGCTTTCTCGCGCGCCTGCTGGGTGATTTCCTGCTGCAGGCCCTCGACGCGGCGCAGGGTGAGGAATGCGTTCCGGTAATCCCCGGCATGCTCGTGGATGTTGACCAGTTCCTGCAGCATGCCGATATGGTCGGTCTTGGCGCCGATCCGTTCGGTCAGGGCGATGGCCTCGGTGGCATCGGCGACGCCCGCCTCGACCTGTCCCAGCCCGGCCTTGGACGCGCCGCGATTGACCAGCGCATAGGCCAGTGTCAGCGGATCGTCGATGCGCCCGGCCAGTTCCACGGCCTGTTCGGAATAGTCCAGCGCCCTGTGGTAATCGTGCTGGTTGAGCCAGTAGTCGGACAGGTTGGAGACGGCCGTGCTCTGGATGATCGCCAACCCGTCGTCGCCGCGGGTGAGGGCCAGGACGTCGCCGAGCAGCTGCAGCTGGAGATCGCGGCGGCCGTTGCGCAGGTGGGCGAAACCCATGTTGAGCTTGGCCTCGGCCACCGCCTGGGTGAAGCCCAGTTGTTCGGCGCGGGCGTGGGTGGTCTTGCTGATCTCGATGGTGCGCCGGTAGTCGCCCAGATAGACGTTGAGCACCGCCAGCAGGTTCTGGGCCATGAGCCGGTCGGCTTCGTGGCGGCCGGACAGCTCATCGGCCAGCAGTGCTTCCCTGATGCCCATGTCCAGCCGGCTCTGCAGCTGGTACTGGCGCGCGCGCAGGTAATGCAGCTGTTGCCGCTGCAGGGAGCTGAGCTCTTCCCGCCGGGAATCGATGCGGTCCAGCATGGCCTGCGCCCGGTCGGCATCGCGCTGGGTCAGCGCCCAGCGGGCCTGGATCAGGTGCTGGTCGACCGCGCAGGCGCGGCACTGCTCGTCGCGGGCCATCTTCTCCAGCGCGGCGCTGGCCTGCTGCGCAAGCGCGGCCATTGCGGGACGGCGCTCCTGCGCGGCGTAGCGGCCGACGGCGGCCTGGTAGGTATGGCGCTGCGCCAGTGGCGCATCGTCGGCAGGCCGGTCCTCGACGGCCTGCAGGCGGGTGACGGCCGTCAGCGGCGAGGAGTAGCCCCGTGCCAGCAGGCTGTCGATGACCGTGGCCAGCCGTTCCCCGTGCGCGAGCGACGGGGAGCAGAGCAGTGCGGCCAGGAGGAGAACGGACGAGGGCCGGGTCATCCCGGCAGTATCGGCCAGAATCGGCAAATAGTTGAATGGGGGAATCTCCGATTCCGGAAGCAGGAAATCCCGCCAGCGACCGGCACAACGCCATGCAGTGCCTAAAGGTGGGCACGCGGGCGCCGGGGATCGGTAGCCAGATAGTCCCTGGCTCCAGCCAACGGAACCCCGGCAGACCGGAGGGCGAAGCCCGAAGGCCCACCGCAGGACGAACCGGGCCAGCACACATACCGTGCCGAACCGTCTGGAGAAGAGCCCTCTTGGTAATGGGGGCGCGCCGAAGGCGGGGGGACCTGGCAGGCAGATGAAGCAGGGTCCAGGGTTCTGCTTCGCGGAACCCTGGAAAACCGCAGGGCAAACAGGGCCAGCACGCATGTCGTGCCGAACCATCTGGAGAAAAGCCCCCTTTAGTAAACCTGATTAGCGTCGAATCTCAGCCAGTGATCTGGCCGGGGCTTACATCGTTAGGCCTCTGAGCGAGGGTGGTGTCATGGCGATGAATCGAGTGCAGTTCCAGTCGGGGTTGTCCTTGCCCCGCTTCCTGCAGCGTTACGGGAGCGAGGCGCAGTGTTTCCAGGCCTTGGTGCAGGCGCGTTGGCCGCAGGGATTTGTCTGTCCCTGTTGCCAGCACACTGGAGCCAGCCGCTTCCAGCGCGGCGTCCAATGGCTGTGGCAGTGCCCGAAGTGCCGGGCGCAGACCAGCCTGACGGCCGGTACGTTGCTGGCCGGCACCAAGCTGCCGCTGCGCACGTGGTGGCTGGCTATCTATCTGATTTGCCAAGCTAAAAATGGCATATCAGCCTTGGAGCTGATGCGTTGTCTGGGCGTGTGCTATCGCACCGCCTGGCGGATGAAGCACAAGCTGATGGCCGCCATGGCCCAGGGCGAAGCCGGTCGCCAGCTCCGTGAACTGGTCCAACTCGATGATGCCTATCTGGGCGGGGAGCATCCGCGTGGCCACGGTGCCGGGCAATGGACCAACAAAGTGCCCTTCATCGCCGCGGTCGAGCTGCATCAGGGTCGCCCCCGGCATGTGCGCTTCGACCTGGTCGGCAGTTTCTGCCGCCAGGCGGTGCATCGCTGGGCGCAGCAGGCGCTGTGCCCGGGTACCCATGTGGTCAGCGATGGGTTGAGTGCCTTCACCGCGGTGCAATGGGCCGGGATGAGCCATGAGCCCATTGTCGTGGGGACCGGGCGGCGATCGGTGCAGCAGCCACGGCTGCTCTGGATCAATACCGTGCTGGGCAATCTCAAGACGGCCCTGAACGGTACTCACCATGCAGTGAAGTTTGGCAAGTACGCACTGCGCTACCTGCGTGCCCACCAGTACCGCTTCAATCGGCGTTTTGACCTGGCTGGCATGACCGGCCAATTGGCCCAGGCCTTGGTCCGCGCCCGGCCGCTCTCCGAACCACGGATCCGAGAGCCGGCTGAGATTCGACGCTAATCAGGTTTAGTAAAGGGGGCGCGCCGAAGGCGGGGGGATCTGGCCGGCAGATGAAGCAGGGTCCAAGGTTCCATTTCATGGAACCGTGGAAAACCCGCAGGGGCAAAGCCCCGAAGGGTTTACTGCAGCAGAGAACGCAGCATCCAGGCGTATTTCTCGTGGATCTGCAGGCGCTGGGTCAGCAGGTCCTCGCTGGGGGCGTCGCCGGCCTTTCCGGCCTGTTCCAGCACCCTGCGCGCGGTGCGGCACACCGCCTCGTTGCCCTGCACCAGCTGGCGCACCATTTCGCGCCAGTCAGCGCTGTCGGTCAGGCCCGGCTCCTCGGCGATCGAGGTCAGCGCCACGAACTCGCGGTACGAACCGGGCGCGTTGAAGCCCAGCGCCCGGATGCGTTCGGCGATCTCGTCCAGCGCCGTCCACTGTTCGGTGTACTGCGCCTCGAACATGGTGTGCAGCGAATTGAACATCGACCCGGTGACATTCCAGTGGAAGTTGTGGGTCTTCAGGTACAGCGTGTAGGCATCGGCGAGGAAGTGCGACAGGCCGTCGGCGACCTTCTTGCGATCGGCGTCCTTGATCCCGATATCGATGCCCGGCGTCGACGGTGCGGAGGCTGCCAGCTTCTTCTTGCCGGCTTCGGGTTTGCTGCTGTTCTTGGCCTTGGCCATGACGCGTTCTCCTTGGCGGGTTGAATGGCTTCACAATAGTCCCATCGGGACCCTGCCGGTATTTCAAGTTTTCTCGTTGAACGATTGATGAGCGCTATCGAAAAGGACACTGCCGCGCGCCTGCGCGAAGCCCGCAAAACCATCGACGGGGCGATGAGCCGCGACCGCGGGCGGTTGCTCGGGCTGTGGTCGCGCTGGCAGGGCAGGCCGGCCGATGCCGCCGCCGAGGCGGCGTTCCGGCAACTGCTGGAACCGTCATGCGACCGTCGCCGGCAACGCGCGGCGCAGCCGGTCGCCATCAGCATGGACGAGGCGCTGCCGATCGCGCGTGAAGCCGAGCGCATCACCGCGCTGATCCGCGACCACCAGGTGGTGGTGATTGCCGGCGAGACCGGTTCGGGCAAGACCACGCAGCTGCCCAAGCTGTGCCTGGCCGCCGGGCGCGGCGAGGCCGGCATGATCGGCTGCACCCAGCCGCGGCGCATCGCCGCGCGCGCGGTGGCCACGCGCGTGGCCGAGGAGCTGGGGACCGAACTGGGTTCGGTGGTCGGCTACCAGGTGCGCTTCACCGACAAGGTGGGCGAGGACAGCCGCATCAAGTTCATGACCGACGGCATCCTGCTGGCCGAGATCGCCTCGGACCGCTGGCTGTCGCGCTACGACACGCTGATCATCGACGAGGCGCACGAACGCAGCCTCAACATCGATTTCCTGCTCGGCTATCTCAAGCAGCTGCTGCGCAAGCGCCCGGACCTGAAACTGGTGGTGACCTCGGCCACCATCGACACCGAACGTTTCTCGCGCCATTTCGACGATGCGCCGGTGGTCAGCGTCGAAGGCCGCACTTATCCGGTGGAAGTGCGCTACCGGCCGCTCGACGACCTGCGGCCGGCACCGGCAACAGAAGCGAAGGGCCGCGGCCGTGGCGACGACACCGGGTCGGACCCGATGTCGGTCAACGACGCCATCGTCGCCGCGGTCGACGAGATCACCCGTGCCGATCCGCGCGGCGACGTGCTGGTGTTCCTGCCCGGCGAGCGCGAAATCCGCGATGCGCATCAATCGCTGGAGCGGCGCAAGTACCGCGAAACCGAGGTGCTGCCGCTGTATGCGCGCCTGTCGGCGAAGGACCAGGACCGGGTGTTCAACCCCGGCCCGAAGCGGCGCATCGTGCTGACCACCAACGTCGCCGAGACCTCGCTGACGGTGCCGCGCATCCGCTACGTGGTCGATCCCGGTCTTGCGCGCGTGAAGCGCTACAGCCCGCGGCAAAAACTTGATCGGCTGCATATCGAGCCGGTATCGCAGGCCAGTGCCAACCAGCGCAAGGGCCGTTGCGGGCGCATCGCCGAAGGCGTGTGCTATCGCCTGTACGCCGAGCCCGATTTCCAGTCGCGCCCGGAATTCACCGATCCGGAGATCCGCCGTTCCTCGCTGGCCGGGGTGATCCTGCGCATGCTGCAGCTCGGGCTGGGCAGGATCGAGGACTTCCCGTTCCTGGAGCCGCCGGACGAGCGCGCGGTGGCCGATGGCTGGCAGCAGCTGGCCGAGCTGGGCGCGATCGACGATGAGCGCAAGCTCACCGCCATTGGCCGGCAGATGGCACGGCTGCCGGTGGACGTGAAACTGGCGCGCATGCTGGTGGCCGCGCAGAAGGGCGGCTGCCTGCACGAGATGCTGGTGATCGCCTCCTTCCTCGGCATCCAGGACCCGCGCGAGCGGCCGCCTGAGGCGCGCGAGGCGGCGGACAACGCGCATGCCACCTTCGCCGATCCGCGCTCGGAATTCCTCGGCATCCTGCGCCTGTGGGAGGGCTACCGGGTCGCGCACGAAGACCTGACGCAGTCGAAGCTGCGCGACTGGTGCGGCCGCCATTTCCTCGGCTTCCTGCGCATGCGCGAGTGGCGCGAGCTGCACCGGCAGCTGCGCCTGCTGTGCGAAGAACTCGGTTGGGAAAGCGGCAGCGACGGCGTCTTCGGCAAGGCGCTGCTGGCCGCGCCGGCGGCAATGCCGGCCGGTGGCGATGGCGAAGCCAGACGCAAGGCCACGCGCGGCGAACTGCACAAGGCGGCGCGGCTGGCGCGCGAAGGTGCGAAGCCGGAGGCGGCGTCGGCTTCCTCCAGCAAAAACGCAGCAGTCCAGCAGGGCCGGGGAAAACCCGACTCAGGCGCAGAGTCAGCCTCCATTCCCGAGAAGGCCCGCGTCGCTGCCTACCAGGCGCTGCACCGCGCGATCCTCGCTGGCCTGCCGACGCAGATAGGCCACCGCACCGAGAAGGGCGATTTCCAGGCGCCGCGCCAACGCCGTTTCCATCTGTTCCCGGGTTCGGCGCTGTCGAAAAAACCGCCGCCGTGGGTGCTCAGCGCGACCCTTCTCGATACCCAGCGGGTGTGGGGCCTGACCAACGCCGCCATCGAGCCGGACTGGGCGATCGCCGAACTGCCGCACCTGCTTGCCCGCAAACATTTCGATCCGCATTGGTCGCGCGCCCAGGGGCAGGTGCTGGCGGCCGAACAGATCAGCCTGTTCGGGCTGGTGCTGGCGCCGCGCAAGCCGGTGCATTACGGGCGCATCGCGCCGGGCGAAGCGCACGACATCTTCGTGCGGCAGGCCTTGGTCACTGGCGAGATCAACACCCGCGCCGGCTTCGTCGCCGACAATCTCAAGGTGCTGGAGCAGGCGCGCGAGGAAGAGGCCAAGCTGCGCCGCGCCGGCATCGTCGCCGACGAGGACTGGCAGGCGCGCTGGTACCTGGACCGCGTGCCGGCGGAGATCCATTCGGCCAGTGGGCTGGATGCGTGGTGGAAGGCGCTGCCGGCGGGGCAGCACCGCACGCTGTGCTGGTCGCTGGCCGACCTGCTGCCGGGCGAGGGCAGCGAGCAGGAGCGCTATCCGAAGTACTTCGCGCTGGGCGACGCGCGGCTGGCGATGCACTACCGCTTCGAACCCGGCGCGCAGGACGATGGCGTCACCCTCGACGTGCCGCTGCACCTGCTCAACGCGCTGGACCCGGCGCGGCTGTCGTGGCTGGCGCCGGGCTTCGTCGCCGACAAGGCGGCGGCGCTGATCCGCAGCCTGCCCAAGGCGATGCGCCGCAACTACGTGCCCGCGCCGGACTTCGGCCGCGCCTTCGCCGAGGCCTGGCCGCAGCCGTCGGCCGACGACATCCGCGGCGAGCTGGCGCGGTTCCTGTCCAAGGCGACGGGCGTGGTGGTGGCGGCCACCGATTTCGACGAGACGGCGCTGGAACCGCATCTGCGCATGAACCTGCGCGTGGCCGACGGCGACGGCAGGCTGCTGGCGATGTCGCGCGATCTGGACGTGCTGCGCGCGCGCTTCGGCGAGCGCGCCGGGCAGGCGTTCGCGGCGCGTGCCGGCAAGGCCTTGGCGGCCGAGGACCTGCGCGAGTTCCCGGCCACCGCCATCCCCGAGCAGGTGCCGGGCGAAGCCGGCGTGCCAGCGTACCCGGCGCTGGTCGATACCGGCGAGGCGACGGCGCTGCGCATCTTCGCCGACCGCAACGAAGCACGGCTGGCGCATCCGCGCGGCGTGCGGCGCCTGCTGGAAATCGCCCTGACCGACAAGGTCAAGCAGGCCCGCAAGCAGTTGCCGGTATCGCCCAAGACCGGGTTGCTGTATGCGGCAATAGAGTCGCAGGAACGATTGCGTGGCGATCTTGTCGACGCCGCCATGAACGCGGTATTGGCCGATGGGCTGGGCGATATCCGCTCGCCCGACGCGTTCGAGCTGCGCCGCGCCGATGCCGGCAAGCGCCTGTTCGGCGAGGCGATGGAGCGGCTGCGGCTGGCCGAGACCATCCTCGGCCTGGCCGGCGAGCTCAAGCCGCTGCTGGAAGCGCCGTTGATGGGCTGGGCGCGTGGCAACCTCGACGACATGGAGCGGCAGCTGGCCTCGCTGATCCACGCCGGCTTCCTGCGCGAAACGCCAGCCGACACGCTGGCGCAGTTCCCGCGCTATCTCAAGGCGATGATCCTGCGCACCGAGCGCGCCAAGCGCGATCCGCCGCGCGACCAGGCGCGCATGCTCGAGCTCAAGCCCTTCGTCGACGCGCTTGAGGAAGCGCGGCTGCAGGGCCGCGCGGCGCAGCCGGAATGGTCGGCGCTGCGCTGGGACATCGAGGAACTGCGCGTGTCGCTGTTCGCGCAGGAACTGGGTTTCCGCTCCGGCATCTCGCCGAAGAAGCTGGCGCAGCGGGTCGCCGCCCTGCGCGGCTGACCCGCTCGAAGGAAATCAGGGCGTCGCCGCGCGGTATTGGTCGACGCAGCGCCGGCGCGCGGTGTTGACCTGCTCATGGGCGTACGCATGCTCGCGGCTGATCGCGCGGCGCAGGTTGGCCATGCGCACCTGCAGGGCTTCGCTGCGCTGCGCGTCGACCGCGTTGCCGAGCTGCTCGTTGAGCATCGTCATCTGCTGCTGGTAGGTCGCCACGCGGTCGTTGGACGGACCATAGATCGACGCGGTCGCGTTGGCGATGCATTCGCGTTCAGCAGTGCGGTCCAGCTCCGCGGCGGGGGCCGGTGTGCTGTCGCCCTCACGCAGCGGAGACGGCTCCGGCGTGGCCGATTCCATTGGCGGTGGCGGTGGCGATGCGGCCGGGCGCTCGTCGCGCAGCTTCATCGGCTGTGCGCTGGCGTCGCAGGGATGCTCGGAATAGGCGGTTTCCCCGGACTTTCCCTTGCATTTGTAGACCTGGGCCGAAGCGCCGGCCGGCAGCAGGAACAGCAGCATGAGCAACACGATGGTGGGCATGGCGGACCGGGGACGAGGTGCGGGGCCGCGGCGCGCGGCGGTCGGAACGCCCGCCGTGGCGGGCGCGGGGTGCTGACGGAGGTTACTTGGTACGACGTACCTTGGCGCGGGTGTTGAGTCCTTCGATCTGCAGGTACCAGACATTCAGCAGGCCCGGAGTGACCTTGACCGCGGGCGCCTGCCTGCGCACGCCGGCGACGCTGGCATCGTCGATCTGCTCCCAGACCTGTCCATTGTCCAGCGTGTACTGGCGGCCTTTGCCGAAGCCGCGGAATTCGCCCTCCAGCCGGGCCTCGATCGGCTCCTTGGAGCCGAAGTCGAAGAAGCCACGATTCTTCACGATCACTTCCTGGCGGCCCTCCTCGCGTGCCTGCTCGACCGCGCTGGTGGTGGCTTCCCGCACCTTGCCCTGCAGCCAGGCATTGAGTGCGGCCAGTTCGTCGGTGGAGAGCTTGTCCAGGCCGGCGGCCTTGAATTCGGCGGCGGACATCTGCTGCTGCAAATCGCCTTCGACCACGCGCTGTGCCTGCGCGGCGAAGGCCGGGGCGAGCAGGAGGGCGGCGGTGAGCAGGAGGGAAAGGCGGGACGGCTGCATGGAAGATTGTTCCCGTGGACGGTTGGGCGCTAGTGTAGGGGCATCCGCCTGCGATCGACTGCTGTGAACCGTTCTTCCCTCTCCGGCCTGGATGCCCTGCTGCAACGCCCGTCCTGCGGCGCGCTTTCCGACCCCCTGCGGCAGGCCCTGCTCGCCGCCTGGCGGCAGCCCGATACCGACATGCAGCCGCGGCTGCCATGGCCGGTGCTGGCCGACACCCTGGATTCGCTGGCGCTGCTGTCCGCCGACGAGGCGGTGATCGTCGCCGCGCTGCTGTTCGACCTGCCGGGCCTGCGCGTGCGGCTGCCGGAACTGCCGCTGGGCAACGCGGCAACCGCGGTGCGCGGCCTGCTGGATGGGCAGGATGCCGCCGACCAGGTATGGGCGCTGCACGCCGGCCGCGACGCTGGCCGCAACAGCGAGGGCCTGCGCCGCCTGCTGCTGTCCATCATCCACGACCTGCGCGTGGTACCGGTGCTGCTGGCGCGGCAACTGGCCTGCATGCGTGCGGCCGACCGCCTGTCCGAGGAGCAGCGCCGCGCGCTGGCGCAGCTGACCCGCGACATCCATGCGCCGCTGGCCAACCGCCTGGGCATCTGGCAGCTGAAGTGGGAACTGGAGGACCTGGCGTTCCGCTTCCTGGAGCCGGACACCTATCGCCACATCGCGCGCGAGGTCGACGAGACCCGGATGGCGCGCGAGCGCTACGTCGAGGCGGTCAAGCGCCGCCTGTCCGCCGCACTGGACGAGAACGGCATCCGCGCCGAGGTCAGCGGCCGGCCGAAGCACATCTACAGCATCTGGCGGAAGATGCAGAAGAAGAAGCTGGCCTTCGATCAGCTCTACGACCTGCGAGCGGTGCGGGTGATGGTGGACGACATCGGCGCCTGCTACGCCACGCTGGGCGTGGTGCATGCGCTGTGGACGCCGATCCCCAGCGAGTTCGACGACTACATCGCCCGGCCCAAGGCCAATGACTACCGCTCGCTGCACACCGCGGTGATCGGTCCGGAAGGGCGCACGATCGAGGTGCAGATCCGCACCCATGAAATGCATGCGCAGGCCGAACTGGGCGTGGCCGCGCACTGGAAGTACAAGGAAGGCGGCAAGGGCGCGGAAAAGGCCTTCGACCGCAAGATCACCTGGATGCGGCAACTGCTGGAGCAGGCGCAGGATGCGGCCAATCCGGAGGATCTTGCCGGTGCGCTGGATGCCGAGCTGATCGAGGACCGCGTCTACGCGCTCAGCCCCAAGGGCGAGGTGATGGACCTGCCGGCCGGCGCCACGCCGCTGGATTTCGCCTATCACGTGCACACCATGGTCGGGCACCGCTGCCGCGGCGCCAAGGTCAACGGCCGCATCGTGCCGCTGACCTATCGTCTGCGCAGCGGTGACCGCGTCGAGATCATGACCGCCAAGGAAGCGGACCCGCGCCGCGACTGGCTGCTGCCGGCCAACGGCTTCCTTGCCAGCAGCCGTTCGCGCGAGAAGGTGCGCACGTGGTTCCACAAGCTCGACCGCGCGCGCAACGTACAGGCCGGGCGCGAGCTGCTGGACCGCGAGCTCAAGCGGTTGGGGCTGCAGCAGGCCGACCTGATGGTGGCGGCGAAGCGCTTCCATGCCGACGGCATCGATGACCTGTACATCCAGGTCGCGCTCGGCGATACCGGGCCCAGCCAGGTCAGCCGCGCGCTGCTGGAGGCGGAGAGGGAAAAGAACCAGCCGGCGCCGGCAACACCGCCGCTGCCGCGGCCGACCGCGCGCCGCGAGAGCATCGGCCGTTCCGATTTCACCGTGCAGGGCGTGGGCAACCTGCTGGTGCAGCTGGCGCGCTGCTGCCAGCCAGTGGCCGGCGAACCGATTGCCGGCTACCTCACCCAGACCCGCGGCGTCACCGTGCACCGCGCCGACTGCCCGGCGCTGGCGCGGTTGTCGGCCGCGCACCCCGAGCGCGTGCTGCCGGTGGAGTGGGGACGCGCGGGTTCGGGCTACGAAGTGGACGTGATGGTCCGTGCGATGGACCGGCGCTGGCTGCTGAAGGACATCACCAACCTGATCGCGCAGGAAGACGCCTATGTGCTCAACATCAACAGCGACCCGCTGCGCGACAGCGGCCGTATGCAGTTGCGCCTGCGGCTGAAGGTGAGCGATTACGGCCAGCTGTCCACGCTGCTGGGCAAGCTCGACGCCTTGCCCGGGGTGGACGAAGCGCGGCGCATGGGCTGAGGCCCGGCAACAACGCGTCGTGCCATGGCAGGCTGCTAGGCTGCCCGCATGCACAACGGGCACCTCCCCCTCCCACGATGGCTGGCGCTGTTCGCCGGTCGCCTGCGACTGTATGGGCGCTGGTGGGTGGCGCGTGGCTGGGACAGTCCGCGCGCCTGGCGTTCCATCGCCATCGCGGTCGCCGTGCTGGCGCTGCTGCTGGCCCTGTTCCGGCAACCACTGGCGGAGCTGCTGTGGCCGGAAACGAAAATCCAGCAACTGCTCGACGACGGACAACGCGCACTGCGCCAGGGGCATCTGTCCGCGGCCGATGGCAGCGGTGCGCGCGAACTGTTCGAAGCCGCGGCCGCGCTGGATCCAGACCGTGGCGACGCGCGCGACGCGCTGGCCGATACCGGGCGCAAGGCGCTGGAGCAGGCGCAACAGCATCTGAGCGCTGGCAACGTGCCCGCCGCGCGCGCGGCGCTGGAACTGGCGCGGCAACTGCAGGTGCCGCAGGTGCAGCTGGATGCCATCGCCTCGCGCCTGCATCGCCAGGCGCAGGAGCCGGACAGCGTCGACGACCTGCTGCGACGTGCCGAGGCGGCGCAGGCGCAGGGCCGGCTGGACGACGGCGCGGACAGTGCGCTGCCGTTGTACCAGCGGGTGCTGGCGGTGCGGCCTGACCACCTGCAGGCGCTGCAGGGGCGCGACGATGCCCTGTCCGATCTGCTGGCCGCTTCCATGGCGGCGGCACAGCGGAACGAGACGGACGCGGCCGCGCGCCTGCTGCACCGGGTGGAAGGCTATGACGCCGGCCACGCGGAACTGCCCGCCGCCCGCGCCGCGCTGAACACCGCGCTGGACCGGCGCCGCAGCCAGGCCGCGCGCGATCTGGCGCGTGGGCGCCTGCGCCAGGCCGAGGAGGGGTACGCGCAGGTGCTCGCGGTGGGCGACGACCCGGCGGCACGGCAGGGGCTGCAGCGGGTCGCGCGCGCATGGGCAGGCGAAGCCGCGCGCCTGGCCGGCGATTTCCATTTCGAACAGGCCGGGCAGGCGCTGGAGCAGGCGCGCGCGCTGGCACCGGACAGCCCCGAGGTTGCGGCCGCGGTACAGGCGCTGCAGCGCGCACAGGGCGCGCGCCAGGCGCTGGAAACCCGGATGCCGGCGGCCGAACGCGAGCGCAGGCTGCATGCGCTGCTGGCGCAGGTGGAAAGCGCCGCGGCGCAGGGGCAATGGCTGTTGCCGCCGGGCGCCAGCGCTTACGACCGCTTCAAGGCCGCGCAGGCGCTGGCGCCCCGCGACGCGCGGGTGAAGCAGGCCGGCGCCCGCATCCTGCCGGCCGCGCGCCACTGCCTGGACGACAACCTGCAGGGCAACCGCCTGCAGGCGGCGCGTACCTGCCTGGATGCCTGGCAGGCGCTGGCGCCAGGCGATCCGCTGCTGCCCGCGGCGCGGCGCCGGCTGGCGCAGCGCTGGCTGGCGGTCGGCAGCGAACGGCTGGGCGCGGGCGACGTCGCCTTCGCCGGTCGCGCGCTGGAGCAGGCGCGCGAGCTCGATGCGGCGACACCTGAGCTGCCGGCCTTCGCCGAGCGGCTGGGGAATGCAAGGCGCTGATGAGCAGGAACGTGGTGATCAGGAACCAGTAAAGGCGGCAGTCATGGGGTGCCGCTGCCTCCATTGGTTTCTCGCCTCTACGTTCCTGCTCCAGAAACACCCCTGCCACGCACCCGCGCGGCACCGATCATCGGATGGCTGGGAAACGCAAGGTGCCACGAAGGTAGTTGCCAGGAACAGGGAGCCAGAGGGGAGCAGAAAGACAGTCGGCTGTTGCCGTTGCTGGTTCCTACTCGCTACGTTCCTGCTCCAGAAACACCCGCGCCACGGTCTCGCGCGCGGCGTCCATCGAGAAATGCCGGGCGATGTTGCGCAGGCCGTTGGCCGACAACTGCCGCCACAGGGCTTCATCGTCGTGCAGCCGCACCACCGCATCGGCGAAGCCCTCGGCACTGTCGGCGACCAGTACGTCCTGGCCATCGCGCAGGTGCATGCCTTCGACCGCGCAATGCGTGCCCACCACCGGCTGGCCGTGGGCCATGCTCAGGTTGATCTTGCCCTTGACCCCGGCGCCGAAGCGCAGCGGCGCCACCGCGATGCGGCCGCCGGCCATCCACGGCACCACGTCGGGCACGTAGCCATGCACCTGCACGCCGGGCTGGGTGGCCGCCAGCGCCTGCAGACTGTCGGGTACGTCGGCGCCGATGCAGTGGAAGCGGATCTGCGGCAGGCGCTGCCGGATCAGCGGGAACACCTCGCCGATGAACCACTGCATCGCATCCAGGTTCGGCGGGTGGCCGAAGCCGCCGACGAATACCAGGTCATGCCGCTGCGCCCAGTCCAGCCCCTGGCCGGCCACTTCATGAAGGTTGGACAGCAGTTCCACCCGCACCTGCGGCGCGTCGATGGCCAGTTGCTCCTTCTCGGCGGCGCTGACCAGCAGGGTGACATTGGTCGCGGCCATCACCGCCAGTTCGCTGGCGCGGGTGCGCTCGGCGCTGCGCGCCAGGCGCGGGTCGCCGGCCAGCTCGGCGCCGCGGCGTTCGCGCAGGTAGTGCAGATCCACGGTGTCGAACACGGTGCGCGCCTGCGGCGCGTGGCGCCGCAGCAGCGGCAGGCACTCGTGGGCGACGTGATGGCGCACCAGCATCACCACATCGAAGCGGCGGCCGTGCGTGCGCAGCCAATCGCCCACGCCCTTCAGCCAGGGGGCATGCCACACCTCCACGCCCAGCGCCTGCAGTGCGTCGGTGGCCGCGCCGCCATGTTCGCCGCGGGTCGGCAGGAACGCCACATGCGCGCCGCCGGCCAGCAGCATGCGGATCAGGTTGAACTGGCGCAGCGAGGCCGAGTCGCGGTCCGGGCGCGGCACCGCTTCGTCGATGATCAGCACCTGGCGCTGGCCGCGGTGCAGGAGCGCCGGGCCGGGAACGCTGCCGGCCGGCAGCTGCCGTGCCAGTTCGGCATGCCACTTGTCAGTGAACACCGACTGGTTGCGGACCTGCCACGCCTTGATGCCGCTGCCGGTATCGGTGCCGTTGCTGGTGCCCTCGTCGTGCACGACACGGCTGGCCGGCTGCACCAGCACGCGGCGGCCGGCGGCGCGCACCTTGAACGCCAGGTCGGTGTCCTCGTAGTAGGCCGGCGCATAGCGTGTGTCCAGCCCGCCGAGTTCCTCGAACAGGGCGCGTGGAATGGCCAGCGCCGCGCCGGAGCAGTAATCGGTGTCGCGCAGGCTGGCATGGCGTGGGTCCTCGGCCGATTCGAAGCGGCCGTAGCTCCAGCAGCTGCCGTCGTCGAACACGACGCCGCCCGATTCCTGCAGGCGGCCGTCCGGGTACAGCAGCTGGGCGCCGACCAGGCCGGCCTCCGGGACGCGCGCGAAGGTGTCGAGCAGGGCGTCCAGCCAGCCCGGTTGTGGCACGGTGTCGTTGTTCAGCAGCACCACGTACCGGCCACGCGCCAGCCGCAGGCCGTCGTTGCAGGCGGCGATGAAGCCGCCGTTCTCCGCGCGGGGGTGGTAGCGCAGGCCTTCGACCTGCGTCATCCAGTCACCGGTCTCGTCGCTGCTGCCGTCGTCGATCACCAGGATCTCGCAGGCTGCCACCGGCGGATGCGCGGACAGCGCGCGCAGGCAGGCCAGCGTATGCCGGGCATGGTTGTAGACCGGAATCACGATGCTGGCCACCGGCTCGCCGCTGGCGGGCACGGCGAATGGCGCGAACGCGACGTCGGCGGGCGCGAACAAGGGCTCGCGCCGCGGCGGCGGCTGCCGCCGCAGGTGCACGCCGACGCGCTGCAGGGTCGCGCGCCAGCCGCGGGTGCGCAGGCTGGCCAGGCCGCGGCGGATCAGGCCGACGATGCGGGCGAGGTGGTAACGCGCATCGGCCGGGGACATCGACATTCGGTTGCAACTCCAGCTTAAGCAGGTGGGGGCCGGCAGCCGTGCCGTGGCACGAGGCTGCGTTAGACTCGCCTGAACCTACATTCTCGCATCCCCGTGCCGCGACGCTACGATTCCGACGAACTGGACGACGATACCGACGATCTCGGCACGCCCTGGCGCAGCCGGCTGATCACCTGGGGCCTGGCGGCAGCGGCCCTCGGCCTGGGTTTCCTGATTCCCTACACGCTGTACCTGAACTCGCAGGTGACCCAGCGCTTCGGCGAACTGCGCTGGCAGATCCCGACCCGCGTCTACGCGCGGCCGCTGGTGCTGGCGCCGGGGCTGGCGATGGACGCCAATACGCTCAAGACCGAGCTGGCGGCCTCGGCCTACCGCGACGACGGCGTTGGCAGGAGTCCGGGCACCTACCGCCTGCAGGACGGCCGCTTCACCATTTCCAGCCGCGGCTACGTCGACGTGGACGGGCGCGTGGCGCCGCGCCAGGTCGAGGCGGTCGTCTCCGGCGGGCAGGTGGCCTCGCTGCGCGACGGCGCCGAGCGCAAGGCGCTGAAGGCCGCGCGCCTGGACCCGGCGCGCATCGCCACGCTGTACGGGCAGAAGCAGGAGGAGCGACGGCTGGTGCGCATCGCCGAAACGCCGGAACTGCTGGTCACCGGCCTGCAGGCGGTGGAGGACAAGGATTTCAACAGCCACCACGGCATCGACCTGAGCGGCATCGCGCGCGCGGTGTGGGTGACGGTGCGCTCCGGCGGCAAGGTGCGGCAGGGTGCCAGCACGCTGACCCAGCAGCTGGCGCGCAGCGGCCTGCTCGGCATCGGCAAGGAACAGACCGTCACCCGCAAGTTCAATGAAGTGCTGTACGCGCTGATCATGGAAGCGCGCTACGACAAGCCGGTGATCCTTGAGGCCTATCTCAACCAGGTCTACCTCGGGCAGCGCGGCAGCCAGGCCATCCATGGCGTGGCATCGGGCGCCGAGTTCTGGTTCGGGCGCGACCTCAATGCGCTGACCACCGAGCAGGTGGCGCTGCTGATCGGGCTGGTGAAGGGACCGTCCTATTACGACCCGCGCCGCAATCCCGAGCGTGCGCTGGACCGGCGCAATTTCGTGCTCGGCAAGCTGCACGAGAACGAACTGATCGACGAGGCCGAATACCAGCGCGCGCTGAAGGCGCCGCTGGGCGTGCCCAAGGTGCCGGGGCTGGTCGCGGCCAACCGTTTCCCGGCCTACATCGACCTGGTCCGCCGCCAGCTCGGCCACGACTACCCGGAAAGCACCCTGCAGGGCGCCGGCCTGAACGTCTTCACCGGCATGTCGCCCTCGGCCCAGGCCTATGCCGAGGGCGCGGTGGCGCACACCGTCAAGTCGCTGGAGAGCAAGCGCCGGCCGGAGCTGCAGGCCGGCATGGTGCTGACCGACGTGCACAACGGCGACGTGCTGGCGGTGGTCGGCAGCCGCGACGTGGCCGAACCGGGCTTCAACCGCGCCATCGATGCGCAGCGTCCGGTCGGCTCGCTGCTCAAGCCGTTCGTCTACCTGCTGGCGCTGGCGCAGCCGGACCGCTGGTCGCTGGCTTCGTGGGTCGAGGACACACCGGTCACCGTGCAGCTCAGCCGCGGGCGCAACTGGACACCGGGCAACGCGGACAACCGCAGCCACGGCACGGTGCGCCTGATCGACGCGCTGGCCCGCTCCTACAACCAGGCCACGGTGCGGGTCGGCATGCAGGTCGGGCCGGAACGGGTGACCCAGCTGATCCACGTGCTGGCCGGGCTCAAGGCCGAAGCCAACCCGGCGGTGATCCTGGGTTCGACCGACCAGAGCCCCTATGGCATGGCGCAGCTGTACCAGTTCCTCGCCTCCGGCGGCGAAATCCAGCCGCTGCATGCCGTGCGCGGCGTGGTCGATGCGCAGGGCAAGCTGCTCAAGCGCTACGACAAGACCCCTGCGCCGGCGCAGGAGGGCGACTCCATCGCCGCCAACCTGATCAGCGTGGCGCTGCAGCAGGTGGTGGCCAGCGGTACCGCGGCCGGGCTCAACGCCGATGGCCTGGGGCGGCTGCAGCCGGCCGGCAAGACCGGTACCACCAACGATGGCCGCGACAGCTGGTACGCCGGCTATACCGGCGACCATCTGGCGGTGATCTGGATGGGCAACGACCAGAACGAGCAGGCCGGCCTGTACGGCGCGACGGCCTCGATGCGGGTATGGGCGGGTATCTTCCGCAACCTGCCGAGCCGGCCGCTGCGCGTGGACAGCAAGGGCCTGGACTGGCAGTACGTGGCCGCCGAGGGCAACAGCAGCACCGACGAAGGCTGCCCCGGCGCACGCCGCTTCCCGTTCGTGGCCGGCTTCGCCCCGGACTACGCGCCCTGCGCGCCGCAGGCGGCGCCGGAAGAGGAAGCGCAGGAAGGCGGCGGCTGGCGCAGCTGGTTCGGGCTGGACCGCAAGGAGCCGGCACCGGCGTCGAGCACGCCTTCAGACGCGCCTGCGCGATAATGCCGGCATGAACAGCATGCTTCCGATCCACCGCGCACTGGCCATCCTGGCCGTTTCCCTCGCCCTGGCCGCCTGCACCAGCACGCCGCCCCCGCCGCCGCCGGTGGTCGATACGACCACGCCCGCGCAGCGCATGGCCGCGGTGCTGACCGCCGCCGGCGTCGACGACAAGGAAGTGTCGGTGCAGCCGCTGCGCGATCCGCAGGTGGACGACCTGCGCGAGATCGCCGGCGAACGCCGCGCGGCTGGCGACCTGGCCGGTGCCGCCGATGCGCTGAACCAGGCGCTGCTGCTGGTCGAGGACGACCCGGGCATCCTGCAGGAGCGCGCCGAGATCGCGCTGCTGCAGGGCGACTGGAGCCGCGCCGAGACGCTGGCGCGCAAGGCGGTCTCGCTCGGTTCGCGTACCGGTCCGCTGTGCCGTCGCCATTGGGCCACCATCGAGCAGGCGCACCTGGCGCGCGCCGAGAAGGAAAACGCGGCTTCGGCGCATGCGCAGATCGAAGGCTGCACGGTGCCGGGGATCAAGCGGTATTGATCGGAGGCGGGGAAGCGGGAACCGGAAGCAGGGAATGGAAGCCTGTGTCGTCTCGTTGTCCCCTGCGGCTGCCGGCCATCGTCCATTCCCTGTTCCCTTGTCCCGGTTGCTCGCTTTCGCATGCTCTCCCTAGCCGCCGCCAGCCGTGAGGCCCTCAGCGAAAACGGCGCACTCGCGCGGCAGCTCGACGCCTTCACCCCGCGTGCGGCGCAGCTGCGGCTGGCCGAGGCCATCGCCGATGCGTTCCAGCAGCGCGACGTGCTGCTGGCCGAGGCCGGCACCGGCACCGGCAAGACCTTCGCCTATCTGGTGCCGGCGCTGCTGTCCGGGTTGAAGACGATCGTCAGCACCGGCACCCGCGCATTGCAGGACCAGCTCTACCATCGCGACCTGCCACGCGTGCGCGCCGCGCTCGGCGTCGGTCACCGCAGCGCGCTGCTCAAGGGCCGCGCCAATTACCTGTGCCGCTACAGGCTGGACCAGGCGCGTGGCGAGCCGCGTTTCGCCTCGCCCGAACAGGCGGCGCAGTTCCAGCGCATCGTCACCTGGGCCGGGCGCACGCAGTTCGGCGATGTCGCCGAACTGGATGGATTGGCCGACGACTCGCCGCTGCTGCCGATGGTCACCTCGACCGTGGACAACTGCCTGGGCAGCGATTGCCCGTTCTGGGGCGACTGCTGCGTGGTGCAGGCGCGGCAGCGCGCTCAGGAAGCCGATCTGGTCGTGGTCAACCACCACCTGCTGCTGGCCGACCTGGCGCTCAAGCAGGAAGGCTTCGGCGAGATCCTGCCGGGCGCGCAGGCGTTCGTGATCGACGAGGCACACCAGTTGCCTGAGCTGGCGGCCAGTTTCTTCGGCGAAGGCTTCGGCATGCGCCCGTGGCAGGAGCTGGCGCGCGACAGCCTGGCCGAATGCCGCGGCGTGGCCGGTGCGCAGCCCGCGCTGCAGCAGCCGGTGGCCGCGCTGGAAATGGCGCTGCGGCAACTGCGCACGGCGATGGAGCAGCTGCCGCCGCGCGGCACGCAATGGCGCGCGCTGGCGGTGCCGGAGGTGGCCGAAGGTTTCGACGTGCTGGCCGCGGCGCTGGCGCAGCTGCGCGATGCGCTGGCCGGCGTGCGCGCGACCTCGCCGGGGCTGGATGCCTGCCATGCGCGCGCTACCGAAGGGGTGGCGCGGCTGGCGCGCTGGCTGGGCGAGGATGCGCCGCTGCCCGATTTCGAGGCCGACGATGCGGGCGAGACCGCCGCCGGCAACGACGTGCTCTGGTACGAACTTACCCCGCGCGGTTTCCGCTGCCAGCGCACGCCGCTGGACGTGTCCGGGCCGCTGCGCGAACACCGCCAGCGCTCGTTGGCGGCCTGGGTGTTCACCTCGGCCACGCTCACCGTCGATGGCGGTTTCGACCACCTGGCCGCGCGCCTGGGCCTGGACGATCCGGACACGCTGGTCCAGCCCAGTCCGTTCGACTGGCCGGTGCAGGCGCTGTGCTACCTGCCGAAGCAGCTGCCCGATCCGGCCGCGCGCGGCTTCGGCGCCGCGCTGATCGCCACCCTGCGGCCGGTGCTGGAAGCTTCGCAGGGCCGCGCCTTCCTGCTGTTCGCCTCGCATCGTGCGCTGCGCGAGGCCGCCGATGCGCTGCGTGGCGGGCCGTGGCCGCTGTTCGTGCAGGGCGAGGCGCCGCGCGCCAGCCTGCTGCAGCGTTTCCGCGAATCGGGCAATGGCGTGCTGCTCGGCTCGGCCAGTTTCCGCGAAGGCGTGGACGTGGCCGGCGACGCGCTGAGCGTGGTGGTGATCGACAAGCTGCCCTTCGCCGCACCGGATGACCCGGTATACGAGGCGCGGCTGGACGCGATCCGCCGCGAGGGCGGCAACCCGTTCCGCGACGAACAGCTGCCGCAGGCGGTGATCGCGCTCAAGCAGGGCGTCGGCCGGCTGATCCGCAGCGAGACCGACCGCGGCGTGCTGGTGCTGTGCGACCCGCGCCTGCTCAGCCGCGGCTACGGCCGCGTGTTCCTCGATTCGCTGCCGCCGTTCCGCCGCACCCGCGAGCTGGCCGATGTGCAGGCCTTCTTTGCGCGACAATGGCAGCCCGATGCCGACGACGCGCCGGCCATGGAACCCGCCATGCCGTCTTCTTCCGATTCCGATGTGACCCCATGAAGCTGCTCGCCCTGGAAACCGCCACCGAAGCCTGCTCCGTCGCCCTGCATGTCGATGGACAGGTGCTGGAACGCTTCGAGATCGCGCCGCGCCGGCATGCCGAACTGACGTTGCCGTGGGCGGAGCAACTGCTCGCCGAGGCTGGCATCGCCCGCGCGCAGCTGGATGCCATCGCCCTGAGCCGCGGCCCCGGCGCCTTCACCGGCGTGCGCCTGGCCATCGCCCTCGCCCAGGGCATCGCGCTGGCGCTGGATCGGCCGCTGCTGCCGGTGTCCACGCTGCAGGTGCTGGCGATGCAGGCGCCGGGCGACGCCTCGCACGTGCTGGCCAGCATCGACGCGCGCATGGGCGAGGTCTACGCCGCGCGCTGCGTGCGCCGCGGCGATGGCCTGTGGGACACGCAGGGGGCCGAGGTGGTGATCGCTCCGGACGCGCTGCAGCTGCCCGACGACGGCAGCCGCTGGGCTGGCGTGGGCACCGGTTTCGGCGCAGTCGACGGCCTGCTCGCCACGCGCCTGCAGGCCCGGCTGTCGTCGGTCGATGCGCAGGCGCTGCCGCGCGCCTCCGACGTGCTGAAGATCGCCGTGCCGGCCTTCGCCCGCGGCGAGGGTATCGCCCCGGAACTGGTGCAGCCGGCCTACCTGCGCGACAACGTCGCGCTCACGCTGGTCGAACAGCAGGCGCTGCGCGCTTCGCGTTGACCTGTCCGCAGGTGCCGGGCTTGCCAGGCACGGGCTTTGCGGGAATGCCCCATGCGAGGCAAGCCCCGCATCTACCGGGGCCGTTTGTCGCTGGAATCCAGCATCGAATCGAGTTGTTCGAGCATCGCTCCGTCGTAGTGGATGCCCTGCGGCGTATCCGGTCGCGGTGCCGGCGCGTCGGCATCGCGCAGTTCGGGGTGCAGACCGCTGCCGGGTGTGTAGATCGGTGCGGACACCCAAAAGCCCTGTGCGGGGGATGCGCCGAACAACGCACGATGTAGCTGGATTGCATCCAGCAGGGTAAGTGCCGGGCCGGGGTGCATGCCGTCGGCGTCGTACCAGGCAAGCGAGGTTGCTTTACCGGACAGCTGGCGCAGGCTTTCGGAAATCTCGATGTAGCCGATGCCGGCCTGCGTGGCGGCAGCGCGTTCTTCATCGACAATTGCCGCCGAGGCGTGGGGAAGGGACTGGTAGCTGCCAAGCAGCAGAACCTGCGCACCGGCTGCATGGCCGGCCTGGGCCAACGTCTGCAACGCCTGCCGGGATTGGTTGCAGGCGTCTTTCTCGGGCAGGCACATCAGGTCGCCGCCGCGTTCCTGCAGGATGAGCACCGCTGGCCTGTAGCTGGCCAGTGCTCGTTGCGCGGAGCCATCGGCCACGCGCTGGGCAAGCGTGGCGCCGCCTTGCACGATCATCGCGCTGTGGACGTCGTGCCCATTGGCTCCGGCCATCGCGGCGAAGGTGGCCGGCAGATTGCCTACGTAGGTCAGGCTGTTGCCGACGAACAGGATGCGCTGCGCCGGCGCCGGCTCCATCGCAAACGCAGGCATGCACCCTGGGAACAGGAACGACAGCAGCATCCATCGACGCATGGGTTGATCCGTTTGAAGTGTGTTGCGGTGACCCGCCTGCCGGCCGCAGGCGGCCTATCCATCAGCTGCCCTGTGCGCCGGTGGGTTGGTACAGCGGTCCGTCCCAGCCCTCCAGGTACTTGGGTAGCGCGTCGTCCACATCGAGCGTGCGATAGGCATAGAACAGGTGGAAGGCCGGGGCGTGGGCCGGCGGCAGTTCACCGTTGAATGCGCGTGCGATCAGGTTCGTCCGCACGACGGCCATGCCAAGGCGGTTGCCACCGAACAGGGTTTCCCCGCAATTGCCACAGTAGTGCCGCTGCATCCGAAGTCGTGGATGCGGGTAGTCCAGCAGGTGTTCCTGTCCCCGGGTGACCAACAGTGCGTCGCGCGGCCACGCATTGGCGGCGAGCACCGGAAGTCCGTAGAAATCCTGGCATGCGCGGCAGTGGCAGTACGCGCGGGCGGCAGGCGCGCCATTCAACCGGATCGTGACCGTGCCGCAGGTGCATTGGATGTCGAAAGCATCGTGTTGCTGCATGTTTCCTTCTCCGCAGGCTTACCAGTCGATGGTTCCGCGGATCACCGTCTGCACCTGTCCTCCGGACCACACCTCGCCGCGCTCGTCGATGCGCAGCTCCAGCAGCGCGTCGTGGCCGACCTCGCGGCCCTGGCTGGCGATGTAGCGCCTGCCGTTGCCGGGCAGGGCGTGTCGTTCGTCCAGCCACGCGGCGAGCACGGCATTGGCGGCACCGGAGGCGGCGTCCTCGAAGCGGCGACCATTGCCGACGAAGGCGCGCACGGCCAGGTCATGAGACGGGGCGTTGCTGCGGGCATAGGCGAACACGCCCATCGCGCCGGTGGCCTCGGCCAGCGTGGCGATGGCGTCCCAGTCGGGAGCGAGGGCGCGCAGCGTGGCTTCGTCGGCCAGTTCCACCAGCCACCAGCGGCGGCCGCCGTCCATCAGCACCGGCGGCAGCGCGCCCAGCGTCCAGCCGGCAATGGCCGGATGCAGGCGTGCATCGTCGGCTTCGACGATTTCCGCCACTGAAGCGCGCGGCGTGCGGATGGCGATGCGGCGCAGGCCATCGGCCTCGTCCACGCGCAGCGGCAGCTGGCCGGCGATGCCGTCCTGCACCAGCAGGCCGTCGACCGGCGTGGCGAGACCGCATTCCAGCACCGCGTGTGCGCTGCCGACGCTGGGATGGCCGGCGAACGGCACTTCCTTCTGCGGCGCGAACATGCGGATGCGGTAGCTGCTGCCCGGCGCGGTGGGCGCGAACACGAAGGTGGTTTCCGGCAGGCGGGTCCAGCGGGCGATGGCCTGCATGGCGGCATCGTCCAGGCCGTCGGCGTCGAGCACCACGGCCAGCGGATTGCCGGTGCCGGGGCGCGGGGCGAAGACGTCCAGTTGCAGGAAGCGGCGGGTGGTCATGCGTTGTTTCCGTAGGGGAGGGGGTTACCAGTCGAGATGGCCGTCGATGACCGGCTGCACCTCGCCGCCGATCCAGACATGGCCATCGGCGTCGACCTGCACGTGGACCTCGCCGTTGCGGCCGCGCTCGCGGCCCTGGCTGGCGCGGTACTGCTGCCCCGGCGCGAGCCGGCCCTGTGCGAGCAGGTGCGCGGCGACCAGCGCGTTGGCGCTGCCGGTCACCGGGTCCTCGTCGACGCCCACGCCGGGGGCGAAGGCGCGCACCACGTACTGGTAGCCGACATCGGGCCGTGCCGCCGGGGCGAACACGGCGAGCTTGCCGTTGCCGGGCAGGGCGGCGATGGCGGCCAGTTCGGGCCTGTAGCGGCGCAGCGCGGTCTCGTCGGCTGCCTCCAGCAGCCACCAGTCCGGGCCGTTGTTCCACAGTGCCGGTTCCGCGGCCGGATGCGCCAACGCGGCCAGGCCGGGCGGCAGCGGCGGCGCGGCGATGTCGCGCTGCACTGCCTGCGGGCTGCGCACGTGCAGCAGGCGGAAACGGCCGCTGCCCTGCACGCGCACCGGCAGCCGGCCGGCGGCGCATTGCTGGACCAGCTGGCGTTCGTCGTCGGGCGTGGCCAGGCCCAGTTCCACCGCGGCCCAGGCCGCGCCGACGCTGGGATGGCCGGCGAAGGGCAGTTCCATCTTCGGGGTGAAGATGCGGATGCGGTAGTCTGCGCCCGCCTCGGGCGGCAGGAAGAACACCGTCTCGGACAGGTTCAGCCACGCGGCGATGGCCTGCATGGCGGCATCGTCCAGGCCATCGGCATCGATCACGGCGGCCAGAGGGTTGCCGGCACCGGGGCGGGCGGCGAAGACGTCCAGTTGCAGATAACGGCGTGCGGTCATGGCGGCGGGAGGGGCGGGGCGGGCCAGCATAGGCCGGGCGCGCCTCCATCGCGAGCATTGCGCGGATGCGGGCAGGTGCCCATGGACGGCAGGAGTACCGGCGATGCAATGCTGTCGCCCGGAACCGGCGGCTCCGCGGGACGGGGCATGGCTATAGAATCGGCGGTTCCGCCCGCCCGTCGGGTCTTTCTCCCCAATGTGAACCCCCACGCCAATGTCCTCTTCCCCCCTCGTCGATCGCTGGATCGTTCTCAAGTTCGGTGGCACTTCGGTGTCGCGTCGTCATCGTTGGAACACGATCGGGGAACTGGCGAAAAAACGTGCGGACGAGACCGGCGGCCGGGTGCTGGTGGTGGTTTCCGCGTTGTCGGGCGTGACCAATGAACTGACCGCCATCGCCGATGGCGCCGCCGACAGCCATGCGCGGGTCGCCGCGCTGGTTGCGCGCCACAACGAATTCCTCGCCGAGCTGGAACTGGGCACCGAGGTGCTGGCCGGACGGCTGGCGGCGCTGCAGGCGCTGCTCGACGACCCGCGCGCGGCCGTCCGCCCGCTGGACTGGCAGGCCGGGGTGCTGGGCCAGGGCGAACTGTTGTCCTCCACCATCGGCGCGGCCTATCTGCGCGGCAATGGGCTGGATTTCGGCTGGATGGACGCGCGCCAGTGGCTGCACGCGCAGCCGCCGGCACCGAACCAGACCGAGTGGTCGCAGCGCCTGTCGGTGAACTGCCAATGGCAGGGCGATGCGGATTTCCGGCAGCGCTTCGCGGCGCAGCCGGCGCGCATGCTGATCACCCAGGGCTTCATCGCCCGCCATGGCGACGGCGGCACGGCGATTCTCGGCCGCGGCGGCTCCGATACCTCGGCTGCGTACTTCGGCGCGCTGCTGCGCGCCAGCCGCGTGGAAATCTGGACCGACGTACCGGGCATGTTCAGCGCCAACCCGAAGGACGTGCCCGACGCGCGCCTGCTCACCCGGCTGGACTATTACGAAGCGCAGGAAATCGCCACCACCGGCGCCAAGGTGCTGCATCCGCGCTCGATCAAGCCATGCCGCGACGCCGGCGTGCCGATGGCCATCCTCGACACCGAGCGCCCGCACATGCCGGGCACCAGCATCGACGGCAGCGCCGAGCCGGTGCCGGGGGTCAAGGCGATCAGCCGCCGCAACGGCATCGTGCTGGTGTCGATGGAAGGCATCGGCATGTGGCAGCAGGTCGGCTTCCTCGCCGACGTGTTCGACCTGTTCCGCAAACATGGCCTGTCGGTGGACCTGATCGGTTCGGCCGAGACCAACGTCACCGTCTCGCTCGACCCGTCCGAGAACCTGGTCAGCACCGACGTGCTGGCGGCGCTGTCGGCCGATCTCTCGGAAATCTGCAAGGTCAAGGTGATCGTGCCGTGCGCGGCCATCACCCTGGTCGGCCGCGGCATGCGCTCGCTGCTGTACAAGCTCTCCGACGTGTGGGCCACGTTCGGCAAGGAGCGCGTGCACATGATCAGCCAGTCGTCCAACGACCTGAACCTGACCTTCGTGATCGACGAGGCCGACGCCGACGGCCTGCTGCCGATCCTGCACGACGAGCTGATCGACAGCGGCGCCATGCCGGTATACGAGGAACAGGTATTCGGCCCACGCTGGCGCGAGATCATCGGCAGCGTGCGTCCGCGCGCGACGCCATGGTGGCGCGCGCCGGCACAGCGCCGGCAACTGCTGGAGCTGGCCGCGCAGGGCACGCCGCGCTACGTCTACCACCTGCCGACGGTGCGCGAGCGCGCCCGCCAGTTGAAGGTGGTGGCGGCGCTGGACCGCCGTTACTACGCGATCAAGGCCAATCCGCACCCGGCCATCCTGCGCGCGCTGGTCGAGGAAGGCTTCGGCCTGGAATGCGTGTCGCTGGGCGAGGTCGAGCACGTGTTCGCCGCGCTGCCGGAGCTGTCGCCGTCGCGCGTGCTGTTCACCCCGAGCTTCGCGCCGGTCGCCGAGTACGCGGCCGCGCTGGCGCGTGGCGTCAACGTCACCGTCGACAACGTCGAACTGCTGCGGCGCTGGCCGGAGGTTTTCCGCGACCGCGCGCTGTGGCTGCGCATCGACCTGGGCCATGGCGATGGCCACCACAAGAAGGTCAACACCGGCGGCAAGGAGGCCAAGTTCGGCCTGTCGGCGCAGCGCGTGGACGAGTTCCTCGACGTGGCGCGCGGCATCGGCGTGCGCGTCACCGGCATCCATGCGCACCTGGGCAGCGGCGTGGAGAACAGCGGCCACTGGAAGCAGATGGTCGACGAACTGGCCGGCTTCGCGCGCCGCATCGGCAGCGTGGAGATCCTCGACATCGGCGGCGGCCTGCCGGTGCCCTACAGCGACGACGACGAACCGTTCGACCTCGATGCCTGGGCCGCCGGCCTGGCCGAGATCAAGGCGGTGCACCCGGCGTTCCAGCTGGCGGTCGAGCCGGGCCGTTTCCTGGTTGCCGAGGCCGGCGTGCTGCTGGCGCGGACCACCCAGGTGGTGGAGAAGGACGGCGTGCACCGCATCGGCCTGGATGCCGGCATGAACGCGCTGCTGCGCCCGGCCCTGTACGACGCCTGGCACGACATCGCCAACCTGTCGCGGCTGGACGATGCGCGCGACGTGGATTTCAGCGTGGTCGGCCCGATCTGCGAATCCAGCGATGTGTTCGCGCAGCGGGTGAAGCTGCCGTCCACCACCGTGCCGGATGACGTCATGCTGATCGCCGACGCCGGCGCCTACGGCTTCAGCATGGCCAGCCACTACAACCACCGCGCGCTGCCGTGCGAGGACATCATCGACGATGCGCCATGATGTCCGTGCCCCGCATGCCGCTTCGTTCTACCGCGCCAGCCCGCCACCGCACGCAGCGCCCCGCTTGATTCCGGATACGCCATGACAGCTTTCGACAAAGACCAGGTTTCCCGCTTCCGTTTCGTCCGCTGCGATTTCGCCGCGGATACCGGCGTGGCGCGGCTGGTGTACGCCTTCGACGACGGTCCGGAGATGACCGAGACCGTCACCGTGCCGGGCGCGCCGTTCCGATTGGACGGCGAGCGCGCGGCGGCGGTGCAGCGCGCCCTGCGCCTGCTGCACCTGATCGCCGGCGTGAGCTACTACAAGGCGGCGGTGCCGGAGCAGGTATCCATCGACAGCTACGCGATCGATGCCGATACCGCGGCGCTGGTGGAAGCGGTCTACCTCAACGGCCTGGGCGAATTCGCCTACCGCAACGGCCTGAACCTGCGCGGCCGGTTCAAGCTGCCGGTGGGCGTGCAGGCGGAGCCGGCGCAATCGCTGGGCCTGCGCGGACATGCGCTGGTCGCCATCGGCGGCGGCAAGGATTCGCTGGTCAGCATCGAGGCGCTGCGCCACGCCGGCGTTGGCGAGACCGTCACCTGGATCGGCGGCTCGCAGCTGATCCGCGCCTGCGCCGAGCGCACCGGCCTGCCGATGCTCAACATTGGCCGTACGCTTGCGCCGGAACTGTTCGAACTGAACCGGCAGGGGGCGTGGAACGGCCACATCCCGGTGACCGCGGTGAACTCGGCGATCATGGTGCTGGCGGCGCTGGTGCAGGGCGTGGACCAGGTGGTGTTCTCCAACGAGCGCTCGGCCAGCTACGGCAGCCAGATTGCAGGCACCGGCGAGGTCAACCACCAGTGGTCCAAGGGCTGGGCGTTCGAGAAGGCGTTCGGCGAATACGTGCAGCGGCATGTCGCCGCGGACCTGCATTACTACTCGCTGCTGCGCCCGCTGTCCGAGCTGGCGGTGGCGCGGCAGTTCGCGAAGACCGACTACTACGACGCGCACTTCTCCAGCTGCAACCGCAATTTCCACATCCTCGGCGAGCGCCCGGTGAATCGCTGGTGCGGCGTCTGCCCGAAATGCCATTTCGTGTTCCTGGCGCTGGCGCCGTTCATGCCCAAGACCCGGCTGGTGCGCATCTTCGGCCGCAACCTGCTCGACGACGGTGAGCAGGCTGGCGGTTTCGACGCGCTGCTGGAGTTCCAGGACCACAAGCCGTTCGAGTGCGTGGGCGAGGGCAGGGAGTCGCGCGCGGCGATGGCGACGCTGGCCGCGCGTCCGGAATGGAAGGAAGACGTGCTGGTCAAGCGCTTCGCCAGCCTGATCCAGCCGACGCTTGCGGCCGACGAACTGAAGATCGAACCGCTGCTGGTGATCGATGGCGAGCACCGCATCCCGGCTGCCCTGTGGGAGCGCCTGCGTGCGGATTTCGCAGCTTGAGGGCAGGCGCGTCGCGCTGTGGGGCTGGGGCCGCGAAGGCCGCGCGGCCTACCGCGTGCTGCGCGAACGCCTGCCTGCGCTGCCGCTGACGCTGTTCTGTCCCGAGGCAGAAGCCGAAGGCGCGCGCGCCGAGACCGGCGGTGCGCTGCAGGTGGAAACCGACGTGACCGGCGCAGCCCTGTCGCGTTTCGACGTGGTGGTGAAATCGCCGGGCATCAGCCCGTACAAGCCCGAGGCATTGGCCGCTGCAGCAGGTGGCACGCAGTTCATCGGCGGCACCTCGCTGTGGTTCAGCGAGCACGCGCGCGCCAACGGCACGCTGCCCGGTACGGTGTGCGTGACCGGCACCAAGGGCAAGAGCACCACCACCTCGCTGCTGGCGCACCTGCTGCGCGCGGCCGGGCACCGCACCGGCCTGGCCGGCAACATCGGCCTGCCGCTGCTGGAGGTCCTGGACCCGCAGCCGGCGCCGGAGTACTGGGCGGTGGAGCTATCCAGCTACCAGACCGGCGAAGTCGCGCGCAGCGGCGCGCGGCCGGACGTGGCGATCGTGCTGAACATTTTTCCCGAGCACCTGGACTGGCATGGCAGCGAGCAGCGCTACATCGACGACAAGCTGGCGCTGGTGACCGGCGGCCATCCGCGCGTGGCGGTGCTCAATGCCACCGACGCCCATCTGTGTGCGTTGCAGCTGCCGCACAGCCAGATCGTGTGGTTCAACCAGCCCGAAGGCTGGCACATGGTCGGGGAGGTGGTGCACCGCGGTGCGCAGCCGGTGTTCGATACCTCGGATACACCGCTGCCGGGCCGTCACAACCGCGGCAACCTGTGCGCGGTGCTGGCGGCGCTGGAAGCGCTGGGGTTGGACGCAGTCGCGCTGGCGCCGGCGGTGCGCAGCTTCCGCCCGCTGCCCAACCGCCTGCAGTTGCTGGGCGAGCGCGACGGCCTGCGCTGGGTCAACGATTCGATCAGCACCACGCCGCACGCCTCGCTGGCGGCGCTGGACTGCTTCGCCGGGCAGCGCATCGCGCTGCTGGTCGGCGGCCACGACCGCGGCCTGGACTGGCAGGATTTCGCCGCGCACATGCGCGATGAGGCGCCGGTGGAGATCGTCACCATGGGCAGCAACGGCCCGCGCATCCATGCCCTGCTGCGGCCGCTGGCCGATGAAGGCCGGTTCGGCCTGCATGCCGCCAGCGACCTGCCGCACGCGGTCGAACTGGCGCGCGCCGCGCTGGGCGCGCAGGGCGGGGTGGTGCTGCTGTCGCCGGGGGCGCCGAGCTTTGGCGCCTACAAGGACTACGTGGCGCGCGGCCGGCACTTTGCCGCACTGGCCGGCTTCGACCCGGACAGCATCAGTGCGATTCCGGGGCTGGGCATCGCTTGATGGTGCAGGCTGTAGCGCCGGGCAGCGCCCGGCGGGGCATTCCCGGTGAAGCCCCGACAGGGTTGCGTCCCCTTCCTGCCGCATGAGGCATAGACTCGCGCCATTCCCCAACCGGAGTGGCCCCATGCGAACCGTTCGGCAGTGGCAGTTGGCGTTACTGGTGGTGTGCGCGTCGGCGGCGATGCCGGCGCTGGCGAAGATGCAGCAGCGGCCGGTGGAATGGCAGCTGGACGGTGCCCGCTACAGCGGCGTGCTGGTCTATGACGACAAGGGCGATGCGCGGCGCCCGGGCGTGGTGATGGTGCCGAACTGGCGTGGCGTGAACGCCTCGGCGATCGAGAAGGCCGAACGCATCGCTGGCGACGATTACGTGGTGCTGGTGGCCGACGTCTACGGCAGCACCGTGCGGCCGAAGGACAACACCGAAGCGGCCGCCGCCGCGCAGCCGCTGCTCAAGGACCGCACCCGCCTGCGCGCCCGCGCCCATGCCGCGCTGGAGGCATTGAAGGTGCAGGCCGGCAAGGCGCCGCTGGACGCCTCGCGCATAGCCGCGGTCGGTTTCTGCTTCGGCGGCAGTACCGTGCTGGAAATGGCGCGTGCGGGCATGCCGCTGGCCGGCGTGGTGAGCCTGCATGGCGGGCTGGCGTCGCCGGCGCCGGCTGCCGCGCACAGCGGCAAGGTGCCGATGCTGGTGCTCAACGGTGCCGCCGACCAGGGCGTGACGGTCGAGGACATCGCCGGTTTCGGCAGGGAAATGGACGCCGCCGGCGCCGACTGGCAGTTCGTCAACTTCAGCGGTGCGGTGCACTGCTTCGCCGAGTCCGACGCCAACAGCCCGCCGGGCTGCGTGTACGACCCGCGGGCGGCCAGGCGTGCGTGGAAAATGATGGGCAACTTCCTGGAAGAGCGGCTGGGCGATTGAGCGCCGGGCTTCCCGCAGGAGTGGCTTCCGCCGCAATGGGGCGGTTTCGACCGTAGCGGATACCCGCTACGGTATTTCGACAAGGCCCGTCGCGGCTGATGGCCTGGGGCCACCCGGAGCCGTTCCTACGCGTGGCCGCGTGCTGCGGTGATGGCCCCTTCGATCGCGGCGCGGGCCTGCGGGCTGTTGCGCCAGCAGCTGCTGCCGAGCATCGCCGAGGCCTGGGCGACGATGTCGCCGGGTTCGGCCTGCGCCAGTTGCCGCAGCGTATGAAAGCCCAGCTGTTCCAGCCGCGCCACCACGGTGGCGCCGACGCCTTTCACCGCCAGCAGCACGGCGCGTTCTTCGTCGCCGAAGCGTTGCAGGTCCGTCACCCGGGTTCAGTGGCTGCGCTCGACCGCGTAGCGGGCCAGGCCGCGCAGGGCGGCGACCGCGTCGCTTTCGGGCAGGCCGTCGAGCGCGCGTTCGGCGGCGTCGGCGTATTCCACCGCGCGCTGGCGGCTGTATTCCAGGCCGCCGGTCGCGCGGATCGCGGCCAGCACTTCCGGCATCGCCCCGGCGTCGCCGTCCTGCACGATTTCGCGCAGGCGCTCGCGCACGGCGGCGTCCGAGTGCGCCATCGCGTGGATCAGCGGCAGCGTCGCCTTGCCTTCGGCCAGGTCGTCGCCCAGATTCTTGCCCAGTTCCTCGGCGTTGGCCGAGTAGTCCAGCACGTCGTCGGCGATCTGGAACGCATAGCCCAGGGCCATGCCGTAGTCGTACAGCTGCTGCTGCACGGCCTCGCCGGCGCCGCTGGCCAGCGCGCCCAGGCGGGTGCCGGCAGCGAACAGCACCGCGGTCTTGCGCTCGATCACGCGCAGGTAGGCGGCCTCGTCGGTGTCCGGGTTGTGGACGTGCAGCAGCTGCAGCACCTCGCCCTCGGCGATGCGGTTGGTGGTGTCGGCCAGGATGCGCATCACCGGCATGCGGTCCAGCTCGACCATCAGCTGGAAGCTGCGCGAGTACAGGAAATCGCCTACCAGCACGCTGGGCGCATTGCCCCACAGCGCATTGGCGGTGCTGCGCCCGCGGCGCAGGTCCGATTCGTCCACCACGTCGTCGTGCAGCAGGGTGGAGGTGTGGATGAACTCGATGATCGCCGCCAGCTGGTGGTGCTCGGGGCCGGCGCCGCCGGCGGCGTGGCCGGCCAGCATCACCAGCATCGGCCGCAGGCGCTTGCCGCCGGCGGAGATGATGTGGTCGGCGATCTGGTTGATCAGCACCACGTCCGAGGACAGGCGATGGCGGATCAGGGCATCGACGGCGGCCATGTCCGGGGCGGCGAGGGTCTGGATGGCGGGCAGGCCCAGCGCGGGGCGGAGGTCTTCGGCGATGCTCATGCGATGGCGTCGGGGGGCGTGGGGCAATTATAGGCGGTGGCGCCGACGACCGGGCGTGAGCGCCCGCGCGGCCGTGAATACGTATGCACTGCGCGCCATGGCTCCGGTGCCGCCGCTAAGCTGGCCGGGTTCATCCATGCCCCGCCGAGGGCACGCACAGCCCGGAGGGGCGCTCGATGTCGAACACTCCCTGGTGGCGGGGCGCCGTCATCTACCAGATCTACCCGCGCAGCTTCCTGGACACCGACGGCGATGGCGTCGGCGACCTGCCGGGCATCATCGACCGGCTCGACTACATCGCCTCGCTGGGCGTGGATGCGATCTGGGTGTCGCCGTTCTTCCGTTCGCCGATGGCCGATTTCGGCTACGACATCGCCGACCAGCGCGATGTCGATCCGCTGTTCGGCACGCTGGACGACTTCGACCGCCTGCTGGCGAAGGCGCACGCGCTGGGCCTGAAGGTGATGATCGACCAGGTGTTCAGCCACACCTCCGACCAGCACGACTGGTTCCGCGAAAGCCGACAGAGCCGCGACAACCCCAGGGCCGACTGGTACGTGTGGGCCGATGCGCGTGCCGACGGCACGCCGCCCAACAACTGGCTGTCGATCTTCGGTGGCGTGGCCTGGAAGTGGGAGCCGCGCCGGCGCCAGTACTACCTGCACAACTTCCTGTCCTCGCAGCCGGACCTGAATTTCCACAACCCGGCGGTGCAGCAGGCCACGCTGGACTACGTGAAGTTCTGGCTGGACCGCGGCGTCGACGGCTTCCGCCTGGATTCGATCAACTTCTGCTTCCACGACGCGCAGCTGCGCGACAACCCGGCCAAGCCGGAGAGCGAGCGCGTGGGCCGCGGCTTCAGCCCGGACAACCCCTATGCGTTCCAGTACCACTACTACAACAACACCCGGCCGGAGAACGTCGGTTTCCTCGAACACCTGCGCGCGCTGCTGGACCAGTACCCGGGGGCGGTGACGCTGGGCGAGATTTCCTCCGAGGATTCGCTGGCGACCACCGCCGAGTACACCGCGCCGGGCCGCCTGCACATGGGCTACAGCTTCGAGCTGCTGGTGGACGACTACAGCGCCGGCTACATCCGCGCCACGGTGGAGAAGCTGGAAGCGACGATGGGCGACGGCTGGCCATGCTGGGCCGTGTCCAACCACGACGTGCAGCGCGCAGTGACGCGCTGGGGCGGCACCCCGGCCGAGCCGGCGATGGCGAAGATGCTGGCCGCGCTGGTGTGCTCGCTGCGCGGTTCGGTGTGCATCTACCAGGGCGAGGAACTGGGCCTGGGGGAGGCCGACGTGCCGTTCGAGGCGCTGCAGGACCCCTACGGCATCACCTTCTGGCCGAACTTCAAGGGCCGCGACGGCTGCCGCACGCCGATGCCATGGACCTGCGCCGAACTGGCCGGTTTCAGCAGCGGCACCCCGTGGCTGCCGATTCCGGCCGAACACCGCGCGCTGTCGGTGCAGGCGCAGGAAGCCGCGCCTGAGTCGGTGCTCAACGCCTTCCGCGCCTTCCTGGCCTGGCGCCACACGCAGCCGGCGCTGACGGGCGGCGCGATCCGCTTCCTCGACAGCGCCGAGCCGGTGCTGATGTTCGAGCGCACGCTTGAAGGCGAGACCCTGCTGCTGGCGTTCAATCTGTCGTCCGCACCGGTGCGGCATGTGCTGCCGGCCGGCCCGTGGCAGGTGCTGGACGTCCCCGGCCCGGTTGCCGGCCATGTCGAAGACGGCGGACTGGTGTTGCCGGCACACGCGGTGTACTGCGCGCGGCGCGGCTGAGCGGCTCGATACGCGATGTAGTGGAGGGGGCGGAGAGCGATCTCCGCCCCTTCTGCATTCCGCATCCCGCAGGAGTGCACTTCAGCGCGCGATATGGCCTTCCCCGGCAAAGCCCCATCGCGCACTGAGGTGCGCTTCTGCGGGGCGATGCTCCGTCGTCCACCAAGGTACGGATCGGCATGGGGACGACCGCGTGGCGTGATCCGCTGGGGCGTGCAGCGGTGCCTGGAAACGAGCTGCCGGTGCGGTGTCCGTGATGCGCCTGGCCGATGACTTGCCGTCATCTGCCGCAGGAACGCAGGTAGCGGCCGTTGGTCGGCTTCCATCACTTTGCCGGCAGCAGACAGCAATGCTGGACGTGGGCGATGTCACGGCAGTCGCGGTCGCCGGATGGGGGCGGGCGCGCCCACGAAAAAGCCCGCTGCTTGCGCAGCGGGCCTGGGTACTGCGGAACAACCGGCGCCGGATCAGAACTTGTAGTTCACGCCGATCTGGTAGCTGCGGCCCCATTCCACGGTTTCCAGCGGACGGTCCTTGCTGCCGGCATAGGTCTCGTACTTCGAGTTGGTCAGGTTGCTGGCCTGCAGGAACAGGCTCAGGCCTCTGAACATCGTGCCATCGCCGAAGCTGTAGCCCAGCTGCGCGTCCAGCACGTTCTCGCCCTTGACGTAGCGCAGGGTGCGGTTGCCGTTGAAGTTGCCGATCTCGCCGATGAAGTCCGAACGCTTGCGCTGGTTCAGGCGCACTTCGAAGCCGTCGTTCTCGTAGTAGGCGGTGAAGTTGTACACGCGCTTGGACAGGCCCGGCAGCATGATCGGATCACTTCCGACGCTGGAAGTGGTGCCCGGATCCGGTGGGATGTGGATGTTGCTGTCGTTGAAGCTGGCGCTGGCGACCACACCGAAGCCGCGCAGGGCGTCGGCGAACAGGTCCAGCGGCAGCGAGGCGGTCAGTTCCGCGCCGCGCAGGCTGCCGCCGCTGCCGTTGAACGGCGCGGTGTAGTAGCCGGTCTTGTCCACCACGATGCCGGGCGGCAGGGTGATGCCGTTGGCCAGCAGCCACGCGTCCACCTGCGGGGTGAAGTCGTAGCCGTCGCGCTTCTCGGTGTAGATGTAGGTCTTCAGGTCCTTGTAGAACACCGCGGCGGCCACGTAGGCCTTGTTGCCGAAGTACTTCTCCCAGGACAGGTCGACCGCGTTGGCGAGCCACGGCTTCAGGTTGGGGTTGCCGCCGCTGGCGCCGGGCTTGCCGGTGTTGGTGTCCACGCCGAATTCCATCGACGCGCGCATCTCATCCACGCGCGGGCGCGCCACCTGGCGGGCCAGGGCGAAGCGCACGGTGTTCTCGGCCGGCAGTTCGAAGGCCAGGTTCATGCTGGGCAGGAGCTTGAAGTACTTGCTGCCTTCGTGGATCGGGATCACCTGGCTGCCGACCGGCTGCGAACCATCCCAGTAATTGGAATGCGAGGACTGGTCCACGCGCTGGCCCTGGATGCCGATGTTGCCGCGCACCGGGATCGAGCCGATCTGGGTGCTGATGTTGGCGCGCAGGAACATCGTGGCGATCTCTTCGTCCACGGTCCACTGCTTGGGAATCAGATAGCTTTCGGTGGTGGTCGGCTTGAACACCATGTACTTGGCGACGGCGGCCGGAACGTTCCAGGCCGGGATATGGCCGGCGCCGGCGAAGCCCAGGTTGACCGGCGCGTACTGCAGGTCGGAGGCGATGCTGGTGATGCCCTGCGCGCCGAGGTTGATGTTGCCTTCGGCCTGGGTCTTGTCCTTGCTGCGGTCGGCGTAGTTGAACCCCACGTCGATATCGTTGAACCAGCTGAAGCTCTGCGGTGCCGGGAAGTTTGCGGCCAGCTTGAAGCCCTTGAGTTCGTCGTCCACGTGCGGGGTCTTGCCGTAGCCCGAACCGTAGATGGTGTTGGTCAGGTACAGCTTGCCGTAATCGGAGTAGTCCAGGCCCGGGGTGAACTGCGGGAAGCTGCCGCCGGCGAAGTTCAGCTTCACCGAATCCAGCTGCGGCGCCGGCAGCAGCTGCAGGTTGTTCTCCAGGTTGATCTCGTCGCGCACGGCCTTGGACCAGCTGACGTCGGCCACCACGCGCACGTCGTCGAAGGTGAATTCGTTGTTCCAGCCGAAGGCCTTGATGCTGTCCTCGCGGTGGTTGTACATGCCGCGCACCAGCGGATAGACGTTGTGCGCGACACCGCTGACGAAGCTGCCGTTGCTGGTCGCCACGTCGGTGAGATACAGCGGGTCATAGCCGCCGTTGTAGCCGCCCAGATGGATCTCCAGCTGGTTGGCGGTGTCGTATTCCCTGGCCTTGGTGTAGAACGCGTCGAGCGTGCTGGTCCAGGCGTTGTTCGGGCGGAACTGCAGGGTGGCCATCACGCCATCGCGCTTGGCGTTGCCGGTGCGGCGCAGCGCCTTGATGCCGTCGGAATAGAACGTGCCTGCGGCCACGCCCGGGCGCCAGTCGTTGCCGCCCAGCGCCTGCCACGGCTCGTACAGGCCGACCTGGTTCTCCTGCTTGGCCATGTCCGAATGCGAATAGCCGATGGCCAGGCCGATGGTGTCGTCGGCGAACTTGTCCACGAAGCTGACATTGAAACGGTTGCCGTAGGGATCGACGCCGGCGGCCTCGCCCAGCGAGTTCTTCTGGTAGCGTCCGCTGATCGCGATCACGCGGCCGCCGTAGCTGAGCGGACGCACGGTCTGCATGTCCAGCGTGCCGGACAGGCCCTGGCCGATGAGGCCGGCGTCGGGCGTCTTGTACACGGTCACGCCGCTGATCAGTTCTGACGGGTACTGGTCGAATTCCACGCTGCGGTTGTCGCCGGTGCTGACCATCTCGCGGCCGTTGAGCAGGGTGGTGGCGAAGTCCGGCGACAGGCCGCGCACGCTGATCACCTGGGCGCGGCCGGCAACGCGCTGGGCGGCCAGGCCGGGCAGGCGGGCGATGGATTCGGCGATGCTCACGTCCGGCAGCTTGCCGATGTCCTCGGCCGAGACGGCTTCGACGATCGAGGTGGCATCGCGCTTGACCGAGATCGCGCTCTCGATGCCGCGGCGGATGCCGGTGACGGTAACCGTATCCAGGTCGACGACGTCGGCCTTCTTCTGGCCTGCGTCCGTGGTGCTCTGCGCATGGGCGCCGCTGGCCTGCAAAGCCAGCGCGGATGCGAGCGCCACGCTCAACAGATTGCGCTTGGTGTTCAACATTCTCCCCTCTCCCAGGTGATGTCGTTTGGTCGTTCTTGTGTGTGCCCGGATCGGATTCCGGGCCTTCGTCGCCGATGCGATGCGTCTGATTGCGACTGTCATGCATGGTAATCAGCAGGCAACGTCGTGGAATCGGCCTGCATACGTATTCAATGCGCCGGTCCGCGCCGTATCCGCCGGGTTTCTGGATGACAACGATGGCAACGGCGCCTCGAGGGCGCCGTTGTCGGGATTGCCGCATGTGCCGCCCATCGGGCGGCGGATCAATCCAGCGGCACGAAGCGGATCGCGGCGCCGCCACCGGGTGCGAGGTTCAAGGCGATGCGGTCGCCGCTGCCGACCTGGCGGGTTTCGCGGACGAAGGCGAACGGCTTGTCCCGCCAGTTGGCGCCATCGCCATCGCGGTAGATCTCGGCGCGATAGCGGCGGCCCGGTTCGAGGAAGGACAGCGGCGTGTCCAGTGCGCGCGGCTGGTCGCCGCCGACGCTGCCCAGGAACCATTCGCCGCTGTCGCGCGCCCTGCGTACGACCGTGGCGAACTGCCCGACCTCGCCGTCCAGCACATGGCTTTCTTCCCAGTCCACCGCCACGTCCCTGATGAACTGGAAGGCATCCGGGTGCTGCGCGTAGTGCTCCGGCAGGTCGGCCACCATCTGGATCGGGCTGTACAGCACCACGTACAGCGCCAGCTGTTTGGCCAGAGTGCTGCGCAGTGGCAGGCCGTTGCGTCCCTTCAGGCTGACGATGCCGGGGGTGAAGTCCATCGGCCCGGCCAGCATGCGGGTGAACAGCAGCGTGGCTTCGTGCTCCGGCGGATTCGGCGGCGCGCCCCAGGCGTTGTACTCCATGCCGCGCGCGCCCTCGCGCGATACCCAGTTCGGGTACGTGCGGCGCAGGCCGGTGTCCTTGATCGGCTCGTGCGCATTGACCGCGATATGCCGCTGCGCTGCCTGTTTCACCACGCGCAGGTGATGGTTGCTCATCCACTGGCCCTCGTGCCATTCGCGCATGACAGGGCCGCCTGCGTGGTCCTGGCGCTGGATGTCGCCGGCATCGCAGACATAGCCGGTCTTGACCACGTCCACGCCGTTGCGCGCGTACAGGTCGAGCGCGGCCGGCAACTGGCGCTCGTAATGGCTGACCGCGCAGGCGGTCTCGTGGTGGCCGATCAGGTGCACGCCCTTGCCGGCGGCGTACTTCGCCAGCGCCGGCAGGTCGAAATCGGCGGTGGCGCGGGTGAAGTCGAAGTCCCAGCCGTTGGCGAACCAGTTGCCGTCCCAGCCGGGATTCCAGCCTTCCACCAGCACGCCGCGGAAGCCATTGGCGGCGGCGAAGTCGATGTAGCGCCGGGTATTGGCGGTGGTGGCGCCATGCTTCGGGCCGGTCGCCCAGGTTTCCTGTTCCAGGTGCAGCGACCACCACACGCCGGCATATTTGGCCGGCGTGAACCAGCTGACGTCGCCGATGGCGTTGGGCTCGTTGAGGTTGAGGATCAGGCTGGATTCGGCCAGGTCGCCGGCGCGTTCGCCGATCTGGATCGTGCGCCACGGCGTCTGGAACGGCAGCGCGCGCACCACCGCGGCGTCGCCGCTGCCGGGCGTGAGCGCGGCGCGCAGCACGTCGCCATCGCCGCGGGCCAGGTTCATGCCCGCATAGTCCACCAGCGCCGCCTCGTGGAGGGAAACATGCAGGCCGCTGTCGTCGCGCAGGGTGAGCGGCGTCTGCGCGGTGCCGATTTCGCGCAGCGGCGTGTGGCGGTACAGGTATTCCTCGCGGTTCCACTCGAACGCCGGAATCCACCACGCGGTGGCCGGGCGGGTGAGCGCGAACTCGGTCAGTTCGGCGCGGATATGGGCCTCGGTCATCGCCGCCTGCTTCGGGAACTCATAGCGGAAGCCGACGCCATCGTCGTAGATGCGGAACACCACGTCGAAGCGACGCCCGGGATGGGCCGCGTCCACCGGCTTCTCGGCGAAGCTGGCACGCAGCTCGTTGTAGTGGTTGCGGGTCAGGCGGCGCTCGCCCCAGGGCTGCTCCCAGGTTTCGTCGAAGCTGCGGCTGGATTGCCCGACCAGTTCGAGGTTGCGCTCCAGGCGCCCGTCGCCGAGCAGGAAGCCCAGCCGCGACGGCGCGATCACCGCCTTGCCCCCGCGTTCGACGCGGTAGGCGATGCGTCCTTCGTGCTGCGATTCGAGCGCGACGGTGAGCACGTCGCCGGGCGAGGCGATGCGCGCCAGGTCGGCGGCATGTGCGGCGGACAGGCCGGCCAGCAGCAGGGCAAAGACGAGCTTCATGCGGAACAGACGGGAGGATGGGCGTGGCGGGGCCATGGCGGGTATCGACTCCGGAGTGCGGGAACGGAAAGCAGGTGCCACCACTATCCCCGTTGGTGCGGAGCGTCATCACCGGCAGGGGCACTGAATACGTATGCACCGGCGGTGCGCATCCATCGGGCGGCCTCTACCATGGCCCGGGCGCATTGGCGCCGTACATCGCATCCGTGATTCCCGGAGGGGGGAAGCGCTTGATGAAAAGCAAACCGCAGCTGTCGTTCTGGCAGATCTGGAACATGTGTTTCGGGTTCCTCGGCATCCAGTTCGGCTTCGCGCTGCAGAACGCCAATGCCAGCCGCATCTTCGAGACGCTGGGCGCGTCGATGGAGGCGGTGCCGGGGCTGTGGATCGCCGCGCCGCTGACCGGCCTGCTGGTGCAGCCGGTGGTCGGCTACCTGTCCGACCGTACCTGGACCCGCTGGGGCCGGCGCCGGCCGTTCTTCATGATCGGCGCGGTGCTGACCACGCTGGCGCTGCTGCTGATGCCGAACTCGCCGACGCTGTGGATCGCCGCCGGCACGCTGTGGGTGCTGGACGCCTCGATCAACGTGTCGATGGAACCGTTCCGCGCCTTCGTCGGCGACCAGCTGGCGCCGCGCCAGCGTCCGGCCGGCTATGCGATGCAGAGCTTCTTCATCGGCGTAGGCGCCATCGTCGCCAGCCTGTTGCCGTACCTGCTGGCGCACTGGGGCGTGGCCAATACCGCCGCGCCGGGCGAGGTGCCGGACACGGTGCGCTATGCGTTCTACTTCGGCGCGGTGGTGCTGCTGGCGGCGATCGCGTGGACGGTGTTCAGCACGCGCGAATATCCGCCGGCGGAACTCGCTTCCTTCGACGATGCCGAACCCGCTACCTGCCACCGCGCAGCCACCGGCGATGGCATGCCGTCGTGGGCGCAGGCCGGGGCATGGCTGCTGCTCGGCATCGCGTTGGCGTCGCTGATCGCCTGGCGCCAGGGCGACAGGATGCTGTACGTACTGGCCGGCCTGTGCGCCGCCTATGGCGTGCTGCTGGCGCTGGCGCGGCTGCTGCCGGGCACGCACATGCTGGCGGCCATCGTCGGCGACCTGCGCGCGATGCCGCTCACCATGCGGCGGCTGGCGTGGGTGCAGTTCTTCTCGTGGTTCGCGCTGTTCGCGATGTGGATCTACACCACCGCAGCGGTGGCCGGCACCCATTTCGGCTCCACCGATCCGCAGGCGGCGGCCTACAACGAAGGCGCCAACTGGGTGGGCGTGCTGTTCGGTGCCTACAACGGATTCGCCGCGCTGGCGGCGCTGGTCATTCCGGTCATGGTGAGGAGCATCGGCCTGCGCTGGAGCCACCTGCTCAACCTGTGGCTGGGCGGTGCGGGGCTGGTCTCGTTGATGTTCATCGGCGACCCGAAGTGGCTGCTGCTGTCGATGGTCGGCGTCGGCTTCGCCTGGGCCTCGATCCTGTCGCTGCCGTACGCGCTGCTGTCCGACAGCGTGCCCGCGTCGAAGATGGGCGTGTACATGGGCATCTTCAATTTCTTCATCGTGATCCCGCAGCTGGTGGCCGCCAGCGCGCTCGGCTTCGCCCTGCGCGCATGGCTGGGCGGCGTGCCGATGCACGTGCTGGTGCTTGGCGGCTGCAGCCTGTTCGTGGCCGGTCTGTGCGTGCTGCGGGTTCCGTCCCGTCCGGAGGTGGTGTGATGCGTGTGCGTCTGTCGGTTGCCGGCCTTGCATCGGCACTTTCCCTTGCCCTGCTGGCCGGCTGCGCGGCGGCCGGTACGCGTCCGGACTATGTCGGCACCACCGAGCCGTTCGCCAGCGACGCGGTGTACTTCGTCGTCACCGACCGCTTCGTCAACGGCGATCCGTCCAACGATCATCGCGACCAGGGTGGCGAGCACCGCACCTTCGACATCCCGGTGCATTGCCCGGACGGCATCGATGGCAACATCGGCTACCTCGGCGGCGATTTCAAAGGTGTGCTCGACAACGCCGGTTACATCCGAGAGCTCGGCTTCGGCGCGGTGTGGATCACGCCGATTGTCGACAACCCGGACGAAGCCTTCACCGGCAGCAGGCCGGTCACCTGTACCAGCAGCCTGACCGACCGTGGCAAGACTGGCTACCACGGCTACTGGGGCGTCAACTTCTACCGGCTCGACGAACACCTGCCGAGCCGCGGCCTGGATTTCGCCGGATTCACCCACGGCCTGCACGATGCCGGGTTGAAGGTGGTGCTGGACATCGTCGGCAACCACGGCTCGCCCGCGTGGACGATGCCGGTCCGGCAGCCGCAGTTCGGCCAGCTGTTCGACAGGGACGGCAGGCTGGTCGCCGACCACCAGAACCTGCCGCCGCCGCAGCTCGACCCGAAGCACAATCCGCTGCACGCCTTCTACAACACCATCGGTCCGGTCGATGGCGGCACGGGCTCGATCTTCGACGGCAACCTGGCCGAGCTGTCCGATTTCAACCAGGACAACCCGGCGGTGATGGACTATCTGGTCGGCGCCTACCTGCAATGGACGGCGCAGGGCGTGGATGCGCTGCGCATCGATACCATCGGCTGGCTGCCGCACCCGTGGTGGCATGCATTCGTTGGCCGCATCCGCGCCGCGCATCCGGGCATGTTCATGTTCGGCGAGGCCTTCGACTACGACGCCGCGCGCATCGCCGAGCACACCTGGCCGGCCAACGCCAACGTGAGCGTGCTGGATTTCCCGCTGCGCGGCGCGCTGTCGGCGGTGTTCGGCCGGGAAGGGAAGGGCTACGAGGCGCTGGCCGGGCCCCTGCATCTGAGTGGCGGCCCGTATGCCAACCCGTATGCGCTGATGACGTTCTATGACAACCACGACATGGCGCGGCTGGACGCCAGCGACAACGGCTTCATCGACGCGCACAACTGGCTGTTCACCGCGCGCGGCATCCCGGTGCTCTACTACGGCTCGGAAACCGGCTTCATGCGCGGCCGCGCCGAACACGCCGGCAACCGCGCCTACTTCGGCCAGGAGCGCATCGACGCGGCGCCGCGCAGCCCGATCTTCGCGCCGCTGCAGCGCATCGCCCGCCTGCGCGAAGCCACTCCGGCATTGCAGCGCGGCCTGCAGGTGAACGAGCGCCTGCAGGGCGACCAGGCGGTGTTCTATCGCGTGCTGCAGCAGGGCGACGCCGCGCAGACCGCGCTGGTGCTGCTCAACAAGGGCGATGCCGCGCGGGAATTCGACGTGCGCAATTACCTGCAGGCGGGCGACTGGCGCGACGCACTTGATGGTGGCAGCGTGGCGGTGAAGGACGTGCTGCATGCCGAAGTGCCGGCGCACGGCGTCAAGGTGTACGTGCTCGACGCCGAAGTGCGGCAACCGCAGCTGCAGGCGCAGCTGGACGCGGCAATGGCCGACCAGGCGGCCCGCGACGCGCGCCTGTCGCACTGACGCATTTCTTTCGTGGGAGCGCACCGAGGCGCGCTCCCACGGCCGGCCAAATGTCGCCGCGACGGTACAATCGTCCGCCCCGCCGAACGCCGCCCGCCATGGACACGCTTCCCCCGCAGACCCCGCTCGAAACGCTGCTGAAGGCGGCCATGGACGGCGCGGTGCCGATCAAGGCCTTCATGCAGGCCTTCGTTGCTTCGGAAGTGCTGCTGCTCACCGGCAGCCTGGTCACCCCCGACGGCAGCGGCTTCGATCCGCTGCTGTTCGACAAGCAGAGCGTGCTGCACGTGGCGGTGTTCACCGACATGGCGCGCGTGGGCTTCCATGCACAGCAGGCGCCGCACACGCTGCGCTGGCCAATGCTGGATGTGCTGCGCCGGGTGCCGGGCGGTTACGGCGTGGTGGTGAACCCGGGCACGCCGCTGGGCTTCGAGATTTCGCCTTCGGGCGTGGGCGAACTGCTCAAGGATTTCAGCTGACCCCAGCCCGGCCGTAGGAGCGCACTTCAGTGCGCGAAGAGGCTTTGGCGGGGAAGCTCCATCGCGCACTGAAGTGCGCTCCTACGCCGCTCCCACGATCATTCCAGCGACTGCGACGACTCGCGCACCACCAGTTTCACCGGGATGCTCTGGCTGTCCGCCGGTTCGCGCGCGATCAGCGCCAGCAGCTTTTCCACCAGCAGCTGCCCGGCCTGCTTGGTGTCCTGCTGCACCGTGGTCAGCGCCGGCGACACGGAGGCCGCCAGCGGGATGTCGTCGAAGCCGGTGACCGCCACGTCCTGCGGTATGCGCAGGCCCTGCTCGCGCAGGGCGCGCAGCGCACCGATGGCGATCAGGTCGCTGGCCGCGCACACCGCATCGAAACGCTGCCCGCCGGCCAGCAGGGCGGCGCAGGCGGCGTGGCCGGACTCCTCGGTGGTGATGGCGTCGTGCTGCAGGGCCGGCTCCGGTGCCAGGCCGCGCGCATGCAGCGCCTGCGCATGGCCGCGGTAGCGTTCCTCGAACTCGGGGTAATGGCTGGAGGCATGGCCGAGGAAGGCGATGCGGCGCCGGCCCTGTTCGAGCAGGTGCGTGGTGATGTCGTAACCGCCCTGGAAGTTGTCGCTGCCCACCGACACGCCGGGCTGGCCAGGCAGGGCCGCGCCCCAGCGCACGAAATGCGTGCCCTGTTCGACCAGCCGCTGCAGCCGTTCCACCGATTCGTGGTAGTCGCCATAGCCGAGCAGGATGATGCCGTCGGCCTTGTTGCTGTCCTCGAAATCGGCATGCCAGTCGCTGGACAGCTGCTGGAACGACACCAGCAGGTCCTGTCCCTTCAACGCGCAGGCGCGGGTGATCGAACCGAGCATCGAGTGGAAGAACGGATTGATCAGCGAGTCGTCCGGCGTCGGATCCTCGAAGAACAGCAGCGCCAGCGTGCCGGACTGCTGGCAGCGCAGGCTGGAGGCGTTCTTGTCGACCTTGTAGTTCAGCTGCCGGGCAATCTCCAGGATGCGTCGGCGCGTCTCGGCGTTGACCATCGGGCTGCCGCGCAGGGCGCGCGACACCGTCGGCTGCGACACGCCGGCCATGTGCGCGATATCCAGTGACGTGGCTTTGCCCTTGATGACCATCATGACCGGCAGCGTGAAGGTGCCGGCCATCATGCCATGCGGCGGCGGGGAGGGCGCCGCCGCACCACATCAGCGCAGCGGGGTGGCACCGGTCTGCCGGCAGACCTCGGCCAGCGCGTCCTGGAGCAGGCGCTCGCGCTCGAAGTCGTGCAGGTCCGGGTCGTCTTCCAGTTCCAGCGCGTCGTGCCATTCGAACGCATCGGCGCCGTGCACGTTCCAGGCCTGTTGCAGCGAGCGGTGCGGATGGTTGCCCAGGCGCAGAGTGAACCACAGCCGGTTGCCGATGGTGGACAGATCGCTGGCCGGCCCGGCCCAGCTCTCGCCACTGGCGGTACAGCGCACGTGATAGATGCCGCGGCGGATCGCGCGGCGCTTGTAATCGGCGATCTGCTGCCGGCGTTGGTGCTTGTCCATGGGAATTCGCTTCTGAAAGAAGGTTGATATTGCCCGGGTAGAAATGAGATGGCAATATTACCCGGATCAAATATGGAGCCGATGCATGAACGATCCCCTGAAGGCGCCCCACGCCCTGTTCGAAGGCAGCCGCCTGCTGTCCCGCGGCGAGCTGCAGCAGGTGGTGCGGGAGGCTGTGGCGCGTGCGGGCGTGGCGGCGGACGGGCGCCCCCTGCTGTTGCTGGACGACCGCACCGGACAGAGCCTGGACCTGGATCTGCGCGGCGATGCCGGTGAGGTGCTGAAGCGGTTGAGGGCGCGTTTCCCGCTGGCGGATGAAGCCGGATCGTCCGCGCCAAGGGAGCGCGGGCGGCCGAAGCTGGGCGTGGTGGCGCGGGAGGTCACCCTGCTGCCACGCCACTGGGAGTGGCTGGCGGCCCAGCCGGGCGGGGCGTCGTCGGCCCTGCGCAGGCTGGTGGAGGAGGCACGCCGCCGCGATGGCGGGGCCGGCGACCTGCGCCAGCGCCGCGAGGCGCAGTACCGGGCGATGCTGCTGCTGGCCGGTGACCTGCCGGGCTTCGAGGAAGCCAGCCGCGCCCTGTTCGCTGGCGACGAAGCCGGTTTCGCCGGTCACCTCCGGCAATGGCCGGCCGATGTAGGCGATTACCTCGCCAGCCTGTCGGCGCACGGCGCCGGATGACCGAGGCAGGGTGGGCGGGAAGAGGATGGGTTGTTACCATCCTGCGTCCCGTCCCCTCCCGGCGTCCGTCCCGGGGACCACGGGCGCCGGCAGCCGCCGGCGCATCCCCGGCACACAACGCAAAGAGCGAATCCCATGGCCCGCGGCATCAACAAAGTCATCCTGGTCGGCAACCTCGGCAACGACCCGGACGTGAAGTACACCCAGAGCGGCATGGCCGTGACCCGCATCAGCCTGGCCACCACCAGCATGCGCAAGGACCGCGACGGCAACAACCAGGAACGCACCGAATGGCACCGCGTGGTGTTCTTCGGCAAGCTCGGCGAGATCGCCGGCGAGTACCTGCGCAAGGGTTCGCAGGTCTACGTGGAAGGCGAGATCCGCTACGACAAGTTCACCGGCCAGGATGGCGTGGAGAAGTACACCACCGACATCGTCGCCAACGAGATGCAGATGCTCGGCGGCCGTGGCGAGGGTGGCGGTGGTGGTGGCGGTTACGGCGGCGAGCGCCCGCAGCGCCAGTCGGCCCCGCGCCCGCAGGGTGGCGGCGGCTATGGCAACCAGGACCAGGGCGGCGGCTACGGCCAGCGCCCGCAGCGCCAGGCGCCGGCCCAGCAGCAGCCGGCCCCGCCGCCGATGGACGACTTCGCCGATGACGACATTCCGTTCTGAGACGCAATGACGGAAGATCGCCTGGTATGAAGAGAGCCCTCGTTTTCGAGGGCTTTCTTCGTTCTGCGTCCCCTTTGCCATTGTCTGGAAGGGAAGCGCGCGCCCCGGGGCCGGGGCGGCGGAAGACAAGGAGCCGGGATTTGCCGCTGGGCCTCTTGTCGCCGTCATCCGGCCTGCCGGCGTCACGGGCAGGCCGTGCTTCCGGGGCGGGGCGTCATTCCGCAACCGCGGCGGCCATCGATACGCGTCGCGCTTCCTCCGCGCCCTTGCGTTCGCTGTAGCGATCGACGAGGTAATCGCTGCGGCCACGCACCAGCAGCGTGAACTTCACCAGCTCTTCCATGACGTCCACCACGCGGTCGTAGTAGGGCGAGGGCTTCATGCGGCCGTCGTCGTCGAACTCCTGCCAGGCCTTGGCGACCGACGACTGGTTGGGGACGGTGACCATGCGCATCCAGCGGCCCAGGACCCGTAGTGTGTTGACCACGTTGAAGGACTGCGAGCCGCCGCTGACCTGCATCACCGCCAATGTCTTGCCCTGGGTCGGCCGCACGCTGCCGTCTTCCAGCGGCAGCCAGTCGATCTGGTTCTTGAACACGCCGGTGATGGTGCCGTGCCGCTCGGGCGACACCCAGACCTGGCCCTCCGACCACTGCGACCAGTCACGCAGCTGCTGCACCCTGGGATGGCTCTTGTCCACGCTGTCGAGCATGGGCAGGTCGTGCGGATCGAACACGCGGGTCTCGGCGCCGAGGTGTTGCAGGATGCGCTCGGCTTCCAGCGCGAGCTTCCGGCTGAAGGATTGGGGCCGCAAGGAGCCGTAGAGGAGGAGGATGCGCGGGCGGTGCTTTTCGTTGCCGGTATCCAGCCTCTCGTGCTCGGGCGCGTGGAGCAGGCCGGCGTCCAGGTGGGTGGGAAGGTCGAAGGGGGATTGTTCTGGTTTTTTCATTCCATTATTCTAGAAATATGGAAATGAAAGATGCAATCACCGCTCTCACCGCCCTGGGGCACGCGACCCGGTTGGGCGCCTTCCGCCTGCTGGTCGAGGCCGGGCCCGCCGGACGCATGGCCGGCGACATCGGCGAAGCACTGGGCGTTCCCGGCGCGACGCTGTCCTTCCACCTGAAGGAGCTGGTGCATGCCGGCCTGGTGGAGAGCGAGAGCCAGGGGCGCTACGTCTGCTACCGCGCGAACTTCCAGGCAATGAACGGCCTGGTCGAGTACCTCACCCACAACTGCTGCGCCGGTTCGAGCAGCGTCGAATGCGCGCCCGTGACCGATCCCGCCTGCGGCTGCTGATCGGGCGACGGTCCTTCGCGCAGTACACCATTTTCCGCCAGACGACATCATCGCCATGACCCACAACGTTCTTTTCCTGTGCACCGGCAACAGCGCCCGCAGCGTCCTGGCCGAGGCCACGCTGCGGGCGTGGGCCGGCAATCGCTTCAAGGTCTTCAGCGCCGGCAGCCAACCCACCGGCACGGTGAACCCTTTCGCGCTGGCCCAACTGGCGGCGGAAGGCATTTCCACCGCCGGGCTGCGCAGCAAGTCCTGGGACGAGTTCACCACGCGGGAGGCACCACGCATGGACCTGGTCGTGACCGTGTGCGACTCGGCCGCGGCAGAGACCTGCCCGGTGGTGTTCGGAGACTTCCTGCGCACCCATTGGGGGCTGCCTGACCCGGCAGCGGCCGGTGGCAGCGATGACGACAAGCGCGCGGCGTTCAGGCAGGCCCATCGCATCATCCAGGCGCGGTTGATGGCCCTCCTGGCGCTTCCCGCCTCGGTCTGGGAGGACCGTGCGCAACTCAAGGCCGCGCTGGACAGGATCGGCTTCGTCGACGCCGGGGACGAAACCGGTGAGTGATGTTGCGCCACGCATGGGGTTGTTCGAGCGCTACCTGACCCTGTGGGTAGCGTTCTGCATCGTGGTGGGCACGCTGCTGGGCCACCACTGGCCGTCCGCTTTCGTGCGCCTGGGCAGCATCGAGTGGGCGCAGGTGAATCTGCCGGTGGCCGCGCTCATCTGGGTGATGATCGTGCCCATGCTGATGAAGGTCGATTTCGGCGCGTTGCGCCAGGTCGGCCAGCACTGGCGCGGCATCGGCACCACGCTGTTCATCAACTGGGCGGTGAAGCCGTTCTCGATGGCGCTGCTGGGGTGGTTCTTCCTGCGCCACGTCTTCGGGCCCTGGCTGCCCGCCGACCAGGTGGACTCCTATATCGCCGGCCTCATCCTGCTGGCCGCTGCCCCGTGCACCGCGATGGTGTTCGTGTGGAGCAATCTGTGCCGTGGGGATGCGGCGTTCACGCTCAGCCAGGTGGCCTTGAACGACGCCATCATGGTGGTGGCCTTCGCCCCGCTGGTCGCGCTGCTGCTCGGTATTTCCTCGATCACGGTGCCCTGGGCCACGCTGGTCATCTCCGTGGGGCTCTACATCGTGGTGCCGGTGATCATCGCCACGGGGCTGCGCGCCTGGGTCATGCGCCATGGCGGGCAAGCCCGGCTCGACGCCTGGCTGGCCAGGCTGGGCCCGCTATCGCTGGTGGCCCTGCTGCTGATGCTGGTGCTGCTGTTCGGGTTCCAGGGCCGGCAGATCCTGGCGCAGCCGCTGGTCATCGCCATGCTGGCCGTGCCCATCCTCATCCAGGTCTATTTCAATTCCGGGCTGGCCTACCTGCTCAACCGCAGGCTGGGCGTGGCCCATTGCGTGGCCGGTCCATCAGCCCTGATCGGCGCGAGCAATTTCTTCGAACTGGCGGTGGCGACGGCGGTGAGCGTCTTCGGCGTCCACTCGGGCGCGGCGCTGGCGACGGTCGTCGGCGTGCTGATCGAGGTGCCGGTGATGCTCTCCGTGGTCCACATCGTCAACCGGTCGCGGGACTGGTACGGCCGCCATGGCCTGAGCTGAAGCGCGGAGAGCGGACGGTGGTCCGGGTCGGCCCCGTTGCCGGTCTTCGGGGTTCCCCGCATCGCGACGATCACCGATGCAAGAATCGGGATTTCTCCCGATGCGCGGGCGCCGCTTCCGCGCCAGCATCGTGCAATGGGGCCGGCGATCCGGCCTTCGCGGGCGATGCGGGGCGGGAAGCGCTTCCTGTACCGTGCCCCCATGTTCCGTGCCCTGCTGGAGATCGTCGAATGATGAAGCCCTGGTCCATCCTGCTGTTCGCCCTGGTTGCCGGCGGTGCGGTGTCGCCCGCGCCCGCGGCCGAGCAGCGGCCACGCGCGCGCGAAGCCGGCGTGGTGATCGGCACGCTGCCGACCGGACCGCGCAATGCCATCACCGACGTGGCCGGGGTCGGCGTCGGCCATGCGACGTTGAACGAGGGCACGCGCCTGCATACCGGCGTCACCGCGGTCCTGCCGCATGCCGGCAACCTGTACCGGCAGCGGGTGCCGGCGGCGATCGTCGTCGGCAACGGCTACGGCAAGCTGGCCGGCATCACCCAGGTGCAGGAACTGGGCGAACTGGAAACGCCGATCCTGCTGACCGGCACGCTGAGCACCTGGAAGGTCGCCGATGCGACGGTGGACTGGCTGCTGCGCCAGCCGGGCATGGAGCAGGTGCGTTCGATCAATCCGGTGGTCGGCGAGACCAACGACGGTTACCTGAGCGACATCCGTGCGCGGCCGCTGACGCCGGCGCTGGTGGAGCGCGCCCTGGCCACCCCGTCCTATGCCGAGGTCGAGGAAGGCGATGTCGGCGCCGGCGCCGGCACCGTTGCTTTCGGCTGGAAAGGCGGCATCGGCACCAGTTCGCGGCACCTTCCCGCGGCCGATGGCGGCTATATGGTCGGTGTACTGGTGCAGAGCAATTTCGGCGGCGAGCTTACCGTCGCCGGCGTGCCGGTCTGGAAAGTCCTGCCGGACCCGGCGGCATACGCGCGCAGCCTGGCGGTGCCGCCGCCCAGCACCGGCGACGGCAGCATCATGATGGTGGTGGCCACCGATGCGCCGCTGGACGCGGCGCAGCTGCAGCGGCTGGCGAAGCGGGCGCTGGTCGGGCTGGCGCGCACCGGCTCGGTGATGTCCAACGGGTCCGGCGACTACGTCATCGCCTTCTCCACCGCGAAGGAGAACCGGCGCGATCCGGAGGTGGCGGTGCAGCCGGCGCGCAGTGTCGCTGGCGAAGCCATGTCGCCACTGTTCCAGGCCGCCGCCGAGGCAACCGAGGAAGCCATCGTCAACTCGCTGTTCCGGGCCCATACCGTGCAGGGACACCGTGGCACGGCGGCGGCCCTGCCGCTGGAGCCGGTGTTGGAAGCGGTGCGGCGCGCGAAGGTGGCGGCGCCGGCTTCGAACTGACGGCACGCTTTCCTGCGTGCACCGCTGCGCAATGCCGCATGGCCGCGACGGCGCCACTGCCGTCGCGGCCGCCCCGAACGATGGAGAACCCATGCACGCACTGATCGCCGCCTTGCCACACTCGCGCCGGCTCCCGTTTGCGGCCGCGCTGATGGCCTTCGTCCTCGCCTTGCCTTGCGTGGCGCCGGCCGTCGCCGCGCCCGCGCCCGCGCCGCCGTCGGCCGATGGCCTGCAGCGGGAGCTCGACCGACTCGTCGCCCCATTCGACGGCAAGGTCGGTGCCTATGTGCTGGACCTGCGTGGCGGCCGCAGTGCGCAGGTGAACGGCGATGCTGGCTTCCCGATGGCCAGCACGGTCAAGGTGCCGGTCGCCGTGCATATCCTCGCCCTGGTCGACGAGGGCCGGCTCGACCTGCGGCAGCAGGTTCTGCTGCAGGCGACCGACATCTACCCGGCGATGGGCGGGCCGATGGATACCCACCTGACCGCGGGCTCGGCCATCACCGTGCGCGACCTGCTGCACATGATGCTCACCGTCAGCGACAACAACGCCACCGACATCCTGATCCGCCTGGGCGGCGGTCCGGCCGCGGTGGACGCGCGCATGCGCGCGCTGGGCATCGGCGGCATCCGTGTCGACCGCTACATCTGGGAAATGCTCGCGCACTACATGGGCGAGCTCGACGTATCGGCCGACAGGCCCATCAGCCAGTCCGGCTATGCCGCCCTCGACGCGACCGTCAGGAGCATCGAGGAACAACGGCGTTTCACCCGCCTGTACAACGATGACCCGCGCGACACCAGTACGCCGGCGGGCATGGCCGCGCTGCTGCGGCGCATCTGGGAGGGCAGGGCATTGCGGCCGGATACCACCGCCGTGCTCAAGGCGATCCTGCTGGACTGCCGCACCGGGCAGGGGCGGCTGAAGGGCATGCTGCCCGACGCCACGCCGGTCGCGCACAAGACCGGCACGGTCGACGAGGTGATCAACGACGTCGGCGTGATCACGTTGCCGGGCGGCAGGGGCGAGGTGGTCGTGGCCGTGTACCTCGTCTCCGGCGCCAGCGACCAGGCCAGGGACCGGATGATCGCGCAGATCGCGCGCGCCGCCCACGACTACTTCGTTTTCATTCCGCAGAAGTAGGGCCGGGCACGCGGCTGCGGCGGTTCAGTTCAGCAGCCGCGCCAGCTGCGTGCGGTTGGCGACGTTCAGCTTGCGGAAGATGGAGCTGATCTGGGATTCGATGGTCTTGCGCGAGCGGCACAGGCGCTCGGCGATGGCCTCGTTGCGCAGTCCCGAGGCGACCAGCCCGGCGACCTTGCGCTCGCTGGGCGAAAGGCACTGAAGCAGGGGCAGGGCGCGCGCGGAGGGCGCGTCGGCCACCTCATCGGTTTCGCCGTCGGGCGCAAGGATCAGCAGGTGCTGGGCATGGCGGAACGAATTGCCGGGCGCCGAACTGATCTCCACGCGCAGGTTCTCCGCGGGGCGCAGCGGGTGCGTGATGACGAAGCTGGCCCGTTGGCCGGGCGCCATGCCGGTGCCGATGGCGCCTTCCATCCAGCGGCGCAGTGGCGCTTCGATCGCGCGCGGCAGGCGTCCGCTGCGTTCCGTATCGGCGCTCCAGCGCCGACAGATGCGCTTGGCTTCACGCGACATGTAGGACGGCGCCAGATTCCCATCCACCAGCAGTGCGGCGAGCGGCAGTTCGTACAGCAGGTCTTCCACGGCCTTGTGCCGCATGCGGTCGGATTCGAGCATGCGTACGCGCTGCAGGCTTGCGTCCAGCAGCGGATACAGTCCGGCCAGGAAGGCCAGTTCGGCGTCGGACAGTTCGGTATGCGCGGTGAGGATGCGGATGCTCAGCACCGCCTCCAGCCGCGTGCCGTCCCAGAATGCCAGGTGGATGAACTCGCGCCAGGCCGGCGTGGGGTTCTGCGCCTTGAGCCGTTCCGGCGCAAGCGCGTCCTGCGAGGCGATCTGCGAGAACGTGTACCAGCGGATGCGCGGGTTCGCGTCCAGATAGGGCGCGGCCACCTCGAGGCTGGTGACCAGGCGGCTGTCGTCGTCGCCGGCATCGGCCAGGTGATGCCGGCCCTGCAGCGGCTGGTAGCCGTCGATGTCGAACAGCAGGCTGCAGGAATGGCAGGGCAGGGCCTTGTTGATCAGGGCCGCGCAGGCCTGCCACAGCGATGCCATGTCGAGCGCCTTCACCAGCGCCGCGCGCTCGACGGCCAGGCCGTCCGCATGGGCGGATGCGCTGGTGGCATCGAGCATCAACATGGCATCTCCCGGAAGGAACGGATGTCGCGACGGACGGAACGGCGCGCAGGCGTGCGGCATTCATGGCTATGTAACAGCGGCCTCCTGCGCTGGCAAGTGGCGGAGGTGGTGGACGCGCGCGCGATGGATGGCGGGCGGGCGCTGCCGGGAATATCCGGGTTTTTCCCGATTCGCGGCGGCGCGCGATATGGTCGAATGACGATGGTCATATCGAGCTTGGGCAAAGGTGGCAGCCATGCGATACACGAATGAACGGCGGCAGGCAGGAAGGGAGGCGAAACCATGAGCGCAGCGCCAGGCAGGGTGATCCTGCACATGCCTTACCTGTTGTTCCTGGGCGAGGAGACCAATCCGCTGAAGGCCAAGACCGCCTTCGGGCTGCGCGACTGGAGCGCGCCGGACTGCATCGGCCAGACACGCTTGCCCGGCGGCAGCATCGACCTCGGCCTGCCCGAGATGGACCCCGCCGCTGCGGCCGCGGCCGGCGCACGTTCGCTGGTGATCGGCGTCACTCCGGTCGGCGGGCGCATTCCCGCGCACTGGGGCCCGCTGCTGATCGCCGCGGTCGAGGCGGGCCTGGACATCGTCAGCGGTCTGCACACGCCGCTGGAGTCGGTGCCTGGCCTGGCGCAGGCGGCGATGCGTTCGGGCGCGCGGCTGGTGGACGTGCGCCGTCCGCCGGACAACCTGCCGCGCGCCACCGGCAAGCGGCGCAGCGGCAAGCGCGTGGCCATGGTCGGCACCGATTGCGCGCTGGGCAAGAAATACACCGCGCTGGCGCTGGCGCGGGCGATGCGTGGGCAGGGCATCAATGCCGATTTCCGCGCCACCGGGCAGACGGGGATCATGATCGCCGGCGCCGGCATCGCGGTGGACGCGGTGATCGCCGATTTCATCGCCGGCGCGGCCGAGTGCATCTCGCCCGACGCAGCGCCCGATCACTGGGATCTGATCGAAGGCCAGGGCTCGCTGTTCCATCCGGCCTATGCCGGCGTGACCCTCGGCCTGCTGCACGGCTCGCAGGCCGACGGCCTGGTCCTGTGCCACGACCCGCTGCGCACGCATCTGGTCAGCTGGCCGGATTACCCGGTGCCGGGCCTGGCGGTGGCGCGCGACCTGTACCTGCAGGCGGCGCGGCTGACCAATCCCGGCGCGCGCCTGGTGGCGGTGAGCCTGAATACCTCGGCGATGGACGATGCCGCCGCGCAGGAAGCCCTGGAGCGCGCCGGCCGCGAGCTGGGCGTGCCCGCCTTCGACCCGATGCGCAGCCACCTGGACCAGGTGGTCGCCTCGATCATGGGATGAGGCGATGACGATGCGCACGCTGCACGCCAGGCCGCATGCCTGGAAACTGAGGGAACCGTTCGCCATCGCCCGCGGCGTGCGCAGCGAGGCGCGCGTGGTCATCGTCGAACTGCACGAGGATGGCCTGGTCGGGCGCGGCGAAGCCGGCGGCATCGCCTACCAGGGCGAAACGCCGGAAAGCATGCTCGCGCAGATCGAGCAGGTGCGCATGGAACTGGAGCAGGGCTGCGATCGCCACGACCTGCTGCGGTTGCTGCCGGCCGGCGGTGCGCGGCATGCGCTGGACGCGGCACTGTGGGACCTGGAAGCCAGGCGCAGCGGCGTGCCCGCCTGGACGCGCGCCGGCATCCGCCAGTGGCAACCGGTCGACAGCGCGGTGACCATCGGCATCCGCGACATCGCCGCCTACGAAACCACCGCGCGCGCGCATGCCGATTACCCGTGGCTCAAGGTGAAGGTGGGCAAGGGCTCGCCGCTGGACGCGGTGGCGGCGGTCCGTCGCGGTGCGCCGCGGGCGCGCTTGATCGTCGATGCCAACCAGTCGTGGAGCCTGGATGAACTGCGGGCATATGTACCTGCCCTGCAGCCGTTCGGCGTGGACCTGCTCGAACAGCCGATAGCGGTAGCGCACAGCGATGGACTGCGCGGCTACGACGGTGCGATTCCGGTCTGTGCCGATGAAGCGCTGTCCACGCTGGACGATCTTCCGGGCCTGATCGGCCGCTACCAGTTCGTCAACATCAAGCTGGACAAGACCGGCGGCCTGACCGCCGCGCTGGAACTGGCCGCGGCGGCACGGGCGGCGGGCTTCCGGCTGATGGTGGGCTGCATGCTCGGCGGCTCGGTATCAGTCGCGCCCGGCATGGTGCTGGCGCAGCTGTGCGAAGTCTGCGACCTGGACGGCCCCTGGCTGCAGGCCGAGGACTGGCCGGGGGGCATCGTCTACCAGCACGGGCGCATGTCGATGCCGGAACCTGCGGTATGGGGTTGAGCGTGCGTTGATCGCAACGACCGGGCCGGTTGCGGCATGTCCGCAACCGGCCTTTTTTCATGTGGCTTCAGTCCTGCGCGCTTGACCAGTCGACGGCCGGGTAGCTGCCCGGGCCCATGAACGTGCGCAGCACCTGCTTGTAGGCGGCCGGTCCGTTCTCGCTGTTGGTGAACAGCACCAGGCTCTCGCCGCTGGCCGGGTCGAGCATGAAGAAGGCCTTGAAGCCGGGATTGTCGCCCCAGTGCCAGACCAGCCGCCTGCCGTCGGCGTCCTGCAGGCCGACGCCGAGGCCCCAGGCGATGAACGGATCGGCCGGACTGGGCGAAGCCGGATCGTCGGCATCGCTGGACGGCGCGAACATCAGCGCGTGCGTGGCCGGCTTCAGCCCCTGGCCGCGGTACAGCGCCTTCTGGATGAAGTTGTCGTAGTCGTGGGCATTGGTGACCAGCGTCCACGCCGTATTCTCCCAGGCGAACACCCGGTCCGGTTCGGGCGTGCCGTCCTTGCCGTGGCCGGACGCGTTGCGCGCATCGAAGGCGTGGTCGGTGAGGTAACTGCTGCTGGGCATGTCGAACCGCGAGAACACCTCGCGCGAGGCCAGCGCGTTCCAGCCGGAGCCGGTGATGTGCTCCAGCGTGCGCTGCAGCAGGTAGAAGCCCTCGCCGGAATAGGCGTAATGCTCGCCGGGAGCGAACATGCTTTCCAGCGGCGTGCGGTCGATCGCCGGGTTCGACGGCGATATCTGCCAGTTGCGCAGGCCGCTGGTGTGGTTGAGCACCATGCGCGCGGTGATCCTGCGCGCCAGCGGATTGTCCTTCGTCCTTTCCGAATGCCAGTAGTCCCACAGCGGCGTGTCGAGGTCGAGTTTTCCCTCATCGACCAGGCGCAGCGCGATGTAGGCGGCGACGACCTTGGACAGTGAAGCGGCCTGGAAAACCGTGTCGTCGCCGACCTCCGCCACCGCGCCGCTTTTCAGCACGCCATGGCAATACGCCTCGGAGATTCCCCCGCGCGTGTGGATCAATTGCGCGCCGGGAATGGCATGGGCGCGCATCGCCGCGTCGAACGCTTCACGTCTGTCCTGCGCATCGCCCGTTTCCGCCGGTGCGGCCATGCCGCAACCATGGCTGGCGATGGGCGTCGGAGCGGAGGGCTGCGAGTGCGCGTCCGCGATGGAAAACAGTGCGAGCGCCAGAACGGTCGCGCGAGGTGCCTGGATCTTCATCTTTTCCCCGGTCTGTTCGAAAAGGTGGTGACTGTCGCGCATCGCGGCGCCTGCAGGTGCGGGGCGATCCGGAGGCGCGATGCGCAGAGCGTCATGGACGATTCCGCGTCGCGGCGATGCATGCCGGCCGCGGCAACCATACCGCATCCGCGGGTGCATCTAAGCTGTTTCAAAGCGCTTTTTTCAAGCGGTTTTTCATTGTTTCCGATGTGACGGAACGGTGCCGGCGAAAGTCGCTTCCGCATGCGAAAAATCGGGGTTTCTCCCGATGCGCGGCAGGCACGGCAACGCCTAGGATCGATGGCATGTTCCAGGAAAGTGCGCCCACAGGGTCGCCGTGTGACTGGAACGCCTCCGGGTCCGGCATCGCGCCCGGCGTTGCCCCGCGCATCGCCGACGGCCATTGCAGCGCCCGGAAAACGGACAGGACTGTCCTTCGCGACAGATCGCCATCGCCGCAGTGCCATCCAGCCGATCCATGCCGAGCAACGGGGAGACGAACCATGATGTCCTTTCGCCACCAACAACCGCAGCGCCACCGCCTGGGAATGGCGGTCCTCGTGGCCCTGGCCATGCCGGTCGCGGCATTGGCCGCCGGCGCCGCGCATGCGCAGGAGGTAGAACAGATCTCGCCCCGCGAGGGCGGCAACGAGAGCGAAGCCGCGCGTACCCTGGACAAGGTCGAGGTCACCGGCTCGCGCATCAAGCGCGCCGAGGTCGAAGGCCCGTCGCCGGTGGTGGTGATCACCAGCGAGGACATCCGCAAACAGGGCTACAGCACCGTGGCCGAAACGCTGCAGACCCTGACCCAGTTCAACGGCGATGTCGTCGGCGGCGAGTTCAACGCCAGTTCCTCGCAGCCCGACGCCTCCTTCCTCAACCTGCGCGGCCTGGGCGTGGGCTACCAGCTGATCCTGCTCAACGGCAAGCGCATGACCGAGTACGCGGCCAGTTCCGGCGCCGCCTCCACCGGCGTCAGCGTCGGCAGCATCCCAGCGGTGGTGGTCGAGCGCATCGAAGTGCTCAACGGCGGCGCCTCGGCGATCTACGGTTCCGACGCGGTGGCCGGCGTGGTCAACATCGTCACCCGCGACAACTGGGAGGGCGACCACCTGCGCGTGCGCGGCGGCACCACATCGCGGGGCGGCGGCGATACCGGGCAGTTCCAGTTCAGCGGCGGCAAGGCGTGGGACCGCGGCAGCGTCACCTATGCATTCGAGCAGCTCAACCGCGAGCCGATCTTCTCCTGGCAGCGCGGCAACATCATCCGTACCGGCATGAACGCGCCGGGCAACGCCGGAACCAATCGCCCTACCTTCGGGTTGGATACCGCCCTGATGGACGCCGGCTACAACGACTACTACTGGCTGGGCCAGGACGGACGGCTGCTTTATGCCGGCGACGTCGATCCGGATGCCGCGGCGGCGGCGCTGGAACATACCTGCCGCACCATGGGGCGCAACTACTTCCCCATGTACGGCTCGGCCAGCTCCGAACGGCCCTATGCCTGCGGCAACGCCAACTACTACGACGGCGACACGCTGGCCAACAAATACAACAAGACCTCGGCCTATGTGTCGGGCAATTTCCGCTTCAGCGACACCGTGGAGGCGTACGGGCAGCTGCTGGTGCAGCGTTCGCGCAGCGAGGCCGCGCACCGCACCAGCATGTACCTGTACAACGCCGGCAACGCTTATGACGTGGACATCGGCCAGTTCGAGTACTGGCGCGCGCTCGATCCCAACGACATTGGCGGTGCGCCGATGCGCGTGTGGGACGAGACCACGATCAGCGCCAACGCCGGCGTGCGTGGCACCCTGGGCAGCCGCTTCGACTGGGACGCCAGCCTCAGCCTGTCGCGCGACGAGATGAAGAGCAGCTGGAAGCAGTTGATCACCGACCGCGTGCACCGCTACCTGTTCGGCGAGGCGCTGGGCGAGATCGATGGCGCGCCGCTGTACCACATCGATCCGGCGGTGCTGTTCGGGCCGATCACGCCGCAGCAGTATGGATCGATGGTGGACACCATCCGCAACCGCAACCTGTCGCAGACCGCACAGGCGCAGTTCGTCCTCGGTGGCGCGCTGTTCGCGCTGCCGGCCGGCGACGTGGAGATGGCCTCGGTGTTCGAGGCCTCGCATTCGAAGTACGAACTGCGCCCGGACCGGCGCAGCTTGAGCACCTATGAGGGGGCGGACAAGACCTTCAACCACACCGGTGTCTCCGGCGGCGGGCCGCGCGACCGCTACGGCGCGGGCCTGGAGTTCCGCATCCCGCTGCTGCAGCGCCTGGTGGCGAACGTGGCCGGGCGCTGGGACAAGTACGACGACATCTCCGACGTGGGCGACGCGATCACCTGGCAGGCCAGCCTGGAATGGCGGCCGTTCGACAGCCTGCTGCTGCGCGCCAGCCGCCAGACCAGCTTCATGGCGCCGAACATCATGTGGCTGTATGGCGAGCCGGTGACCAACTACGACGACTACATCACCAACTACTACCTGTGCCGCGTCGATGGCCTGGACCTGACCACGACCGCGGGGCTGGCCCAGTGCGCCACCGACCACCACGAAAGTGCCTGGTACGTGGAAGGCGGCAACAACAGCCGCCTGCACGAAGAGACCGCCACCTCCAACGGGCTGGGCATCGTCTGGGACGTCACCGACAAACTGTCGGTCAGCGCCGATTACTGGGAGATCAAGCTCAAGGGCAAGAGCCAGTACCTGGACACCGCGACCCTGATGAGCGAGAGCGCGAGCTGCCTGCTGGGACGGCGCGTCGATGGCACGCCCGTCGACCCGAACTCCGGTGCCTGCGCGATCTATCTCGACTATGTGAAACGCGACGCCGCGGGCGGCGTCACCGAGTATTTCCTCGACGCGATCAACCAGGCCGGCGTGCGCACCAAGGGCATCGACGCGAGCCTGAAGTACGCCTGGAGCTGGGATGCGGTCGGCGATTTCAGCCTGAACGCGGGCTACAGCCGCACGCTGGGCTACGACGTGCAGGTCGCCGCCGGCGACCCGTGGCAGGACTACATGGGCTGCTCCTACGCGGCGACCTACAGCTGTGGCGACCAGCCGCTGGCGTTCCGCTCGCGCACCAACTGGACGCTGGGCTGGAACCGCGGCGACTGGTCCGCCAGCATGTACGGCTATCGCAACGGCGCGCGGGTGAACTACCAGGCCAGCGCCCATCTGCCGTCGTACGTGCAATGGAACGCCAGCCTGTCGAAGAAGATCACCGACAACCTGCGCCTGGGCGTGGACGTGACCAACCTGTTCGACCGCTATGGCCCGAAGGACGCGAGCATGACCTGGTATCCGTTCTACCAGAACATCTATGGCATCCAGGGCCGCGCGATCTATGTGAACCTGGACGTCGATTTCTGATCCGGCATCGGAGGGGGCGCCTGTGCGGTGTCCTGCCGCAGCCGCACGGGCATCGCATTCCAGCTCCCGGCCCCTGATCGGGCATCGCTCTTTCCCGCATGCATGCGGCCCGGCACGACCCGGTCACGTGCATGCGGCTCCATTGCATGGCTAGAATCGACCTCGATGGAACGAGCAGCCAGCGAGGCATGGAATGAAGACGGGAAAATGGGGGCTGTTGCTGGCCCTGTCGCTATCGGCAGGGCAGGCGGATGCGGCGGTGGATCTGGGGCAGTTCATCCGCAAGGATGAGTTCAACGAAATCAAGATTTCTCCTTCCGGGGAGTACTACGCGGCGACCGTGCCGCTGGAAGACAAGACCGCGCTGGCGATCTTCAGGCGGGCCGATCTCAAGCCTGCCGGTACGTTCATGCCGGTGCGCAACGCGCACGTGAACGATTTCGAATGGGTGAACGACCAGCGCGTGCTCATCGGTATCGCACAGAAGTTCGGCATGCTCGACCAGCCGCAGCCTACGGGCGAGATCTATGCGATCAACGCCGATGGCGGGCAGGCCGATCTGCTGGTCGGCTTCCGGGTGCGGGGCAATGGCGTCGGCACACGCATCCAGCCGAAGAAAGTCGAGGACGTGGCCGCGTTCCTGACCGACGTGCTGCCGGACGACGACCGCCATGCGGTGATCTCGGTGTGGCCGCTGGGAGGCGACGAGCCATTCACCCGGGCGGAGCGGCTGGACGTGGGCAGCGGCCGCCGCACCACGCTGGCGCGCGCACCGGTGCGGCGTGCCAGTTTCGTCACCGACAACGATGGGGAAGTGCGGCTGGCATATGGCGCCGACGTGGACAACGCCAGCAAGCTGTATTACCGCGAAGCTGCGGGTACCGAGTGGCGCCTGGTCAATGACCAGAACGCGAGCAGGAGGATCGAGATCCCGCTGGGGTTTTCGCAGGACAACCGGCTCGCCTATCTGCAGGTGCGGGGCGAGGATGCCGGCACCGACCGCATCGTCGCCTGGGACCCCGCCACCAACGCACGCACCACGGTACTGCATCACGCCGGCGCCGACCCGCTGTCGATCATCCATCGCAACGGCACCTCGATTCCGGTAGGCGCGCAGGTGATGGATGGGTTGCACCGCAACCTGTTCTTCGACGACGCATCACCGGAAGCCCATCAGTATCGGAGCCTGGAAGCCGCATTCCCCGGCCAGTCCGTACGCATCACCTCCAGCACCCGCGATGGCGCGCTGCTGTTGATCCGGGTGTGGTCGGGCAACAGTCCGGGCGATTTCTACCTGTTCGACACGGCGCAGAAGAAGGTGGCCCATGTGGTGAGCAGCGGCAGCTGGATCGACCCGGACAGGGCGGCCACCGTCGAACCTTTCATCTTCAATGCCCGCGACGGACTTGCCGTCCATGGCTATCTGACCCGGCCACGCGGCGTGGCGGGAGCGCGGCCGATGGTGGTGATGCCGCATGGCGGGCCCTTCGGCATCTTCGATGACTGGGAATACGACCGCGACGCGCAGATGCTGGCGGCCGCCGGCTATACGGTGATGCAGGTCAACTATCGGGGTTCGGGCAACTATGGCTTGGCGTTCCAGAATGCCGGCGCCCGCCAATGGGGCGGCACCATGCAGGACGATCTGACCGATGCGACGCGTTGGGCGATCGAACAGGGGCACGCCGATCGGGCGAAGATCTGCATCTACGGCGCGAGCTACGGGGCCTATGCGGCCTTGATGGGCGCGGTGAAGGAGCCGGTGCTGTACCGTTGTGCCGCCGGCTATGTCGGCGTCTACGATCTTCCGATGATGCAGCGCGAAGATGGACGCAAGCGCCGCAGCCTGGGGAACTGGTCCAGGGACTGGGTGGGCGAGGACATGGCGGCCCTGGCGGCCGTTTCGCCCAACCGCATGGCGGAGCGGATCAAGGTCCCGGTGTTCCTCGCCGCGGGTGGCGAGGACGAGATCGCTCCCGTCGAACATACCCGGATGATGGAAGCGGCGTTGAAGAAGGCCGGCGTCCCGGTCGAATCGTTGTACTACGACACCGAAGGCCACGGCTTCTATACCGAGCCCCACCAGCGCGGGTATTACGGCAGGTTGCTGGGGTTCCTCTCGCGGCACCTGGGCGGTGATACCGCGAAGTAGGCGCGGCGCACGGCGGCAGAAAGAACAACGGCGCCTTCCGGCGCCGTTGTTCTTTTCATCGTGAGGCGACTCAACGCACCCCGTGCATCATCCGCTTCAGCAGCGGCGAGGCGAGCAGGGCGAGCAGGGCGCAGCCCAGGCCGATCCACATCAGCAGCCAGAACAGGTGTTCGTAGCGGGCCGCGGCCTGGGCGATGTCCATCACCTCGCCTTCGGGCACGTCGATGGCGGCGAGCTTGCCGAACAGGGCGGCCAGGGTTTCCGAGAAGGCGGTGGCCAGGAACCAGGTGCCCATCATCAGGCTGACCACGCGCGGCGCGGCGAGCTGGGTGACGGCCGACAGGCCGACCGGCGACAGGCACATTTCGCCGATCTCCAGGATCAGGTAGGCCAGCACCAGCCACCATACGCTGGCCATCTGCCCGGTGGCGCCGACGTGCTGCGCGGCCAGCGCCAGCGGCACGAACGACAGCGCGCCGAACACCAGCCCGAACGAGGACTTCAGCGGCTTGGACGGGTCCAGCCCGCGCCGGTCCAGCCAGGCCCACAGCGCGGCGAACAGCGGCGCCAGCAGCACCAGGAACAGCGCGCCGAGGTAGGTCAGCGAACCGGCTGTCTGCGGCAGCACCAGGCAGTCGCGCACCAGCATCACCAGCATCGCTGCGACGATGACGGCGAACAGCACGCGCGGCGCATTCGAGGCGGGGTCGCGTTCGGACAGGCGCGCAGCGACCACGAAACCCAGCGGTGCCAGCAGCAGCGAGGCGATCGACCATGGCAGCGGCGCGCCGTCGCGGACCACCAGCGACGGCACCAGGTCCTTGGTCAGCAGGCGGTCGGTGAAGGTGACCCACGAACCATAGGTCTGCTCGTACAGGGTGAAGAACACCAGCGCCATGAAGATCAGCGCCATCAGCGCGATCATCTGCTGGCGCTGCACTGGCGTGCAGCGGGTGCCGGTGAACCAGGCGAACCACAGCAGCACGCCGCCCAGCACCACGATCATCAGCATAAGCGCCAGGCTGATTTCGCCGCCCAGGGCGAACGCGCCGTTGGCCGCGGCCCACATCAGCGCCGCCACCGGCAGCACGCCGGCGATGGCGAGCGCGTAGATCAGCCATTCGCGCGGCAGCCCGGCCACGCGCTCGCGCAGCGTCGCCGGTTGCGGCGGTTCGGCGTGGCCCTGCAGGTACTTCTGGCCCCACAGGAACATCGCCAGGCCGACCAGCATGCCGATGCCGGCGGCGCCGAAGCCGTATTTCCAGCCATAGGCCTCGCCGAGGAAGCCGCAGACCAGCGAAGCGAACAGCGCGCCGAGGTTGATGCCGGCGTAGAACAGCGAGAAGCCCGAATCGCGGCGCGGATCGTTCTCAGGGTAGAGCTTGCCGACGATGGTGGAGATGTTGGGCTTGAGGAAGCCCACGCCCATGATGATCAGCGCCAGCGACAGGTAGGTCGCGCCCAGCGCGGCGTCGTCGCGCACCACCTCGCCGCCGACGCGATGTGCCGCCTCTCCCTCGAACGCCATGCCCAGATGGCCCAGCACCAGCAGGATGCCGCCGAACACCACCGCCTTGCGCATGCCCAGCCAACGGTCGGCGAGCAGGCCGCCGAACACCGGCACGCAGTACACCAGCCCGCCGTAGGCGCCGAGCAGGTCCAGCCCGGCCTTGTCGCCGAACAGGTGGTATTTGGTCAGGTAGAGCAGCAGCAGCGCCTTCATCCCGTAGAAGGAGAAACGCTCCCACATCTCGGTGAAGAAGCAGACGTAGACGCCCTTGGGGTGGCCGAGGAAGTCGCTGGACGGGGGAGCGGTGGTGGCGTGCATCGGGGAGCCGGCTGCGGAATCGGCGGCAAGTATAGGAGCCGGCGCGGCGCGGGCCGCCGGTCCGGCCATCGGCGCGCGGGAGCGCACGGCAGGAGCGCATTGTAGGAGCGCATTGTAGGAGCGCACTTCAGTGCGCGATGGCGCTTTCCCGGCAATGCCCGGTCGCGCACTGAAGTGCGCTTCTACGGGGCGCGCCGGCACATGCTGCGGCACGACTGGACTTGCCGTTAAGCGGACGTTAGCGTGGCAGCGTTTTTTGCCAGCGGGAAACCTTCATGAACAATGCTGCACCTCCGCAGCTCACCTTCCGCGCGGTGGTCCTTGCCATCGTGCTGGCGGTCGTGCTGTCCGCCGCCAATGCCTACTTGGGCCTGTTCGCCGGCCTGACCGTGGCCACGGCCATTCCCGCTGCCGTCGTCTCGATGGGCGTGCTGCGCCTGCTCGGCGGCGGCACCATCCTGGAGAACAACATCGTCCAGACCGGCGCCTCGGCCGGTTCGTCGATCGCCGCGGGCGTGATCTTCACCATCCCGGCGCTGATCCTGATGGGCTACTGGCCGGACTTCAAATACTGGTGGGTGCTGGGCATCGCCGGTCTCGGCGGCCTGCTGGGCGTGCTGTTCTCGGTGCCGCTGCGGCGCTCGATGATCGTCGAGGACCCGCTGCCGTTCCCCGAAGGCAAGGCTGCGGCCGAAGTGCTCAAGGCCGGCGAAAACCCCGGCCCTGGGCTGAAGATCCTCGGTATTTCCGCCGCCATCGGCGGGTTGGTCAAGCTGGCGGCCGCCAACGGCTTGAAGGTCATTCCCGACAGCTGGGCGATCGCCGGCTATTTCGCCAACAACAAGGTGATCGGCTACCTCGGCACCGGCCTGTCGCCGGCGCTGCTGGGCGTGGGGTACATCGTCGGCCTGAACGTGGGCATCGTGGTGCTGTCCGGCGCGATCCTGTCCTGGCATATCGCCATCCCGCTGTACCACGCCCTGTTCCTGGGCAGCGACCCGCAGCTGGCCGCCGGCATCGCCGGCGCGCCGGCAGCCGACGCGGCCTTCGCCATCTGGTCGTCCAAGATCCGCTTCCTCGGCGTCGGCGCGATGCTGGTGGGCGGGGTGTGGACCCTGTTCTCGCTGCGCAAATCGCTGCTGGCCGGCATCAAGAGCGGCTTCGCCGCGGCGCGCAAGAGCGCCGGCGCCACGCAGCTGGCCGAGACCGAGCGCGACCTGCCGATGAAGTGGATGCTGGTGGCGCTGGTGCTGTTCGTGCTGCCGCTGCTGGCCCTGTACCAGGCCATCGTCGGCCAGTGGCACGTCAGCGTGCCGATGACGATCATCATGATCGTGGCCGGCTTCCTGTTCGTTTCGGTGTCCGGCTACCTGGCGGGCCTGGTCGGCTCGTCCAACAACCCGGTCTCGGGCATCACCATCGCTACCATCCTGTTCGCCTCGGTGGTGCTGCTGATGCTGCTGGGCGAGGGCGGCAAGGTGCAGGTCGGCGGCGCGCCGCTGGGCGCGGTGGCGGCGATCATGATCGGCGCGGTGGTGTGCTGCGCGGCCGCGGTCGGCGGCGACAACCTGCAGGATCTCAAGACCGGTTACCTGGTCGGCGCCACGCCGTGGAAGCAGCAGCTGATGCTGGGCATCGGCGCGTTCTCCTGCGCCCTGATCATGGCGCCGGTGCTGAACCTGCTGCAGGAAGCCTACGGCATCGGTTCCAAGACCCTGCCGGCGCCGCAGGCCAACCTGATGGCCTCGGTCGCCAAGGGCCTGTTCGGCGGCGAGCTGCCCTGGACCATGATCATCATCGGCGGCGTCATCGGCGCGGTGGTGATCGCCATCGACGGCTGGCTGAAGAAGACCGGCAAGCGCTTCCGCGTGCCGGTGCTGGCCGCGGCCATCGGCATCTACCTGCCGCTGGAGCTGATGGTGCCGATCTTCCTCGGCGGCCTGCTGGCGCACCTGGTGGCCCGCTTCCACAAGGTCCGCGCCGACGACGAGGCCGCGCTGGACCGCGTGCATCGCCCGGGCGTGCTGTTCTCCGCCGGCCTGATCACCGGCGAGGCGCTGATGGGCATCGCCATCGCCCTGCCGATCGTCATCACCCAGAACCCGGATGCACTGGCGCTGCCGCTCAGCCTGGGTGCTGCGGCGCAATGGGTGGGCCTGGCGGTGCTGTTCCTGGTCGGCTGGCTGCTGTACCGGGTCGGGAAGAAGGGCGAACAGGCCACGCCGGCCGAGGGCTGATCCCGGCCCGGCCCGCGGTTCCACGCGCAAAGCCCCGCTCCGGCGGGGCTTTGCTTTTGCAGGCGGCAGGCGCGGGCATGACTTCAAGCCTTTGCACGACGGCGCCGGCCCCGCCTACCATCCATGGTTTGCCTTGTTCCGGGAGAATCCCATGAAGCTCCGTCACGCCCTGCTGCCGTTGTGCCTGCTCGCCGCGCTGCCCTCGCTGGCCAGCGCCCGCGGCTTCGAAGTCCGCGACATGGTGAAGCTGGACCGCGTGTCCGCGCCGCTGCTCAGCGCCGATGGCGCGCAGGTGATCTTCGCCAAGCGCGTGGTCGATGCCGACCTGAAGGCCAGCAGCAGCCTGTGGATCCGCGACCTGCGCACCCGTGACATGGCCCAGCCGAAGCAGCTTTCGCCGGAAGGCTGGAACGTCAACTCGGCCGCGCTGTCGGCCGATGGCCGCACCGTCTACTTCCTCAGCGCCAGGAACGGCAGCCAGCAGCTGTACGCGATGCCGGTGGCCGGCGGCGCACCGCGCCAGCTGACCGATTTCGCGCTGGACGTGGACAGCTACCGCGTCTCGCCGCAGGGCGACCGCGTGCTGTTCAGTACCGGCGTGTTCCAGGACTGCGGTTCGGATCTGTCCTGCACCGTCAAGCGCCTGGACGCCACCAAGGCCTCCAGGAGCAGCGGCAAGGTGTTCGACAGCATGTTCGTGCGCCACTGGGATACCTGGGCCGATGGCCGCCGCAACACCCTGTTCGTGGCGCCGCTGCCGGCCGCCAATGCCGCCGCGACCAGAAATGTCACCGCCATCAGCGCCACCCTGGCCGGCGATGCGCCGTCCAAGCCGTTCGGCGGCAACGAGGATTTCGTATGGTCGCCGGACGGCAAATCGGTGGTCGCCAGCATCCGCGTGCAGGGCAGCCACGAGCCGTGGTCGACCAATTTCGACCTGTACAAGCTCGATGCCGCCGGCAAGCAGGCGCCGGTCAACCTGACCGCCGCCAACCCGGCCTGGGATGCCGTCCCGGTATTCAGCGCCGATGGCAAGACCCTGTACTACCGCGCGATGAAGCGCCCCGGTTTCGAGGCCGACCGCTTCGGCCTGATGGCGCTGGATGTTGCCAGCGGCAAGGCGCGCGAGATCGCCCCGCAGTGGGACAGCTCGGCCGATGGCATCACCCTTTCCGCTGATGGCAAAACGATCTACACCACCGCGCAGGACATGGGCGAACACCCGCTGTTCGCGGTGAAGGTGGCCGATGGCGCGGTGAGCAAGGTGGTGGGAGAGGGCAGCATTTCGTCCTTCGACATCGCCGGCGACGCGCTGGCCTTCACCCGCAACTCGCTCAAGAGCGGCGACCAGGTGTTCACCAGCACCACCGTGGCTGGCTCACCGCAGCGCGCTATCACCCAGAGCGCCGGCGAGATGCTGCCGGACGTCGATTTCGGCGCTTTCGAGCAGTTCTCGTTCAAGGGTTGGAACGACGAGACCGTGCACGGCTACGTGGTCAAGCCGCATGACTACCAGGAAGGCAAGAAGTACCCGGTCGCGTTCCTGATCCATGGCGGCCCGCAGGGCAGCTTCGGCAACGGCTGGAGCTACCGCTGGAATCCGCAGACCTACGCCGGCCAGGGCTATGCGGTGGTGATGATCGATTTCCACGGCTCCACCGGCTATGGCCAGGCCTTCACCGACGCGATCAGCCAGCACTGGGGCGACCGCCCGCTGGAAGACCTGCAGAAGGGCTGGGCCGCGGCGCAGCAGAAATACGGCTTCCTCAACGGCGACAAGGCCTGCGCGTTGGGTGCCAGCTACGGCGGCTTCATGGTCAACTGGATCGCCGGCAACTGGAACGAGCCGTGGAAGTGCCTGGTCAACCACGACGGCGTGTTCGACCAGCGCGCCATGGGCTATGCCACCGAAGAGCTGTGGTTCACCGAGTGGGAGCAGGGCGGCACGCCGTACGACGTTCCGCAGAACTATGAGAAGTTCAACCCGGTCAACCACGTCGCCAACTGGAGCAAGCCGATGCTGGTGGTGCAGGGCCAGCAGGACTTCCGCATCCCGGTCGAGCAGGGCCTGGCCACCTTCACCGCGCTGCAGCGCAAGGGCATCGAATCGAAGCTGCTGTACTTCCCGGACGAGAACCACTGGGTGCTCAAGCCGAACAACAGCATCCAGTGGCACGACACGGTCAACGCCTGGCTGAAGCAGCACATCGGACAGTGAGCGGGGGCCGGTCCTAGGCGGTAACCAGGGCACGCCGGTCGCGGCGTGCCCTTTTCATTCGCGCCGTCCGGACCCGGGCGGCGCTTCCACGGATTCCAACGGGAGAGGGAGCGGATGGCGATCGCAGCAGCCGGCGCAATCATCAACAACGACATCATCGTGTTCGGGCTGATCGCAGCCACGCTGGGTGCCATCTTCTGGACCTCCAGCAGCAGCCTGCCATGGCTGAAGAAGTTCTATAGTTTCGTGCCGGCGCTGCTGCTGTGTTACTTCATCCCGGGCGTCTACAACACCTTCGGCCTGATCGACGGCGAGAACACCCGCCTGTACAACCCGATCGCGCGCGACGTATTCCTGCCGGCGGCGCTGGTGCTGCTCACCCTGTCCATCGACCTGAAGGGCATCCTCGGCCTGGGCTGGAAGATGCTGGCCATGTACGTGGCGGCGGTGCTGAGCATCATGTTCGGCGCGGTGGTGGCGTTCTGGCTGATGGGCTTCATCCATCCCGAAACGGTGGCCGGCGGTACCTGGGGCGGCATGGCCGCGCTGGCCGGCAGCTGGATCGGCGGTGGCGCCAACATGCTGGCGATGAAGGAGATCTTCGAGGTCGATGCGACCACCTTCGGCCAGTTCGCGGTGGTGGACGTCGGCGTCGGCTACGTGTGGATGGCGGTGCTGATCTTCTTCGCCTCGCGCGCCCCGGCGATGGACAAGCGCAGTGGCGCGGACACGACCGCCCTGGACGACCTGCGCGACCGCGTTGCCAGCTACCAGGCGCAGCATGCGCGCATTCCGGCGCTGGGCGACCTGATGGTGATGATCGGCGTGGCGTTCGGTGCGGTGGCGATCTCGCACGCGGTGGCCGCGCCGCTGGCCGACTGGTTCGCCGCCAATGTGGGCTGGTCCTCGTCGGTGAGCCTGGACAAGCCCTTCGTCTGGGTGGTGCTGCTGGCGACCTTCATCGGCCTGGGCCTGAGCTTCACCCGCGCGCGCGAGCTGGAGGGCGTGGGTGCCTCGAAGTGGGGATCGATGTTCCTGTACTTCCTGATCGCCTGCATCGGCATGCAGATGGACCTGCTGGCGCTGCTGGAAAAGCCGTGGCTGTTCGGGCTGGGCGTGCTGTGGATCAGCGTGCACATCGTGCTGCTGTGGCTGGCCGGCAAGCTGCTGCGGGTGCCGTTCTTCTATTTCGCCATCGCCTCGCAGAGCAACATCGGCGGCCCGGCCTCGGCGCCGGTGCTGGCCTCGGCCTTCCACCCGGCGCTGGCGCCGGTCGGCGTGCTGCTGGGCACGCTGGGCTATGCGGTGGGTACCGGCGCGGCCTATGTGGTCGGCATCACCCTGCGGGCGATGGCGGGCGGCTGAGGGCGGCCTGGGGAGGCGCTGCAGGGCCATCGCCCCGCGCGCGAAACGAAGAAGGCCACCGGGAGGTGGCCTTCTTCTTTCCAGCATCGCGTTGCCATTCAACAGCAGCGGAACCCCTTGCCGCCGCCGAAGCGGGCCTCCTGGCGTTCGCGGAAGAACGTCTTGTAATCCATGACTTCGCGCTCGGGATGTTTCTCGCGCATGTGCCGCACGTAGTTGTCGTAGTCGGGTACGCCGCAGCACAGGCGCGCGGTCTGCACCAGGCGCCGCCAGGTGCGGCGGAACGCCTGGTGCTGGCCGGCCGGGACCAGGGCGGTGCCCATTACAGGTCCACCTCGTGCGGCTTGAGCGCCACGTACGGCGTTTCATGGTCGGTGCGCGCCGCCGAGCGGCGCGCGGCGGCGATGGTCTTGACCGAATACACCAGCACCGCGAACACCACGAACAGGAACAGCGCGGTGAGGCCGGCGTTGATGTAGTTGTTGACCATCACCTGCTGCATCTGCCCGAAGTCCTTGGACGGCGGCAGCAGGTTGCCGGCGGCGATGGCGTCGCGGTACTTGTGGGCCTGGGCCATGAAGCCCACTGCCGGTTCGCTGGAGAAGATCTTGATGAAGCCGGCGGCGGTGGTGCACACCAGCAGCCAGATCGCCGGGATGACCGGCACCCAGGCGTACTTCTCTTTCTTGGCCTTGAACAGCACCACGGTGCACAGCAGCAGGGCGACGCCGGCCAGCATCTGGTTGGCGATGCCGAACAGCGGCCACAGCATGTTGATGCCGCCCAGCGGGTCGGTGACGCCCTGGTACAGGAAGTAGCCCCACAGCGCGACGCAGCCGCCGGTGGCGATGAAGCTGGCCACCCACGAATCGGTGCGGCGCAGCGCCGGCACGAAGTTGCCCAGCAGGTCCTGCAGCATGAAGCGGCCCGAGCGGGTACCGGCATCCACCGCGGTGAGGATGAACAGCGCCTCGAACAGGATGGCGAAGTGGTACCAGAAGGCCATCATGTTCTCGCCCGGCAGCACCGCGTGCAGGATCTGCGCGATGCCCACCGCCAGCGTCGGCGCGCCGCCGGCGCGCGAGAGAATGGAGTGTTCGCCGATCTCGGCGGCGGTGGCGGTCAGCTGCTCGGGCGAAATGGTGAAGCCCCAGTTGCTGACCACCTGCGCGGCATTGGCGACGTCGGTGCCGATCACCGCCGCCGGGCTGTTCATGGCGAAGTAGATGCCCGGCTCGATGATCGAGGCCGCGACCATCGCCATGATCGCCACGAACGATTCCATCAGCATGCCGCCGTAGCCGATGTAGGCGGCATGGCCTTCGTTGGCCAGCAGCTTGGGCGTGGTGCCGGAGCTGATCAGTGCGTGGAAGCCGGACACCGCGCCGCAGGCGATGGTGATGAACAGGAACGGGAACATGCCGCCCTTCCACACCGGGCCGGTGCCGTCGGTGAACTGGGTCAGCGCCGGCATCTTCAGTTCCGGCATCACGATCAGGATGCCGATCGCCAAGCCGATGATGGTGCCGATCTTGAGGAAGGTGGACAGATAGTCGCGCGGGGCCAACAGCAGCCACACCGGCAGCACCGCGGCGACGAAGCCGTAGCCGATCAGCATCCAGGTGATCTGCACGCCGGTGAAGGTGAACATCGGCCCCAGCACCGGGTCGGCGGCGACCTTGCCGCCGTACCAGATCGCCGCCAGCAGCAGCACCAGGCCGACGATGGAGATCTCGCCGATCTTGCCCGGGCGGATGTAGCGCATGTACAGGCCCATCAGGATGGCGATGGGCATCGTCGCGATGACGGTGAACATGCCCCACGGGCTGTCGGCCAGTGCCTTGACCACGATCATCGCCAGCACCGCGAGGATGATGATCATGATCATGAACACGCCGAACAGGGCGATGGTGCCGGGTACCGGCCCCATTTCCTCGCGCACAAGGTCGCCGAGCGAACGGCCGTTGCGGCGGGTGGAAATGAACAGGATCATGAAATCCTGCACCGCGCCGGCCATCACCACGCCGGCGATCAGCCACAGCGTGCCGGGCAGGTAGCCCATCTGCGCGGCCAGCACCGGACCCACCAGCGGGCCGGCGCCGGCGATCGCCGCGAAGTGGTGGCCGAACAGCACGTGCTTGTTGGTCGGCACGTAGTCCAGGCCGTCGTTGTGGATCACCGCCGGGGTGGCGCGGGTCGGGTCCACGCCCAGCACCTTGTTGGCGATGAACAGCCCGTAGTAGCGGAACGCGACCAGATAGAGCGAGACCGCCGCGGCCACGATCCACAATGCGTTGATGTGTTCGCCGCGGCGCAGCGCCACGACACCCAGGCAGAGCGCGCCGATCAGGGACAGCAGCGCCCATCCGGCCTTGGAGAAACCTTTCATCGAGTCACCTCGCGGGAAGACCGTTGCAAGAGTCCTCCCGCGGCGGCCGGGGGTCAACGTTCCGGCGGCCTTGAAGCGTGCGACTTTGGTCTTAGGCCGCCGTCCTGATGGCGCATGGCCAGCGCGGCGACGCGTCGCTAACGCCGGGGCTGGAACGATCGGTTGCGGCGGTGGCGATTGGCGCGGCCGTGCGCAGCGCCCATTGTCCGGGCATTACAAGGGAGGCTTGACCATGAGCGACCAGAACCTCGCGCGCGTGCTGCGTACCATCCGCGGCATGCCCACGTCCGATGGCGCAGGCGTGCGCCTGACCCGGGTCATCGGCACCCCGGCGCTGCCCGACCTCGACCCGTTCCTGATGCTCGACGAATTCGGCACCGACCGCGCCGAGGACTACATCGCCGGTTTCCCGGAGCATCCGCACCGCGGTTTCGAGACCGTCACCTACATGCTCGACGGGCGCATGCGCCACCGCGACAACCACGGCAACGAAGGCCTGCTCACGCCCGGCAGCGTGCAGTGGATGACCGCCGGCCGCGGCCTGGTGCATTCGGAGATGCCCGAGCAGGAGTCCGGGCGCATGCGCGGTTTCCAGTTGTGGGTGAACCTGCCGGCGCGCGACAAGATGACCGAGCCGAAGTACCAGGAATTCGCGCCGGACCGCATTCCGCAGGTCGTGCCTGCCGAAGGCGTGACCGTCAAGGTGATCGCCGGGCAGGTGGGCGACGTCCACGGCCCGATCGTGCAGCCGGCTACCGATCCGCTGTACCTGGACGTGGAGCTGGCGCCGGGGCGCGGGTGGTCGCACGAACTGCCGGACGGGCACAACGCCTTCGCCTACGTGTTCGAGGGCGGGCTGACGCTTGGTGGCGGCGAGACCGCGCGCGAGGTGGCCCGGCACGAACTCGCGGTGCTGGGTGGCGGCCGCGGGCTGCGCCTGCAGGCCGGCGCGGAAGGCGCGCGCCTGATCGTGGTGGCCGGACGCCCGCTGCGCGAACCGGTGGCACGCCACGGGCCGTTCGTGATGAATACCCGCGAGCAGCTGATGCAGGCGTTCATCGACTACCAGGAAGGGCGCTTCTGATTCCGCCGCACGGGTCGGGGTTGCCTGCCGACCTGTGCAGACGGCTCTTACTGTCCGGCGAGGTTGGCCGTCGTGTCATTCAGGTTGCTGGTCATCTGCTGCAGCGCGGCCAGTTCGTTGACGTCGCCGGCGTCGATCCATATCTGCGCGTAGCGGTTCTTGGCCAGTTTGACGGTGGTGATGCGCCGCGCCTCCAGCCCGGGCAGGTCGCGTCCGCCCATGTCCGGCTTGTACCAGTACAGGTCTTCGCCGGCGAAGCTGCCTTTCTCGGCGCGCAGGGAGCGGCTCAGGGTCAGGGCCGGGTCGCGCGCGGTCAGCATCACGTTCAGGACGGTTCGCCCGTCTTCGGTGGTGGCCTTGCAGACGATGAAGTCGTTCTGCGCCTGTTCTTCCCAGTGCAGGCGGCTGCTCGACGGTAGCGGCGGGCATTGCCCGGCCTGTTGCGCGGATGCACCGGCGCTGCCGGCCAGCAGCAGCGCACAGGCGACGATACGGACATGTTTCAGCATGCATTCCCCCGGAACGCCGGCCACGGTGGGCGCGACGGCTGTCGTGTTGTCTGTCTGTAATCCACCCCACCTGCGGGCGTTGTTGCCTCTGCCCGTTGCACGCGTCCCCGTTGCGCGCCAGCTGTGTTTCCACGGTATTACAAAAACGCAGGTTGCGGCAAACCGCCGGCGGCGGAAACGCGACGGCCCCCGTGCGGGGGCCGTCGCTGGTGCGTGATGCAGGGAACGTCAGTGCTGGTCGCTGCCGACCCACTTGTAGGCCAGGCCGCCGATCAGCGCGCCCAGGAAGGGCGCCACCCAGAACAGCCACAGCTGGCCCATCGCACCGGGGCCGGCGAACAGCGCCACCGCGGTGGAGCGCGCCGGGTTCACCGAGGTATTGGTGACCGGGATGCTGATCAGGTGGATCAGGGTCAGGCCAAGACCGATCGCGATGGGCGCGAAGCCCGCCGGCGCCTTGCCGTGGGTGGAACCCATGATCACCACCAGGAACATCGCGGTCATCACCACTTCGCACAGGAAGGCGGCAGCCACGCTGTAGCCGCCCGGCGACAACGCGCCATAGCCGTTGCTGGCGAACGCGCCGGCCTGGCTGCCGTCGATGGCGAAACCGGCCTGGCCCTGCGCGATCTGCAGCAGGATGAAGGCGGCGAGGATGCCGCCCAGCACCTGGGCGACGATGTAGGGCACCAGGTCCTTGCCGGCGAGGCGGCCGCCGGCCCACAGGCCGAGGCTGACCGCGGGATTGAAGTGCGCGCCGGAGACGTGCCCGAACGCATAGGCGCCGGTCAGCACGGTAAGGCCGAACGCCAGCGCGACGCCGACGAAGCCGATGCCCAGTGGATTGCCGTCACCGCCGAACTTGGCCGCCAGTACGGCGCTGCCGCAACCGCCCAGCACCAGCCAGAAGGTGCCGAGAAACTCGGCCGCCAGTCGCTTCCCCATGCTCATCGTCTATTCCCCGCAATGGCCCGGAATGGGCACAGGGAAAATAACCAAGAACCGTGATGGCGGCGTATCGAAAACGTTAACCGGCGCCTCAACCCGGCAGCGGAATGAATTCCTTGTCGTCGCCGGGAATGGTGCCGAAGCGGCCTTCGCGCCAGTCGTCCTTGGCCTGCTCGATGCGTTCCTTCGAGCTGGACACGAAGTTCCACCACAGGTGGCGCGGGCCGTCGAGCGGCTCGCCGCCCATCAGCATCGCCTTGAGCGGGGTCTTGGCGCGCAGGCGGCCGCGCGCGCCCGGCTCGGGGATCACCAGGTGCTGGACCGGGATGTCGACGCCGTCGAGCTGGGCATCGCCTTCCAGCACGTAGAGCGCGCGTTCCACGTGCGAGGTGTCCAGATCGATCTCGGCGCCCGGTTCCAGGTCGATGGCGACGTTGAGCGTGTCGGCGAATACCCGCACCGGCGATTCCTCGCCATAGGCGCGGCCGGCGATCACCCGCAGCCAGGCGCCGTCGCGACGCTGCTGCGGCAGCTGCGCCGCGCCGAAGTGATGGAACTCAGGCGCGGTTTCCTCGTACTCCTTCGGCAACGCCACCCAGGTCTGCATGCCGTGCAGCGGATGGTCGTGCTCGCGTTCGGGCGGCGGCGTGCGCTCGGAATGGGCGATGCCGCGGCCGGCGGTCATCCAGTTGACGTCGCCGGGGCGGATGACCTGTTCCGAGCCGAGCGTGTCGCGGTGGCCGATGGCGCCGGACCACAGGAAGGTGACCGTCGCCAGGCCGATATGTGGATGTGGGCGCACGTCGATGCCCTGGCCGGGCGCGAACACCGCCGGGCCCATGTGGTCGACGAACACGAACGGCCCGACGCTGCGCGCCTGCAGCGTCGGCACGGCGCGGCGCACCTGGAAGCCGCCGAGGTCGTGGACGCGTGGGCTGATGATCGTGGTCATGGCAGGGCTCCGTTACGGGGACGGGCAGGATGGCATGTGACGCACGCCTTTGCCGGCGGCCTGGCCGTAACGGACTGTTGCCGCGATGGATCAGGCGTTGCCATCGCGGCGGGAGGCGATACGGTCGGCCAGGCGCGTGGGTTCGGGCAGGCGGTAGCGGGTGATGCAGGCCAGCACCAGCGGCAGGCAGGCCTCCACCGAGACGTGGTTGCCCGGCGAGAGGAACAGCGGATTGCAGCGTGGCTTGCTGCGCAGCACCCAGCCGACCTGGCGGCCCTTGTGGAACAGCGGCGTGTGGTCGCCGCGTTCGGGGCCGGGTTCGGCGTAGTCGCCGACCAGCCGGCGCTTGCCCACGCCGATGCTGGGCAGCCCGGTCAGCACGCCCAGGTGCGCGGCGATGCCGAGCCCGCGCGGATGCGCGATGCCGTGGCCGTCCACCAGCACCAGCTGCGGCGGTTCCTGCAACTGCCGCAGCGCCTGCAGCACCGCCGGCAGCTCGCGGAAGCTGAGCAGGCCCGGGATGTAGGGCAGGGCGGTGGGCAGGCGCGCCAGCGTCGATTCCTGGGCCTGCAGGGTGAGGCCATCGACACGCACCGCCACCGAGCGGGTGACGCGGCCTTCGTCCTCGAAACCGCTGTCCACGCCGGCCACGCGCGCCGGCAGGGCGGACAGGCGGTCGTCCAGTTCCACGCGGGTGGCCAGTTCGACCTGCTGGCCGCGCAGTTCGGCCAGGGCGGCGGGGGCGATGTCGGCGGGAGGGTGGAAGCGCATGAGGCGAGCCTGCCATACCGCCGTGACCGCACCGTGCAGGCGGGGCCGGGAATGGATGCGGCTACAATCGGCCGGTTCCCTTTCCCCCGACCCGGAGACTTTCGCAGTGACCCGCAAACTCGTGCTGTTGCGCCATGGCCAGAGCCAGTGGAACCTCGACAACCGCTTCACCGGCTGGGTGGACGTGGACCTGACCGAGCAGGGCCGCCGCGAAGCCGCCGCCGCCGGCCGGCTGATGAAGGAAGAAGGGCTGCAGTTCGACGTCGCCCACACCTCGGTGCTCAAGCGCGCCATCCACACCCTGCAGGGCGCGCTGGCCGAACTGGGCCAGGACTGGCTGCCGGTGAACAAGTCCTGGCGCCTCAACGAGCGCCATTACGGCGGCCTGCAGGGCCTGGACAAGGCCGAGACCGCCGCGAAACACGGCGAGGAGCAGGTCAAGGTGTGGCGCCGTTCGTATGACATTCCGCCGCCGCCGATGGACCTGGCCGACCCGGGCCATCCGATCCACGACCGCCGCTATGCCGGCCTGGACCGCAACGCGCTGCCGGGCACCGAATCGCTGGCCACCACCCTGGACCGCGTGCTGCCGTACTGGCACGACGCCATCGCTCCGCAGCTGAAGGACGGCAGGACCGTGCTGGTCACCGCCCACGGCAACTCGCTGCGTGCGCTGTACAAGTACCTCAACAACGTCTCGCGCGAGGAAATCCTCGAGCTCAACATTCCCACCGGCATCCCGCTGCTGTTCGAGTTGAACGACGACCTGAGCGTGCAGTCGTTCCGCTACCTGGGCGACCCGGAGGCGGCGAAGAAGGCGGCCGAGGCCGTGGCCAACCAGGGCAAGGCCAAGTAAGCCGGCCTGCTTGAAGCGTCGGAACACCCGGCCTCGGCCGGGTGTTTTCGTTTGTGGATCGAGGATCAGGGACGGCGTCAGCGATCGCAGCTTGCCGGCTCGGCCTTGCAGGCTTCGTTGATCCGGTTGTCGCGCAGGGCTGCGTTCTTGCCGAGGACGTAGCCGGCGACCAGTTGGAACATGATCACCGCCAGCACGATGCTGACGATCCACAGCGTGATCTTGACGCGGTCCGCTGCGCCAATGCCGGAAGCAGGCATCGGTGGCGCTGTTTCGAAGCCGGCCAGTTGCGCCGGTTCGACACCCAGCGCCGAGGCCACCGCCATCCGCGATTCGTGCGAGGCCCTGCCCTCGGCTTCCAGCCGCTGCACGGTGCGAGGACTCAGCCCGGCAACGGCGGCCAGATGTTCCTGCGACCAGCCGCGCGCCTCGCGCAGCGTCCTGATCCGGTTGGCGTCGATCTTCATCGGTTCCTCGTCCACGGTGACCGCCCTGCGATGGTAAGGGAGTCGCCACGCTGCCGCGACGCCTCCCGTTGGACCACGACAGCGGTACGCCAGATTCGCGACAGGCCTTGCCGATCAAGTGCTTGCCGGGCAGTCGGCCGGTCGTCGCGCCGGTGCCCGCCGGCCGGGCTATGCTTCGGCCACGGCGGCGGCGCGGCCGGTTTTTCCATCCAACGCACAGGGGAACCGCATGAACACGTCCACGGAGCGACGCCATTTCTGGCGTGCACCCTTCCATTCACCGGCCCGGCTGGTCCGCGCCGATGGCAGCGTCCATGCCGGGCAGGTGCACGATGTATCGCTGAAGGGCGCGCTGTTCGAGGTGGACGCCGAGGGCGGCTGCAGGCTGGACGAGCGCTGCCAGCTGCAGGTCGACCTGTCCGAAGACATGCCGATCCGCATGCAGGCCACCGTGGTGCACGTGGAGGGACGCAACGTCGGGCTGCGCTGCGACGAGATCGACCTGGACAGCATCACCGCGCTGCGCCGCGTGATCGAATTCAATGCCGCCGATCCGGCCCTGCTGGAACGCGAACTCGGCGCGCTGGTGCGGCCCGGCTGACCGGGCACGCGCTCAGCGGAAGAACCGGCTCGGCGTCAGCCCGAAGCGGCGCTTGAACATCGTGGCGAATGCGCTGGGGCTTTCGTAGCCCAGCGCCAGCGCCACGTCGATGACCTTCTCTCCGACCGCCAGCTTTTCCAGCGCGCGCAGCAGCCGCGCCTGCTGCCGCCACTGGCCGAAGGTCATGCCCAGTTCGCGCGCGCACAGGCGCTGGATCGTCTTCACGTCCACCTGCAGGCGTGCCGCCCAGTCCTGCAGGGTGGAAGCGTCGTCTGGTTGCCGCTCCAACTGCCGGCCGATCGCGCGCAGGCGCGGGTCGGCGGGTTCGGGCAGGTGCAGCGGCAGTACCGGCAGGGTCTGCATTTCGTCCAGGACCAGGCGCATCAGGCGGCCGTCGCGCGAGTCCTCGCGGTACGGTTGCGCGACACCGGCGGCGGCGCGGATCAGCGCCGCCAGCAGCGGCGTGACCGATACCGCCGAGGCGCCGGCCGGCGCCTGCGGCATGGCGGGCGGCGTGACGTAGAGGCTGCGCATGCGCACCAGGCCGATGCAATGCACCACGTGGCCGGTACCGGCGGGTATCCAGATCGCGCGCGTGCTGGGCACCACCCAGCGACCCATGCCGGCGCGCACGACCAGCACGCCGCTTTCGGCATACACGAGCTGGTGGCGATCCGGGTGATGGTGGAGCGGAATGAGCGTGCCGGGTGCGTAGTCGCGCGCCTTGCAGTAAACCGCCGTCTCCGGGCCGGCGGGCAACGGCAGGCGCCGCCCCCTGCGGCCGCCGATGTCCTTTTCGAGAGGGTACATGACCATATCGCGCAGGAAGGGCGTGGCCGGCGACTCTACCATGCGCGCCGCTCCCCACTGCCCCGGTACCGCCATGTCCTCCGCCACTCCCGTCGCCGTTTCTCCCACGCCCTCGCGCCGCCCGGTGGCCGCGGGCGTGCTGGCCGCGATCAGCGGCTCGCACCTGGTCAACGACATGATGCAGTCGCTGATCCTGGCGCTGTATCCGATCTTCAAGGGCCAGTTCCACCTGAGCTTCGCCCAGGTCGGCATGATCACCCTGACTTACCAGCTCACCGCCTCGCTGTTCCAGCCGCTGATCGGCCTGCGCACCGACCGCCGCCCGGCGCCGTACTCCCTGCCGATGGGCATGGCATCGACCCTGTGCGGCCTGTTGCTGCTGGCATACGCGCCGAACTTCGCCACGGTGCTGGCGGCGGCGATGCTGGTGGGCATCGGTTCGGCCATCTTCCACCCGGAATCCTCGCGCATCGCGCGCCTGGCGTCGGGCGGGCGCCATGGTTTGTCGCAGTCCATCTTCCAGTTGGGCGGCAACGCCGGTACCGCCATCGGACCGCTGCTGGCGGCGGCGGTGATCGTGCCCAACGGCCAGCGCAGCGTGGCGTGGTTCGGCTGCGCGGCGCTGCTGGGCATCGGCCTGCTGTGCTACGTGGGGCGCTGGTACCAGCAGCACCTGCTCGCCGTCGCCGCCAGCCCGAAGCCGCGTGCCGCCACCGGCGAGGCGCGGCTGCCGTCGCGCACCGTAGCCTGGGTGATCGCGGTGCTGCTGGTGCTGATCTTCAGCAAGTATTTCTACATCGCCGGTTTGAGCAGCTACTACACGTTCTACCTGATGCAGAAGTTCGGAGTGTCCGTGCAGAGCGCGCAGCTGCATCTGTTCGGCTTCCTGCTGGCGTCGGCGGCGGGCACGCTGATCGGCGGCCCGGTGGGCGACCGCATCGGCCGCAAGCCGGTGATCTGGGCGTCGATCCTCGGCGTGGCACCGTTCGCGCTGGTCCTGCCTTACGCCAGTCTGGAATGGACGACGGTGCTGACCCTGGTCATCGGCTTCGTCCTGTCCTCGGCGTTCTCGGCCATCCTGGTGTATGCACAGGAACTGATGCCGCACCGCATCGGCACCGTGTCGGGCCTGTTCTTCGGCTTCGCCTTCGGCATGGGCGGGTTGGGCGCGGCGGTGCTGGGCGTGCTGGCCGACCACACCAGCATCGTGTGGGTCTACAAGGTGATCTCGTTCCTGCCGTTGCTGGGCATGGTGGCGGCGCTGCTGCCGAACCCGCGTTTGCGGGAAGGCTGACTGTGCCGCACCGCCTGCGCCGCGCCGCGGCATGCACGCGGAGTGACGGTGGCATGCGGGCGCTGCGCTACGATCCCGTGTTCCGGCGCCGGAGCGCATCCACCGGCGCCGGCTTCTTCCGCGAGCGAGGAAACCGCGATGATTGCCAAGAACACGATCTGCCTGTGGTACGACGGTACCGCCCTGGAAGCGGCCACCTTCTACGCCGAGACGTTTTCCGACAGCAGGGTGGTGGCCGTCCACCGCGCGCCCGGCGACTATCCCGCCGGCAAACAGGGCGATGTGCTGACGGTCGAATTCACGGTGCTTGGCATTCCGTGCCTGGGCCTGAACGGCGGTCCGGCGTTCAGGCACAGCGAGGCTTTCTCGTTCCAGGTTGCGACCGACGACCAGGCCGAGACCGACCGGCTATGGAACGCGATTGTCGGCAACGGCGGCGAGGAAAGCGCCTGCGGCTGGTGCCGCGACAAGTGGGGGCTGTCGTGGCAGATCACGCCGCGCGCGCTGACCGCCGCCATCACCGATTCCGACCCGGCCGCGGCCAGGCGTGCGTTCGAGGCGATGATGGAAATGCGCAGGATCGACATCGCCGCGATCGAGGCCGCGCGCCGCGGCTGAAGCCGCGCTCCGCAGGCAACGGGAATGTCCCGTCGGGCATGACCTTCGGCCTATCCGTCGCACGGCGCCATCGCCTACGCTCGGCGATTGGCCGCGCGCAGGCGCGGCATTCCCTGCAAGGCCGGAGATCCGCATGACCCTTTCCAAGCTCGTCCCGTTGTCCCTGACCGTCGCCATCGCCGCTTCGCTGGCGGCCTGCGGCAAGACCGAAGCCCCCGCCGCGCAGGCCGAGGCCGCCAAGCCGGCCTTCGACCTGTCGCAGATCAAGACGCCATCGGTGACGTTCAATGCAGCCGACCTGGACCCGGCCGTGTCGGCCTGTACCGACCTCAACGGCTTCGTAAACGGCAAGTGGCTCAAGGCCAACCCGGTGCCGGGCGACCAGGTGACCTGGGGCAGCTTCGAGATCCTGCGCGAGCGCTCGCTGGAAGTGCAGCACGTGCTGGTCGAGCAGGCCGCCGCGGCCAACGGCAAGGCCGGCACGGTGCAGGCGCAGATCGGCGACATCTGGAAGACCGGTTCGGACGAGGCCGCCATCGAGGCCGCCGGCATCAAGCCGCTGCAACCGGAACTGGACAGGATCGCCGCGCTCAACGATGGCGCCGCCATCGCCGGCTACCTGCGCGATGCCTATGCGCAGGGCCAGGGCTTCCTGTTCTCGCTGTACGCCAGCCCGGATTTCAAGGATTCGGCCAACGTCATCGCCTATGTCGGCCAGGGCGGCCTGGGCCTGCCGGAGAAGGGCTATTACTTCGATGAGTCGCAGGCCAAGATCCGCGAGGCCTACGTGGCCTACATCGAGCAGATGCTGGCCCTGTCCGGCGTGGACGCCGCGCAGGCCAAGGAACAGGCCAAGGCGGTGATGGAATTCGAAACGCGTCTGGCCAAGGCCTCGCTGTCGCGCATCGAACTGCGCGACCCGGCCAAGCGCTACAACCCGGTCAGCGCCGTTGATGCCGACAAGCAGACCCCGAACTTCAGCTGGACCGCGCTGTTCGACACGCTGAAGGTGCCGGCCAAGGACAAGTTCTCGCTGGCGCAGCCGGGCTTCTTCGGCGAGCTGGACAAGATGCTGGCCGACGTGCCGGCTGCGACCTGGCAGGCCTACCTGCGCTTCCACACTGTGGACAATGCCGCGCCGTACCTGAGCAAGGCCTTCGAGCAGGCCAACTTCGACTTCTTCAGCAAGACCCTGCGCGGCCAGCAGGAAATGCAGCCGCGCTGGAAGCGCGTGCTGGAATCGGTGAACGGCGCGATGGGCGAGGCGCTGGGCCAGCTGTACGTGGATGCGGTGTTCCCGGCCGAGTCCAAGGTGGCCATGCAGCACCTGGTGGAAAACCTGTCGGTGGCACTGAAGGCGCGCCTGGAGGCGCTGCCGTGGATGGGCGAGGAGACCAAGAAAAAGGCGCTGGAGAAGTGGGCCAGCTTCACCCCGAAGATCGGCTACCCGGACAAGTGGCGCGACTGGTCGGGCCTGGCCACCAGGGGCGACAGTTACCTGGGCAACATGCAGGCCGCGCGCGCGTTCAATTACCGCTACATGCTCGACAAGATCGGCAAGCCGGTGGACAGGACCGAGTGGGGCATGACCCCGCAGACGGTCAACGCCTACTACAACGCGACCAAGAACGAGATCGTGTTCCCGGCGGCGATCCTGCAGCCGCCGTTCTTCGACGCCAAGGCCGACCCGGCGCTGAACTACGGCGGCATCGGCGCGGTGATCGGCCACGAGATGATGCACGGCTACGACGACTCGGGCAGCCAGTTCGCCGCCAACGGCAACTTCGACAACTGGTGGACCGACGCCGACCGCAACTCCTTCAACAGCCGTACCGACCAGCTGGTCGCGCAGTTCGACGGCTATGAGGCGCTGCCGGGCGTGAATGTGAAGGGCAAGTTGACCCTGGGCGAGAACATCGGCGACCTCGGCGGCCTGACCGTGGCCTATGACGCGTTGCAGATGGCGCTCAAGGAAGACCCGTCGAAGAACGTGGCGGTGGATGGCTACAGCGAGGACCAGCGCTTCTTCATGAACTGGGCCACCGTGTGGCGCCGCAACTTCACCGAGGGCGAGCTGCGCGTGCGCCTGAACACCGACCCGCACGCGCCGGCCAACTTCCGCGCCAACGGCACGCCGTCGAACATGCCGGCCTATGCCGCCGCGTTCCAGTGCAAGGCCGGCGACCCGATGGTGCGTGGCGACGACAAGCGCGTGGTCATCTGGTAACCGGCGCCCGCGCCTGCAACCGCTGACAGGGAAGGCCCGGCATCGCCGGGCCTTCCGCTTTCCGGGGCACGGGCGACACCGGCGTCATGACGCCGGCCGTAGCCGCATCACCTGGACGGCATGTGCGCGGCGTGCCCGCAGCGCGCGTATTCCTCGCGGCTCAGGGTCTTGTCCTTGTCGGTATCGCACTTGCGCAGGCGCGCGGCGATGGCGGGCGGGTATACGTCGATTTCGCCCAGGGTCACGATGCCATCCTTGTCCTTGTCGATCGCCTCGTAGCCTGGCAGCGGTGGTGGCGGCACCTGTTTGTCGGCCGCAGCGGCAGTGCCGGCCACGCCGGCGATGACGGCGGCGGCCAGGAACAAGGGCAGGGAAGGGAGGGCATGCATGGCGTCGAACTCCAGGGCGGGGCCGGAACCTCCGGCGCTTCCGTGCGTGCAGATGGCGCCCGTCGACCTTCGCCGCGCGTGAAAAAACGGCAGGACAGCCGTTTTTCGCGGCGAAGCCGCCCGAAGGGGCGCGCACAGGGATGTGCGCCATGAAAAAACGGCGCCCGCCGCCGACGCCGGCAGGGCGGGGTTCAGCCCCCGGCCGTCCGCTGATGCGGCGGTGGCGGCGGGCGTGGTATTGATCCGGCTCCGCCATCGGCGGCTGGCCATCGACCACAGGGAGGCTGCATGGTGCCGGGAACAGGCGGACCGCACGCGCTGCTGCAGTTGGGAATCACCGCCGTCGTGTTCGTGGCGCACCTGCTGGTGGCGGCGCGCGCGCTGACCCGTGCCAACCGCGCACCGGCCTCGCGCGCGGCGTGGGTGGCGGTGGTGATGCTGGCGCCGGTGGTGGGCATGGTCGCCTATCTGCTGCTGGGCGAGACCAGCATCGGCCGCGCGCGCTTCCGCCGCGTGGAACTGGCCCTGGGGCGGATGGGCATGGCGGCGGCCGCGACCACCACGCTGCCCGCGGCCGAGCCGGTGGCGGATACCGCCGCGCCGCTGCTGGAGCTGGCGCGTTCGATCAATGGCCTGCCGGCGGTCGGCGGCAACCGCGTGTCGCTGCTGGGTGATGCCGACAGTCCCGCGGACACGCCTGAGAGCGACTGCCGTCGCGCGCTGGACACGCTGGTGGCCGACATCGGACAGGCCCGCGAGAGCGTGCACATCGCCTTCTACATCTGGCTGGACGATGGCGCCGGCGGCCGCGTGGCCGATGCGGTGGCCGCCGCCGCCCGGCGCGGCGTCGCCTGCCGGGTGATGGTCGACGCGCTGGGCTCGCGCGCCTTCATCGACGGGCCGCGCTGGAAGCAGCTGGGCGAGGCCGGGGTGAAACGGCTGAAAACGCTGGACGACATCAACCGCCTGCAGCACATGGTATTCAGCCGCATGGACCTGCGCGACCACCGCAAGATCGTGGTGATCGACAACCGCATCGCCTACTGCGGCAGCCAGAACTGCGCCGATCCCGAGTTCCGGGTAAAGCCGGCCTGCGCGCCGTGGATCGACGTGCTGCTGCGCTGCGAGGGTCCGGTGGTGGCGCAGGTCCAGTTCCTGTTCCTCAGCGGCTGGATACCGGAGACGGGCGAAGCCGGACTGGACGGCTATGCGGTCGCGGCCGCACCGGCCTGGCATGAAGGCGGCTGCGTCGCCACCGCCTTCGAGACCGGGCCGATCACGCGGCCCAACGCCATGGCCGACATGTTCGTGGCCTGCATCTATGCCGCACGGCGCGAACTGGTGATCACCACGCCGTATTTCGTGCCGGACGAATCCATCCTGCGCGCGCTCTGCGCCGCACCGCGGCGCGGCGTGGGCACGAAGCTGGTGCTTCCGCGCCGCAACGATTCGTGGCTGGTCGGGCAGGCCAGCCGCAGCGCCTACGCCGACCTGCTGCGCAGCGGCGTGGAAGTCCACGAGTACCCGCTGGGCCTGCTGCATGCCAAGTCACTGACCGTCGATGGCAACATCAGCCTGGTGGGGTCGGCCAATATCGACCGGCGCAGCCTGGAGCTCAATTTCGAAAACAGCCTGCTGATCGCCGATCCACAGGTGACCGCCGCGATCCGCCGGCGCCAGGAGAAATACCTGTCCGTGTCCAGCCGGGTGACGCCCGAACAGGTCGACGGCTGGTCGCTCGCCACCCGCCTGGTGCAGAACGCGGTGGCGATGATGTCGCCGGTGCTGTGAGCGCGCCGGGGGTCAGGCGACGGGCAGGGCGCGCCCGCGCAGCAGGCCGCGGAACTCGCCGAACAGGCGCGCATCGACCAGCCGGTTCTTCTCGCGGTTGAGGATGGCCAGCGCATCGTCCGGATCTAGCGGGCCGCGGTAGGGGCGGTGCGAGGTCAGCGCGTCGTAGCCATCGGCGATGGCCAGGATGCGCGCTTCCAGCGGGATGTCCTCGCCCTGCAGGCCGTGCGGATAACCGCTGCCGTCCCAGGCTTCGTGGTGATGCAGGATCAGCCGCGCCACGGCGGCGGCATCGTCGCGGCCAGTGGCTGCGAACAGGCGCGCGCCGCGCTCGGGATGGGTGCGCATCTTTTCCATGCGCGGTTCGTCCAGGCGACCGGGGTGCAGCAGCACGTCGTCGCGGATGCCGATCTTGCCGACATCATGGAAACGTGCGGCCAGCGCCAGCTGCTCCAGCTGCGCGCCGGACAGGCCACAGCGCTCGCCCAGCCCGTGCGCCAGCAGCGAAACCCGGTCGCAGTGCTGGTCGGTGTAGCTGTCGCGCTCGTCCAGGGCGGCGGCGAGCACGGCGATGCCGCAGCTGTCGTTTTCAGGCGGAATGGACAGGCCCGGGGCCGAGGGAATCGAGAACATGGAGCGCCGCACCGCGTGGAGGTGGGCCTGGCCGGGAGGAGGGCGGCCATTGTCCCCGCCGCCTCCGTTCCTGGCAAACCTCACCCCCGCTCACGCCGGCCGCAGCGTGGTCAACAGCGCGCGCGCGGCGTTGAAGCGGTCCGCGCTTTCCGGCAGCGGATGCCGGATGCGCAGTTTGTCCGGGCCGTCCATCTGGTACAGCCTGGGCTGTTTCTGGATCAGCTGGATCACCGCCATCGGATCGATGTCGGGCTTGGCCTCGAACACGATGCGGCCGCCGTTCTCGCCCAGTTCCAGTTTGCGGATGCCCAGCGCGTTGGCCTGCAGCTTGAGTTCGGCGATGGCGAACAGGTGCTTGACCGCATCCGGCAACAGGCCGAAGCGGTCGATCATCTCCACCTGCAGCTCGCGCAGGGCAACGCTGTCGCGCGCGGAGCTGATGCGCTTGTACAGGGTCAGGCGGGTGTGCACGTCGGGCAGGTAGTCTTCCGGAATCAGCGCCGGCACATGCAGCTCGACCTCGGCGCCGCGCGCTTCCTCGCCGCTGTCCAGGTCCGGCAGCTTGCCGGACCTGATCGAACGTACCGCGCGTTCCAGCAGTTCGGTGTAGAGGCTGAAACCGACCTCGGCCATCTGCCCGCTCTGGTCCTCGCCGAGCAGTTCGCCGGCGCCGCGGATCTCCAGGTCGTGCGTGGCCAGGGTGAAGCCGGCGCCGAGTTCGTCCATCGAGGCGATGGCGTCCAGCCGCTTCTGTGCGTCGGGGGTGATCGAGCGCTTGTCCGGCACCACCAGGTAGGCGTAGGCGCGATGGTGTGAACGGCCGACGCGGCCGCGCAGCTGGTGCAGCTGCGCCAGGCCGAAGCGGTCGGCGCGGTTGATGATGATGGTGTTGGCGTTGGGGATGTCGATGCCCGATTCGATGATGGTGCTGGCCAGCAGCACGTTGAAGCGCTGCTTCTGGAAATCCAGCATCACCTTCTCCAGCTCGCGCTCGGGCATCTGGCCATGGGCCATGCCGATGCGCGCCTCGGGTACCAGTTCGGACAGCTCGCGCTGCATCCGGCCCATGCTCTCCACGTCGTTGTGCAGGAAGTACAGCTGGCCGCCGCGCGACAGCTCGCGCTGGAATGCCTCGCGCAGCTGCGCGTTGTCCCACTGGGTGACGAAGGTCTGCACCGCCAGCCGGTTCGGGGGCGGCGTGGCGATGATCGACAGGTCGCGAAGCCCGGCCATGGCCATGTTGAGCGTGCGCGGGATCGGCGTGGCGGTGAGCGTGAGCAGGTGCACGTTGGCGCGCATCGCCTTCAGCGCTTCCTTCTGGCGCACGCCGAAGCGCTGCTCCTCGTCGACGATGACCAGGCCCAGGTCCCTGAACTTCACGTCCGGCTGCAGCAGCCGGTGGGTGCCGACGATCACGTCGATGCTGCCCTCGGCGACCTTGTCCAGTTCGGCCTTGATCTCCTTGGTGGACTTGAAGCGCGACAGCACTTCGACCTTGAGCGGGTAATCGGCGAAGCGGTCGCGGAAATTGCGGTAATGCTGCTCGGCCAGCAGGGTGGTCGGCACCAGCACCGCCACCTGCTTGCCGCCGCTGGCGGCGGCGAAGGCCGCGCGCAGGGCGACTTCGGTCTTGCCGAAACCGACGTCGCCGCAGACCACGCGGTCCATCGGCTGGCTGGACTGCAGGTCGCGCAGGGTCGCATCGATCGCGGCCTGCTGGTCGGCGGTTTCCTCGAACGGGAAACCTGCGGCGAACGGCTCGTACATCGCGCGGTCGATGTCCAGCGCCAGGCCGGCGCGGGCCTGGCGCCGCGCCTGGATCTCCAGCAGCTCGGCGGCGACGTCGCGCACCTTCTCGGCGGCCTTGCGCTTGGCCTTGGCCCATTGCTCGCCGCCCAGCGAATGCAGCGGCGCGGTTTCCGGCGAGGCGCCGGAGTAGCGGCTGATCAGGTGCAGCTGCGCGACCGGCACGTACAGGCGGTCGCCCTTGGCGTATTCGATTTCCAGGAATTCGCCGGGCATGCCGCCGACATCCATCGCGATCAGCCCGCGGTAGCGGCCGACGCCATGGTCCTCATGCACGATGGGCGCGCCCTCGGTCAGTTCGCCGAGGTCGCGGATGATCGCTTCCGGTTCGCGCCCGGCGCGGCGGGTGCGGCGTGGCTGGCCGGCGCGTTCGGGGAACAGCTGGCGCTCGGTGAGCACCGCCAGCGCCGGTTCGGCCAGGGCGAAGCCGTCGTCCAGCGGCGCCACGGTGATGGCGAAGCGCGGCGCATCGTCGGCCAGGAAGGCCGGCAGGCCCGGCACCACGGGCGGTCGCAGGTCAGCGGCCTGCAGCACTTCCAGCAGCGCCTCGCGGCGGCCCGGCGAATCGGCGGCGACCAGCACCCGGCCCGGGTAGTGGTCGAGGAACGACTTGAGCGCCTGCCCGGCCGGCGCGTCCTTGGCGGCCACCGGCAACGGCGGCAGCGGCTGGTCGCCCAGCGCCTGCGCCTCGGCGATGCGCGGATGGTCGGCCGGCCACACTTCCACGCGCGGCTGCCTGTTGAACTGCTCGCGCAGGCTGTCCGGCGACTGGTAGATCTCCTCCGGCGGCAGCAGCGGCCGTTCGATGTCGTGGCGGCGCTGCTCGTAGCGGCTGCGGGTCTGCGTCCAGAACGCATCGGCGGCCTCGCCTACGCCGGGCGCGACCACGGTGAGGAAGCCTTCGGGCAGGTAGTCGAACAGCGTTGCGGTTTTGTCGAAGAACAGCGGCAGGAAGTACTCGATGCCCGAGGGCAGCACGCCGGCCTTCAGGTCCTGGTAGAGCGGGCTGCGGCGGGTGTCCACGTCGAAACGTTCGCGCAGCGTGGCCAGTACCTTCGCAAGGCCGGCCTCGTCCATCGGCACTTCGCGGCCCGGCAGCATCTTCACTGCGCTCACCTTGTCGAGCGAGCGCTGCGATTCGGGGTCGAATTCGCGGATCGAATCGATGTCCTCGTCCAGCAGTTCGATGCGCAGCGGCGTGTCGGCGCCCATCGGATAGACGTCGAGCAGGCCGCCGCGCACGGCGAAGTCGCCCGGGTCCATCACCTGCGGCACGTTGCGGTAACCGGCGCTTTCCAGTCGGCGCTTCTCCGCGTCCATGTCCAGGCGCTGGCCGACCGCCAGGTCGAAGCTTCCGCCGACGATATAGCTCAACGGCGCAAGCCGCTGCAGCAGGGTCTGCACCGGCACCACCACGATGCCGCGGGCGAGCGTGGGCAGGCGGTGCAGCGCGGCCAGGCGCTGGGAAATGATGTCCGGGTGCGGGCTGAATTGATCGTAGGGCAGGGTTTCCCAGTCCGGGAACGGCACTACCGGCAAGGTCGCATCGTCGCCCAGCAGGGTCTGCAGGTCGGCGACGGTCTGGTGCGCGCCGTGGTTGTCGCGGGTGACCAGCAGCAGCGGCCCGGCGTGCACCTGCGCGGCGCGGGCCACGTGCCAGGCCAGCGCGCTGGTCGAAGCGGGAGCGCGCCACCAGGCGCGGAGCTGGCCCGCACGGGGCAGCGGCGGAACGGGATAGGGGGCGTGATGCGGCATGAGACCGCCGATTTTACCGCAGTGCCGGCCGGCGGCCGGCAAGTACGGCAATCGGCGTCATCGCCGCCGGCCAGTGGCCGACGCTGCCGGATGCGTCTGGAGGGAAGCCCTCGAGTTGGCGGCGGTGAAGCGGCGGTGCATGGGGGGTTGCGCGCAGGAGCGGCTTTGCGGTGCGAGACGATGGCTGGAAGCGTGCCCGCCGGGGACGGCGGGCGCAACGCGGTATTGCGGCCTCGTCCTCAGCTGCCCAGTTCCAGCACCATCCGCACCAGGCCCGGCGTGCCGGAGGGGTGCGGCACCTGCCTGAAGCCCAGCGAGGCGGCCAGTTGCAGCATCGGTTCATTGTCCTGGGCGATGTCGCCGTACATGCGGTCCAGGTATTTGCCGCGCGCCCATTTCACCAGCTTGCGCATCAGTTGCCGGCCCAGGCCCTGGCCGGCAAGGAAGCGGCTGACCAGGATGGCGTACTCGGCGTCGCGGGTGCCGGGGATGATCGAGGCCCGCGCTACCGCGCCGACCACGGCTTCGCCCGGTGGCAGCGGTTCGGCGGCGACCAGCGAGATTTCGGTTTTCGGGTTCGGATGGGTCAGGCGCTGGGCGGTTTCGTCCGACAGCACGTCCACGGCCTGCAGGAAGCGATCGCGGACTTCTTCCGGCCCGAACAGCGCGAACGCGCCCTGCAGCGGTGCGCCGTCTTCGGGGCGGATGGGACGGATGAGCAGTTCCCGGCCGCTGGGAGCCTTGAAGTTTTCATGCCACGGGGGCATGCGGTTGCGGGTAGCCATGACTGCGGTTCCTCCAGAGTCCGCCGATTCTTGCACCTGCAGCGTGAGGTTCTGTGAACGCGGTTCAACCGTGGCGAAAGCCCGGGGGGGCAGCGGATTTCCGCTGCGGGAGCACCGTCGGGCGCGACCGGCCCGGGCCAGGAGAAGCCCCGTGCGCGGACCGTACCGCCCCTCCTGTGGTGGAGCGTGGCCGGCAGGCTCAATCCCCGCTCTTGAGCCACTCCAGCCGTGTCGACGCGCCGGCTTGGCCCAGTTCGCGCTGCAGGACCGGCAGCGCCGGGGCCAGCGCCTGGTCGAACTGCCAGGGCGGATTGAGCAGCAGCATGCCGCTGCCGTTCAGGCGCAGCGGCGAATCGTCCGGGCGCACCATCAGCTCGGCCACCAGCGCCGACTTCACCGGCAGCGCGGCGGCCTTGCGGAAGAACGGCAGCAGGCTGCGGCGCTGCTTGATCGGGTACCACACCGCACACTGGGCCTGCGGCATGCGTGCCAGGATCTCGCGCAGCGTGGCGATGATCTGCGGGTATTCGGCGTCCTGCACCTCGTAGGGCGGGTCGATCAGCACCAGGGCACGGCCGATCTTCGTCTCGCCGGCTCTGGGCGGCAGCAGGGCGCGGATGCTGTCGTAGCCGTTGGCAGCCAGCACCTGCACGCGGCGGTCGCGGGCGAACAGTTCCTTCAGCGCCGCCGCTTCTTCCGGCTGCAGTTCGCAGGCGGCCAGGCGGTCCTGCTCGCGCATGGCCTGGGCGGCCAGCAGCGGCGAACCGGGATAGGCGATCAGGCCGCCAACGGGGTTGTTGGCCTGGATCGCGCGCAGATAGCGCTCCACCACTTCCGGCAGGGTCGGCGAGGCCATCAGCTGCGCGATGCCTTCGTCGGCCTCGGTGGTCTTGCGGCTTTCCTCGGCCGACAGCAGGTAGCGGCCGCGGCCGGCATGGGTGTCGAGCACGAAGAACGGCGTGTCCTTGCGCTTGAGCGCGTCGATCAGGGCGAGCAGGACGATGTGCTTGAGCACGTCGGCGTGGTTGCCGGCATGGAAGGCGTGGCGGTAGTTCATCGGTGCAGTGTACGGGCGCCGCCCGGGGGCGGCTATGCTGGCGCCATGTCCGAACAGCCCGCCCGCGTGCTCGTCGTCGAAGACGAGGCCGCCATCGCCGATACCGTCCTGTACGCGCTGCGCAGCGAGGGCCATGCGGCCGAGCACTGCGCGCTGGGGCGGCAGGCGCTGGAACGGCTGCGCGAAGGCGGCATCGACGTGGTGGTGCTGGACGTGGGCCTGCCCGACCTGGGCGGCTTCGAGGTCTGCCGCCAGCTGCGGACGTTCAGCCAGGTGCCGGTGATCTTCCTCACCGCGCGCAACGACGAGTTCGACCGGGTGCTGGGCCTGGAACTGGGCGCGGACGATTACGTGGGCAAGCCGTTCTCGCCGCGCGAGCTGGTGGCGCGGGTGCGCGCGCGGCTGCGGCGGCCGGCGCAGGCGGCACCGGCCGAGGCGGGCTGGGTGCGGCAGGGGGCGTTCGCGATCGATCGCGAGGGACGGCGGGTGCGCTACCGCGACGGGCTGCTGGACCTGACCCGTTACGAATATGCGCTGCTGGCGGCGCTGCTGCAGCGGCCGGGGGCGATCCTCAGTCGTGCACAGTTGATGGAACGTGGCTGGGACCATGCCAGCGACAGCGCCGACCGCACGGTGGATACGCATGTGAAGACCTTGCGCGCGAAGCTGCGTGCGGCGGGGGCGGAGGATGATCCGATCCGCACGCACCGGGGCGTGGGGTATGCGCTGGATGTCTGAAGTTCCTGGAAATCCGGCGCGTGCGTTGGGGCGACTTTTGAAGCCCCTTCTCCTTTGCGGGGAGACGACAGGCTCCACGCGCTACCGGCGCGCATGCGTTGGAGCGTGGGGCGGAGGCAACGCCTCGCGATCCCTGATCGAACGAAGTGTGGCTCTTTCCAGTTCGTGGTTGAAGGCAACTGCAAGGGCTTTCGCTCCCGCTTCGCGTGAGCGAGTTACTTTTCTTTGCTCGTGCAAAGAAAAGGTAACCAAAAGAAAGCACGCCCTGCCTCCGCGCCCGACGCGCTGCGCGCGCCGGGTCCACTCCGCCGCCGGGATTTTTCGACACGACATCCCTGTCGTGTCGAAAAACGACGTGCATCCATGCACGTCGCCCTTCGGGTCTTGTCCGTCGGCTCCGTCGCTACGGAAGGGAACCCGGAAAATCAAAAGCCGAAGCAACCGCAAGGTCACGGGCAACGGCAGCAGCTTTGATCATGTGGGGTGGGCGTGCGCCTCGGCCTGAAACTCTTCCTCGGCTTCTTCCTGATCGTCGGCATCGCCGCGTTCTTCGTGATGCGCGTGTTCGTGGATGAGGTCAAGCCGGGCGTGCGCCAGGCGATGGAATCCACCCTGGTCGATGCGGCCAACGTGCTGGCGGTGATGGCCGCGCCGGATCTGAAGGCCGGTCACATTGCCGACGGCCGCTTCGCCGAGCAGGTGGCGACCGCGCAGCGGCGTGATCCGCGGGCGATGGTGTGGCGTTTTCCCAAGCGCAGCATCGACTACCGGGTTACCGTGACCGATGCGCGCGGCATCGTCGTCTACGACTCGCGCGGGCAGGACGTGGGCCGCGACAACTCGCGCTGGAACGATGTCTACCGCACCCTGCGCGGCCAGTACGGCGCACGCTCCAGCCCGGGAACGCCGGGCGACGTGGACAGCACGGTCATGCACGTGGCCGCGCCGGTCTACGACCCGGTCGACGGGCATGCCCTGATCGGCGTGCTGACCCTGGCCCAGCCCAACGACAGCATCGAACCGTTCATCACCGCCAGCCAGCGCGCCATCGTCGCGCGCGGCGCATGGCTGATCGGTTCGGCGGCGCTGATCGGGTTGTTGATGACCTGGTGGCTGGCGCGTGGCATCGGCAGCCTGAGCCGCTATGCGACGGCGGTCAGCGCCGGTGAGCCGGTGCCGCCGCCCAGGCCGCGCGGCGACGAGATCGGCGACCTCGGCCGGGCCCTGGAGACCATGCGCCGCAAGCTTGAAGGCAAGGCCTATGTCGAGCAGTACGTGCAGTCGCTCACGCACGAGATGAAGAGTCCGCTGGCGGCCATCCGCGGCGCCGCCGAGCTGCTGCAGGAGCCCCTGCCCGAAGCCGACCGGCAGCGCTTCGCCGCCAACATCGCGCAGCAGGAGCGGCGCCTGACCGAGACCATCGACCAGCTGCTGCGGCTGGCCGAGGTGGAACAGCATGGCTGGCTGCAGCGGCGCACGGCGGTGGACCTGTCGGCGCTGTGCCGGCAGCTCGCCGAGGACGCGGGGCCGCGCCTGCAGGCCGCGCGCCTGTCGCTGCACTGCGAACTGCCGGACCACGCGCCGGTGCAGGGTGATGCGTTCCTGCTGCGGCAGGCGCTGGGCAATCTGCTGGACAACGCCATCGCGTTCTCGCCGGAAGGCGGCCGGATCGGGCTGCGGCTGGGTGCGGAGAACGAGGGCTGGGAGGTGGTGCTGTCCGACCAGGGGCCGGGGGTGCCGGATTACGCGCTGGAACGGGTGTTCGAGCGCTTCTACTCGCTGGCCCGCCCCGGCAGCGGGCAGCGCAGCTCCGGGTTGGGCCTGCCGTTCGTGGCCGAGGTCGCGCGCCTGCATGGCGGACACGCGCGCCTGCGCAACGGCGAAGGCGGCGGCGCGCTCGCCGCGTTCTGGCTGCCGTCGTCGTTGTAGATGAGGGGTTTTCCCCGCGCGAAGGCCCGGTAATGCCGCATCCGCGTTCCATGGGCGCGCGGATGCGGTGGTCGATCAATCCGGCATCAATGCCGGATGGTCGGCGCGCGGCCTGTCCAGGTGGTAGCCCTGCACCATGTCCACGCCCATGCCACGCAGCATCTGCAGGGTGGCTTCATCCTCGACGAACTCGGCCACGGTCAGCTTGCCCATGCCGCGCGCCACTTCGATGATGGCGCGCACGAACACCTGGTTGTCGTGCTCGCTGGGCAGGTCGCGGATGAACATGCCGTCGATCTTGAGCACGTCGGCCCGCAGGTTCTTGAGGTAGGCGAACGACGAGAAGCCGGTACCGAAGTCGTCCAGGCAGATCGGGCAGCCTGTATCGCGCAGCGCGGCGATGAAGCGCGCTGCATCGCCCATGTCCGAGACCGCCGAGGTCTCGGTCAGTTCCACCAGCAGGCGCCGGGGTGCGACATGCTGGCGGCGCAGCTGGCCGCCGATCCAGGCGGGTAGTTCGGGATCGTCGAAGGAGCGCCCGGAGATGTTGACGGCGATGGCCGGCAGACGGGGGTGTGCGGCCAGCAGGCGGATGCTCTCGCCGATCACCCAGCGGTCGATCTCCAGGATCTTGCCGCTCTTCTCCGCCGGTTCGATGAACTGCGCGGGCATGATGAGTTGGCCGGGATTGGCGTCGTCCTCCATGCGGATCAGCGCTTCCAGGTGTGCCAGGCGGCCGTCGTCGGCGTGGTGGACGCCCTGGAAATGCAGGCGCAGCAGGTCGTGTTCCAGCGCGCTCGCGATGCGGTCGTTCCAGGCCAGCCGGCTCGCCATTTCCCGCGAGCTGTCGCGGTCCGGGCGATACACGTTCCAGCGGTTCTTGCCGGTGTGCTTGGCCTGGTACATCGCCGCGTCGGCATGGGCGACGAGGTCCTCGGCGTTGTCTGCGTGGGTGGGGAAGTGGGCGATGCCCAGGCTCGTGGTCAGGCGCACGGTCTGTTCGTGCAGGCGCAGCGGCGTCTGCGAGATGCGCAGCACGATGCGTTCGGCCAGGTGCTGGGCGTCGTCCAGGCTGGCATGCGGCATGAGCACGGCGAATTCGTCGCCGCCCAGGCGGAACAGGGTTTCGCCGCTGCGCACCAGGGTGCGGATCTCGACCGCCATGCGGTTGAGGACCGAGTCACCGGCGCGATGGCCGAAGGTGTCGTTGATGTACTTGAACTCGTCCAGGTCGAAGAACAGCAGGGCGGCCTGGCTCGGCGTGCGTTCGGCGGCATGGAAGAAGTGCGCCAGGTCGTCTTCGAAGCGGCGCCGGTTGTACAGGCTGGTCAGCGGATCGTGCTGGGCCAGCCGCACCAGCTGCTCGGCGGTCTGGCGCTCGTGGGTGATGTCTTCCTGCACCCACAGGCGGCCGATGAGGTGCTCCTGCGCATCGCGCACCGGGTAGGCGTCGTGCATGACGATGCGGCCGTCGTGCAGGCGGATTTCCAGCCGCTTGTGCAGGTCGGGGGAGACAACCGCCTCGTCCAGGTGGCTGCGGAACGCCCGCGGGTCGATCATCAGCCGCTGCGAGGCTTCCAGCCACTGGTCGGTGGTGCTGCCGACCACGGTGATGCCCTCCGGGAAGTCCCACATGGCGAGGAAGGCGGCATTGCAGTAGGTCGCGCGGTTCTCGTCGCCGACGAACAGGATGCCCAGGTTCATCGCGCCGAGCAGCGCCAGCAGGCGCGCGCGCTCCTCCTCCAGCCGGGTCATGAACTGGCGGCGTTCGTCGATCTCGGTCTGCAGCGCCTGCGCATGCGCGAACTGCAGGGCGCGCTGCTGCACCAGTTCCTCGACCATGTCGTCGAACGCGTCGGCCAGGTGCCCCAGCTCGTCGTTGCCCTGCATCGCGATGGGTTTGGGTTCGCGGCCCTGGCTCAGTTCGTCCACCGCCTGGGTCAGGCGCTTGAGCGGTACCGCGAACAGCGAGCCCACCCGGCGGCGCAGCAGCCACATCGCCGGCAGCAGGCCGAGGATGCCGAAGCTGGACACGGCCAGCAGCCCCCACATCAGCACCTGGTCCACCCGCGCCTGCGGCAGCAGGAACACCTGGTACCAGCCGGGGCCGTGGATCTTCGACCACGCCACCCAATGGCTGCCGTCCGGCGAGCGGCCGACGCCGTTGTCGGCATGGCCATACGCGATCATGCCGTGTACCTGCGCCAGCAGCGGGTCGTCGAGGGCGGACAATTTCAGCTGCCCATCGGCGGCGGCGATGCGCCGGCTGAACTGCGGATGCGCGATCAGCGCGCCGTCCGCGCCCATGACCAGCTGCACGCCGGCACCGTCGGCATCGACGGTCCGGTCGATCAGGCTCTGCACCGAGACGTCGTGGCCCAGCGTGCCCGCCCAGCGCCCCTGCCAGTCCAGTGGCTTGATCACCGACACCATCCAGGTATCGGCCTGCCGGTCCAGGTAGACCGGCGTCCAGAACACCTTGCGCTGCGGATTGCGGCGCGGGTCCGAGCCCTGCATCGTCGGGTAGCCGGCGTTGGTGGCGCTGGCGTCGGCGTTGCTGCCCCAGTCCATGCCATGGGCATAGACCATCAGGCCGTCCTCCACGAAGTCCATGTAGACCGAGAAGAACGGCGGTACCAGCGCCGGGCCCTGTTCGCGCAGCAGATCGTAGGCGACCACCGCGCGCAGGCGCGCCGACGCGTCCAGTCCCTGCGGCGGCTGGTGCAGGTACAGGGTAGGCGCGCGCTCGGGGTCCACCTGCGCGGGCTGCAGCCGCCACAGGCCGTCGGGGCTGCGCGCGAACAAGGTGTCGAAGCGCGCCAGGGTGGCGTCGCGATCGGCATGGTCCAGCCGCCACAGCAGTTCGCGCTGCAGGCGGAGCACGCTCTGTTCGGCCTGCAGGAACTGGCCTTCATTGGCCCTGGCGCGCAGGTCGACGGTGCGCTGCGCCACCATCGGCACGACCCGGTCGGTCACCACGCGCATGGCCAGGTAGCCGAATGCCGAAAGCAGCAGGAGGAGGGCGAGGAACAGGCCCCATATGCTCAGGGACAGCCGGTGGATCAGCGAAGTACGCGACCTGGCATGCAGCACGTAGGGTTCCTTCGGGGAAGTGGCGGCGCGGCCGGTGGATGCCGGGCGGCGGGGCAACGCGGATTCATACTATGTCGCGGCGGGTGTCCGCAACCGGCCATTGCTCTCGCCCGGCGTCCGCCGTCGCCAGCGGCCGCTTCACGCCCACTTCAAATCCGCCACAAACCGCGCACATCCAGCGCGGCCACCCTGTGCCCGTTTCCACACGAGGACGGGCCATGACTTCCCTGAAACTGCTGTTGCGCTTCGCCGTGGTCGGCGGGCTGGTATTGCTGCTGTTGATTCCCCTGATGTTGATCCGCGGAACGATCGGCGAGCGCGAGCGTTACCGCGACCAGGCCATCGAGCGGGTCGCGCAGAGCCGTGCCGGCGCGCAGTCGCTGATCGGCCCGGTACGGGTGCTGCCGTGGACGCAGCAGCGCGAGGTCGAGGTGGTCGAGGCGGGCGTGCGCAAGACCGAGCTGCAGACCGAGCACGGCTACGACCTGCAGATGCCCCGGCAGTTGCGCGTGCAGGGCGAAATGCGCCCGGACGAGCGCCGCGTCGGCCTGTTCCGGGTGCCGGTGTACAGCTGGCATGCGCGCCTGCAGGCCGAGTTCGCCGACACCGCCTATGCCGCCACGCCGGGTCGCGTCTACGGCCAGCCCTATCTGGCGCTGGGCATCGCCGACGTGCGCGGCCTGGTCGGCACGCCGAACCTGCGCGTGGACGGGCGCGCCCTGCCGCTGCAGGCCGGCTCGCGGGCGCTGGAGCGTACTTCCAAGGGCCTGCATGCCACGCTGGCGCCGTTGGCCGATCCGTCCCGGGGCATCCTGGCCGAGGGGCGCAAGGTCGAGCTGGAGTTCGTGCTGGACGGCACGCGTTCGCTGTCGGTGGTGCCGGTGGGCGACGACACCCGCGTGGCGCTGTCCTCGCCGTGGCCGCATCCGCTGTTCGGCGGCAGCTTCCTGCCCAACGAACGCAGCATCGACGATGCCGGCTTCAAGGCCGACTGGGCGGTGTCCTCGCTGGCGTCTGCCGCGCAGGAGCAACTGCGCCGCAGCCTGCGCAGCGAGGGCGGCAGCGTCGAGGCGCTGGAGGTGGCGCTGGTCGATCCGGTGGACGTGTACACGCAGGCCGACCGCGCCAGCAAGTACGGCATCCTGTTCGTGCTGCTGACCTTCGTCGGCTTCGTGCTGTTCGAGCTGATCAAGCGGCTGAAGATCCACCCGCTGCAATACCTGCTGGTCGGCCTGGCGCTGGCGATCTTCTTCCTGCTGCTGCTGAGCCTGTCCGAGCACATCGCTTTCTGGCAGGCCTACCTGGTATCGGCGGCGGCCTGCATCGGCCTGCAGGGTTTTTACCTGTCCGGTGCGCTGCACAGCTGGAAGCGCGGGCTGGGCTTCTCCACCATGCTGACCCTGCTGTATGGCGTTCTCTACGTGCTGCTGGCCTCGGAGAACAACGCGCTGCTGATGGGGTCGCTGCTGCTGTTCGGGATCCTGGCGGCGATCATGTGGATCACCCGCAAGGTGGACTGGTACGACGTCGGCACCGGCCTGCGGTGAGCGCGATGCGACTGCGCACACGGTTGTTGTGGCGGCTGCGGCAACTGCTGCCGCCGGAGTTGGCGCGGGCGGTGCTGCGGGTGGAGCGGGGCGGGGGCTGGTCCGCTTCGCCGCTGGCCGCGCTGGGGCTGGGGGCGGCCGCGCGCTGTGGCTGCCTGCGCCTGAAGCTGGATGGCGCGCTGGCGGCAATCATCCGCCAGCGCGGCGTCGCCGGTCTGCCGGCGCTGGATGGCGAAGGTCGATGGCAGGCGCTGGGCCGCCGTGGCCTGCGCTTCAAGGCGGTACTGCGGCGTTCGCGGCAGGTGGTGGTGTGCGATGCCCTGCATGAGCGGGTATGGCTGCTGTGGCGCGAGCCGGGCACGGTGCGATGCGGGCGCGCGTACTGATGCTGGAGGCGACGGGGATGCGCCGCGGAACGGCTGCGATGATGCGGTGTTCCGCAAGCCGCCGGCGATTTCGCCGGCGGCCGATGCATGTCGTGGTGGCGGGAACGGCGGCGCTAGAATTCCTTCATGGAATCCTCTCCCGCCGTCGCCGCCCTGCGCGGCCCCGAACTGCTGCCGGTACTGGACGACGTGGCGCGCCTGCGCATCCGGGTATTCAACGACTGGCCGTATCTGTACCAGGGCAGCCTGGATTACGAGCGCGACTATCTTGCCGCCTATGCGGCCGCGCCGGATGCGGTGTGCGTGGTGGCGCGTGCCGGCGGCGAGGTTGTCGGCGCTTCGACCGGCCTGCCGCTGCTGGATGACGGGCCGGCGTTCCGGCAGCCGTTCGAGGCAACCGGCATCGACCCGGCGCAGGTGTTCTATTTCGGCGAATCGGTGCTGCTGCCGGAATGGCGGGGGCGCGGCGTCGGCCATGCCTTCTTCGATGCGCGCGAGGCGCATGCGCGCGCGCTCGGACGTTTCGCGATGACGGCGTTCTGCGCCGTGGACCGCGAAATCGACGACCCGCGCCGGCCTGCCGGCCACCGCGACAACGACGTGTTCTGGCACAGGCGCGGCTATGCGCGACGGCCGGGCATGACCCTGCACCTGCGCTGGGAAGAAGTCGGCCGCGGCGAGGTGTCGCATCCGCTTACGTTCTGGACCCGCGCCCTGGAGCCTGCCGCATGAAGATCGCCGTCGCCCGTTACGAGATCGGCGCCCCCGTGGATTTCGATGCCTTCGCTCGGCGTCAGCGGCAGGAACTGGCCGAGGCCGCGGCGGCCGGCGCGCGTATCGCGGTGCTGCCGGAATACCTGTCGCTGGAGCTGGCGGCGACCTTCGCCCCGCACATCCAGCGCGACCTGCCGGCCTCGCTGGCGGCCATCCAGCGCTACCGGCAGCCGTGGCTCGATCTGTTCGCCGCTCTCGCCCGCGAACTGGACATGCATGTCGTTGCCGGCAGCTTCCTGCTCGACACCGGTGGGGGCCGCTATCGCAATCGCTGTGACTGGCTGACGCCGCAGGGCGCGCACTTGTGGCAGGACAAGCTGCAGCTCACCGGCTTCGAGAAGGCCACCGGGCTGATCGACGGCGGCGATGCATTGAAGGTGTTCGAGGTCGACGGCATCCGCACCGGCGTGGCGGTCTGCTACGACATCGAGTTTCCGCTGCCGGTGCGCGCGCAGTACGAAGCCGGCGCGCGGCTGCTGGTGGTGCCCAGCTGCACCGACACCGATGCCGGCGCCACCCGCGTACGGGTGGGTTGCCTGGCGCGGGCGCTGGAGAACCGCATGTTCGTGGCGCAGGCGGTGACGGCGGGCGTGGCCGGATGGAGCCCGGCGCTGGACGTCAACACCGGCGAGGCGACGGTGTATGCGCCGATGGACCGTGGCTTTCCGTACGATGGCGTGCTGGCGCGGACCGGCGCCGGCCGGCGCTGGGCGGTCGCCGGACTGGATTTCGCCGCGTTCGAGGCCAGCCGCGAGCAGGCGCAGGTGGCCAACGACCGTGACTGGCCGGGCCAATGGCAGCCTGCGCTGCAGCGTGCGGTGCTGGTCCCGGCCGGCGGTGAACCAACGCCGTAGGAGCGCAGGTCGTAGGAGCGCACTTCAGTGCGCGAAGGGGCTTCACCGGGAAGGCCCTTTCGCGCACTGAAGTGCGCTCCTGCAGCGTGTGTTCCTGCCGGAAACCGGGCCGCGTTCACCGCATCCATGACCATTGGCCGGCTCGGCCACCCCCGGCGCTGGCTAGACTCGGGCCTTTGTCATGAGTGGCCACAGGCCGGGGGAAGTGATGATCAAGCGGTGCTTGCTGGTATTGGGTATGGGGCTGGCGTTCGCGGGCGGCGCGGGCGCGGCCGAGCAGGTGGACCTGGACATGGTGGGCAAGATCCGCCAGGAGGCCTTCCATCGTTCGCAGGTGATGGATACGTTCTCCTACCTCACCGAAAGCATCGGCCCGCGCCTGACCAATTCGCCGGCCATGGGCCAGGCCAACGCCTGGACCCGGCAGAAGTTCGGCGAATGGGGCCTGGTCAACGCGCATGACGAAGCCTTCGACGGCTTCGGCCGCGGCTGGGAATTCGAATCGGCCAGCGTGGAAATGCTGGAGCCGCGCCTGACCCAGTTGTACGCGCTGCCCAAGGCGTGGACGCCGGGCACCCACGGCACCGTGGAAGGCGAGGTGGTCAAGGTCGAGATCAAGAAGCTGGCCGACCTGGAGAAGTACAAGGGCAAGCTGCGCGGCAAGATCCTGTTGCTGGGCGACGCGCGCGAATACAAGCGCGGCACCGAGGCCGATTCGCACCGCCACGACGCCACTTCGCTGGAAGGGCTGCAGGAATTCACCATTCCCAAGTCCGCCGACAAGGAGCGGGCAAAGCGGCTCAAGGAGTTCGCCGAGCGCCAGGAACTGGTGCGCGCCACCAACGCCTTCTTCGCCGAGGAGGGCGCGCTGGCGGCGATCAGCATCAGCGGCTGGGACAACGGCATCATCCGCGTCGGCGGCGGCGGTTCGCGCAAGGCCGGCGAGCCGGTGGGCATCCCCGAGCTGGCGATGATCGCCGAACACTACAACCAGCTGGCGCGCGCGCTGGAGCGCAAGCAGCCGGTGAAGCTGCGGGTCAACGTCGATGCGCGTTTCACCGACGAGACCGACCAGCCGGGCCACAACACGGTCGCCGAGATCCGCGGCAGCAGCAAGGCCGATGAGATCGTGATGCTGGGCGCGCACATGGACTCCTGGCACACCGGCACGGGTGCGGCCGACAACGCCGCCGGCGTGGCGGTGATGATGGAGGCCATGCGCATCCTCAAGGCGGTGGGCGCCAAGCCCAAGCGCACCATCCGCGTGGCGCTGTGGAGCGGCGAGGAGCAGGGGTTGATCGGCTCGCAGGCCTATGTGGCCCAGCACTTCGCGCACTATCCGGAGCCCGCCGACCCGGCGCAGAAGGCGCTGCCGGCCTCGCTGCGCGAGCCGACCGGCCCGCTGCAGAAACTGCGCGACTACGAGAAGTTCTCCGTGTACTTCAACATGGACAACGGCTCGGGCCGTTTCCGCGGCATCTACGCGCAGGAGAACATCGCCGCGATGCCGATCTTCGAGGCCTGGCTGAAGCCGTTCAACGATGTCGGCGCCACCAGCGTGGTCAGCCGCAACACCGGCAGCACCGACCACATCAGCTTCGACCGCGTCGGCCTGCCGGGCTTCCAGTTCATCCAGGACCGTCTGGACTATTTCAGCAACGTCCACCACAGCAACCTGGACACCTGGGACCATGCCGAACCGGAAGACCTGAAGCAGGCCGCGGCGATCGTCGCCTCGTTCGTCTACAACGCGGCCATGCGCGAGGAGAAGATGCCGCGCAAGCCGCTGCTGGAAGACTGAAGCCACGTTCCCGCGCCAGAAACGACAAGGGGCCGCATCGCGGCCCCTTCGTCTTCATGGATTGCCCGAACGCCGCCGCCCGGTCAGGCGGTGCTCCGCGCGGTGCGGTGGTATCCGGCGAGCTTGAACGCGAGCACGGTGCCGAGATGGCCGCTGCCGGTCAGCAGCAGGTTCCAGAGGACGCGGCCGAGCGGACGGGTCGTGCCGTGGGCGACGGCGTCGACCACGGCAATGGCAGTGGGGTGGAGCACACGCCGCACGAAGAGCGCGGCGAACGGGGCGATCCGTTCCCGGTAGACATCGAGCAGCTGCAGGCCCGCCAGACCCAGCAGCAGTTCCAGACCGAGCGCGTCGAGCAACGGGACCAGCAGGCGCAGTTCCGGGTGGCTGACGAACGCCAGGATCAGCAGCCAGGTGAGAGCCTGGAAGACGCGCTTCCAGAATTTCCGGTTCCTGAAGATCGCATGCATGGCAGGCCTGCGCCGTCGGATCAGGTGGACGCGGCGCGCACCGCGTCCGGCAGCGGCGCGCTTTTGCCGGTCTGCGTGTCCATCCACACCACCACCACGTTGCCGTCGGAGTAGAGCTTGTCGGGGTCTTTCTGGTCGACGATGCGGTGGCCGATGGTCACGCTGCTGTTGCCCAGGCGCTCGACGAACAGCTCGACGATGATGTCGTGGGGCCACTCGATAGGCAGGCGGTAGTTGATGTTGGTGTTGGCCACCACCGGCGCGATGCGGTCGGTCATCGACACGCCTTCCACGCCCAGCATCCAGCGCACGCGCGCCTCTTCCAGGTAGGACACGTACTTGGCGTTGTTGACGTGGCCCATGGCGTCCATGTCGCGCCAGCGCACGCTGATCGGCACGCGGGCCAGTTGCCTGTGTTCGGCGCTCATCACGACACCTTCTTCCTGTTGGCCGGGGCGGCCTTCTTTGCGGCGGCTTTCTTCACGGGCTTTTCCTTGCGCGGCGGGCGGGCGTCGGGCTTGTTGGCCACGGCGGCCGGCTGCTCCGGGCGCGCGCTGGTGGAGGGCAGCATCTTGGCCAGGAACTGGCCGGTGTACGACGCCGGATGCGCCGCCACGTCCTCCGGCGTGCCGGTGACGAGGATGGTGCCGCCGCGATGACCGCCTTCCGGGCCGAGATCGACGATCCAGTCGGCGGTCTTGATGACGTCCAGGTTGTGCTCGATCACCACCACCGTGTTGCCCTCGTCGCGCAGCTTGTGCAGCACGCCCAGCAGGGCCTCGATGTCGTGGAAATGCAGACCGGTGGTCGGCTCGTCGAGGATGTAGAGCGTGCGCCCGGTGTCGCGGCGCGACAGCTCCTTGGACAGCTTCACGCGCTGCGCCTCGCCGCCGGACAGCGTGGTCGCGCTCTGGCCCAGCTTGATGTAGCTCAGGCCCACGTCGACCAGGGTTTCCAGCTTGCGGGCGATGGCCGGCACCGGCTCGAACAGCTTCAGCGCATCCTCGACGGTCATCTCCAGCACGTCGTTGATGCTGTAGCCCTTGTACAGGATCTCCAGCGTCTCGCGGTTGTAGCGCTTGCCGTGGCAGACGTCGCAGGGCACATACACGTCCGGCAGGAAATGCATCTCGACCTTGATCAGGCCGTCGCCCTGGCAGGCCTCGCAGCGGCCGCCGCGCACGTTGAAGCTGAAGCGCCCCGGCGCATAGCCGCGCGCGCGCGCTTCCGGCACCTGCGCGTACAGCTCGCGCAGGGGCGTGAACAGGCCGGTATAGGTGGCCGGGTTCGAGCGCGGGGTGCGGCCGATCGGCGACTGGTCGATGTCCACCACCTTGTCGAACAGGTCCAGGCCTTCGACTTCCCGGTAGGGCGCGATCGGGTGCGAGGCGCCGTTGATCTCGTTGGCGGCCAGCGAGAACAGGGTGTCGTTGATCAGCGTGGACTTGCCCGAGCCGGACACGCCGGTGATGCAGGTCAGCAGGCCGGCCGGGACGTCCAGGTCCACGCCCTTGAGGTTGTTGCCGCTGGCGCCGCGCAGGTGCAGCGTCATCTTCGGGTTCGGCTTGTGGCGGCGCGCCGGGATCTCGATGGCGCGCTTGCCCGACAGGTACTGGCCGGTCAGCGAGCGCGGCGCCTCCAGGATGTCCTGCAGGGTGCCCTGGCCGACGATCTCGCCGCCATGCACGCCCGCGCCGGGGCCGATGTCCAGCACGTAGTCGGCCAGGCGGATCGCGTCCTCGTCATGCTCGACCACGATCACCGTATTGCCGAGGTCGCGCAGGCGGGTGAGGGTGCCTAGCAGGCGCTCGTTGTCGCGCTGGTGCAGGCCGATGGACGGCTCGTCGAGCACATACATCACCCCGACCAGGCCGGCGCCGATCTGCGAGGCCAGGCGGATGCGCTGCGCCTCGCCGCCGGACAGGGTGTCGGCCTTGCGCTCGAGGGTGAGGTAGTCCAGGCCGACATCGACCAGGAAGCCGAGCCGCTCGCTGATTTCCTTGACGATCTTGGCGGCGATCTCGCCGCGCCAGCCCGGCAGGCTCAATTCGCCGAAGAAGCGCTTGGCCTCGTCGATCGGCAGCACCGCCAGTTCCGGCAGCGGCCGGTCGGCGACGAACACGTTGCGCGCGGCCTTGTTCAGGCGCGCGCCGTTGCACTGGGGGCAGGGCCGTTCGCTGATGAACTTGGCCAGCTCCTCGCGCACCGCCGGCGATTCGGTCTCGCGGTAGCGGCGTTCGAGGTTGGGGATGATGCCCTCGAAGCGATGCTTGCGCTGGCTGCGTCCGCCGTTCTCGGTGAAATAGGTGAAGGTGATCTGTTCCTCGCCGCTGCCGTACAGCACGGCCTGGCGCACGTCTTCCGGCAGCGACTGCCAGGGGGCGTCCACATCGAACCTGTAGTGCTTGGCCAGCGAGGCGATCAGCTGGAAGTAGTAGGCGTTGCGGCGGTCCCAGCCGCGCACTGCGCCGGCGGCCAGCGACAGCTCCGGGTGCACGACCACGCGGCTCGGGTCGAAGAATTCGGCCATGCCCAGGCCGTCGCAGCCCGGGCAGGCGCCAACCGGCGAATTGAACGAGAACAGGCGTGGCTCCAGTTCCGGCAGCGCGTAGTCGCAGACCGGGCAGGAGTACTTGGACGAGAACAGCTGCGGCGCGGCCTGGGCGTCGTCCAGCGATTGCACGGTGGCCATGCCGTCGCCCAGCTTGAGCGCCGTCTCGAAGCTCTCGGTAAGCCGCTGCTTGATGTCCTCGCGTGGGCGGAAGCGGTCGATCACCGCCTCGATGGTGTGCTTCTGGCGCAGCGCCAGCGGCGGTACCGCGTCGATCTCGTGCAGCTCACCATCCACGCGCACGCGCACGAAGCCCTGCGCGCGCAGCTGGTCGAACACCTGCACGTGCTCGCCCTTGCGCTCGCGGATCACCGGCGCCAGCAGCATCCAGCGCTGCTCGCCATCCAGTGCCAGCACCTGGTCGACCATCTGGCTGACGGTCTGTGCTTCCAGCGGGTAGCCATGGTCGGGGCAGCGCGGGCTGCCGACGCGGGCGTAGAGCAGACGCAGGTAGTCGTAGATCTCGGTGATGGTGCCCACGGTCGAGCGCGGGTTGTGGCTGGTCGATTTCTGCTCGATCGAGATCGCCGGCGACAGGCCCTCGATGTGGTCCAGGTCCGGCTTCTCCATCACGCTCAGGAACTGGCGCGCGTAGGCCGACAGCGATTCGACGTAGCGGCGCTGGCCTTCGGCATAGATGGTGTCGAACGCCAGCGAGGACTTGCCCGAGCCGGACAGCCCGGTGATCACGATCAGCTTGTCGCGCGGCAGGTCGAGGTCGATGTTCTTGAGGTTGTGCGTCCGCGCGCCGCGGATGCGGATGAAATCCATCGCCATGGGAGGTCCGTTCTTGGCCACGGCCGGGGGAACCGGACGCGGAGGGGGCAGGGGATGCAGCTGACGGCAGTCGATCAGCCTAGCGAGCTTGCGATTTGGGGGCAATTGCCGGAATTGCCAGCGCGCACGCCGGTCCCCGGCCGCGGTGCAGGCCATTGTTCATGTCGCACATCCGTGTGCGCCACCCTTCGTGCGGCTTCGCCGTGAAAAACGGCCGTCCTGCCGTTTTTTCAGGCACGGTTTCCAGGCCCGGGGGTGACTTGACCGGAGGAGCTGCATGCCGGTAAAATCCCGCTTCTGTCCGCCCTCGATGGTGGGCAGATCCCAAGAATAACTACAGAAGAGACATCCCATGTATGCAGTCCTGGTAACTGGCGGCAAGCAGTACCGCGTCGCGCAGGGTGAAACCCTCCGCGTCGAGAAGCTCGAAGCCGAAGCCGGCAGCGAGATCAAGTTCGACACCGTCCTGATGCTCGGCGACGCCGACGGCATCAAGATCGGCGAAGCCCTGAAGGGCGCTTCGGTGACCGCCAAGGTCGTGGCCCACGGCCGCGCCGACAAGGTGAAGATCATCAAGTTCCGCCGGCGCAAGCACCACATGAAGCGCCAGGGCCATCGCCAGTACTACACCGAAATCGAAATCACCGGCATCGCCGGCTAATCCCAAGGAGAATCCGTCATGGCACATAAAAAGGGCGTAGGCTCCTCGCGCAACGGCCGCGATTCCAACCCGAAGTACCTGGGCGTCAAGATCTTCGGTGGCCAGGCCATCGAAGCCGGCAACATCATCGTGCGTCAGCGCGGCACCCAGTTCCACCCGGGCGCCGGCGTCGGCCTGGGCCGTGACCACACGCTGTTCGCGCTGGTCGACGGCAAGGTCGAGTTCTCGGTGAAGGGCGCCAACAAGCGTCGTACCGTCAGCGTCGTCGCGGAAGTCTGATCTCCCGCACGCGCAGGTGCCCGGGCCACGGCATGGGCGCCGCCGACGAAAGCCCCGCTTCGGCGGGGCTTCTCGTTTCCAGGTGATCCGCGGGGTTCGCGCACGGGCAGGAGGCAGGGATGATGATCCGTTGTTGGGCTGTGGCCCTGCTGCTGGCCTGTGCGGGGTGCGCGGCCGACGTACCCAGTGATCGTGCCACCCTGACGGTGGCCGGGCCGCTGGCATCGTTGCAGGCCGATACCCTGGCGCTTCCGCCAGGCTCGCCGCAGTTGCCTGCCCTGTTGGCCGACCCGGAGGACTGGCAGCCGGCACCTGGCGCCGAAGGTGTCGAGCGCAGCAGCGCCCGTGGCGACTTCGATGCCGATGGCTGGTTGCGCAGCACGGTCTTCAGTTGGGATGGCAGTCGCGGCTGGCAGGTGCACATGGCCTATGGCGAGGGCGGGCGTCCGCCGCCGGCCACAGTGCGGATATGGTTGCAGGCGCCGCAAGGCAGTGGGCAGCCGGACTGGCCGATGGGCGAGGGTACGGTCCGCTATGCTGGCGCTACGCGCACCCTGAGTTATAAAGGCCGGCGCCCAGGTGTCGAGGGTCGCGAAGACTTTGAAAGAAGCTTGACCCTTGGTCCGTCCAACTGGGTCGAGCTGGAAGAATCAACCAGCGTCGCGCCGGATGGCGCCGCCGTCCGCAAGCGCCGCCGGGTCATGGCGCGCGATGCGCAGGGGCGCCCGGTGGACGACGCGGAATTGCTGGATGGTGCGGAATACCGCGTCTCCAATCAGTATTTCCTGCCCGATGGGCAGGGCAACCCCCGCCGCATCGTGCGCCTGTACCGCGCCGCCGGCGCTGCGCAGGATGCGCCGGTGCTGCGGGCCGAAGTGATTTTGAGAACCTTGCGATACCAAGATGAAACTCGTTGATGAAGCCGAAATCTCTGTAATCGCCGGCAATGGCGGCAATGGCTGCGTCGGCTTCCGCCGCGAGAAGTTCATTCCGCTCGGCGGTCCCGACGGCGGCGATGGCGGCGATGGTGGCAGCGTCTGGCTGCGTGCCGACGAAAACCTGAACACCCTGGTCGACTTCCGCCATGAGCGCATCTTCAAGGCGCAGCGCGGTGAGAACGGCATGGGCCGGCAGGCCTATGGCAAGGGTGGTGAGGATCTGACCATCACCGTGCCGGTCGGCACCGTGGTCATCAATGTCGACACCGACGAGGTGATCGGCGACCTGACCCGCCATGGCGACCGCCTGCTGGTGGCCAAGGGCGGCAAGGGCGGCCTGGGCAACATGCACTTCAAGAGCTCCACCAACCGCGCGCCGCGGCAGGCGCTGCCGGGCGAGGAGGGCGAGGAGCGCCTGCTCAAGCTGGAGCTGAAGCTGCTGGCCGACGTCGGCCTGCTGGGTTTTCCCAATGCCGGCAAGAGCACCCTGATCCGCGCCGTTTCGGCGGCGACGCCGAAGGTGGCCGACTATCCGTTCACCACCCTGTACCCGAACCTGGGCGTGGTGAAGGTGGAGAACTACCGCAGCTTCGTGATCGCCGACATCCCCGGCCTGATCGAGGGCGCGGCCGATGGTGCCGGCTTGGGTGCGCAGTTCCTGCGCCACCTGCAGCGCACCCGCCTGCTGCTGCACCTGGTCGATATCTCGCCGATGGAGGGGGGCGTGGAAGGCGTCTCCCCGATCGAGCAGGTGCGCGCCATCGAGCGCGAGCTGGGCAAGCACGACCCGGAACTGCTGGAGAAACCGCGCTGGCTGGTACTGAACAAGGCCGACCTGATGTTCGAGGACGAGGCGCGGGCCGCGGCCGAGCAGGTGGTCCAGGAGCTCGGCTGGACGGGGCCGTGGTACCTGGTCTCGGCGCTGGGTCGCGAGGGTACCTGGCCGATCATGAAGGACATCATGGCCTTCTTCGACCAGCAGAAGCTGCTTGAGGCCGAGGAGCGCGAGGCGCAGGGCTGAGTCGCTTCCGCCCGGAGTGCAGGAAAACCCGGCTGAGGCCGGGTTTTTCCGTTCCGGGGTATGCATGAATGCGGGGCTGCCCCGCATCGGGGCATTGCCGGAAGGTTGCCGTGCGTGGCGGGCCTTGCATCCGCGGGATTTCCCGCCCAATAAAAAACCGCCTGCAGCGGTTTTCTTGACATGCCTGTCGATGGCCTGAAGGGTGGCCGCCACGGACAACGGACACAAAAAACCCGGCGCGCGGCCGGGTTTTTCGGGTCGGAAGCCTGTGGCTGCCGATGATCGCCCGGATCAGGCAGCCTTGAGGGCCTTGATGCGGTCGTTCAGGCGGCTCTTGTGACGGGCTGCCTTGTTCTTGTGGATCAGGCCACGCGCGCTGAAGCGATCCAGGATCGGCTGGGCAACGGCGAAGGCGGCTTCGGCGCCGGCGGCATCGTTGGCGTCCAGCGCCTTGATCACTTTCTTGACAGCGGTGCGCAGCATCGAGCGCTGAGCCACGTTGCGCGCGTTGCGCACGACGGTCTGCTTGGCGCGCTTCTTGGCGGACTTGATATTGGCCACGGTGGTGGTTTCCTGAAAATCGGTATGGTGGGAACAGCAAGCACGCAAGTATGATGGTTGAACGAATGAACGTCAAGTCAAGTTGTCAAGGGGGCCGTGGGTGAGTTCACCGCGCATGTTGCGGGGGCTGCTGTCGTTCAGCAGCATGACGATGGTCTCGCGGGTGCTGGGGCTGGTGCGGGACCAGGCGATTTCCATCACGTTCGGCGCCAACGCCACGACCGATGCGTTCTGGGTGGCGTTCCGCGTCCCCAATTTCCTGCGCCGCCTGTTCGCCGAGGGCTCCTTCGCCACGGCTTTCGTGCCGGTGTTCACCGAAGTGAAGGAGACCCGGCCGCATGCCGACCTGCGCGAACTGATGGCGCGGGTATCGGGCACGCTGGGCGGGGTGCTGCTGGTGCTGACCGCGCTGGGCCTGGTCTTCACCCCGCAGATCGCCTGGCTGTTCGCCGACGCCGATGCGGCAGACCCGGTCAAGTATGGCCTGCTGGTGGACCTGCTGCGGCTGACCTTCCCGTTCCTGCTGTTCGTTTCGCTGACCGCGCTGGCGGGCGGGGCGCTGAACAGCTTCCAGCGTTTCGCGATGCCGGCGCTGACGCCGGTGATCCTCAACCTGTGCATGATCGCCGGCGCGCTGTGGCTGGCGCCGCGGCTGGAGGTGCCGATCCTGGCCTTGGGCTGGGCGGTGCTGGCCGCCGGCGTGCTGCAGCTGCTGTTCCAGCTGCCGTCGCTGAGGGGCATCAACCTGCTGACCCTGCCGCGCTGGGGCTGGAACCATCCCGACGTGCGCCGGGTGCTGACCCTGATGGTGCCGACCCTGTTCGGCTCGTCGGTGGCGCAGATCAACCTGATGCTGGATACGGTGATCGCGGCCCGGCTCAGCAACGGCTCGCAGTCCTGGCTGTCGCTGGCCGACCGCTTCCTGGAGCTGCCGCTGGGGGTGTTCGGCGTGGCGCTGGGCACGGTGATCCTGCCCGCGCTGGCCCGCCACCACGTCAAGACCGATGGCGAGGGTTTCTCCAATGCGCTGGACTGGGGGTTGCGCATGACCCTGCTGATCGCGGTACCGGCCATGCTCGGCCTGCTGCTGCTGGCCCAGCCGCTGATCGCGACCCTGTTCCAGTACCGGGAATTCACTCCCTTCGACACGCGGATGACCGCCCTGTCGGTCTACGGCCTGAGCTTCGGCCTGCCGGCGTTCGCCCTGCTGAAAGTGGTGCTGCCGGCTTTCTATTCGCGACAGGACACGAAGACGCCGGTACGCGCGGGTGTGGCGGCACTGGTCGCCAACATGGTGTTCAACTTCGCCCTGCTGGCGGCGCTGTACCAGGTGATGGTGCCGGAGGCGCTGAAGGCGCAGGGCGTGATGGCGGCGCTGGCGGCGCAGCCGGGCCTGCATCTGGCGCTGGGCATCGCCAGCGCGCTGTCCAGTTATCTGAACCTCGGGCTGCTCTGGTACTGGCTGGGCAAGACCGGGGTCTACCAGCGTCGTCCGGGGTGGGGCGGCTATGTCCTGCGGCTGGTGCTGGCCTGCGCGGCCATGACGGTGGTGCTGCTGGCGCTGCTGCACTGGCTGCCGGGCTTCACCGGCATGGACAAATGGCAGCGCATCGGTTGCCTGGCCCTGCTGGTCGGCGGCGGCGGGCTGACCTATCTGCTGGCGATGCTGGCCATGGGCTTCCGCCCGCGCGACCTGCGCGGGCAGTGAGGCGGGCATGCCCGTGCCGCCGCTATACTTCCCTGCTACACATGACGAAGCACCGGCCTGCGAGGGCCGGATCCGGGTTTGAATGAGCAGGCTGTTTAGAGACGTCGAAGGCGGGGTGCTGTTCCCGCAGGGAAGCGTGGTCTGCATCGGTGCCTTCGATGGCCTGCACAGGGGTCACCGGGCGCTGGTGCAGCACGCGTTCGAGCGCGCGCGCGCGCTGGGCGTGCCGGCGGTGGCGCTGGCGTTCGAGCCGTTGCCGCGCGAGTTCTTTTCCCGGGACAACCCGCCGCCGCGGCTGATGCTGGCCCGCGACAAGGTGGCCACGCTGCGTGGGCTCGGCATCGACAGCGTCGGCCTGCTGCGCTTCGACGCGAAGATGGCGGCCATCACCGCGGAGGACTTCGTACGCGACATGCTGGTGCGTCGGCTGGGCGCGCGCGAGGTGTGGATCGGCCCGAAGTTCCACTTCGGCAACCGCCGCGGTGGCGACCTGGCCCTGCTGCAGGCCATGGGCGCCGAACTGGGCTTCGCCGCCGGCGAGATCGCGCCGGTGCATCTGAACGGCGAACGCATTTCCAGTACCCGCATCCGCGAGCTGCTGGTGGCCGGCGAATTCGCCCATGCCGCCGACCTGCTGGGCCGTCCGTATGCGATCGGCGGCAGGGTGGTGCGCGGGCAGCAGCTCGGGCGCACGCTGGGCTTCCCGACCGCCAACTTGCGTTTTCCGCGGACGCCCGCACTTTCAGGTATCTACGCTACCTGGGTACATGGCGTCTTCGGCGATTCTGGCAGGAGCGGGCCTTGGCCGTCGGTATCGAGCTTCGGCACGCGCCCGACCGTGCAGGGCGTGGAACCGCTGCTGGAAGCCCACCTGTTCGATTTCCACGGCGACCTGTACGGGCGCCATATCGAAGTCGAATTCGTCGCCAAGCTGCGCGACGAGGAAAAGTTCGACGACCTGCCGGCGCTGACCGGGCAGATGCACCGCGACGCGCAACAAGCCCGTCATATCCTCAACGAACAACGACTGCGAGCCACCGCGTGAGCCAGGACTACAAAGCCACCCTCCACCTGCCGGCGACGGAATTCCCGATGCGCGGCGACCTGCCCAAGCGCGAGCCGGGCATCCTGGCGCGTTGGGAAGAGCAGGGCATCTACGCGCAGCTTCGCGACAATGCCAAGGGCCGGCCGCTGTTCGTGCTGCACGACGGCCCGCCGTACGCCAACGGCCAGATCCACCTGGGCCACGCGGTCAACAAGATCCTCAAGGACATCATCGTCAAGTCGCGCTACCTCGACGGCTTCGATGCGCCCTACGTGCCGGGCTGGGACTGCCACGGCCTGCCGATCGAGATCGCGGTCGAAAAGAAGTGGGGCAAGGTCGGCACCAAGCTCGATGCCGAGCAGTTCCGCCAGAAGTGCCGCGAATACGCCGAGGAGCAGATCAACCTGCAGCGCGCCGACTTCAAGCGCCTGGGCGTGATCGGCGACTGGGACAACCCGTACAAGACGCTGAGCTTCGATTTCGAGGCCAACGAGATCCGCGCGCTGGCCAAGATCGTCGCCAACGGTCACCTGGTGCGCGGCGCCAAGCCGGTGCACTGGTGCTTCGACTGCGGCTCGGCGCTGGCCGAAGCCGAGATCGAGTACCAGGACAAGACCTCGCCGGCCATCGACGTGGCCTATGCCGCGCGCGACTCGAAGCAGCTTGCCGCCAGTTTCGGTGTCGCGCTGCCCGATGGCGTGGAAGTCGCCGTGCCGATCTGGACCACCACGCCGTGGACGCTGCCGGCCTCGCTGGCGGTGTCGCTGGGCGCGGACATCGACTACGCGCTGGTCGAAGGCCCGGCCCATGGCGGCAAGCCGCGTTGGCTGGTGCTGGCCTCGGCGCTGGCCGAGCGCGCGCTGGCGCGTTACGGCGTGGCCGAGGTGGTCGTGCACGGCCATGCCAAGGGTTCGGCGCTGGAGAACCAGCTGCTGGCGCATCCGTTCTACGCCGAGCGCGACCTGCCGCTGCTCAATGGCGAGCATGTCTCCGATACCGACGGTACCGGTGCGGTGCATACCGCGCCCGGCCACGGCCAGGAGGACTTCGCGGTCAGCCAGCAGTACGGGGTGATGGATCGCTACAACGCCGGCCAGATCAATCCGGTCGATGGCCGCGGCGTGTACCTGCCTTCGACGCCGCCGGCCGGCGACGTGGAACTGGCCGGCCTGCACCTGTGGAAGGCGCAGCCGCTGATCGTCGAGGTGCTGCGCGGCAATGGCACGCTGCTGGCCTTCGCCGAAATCCAGCACAGCTATCCGCACTGCTGGCGCCACAAGACGCCGGTGGTGTTCCGCGCCACCCCGCAATGGTTCATCTCGATGGACAAGGCCGGCCTGCGCGCCGATGCCATGGCTGCCATCGACAACGTCGGCTGGTTCCCGGCCTGGGGCAAGGCGCGCATCGCGAGCATGGTCGATGGCCGCCCGGACTGGTGCATCAGCCGCCAGCGCACCTGGGGCGTGCCGATCGCGCTGTTCACCCACCGCGAGACGGGCGAACCGCATCCGCGTACCGTCGAGCTGATGCAGCAGGTGGCCGACCGTGTGCAGGAAGGCGGCATCGACGTGTGGTACTCGCTGGACCCGGCCGAACTGCTGGGCGATGAAGCCGCGCAGTACGAGAAGGTCACCGACATCCTCGACGTCTGGTTCGATTCCGGCGTCACCCATGAAGGCGTGCTGCTGGCGCGCGGCTTCGGCAAGCCGGCCGACCTGTATCTGGAAGGTTCGGACCAGCACCGCGGCTGGTTCCAGTCCTCGCTGCTGACCGGCGTGGCCATCGACAAGCACGCCCCGTACAAGCAGTGCCTGACCCACGGCTTCACCGTGGACGAGCACGGCCGCAAGATGTCCAAGTCGCTGGGCAACGGCATCGAGCCGCAGGAAATCATGCGCACTCTCGGCGCGGACATCCTGCGCCTGTGGATCGCCTCGGCCGACTACAGCAATGAGATGTCGCTGTCGCAGGAGATCCTCAAGCGCAACGCCGACGCCTACCGTCGCCTGCGCAACACCGCACGCTTCCTGCTCGGCAACCTGGATGGCTTCGATCCGGCCCGGCACCTGCGCCCGCTGGAGGACATGGTCGCGCTGGACCGCTGGATCGTGCACCGCGCGTTCGAGCTGCAGGAGAAGATCAAGGCCGCCTACGCCAGCTACAACATGGCCGAGATCGTGCAGCTGCTGCTGAACTTCTGCAGCGTCGACCTGGGTTCGCTGTACCTGGACGTGACCAAGGACCGCCTGTACACGATGCCGGCCGATTCGCGTGGCCGCCGTTCGGCGCAGAGCGCGATGTATCGCATCGCCGAGGCGTTCGTGCGCTGGGTCGCGCCGATCCTGACCTTCACCGCCGACGAACTGTGGGGTTATCTGCCGGGTGAGCGTGCCGACAACGTGCTGTTCGCCACTTGGTACGACGGCCTGGCGCCGCTGCCGGCCGACGCGGAGCTGTCGGCCGCCGACTTCGAGCAACTGCTGGCCCTGCGCGAGCAGGTGGCCAAGGTGCTGGAGCCGATGCGCGCCAATGGCGCCATCGGCGCCGCGCTGGAAGCGGAGATCACGGTGGCCGCGAACGCGGAGCAGGCGGCGCATTGGCAGCCGCTGGCCGATGAGCTGCGTTTCCTGTTCATCAGCGGCGACGTGAGCGTGCGCCCGGCGACCACCGACGAGGTGTTCGTCAGCGCGCAGCCCACCGGCAAGGCCAAGTGCGTGCGCTGCTGGCACTACCGCGCCGACGTCGGCAGCAATGCCGGCCATCCGGAACTGTGCGGCCGCTGCGTCAGCAACATCGAAGGCCCAGGCGAGGACCGCCGCTGGTTCTGAGCCGGCGGCGGTTGTCCTTCCATACACGGGACCGGCGCCAACATGCCGCGTCCCATCGTCCGCAACCCACAAGCCTCCGACACATGCAGACAAACGCGGTCAAACCCAATGCCCTGATCTGGCTGCTGCTCTCGGCCGCGGTGATCGGCCTGGACCAGTGGAGCAAGGCCTGGGTGCTGGCCAGCCTGCCCGAATTCACGCCGGTGCCGGTGATCGACGGCTTCTGGAACTGGTACCGCACCTACAACACCGGTGCGGCGTTCAGCTTCCTCAGCGATGCCGGCGGCTGGCAGCTGTGGTTCTTCACCGCGCTGGCGGTGGCCATCAGCGGGCTGATGGCGTTCTGGCTGTCACGCACCGCGCGCGGCAACTGGCGCAGCGCGCTGCCGTATGCGCTGGTGATCGGCGGCGCCATCGGCAACGTCATCGACCGGCAGCTCCATGGCCATGTCGTCGATTTCATCCAGTGGTATGTCGGTGACCATTACTGGCCGTCGTTCAACGTGGCCGATTCGGCGATCGTGGCCGGCGCCATCGGCATCGCCCTGTCGGGCCTGTTCGATGGCAAGGCCCGCAGGAAAGCCGGATGATCCACTCCCGTTCCCCCCGAACCGGCGCTGCCGGCCGGAGCTGTTGACCTGATGGACGTACTGCTCGCCAATCCCCGTGGTTTCTGCGCCGGCGTCGACCGTGCCATCGAGATCGTCAAGCGCGCGATCGAAACGCTGGGCGCGCCGATCTACGTGCGTCACGAGGTCGTGCACAACCGTTTCGTGGTGGACGACCTGAAGCAGCGCGGCGCGATCTTCGTCGAGGAGCTGGACGAAGTGCCCGACGGCAACACCGTGATCTTCAGCGCCCACGGCGTCTCCCAGGCGGTGCGCGACGAGGCCGGGCGGCGCGGGCTCAAGGTATTCGACGCGACCTGCCCGCTGGTGACCAAGGTGCATTTCGAGGTCGCGCGCCACTGCCGCGCCGGCCGCGACGTGGTGCTGATCGGCCACGAGGGCCACCCGGAAGTCGAAGGCACGATGGGGCAGTGGCGCAACGAAGCCGGTGCCGGCGCCATCTACCTGGTCGAGGACGAGGACGATGTCGCCGCGCTGGTGGTCGGCCAGCCGGAGAACCTGGCCTACACCACCCAGACCACGCTGTCGGTGGACGACACGCGCAGCGTGATCGCCGCGCTGCGGACGAAGTTCCCCGCCATCCAGGGCCCGAAGAACGACGACATCTGCTACGCCACGCAGAACCGCCAGGACGCGGTGCGCGAACTGGCGCAGCAGTGCGATCTGGTGCTGGTGGTCGGTTCGCCGAACAGCTCCAACTCCAACCGCCTGGCCGAACTGGCCCGCCGCGAGGGCGTGGAGTCGTACCTGATCGACGGCGCGCACGAGATCGACCCGCAATGGGTGGCTGGCAAGCGTCGCGTGGGCCTGACCGCGGGCGCTTCCGCGCCGCAGGTGCTGGTCGATGGCGTGATCGAGCGCCTGCGCGAACTCGGCGCCGGCGGCATCGCCGAACTGGCGGGCGAACCGGAGTCGATGGTGTTCGCGCTGCCCAAGGAACTGCGCCTGCGGCTGGTCGATTGACCGCGTGGGCGGCGAACCTCTAGAATTCGCGGCTCCGCCGGAATAGCTCAGTTGGTAGAGCGGCGCATTCGTAATGCGTAGGTCGTAGGTTCGATTCCTATTTCCGGCACCAGTATCGAAGAAAGGCCAGACGTCCGCGTCTGGCCTTTTCTTTTGCCGCCGCCATCCGTGACGGCAACCCTCCGGGCCATCGACAAGCGATGTCAAAAACCGCTCCCGGCGGCTTTTGCCCCGGATGCGGCCGCCTGCGTCAGTGGAACTGCAGGGTGAGCTGGAAATAGCGGCCCAGCGGATCGTCCAGGCTCGTGGACAGGCCGCCATTGCCGGGCAGGTAGTTCACCGGCTTGGTATCCAGCAGGTTGAGGATGTCCAGCGCCGCGCTCATCCGTGCGCCGATCCGGTGGTCGAGGTGCAGGTTCCAGCGCAGCTGCGCCGGATTGCTGCACTGGTCGTTGCCGCGTTGCGCGGAAGGGCAGGCGGCGCCCGCCGGCCAGGCGCGGGTACTGCCGGCGTAGCGCGCATGCAGCGCGCTTCCCCAGCGCGCTCCCTGCCATTGCAGCGACGCGGTGGCCGCCGTGCCCGGCGTGGCGTGGCCGCGCAGGTCGATCCAGCGGCCGCTGGCGCGTTCCCGGCGGCGCAGCGCCTGCTGGTGGATGGCGTCGAGCGAGAATCGCCATTGGCCGGCGGGTACGGCGCGCAGGTAGTCGCCGTGCAGTACCCAGTTGCGCGATACCGTCCGGCCGATGTTGTCGAAGTACAGTTGCAGCGACTGCAGCCGGCCGTTTCCGTCCAGCAGCCAGGTGTCGGCGTTCCAGCCGGCATCGGTCGGGCGCAGGGCCAGGATCTCGTTGCGCAGCTCGACGCGGTTGTGGGTAAGCGAGAAGGTGAGGTCGGGGCGTGGATTCCAGAGCGCGCCCAGGCTCTGGTTGCGCGATGTCTCGGCTTTCACGCCGGGGTTCTCGATGACCTGCACGTCGACCACGCAGGCGGCGTCCGTCGGGTGCGCGCACGGCGGCATGTCCGGCGACCAGGCCACCGCTTCGGCGCCGAAATAGCCGGGCGGACGCCGGCGCTCGAACAGGCTGGGGGCGCGGTAGCCGCGGCCGCCGGACAGCAGCAGCGACCAGGAGGGGGATGGATTCCAGCGCAGGCCGGCGCGGGGCGAGAACGAAAGCTCGCCGGCGTCGTGGTCCAGGCGGGCGGCCAGGTCCAGGCGCAGCGGTTCGGCCAGCGGCAGGCCCAGTTCGACATAGCCGGCGTTGCTCTGGCTGGAAAGACGGCGGCGGTCGGTGGGCAGGCCCAGCGCCAGTTCGCCGTCTTCGAGCAGGCGGTCGGGGCGCGAGGTCCAGGTTTCATGCCGCAGGTCGATGCCGCCGGCCAGTTGCGCCGTGCCGCCGGCAAGCTGGCCGAGGTCGTGGCGCAGGCCCCACCACGCCAGCCACTGGTCGGTGCGGCCGCGGTTGCGGGTGCCGGGGAACAACTGCCCGCGCAGGGACGGATCCAGCGGCGTGAATCCCGGGAAATAGCCGTTCGCCACGGCCTCGAACAATAGGGAGGTACGTACGGCGCCTTCGGTCGACAGTGTGGTTTCGCTGCGTTGCCGGCTCAGCCCTGCATCCCAGCCCCTGTCGCCCTCGTCGCGGCCGAGGCCGGCGGCCATGTCCAGCTCAAGACTGCGGATCGCGGGCCGCACGATGCCGCCTTCCTGGAACACATGGTTGATCAGGTCGCCGCCGACCAAGCGCAGGGCCGCCGCGGTCGGGCCCAGTTCGTAGCGCTGGCGGGCGTGGCTGGCGCGCAGTTCGGCGTAGGCATGCAGGCCGTTGCCCGCGTCGTGCCGCCAATGCGTGTACAGGGCGGCGGTGGACGAAGCCGGTTGCAGGGAGCGCGGGCGCGAGCTGTCGTACCAGCAGCCGTTGTCCTCGCGCATGCCGGACGGACACAGGAAGGCCGGCAGGTAATGGCCGTCGCGGGTCAGCAGGCCGATCGGATAGCGCTGCCGCTCGCGGTGCCAGTCGCGGCGATCGCCAGCGACGTGATCGGCCCGCTGCAGGTCGATGCCGAGGAACCAGTCATCGCCTTCGCCGCCATGGCCGGTGGCGGCCTGCGCCCGGTACTGGGCGCCATCGCCCTGGTTGCTGATGCCGGTCTGCAGCATGGCCTCCGGTCCGTCGGCGTGGTCGCGCAGCACGATGTTGACCACGCCGGCCATGGCATCGGCGCCGTAGATGGCCGAGGCGCCACCGCGGACGAGTTCGATGCGTTCGACGAAGCTCAGCGGGATGCCGCCCAGGTCGGTGAGCGCGCCCTGCTGCAGCGACACCATGGGATAGCGCGGCAGGCGCCGGCCATTGACCAGGAACAGGGTGGCGCGCGGTCCCATCCCGTCCAGGCTGGTGGCCGCGGCGGCGCCGCCGGGCAGATAGGGGGAATCGCCGTCGCGCGAGGCATCCACCGGTGGCCGCCCGTTCATGCCGGGCAGGTGGCGCAGCAGGTCGAACAGCGAGCCATAGCCACTGCGCCGGATGTCCTCGCGCTCGATGACGTCCACCATCATGGTGGTCTGCAGCGAGGTGCGGGGCAGGCGGCTGCCGGTGACATGCACCGGGGCGAGCTCGACCTCCGGTGCCGTCGCCGGTTCCGGCGCGCGCGCAGGCGGGGCGCCGGCGGTGGCCGGTGCACGCTTCGGCGCTTCGACACGCCGTACCGTGAATATTCCTGCCGGTGAGCCCGCAAGCCTCACCGGCAGCCCCTGCAGCAGTTGTTCCAGCGCGGCCCGGGGCGGCAGCGTGCCGCTGAGTCCGGCGCTCTCCAGTCCAGCCAGTTCGCGGGCGTCGAACAGCAGCGGGGTGTCGCCTTGCCGCGACCATTCGCGCAGGGCCTGCACCAGCGGTCCGCGCGCTACCTGGTAGTGCACCGTGCCGCCCGCATCGGCGGCCATGGCCGGTATCGCCACCATCAACGCCAGGCACAGCGCGCTGCGGCGCAGACGGCGGATCAACGCATCCATCGCGGCATTCAGCGCGTGCCGCGCAGTTCGAGCGCACCATCGGCCCGCGCATGGGCGGTGACCGACCAGCCCAGTTCCAGCGCGGACAGCAGCGCGGCCTGGTCGCCGACGGCGAACGTGCCGCTCACGGCCAAAGGCGCCAGCGCCGGATCACCGATGACCAGCGGCGTGGGGGTGTAGCGGTTCATCCGCGCGATCGCGACCGGCAGCGGCGTGGCGTCGAACAGCAGCCGGCCCTGCAGCCAGGCCTCGGCCTGCGGCTGCGACAGCGGCTGCGCCGGCTCGATCCGGCCCGACGGCAGCACCCGCAGTTGATACCCCGGCTGCAAGGGCCGATGCATGCCCTGCGCGCCGCGGCTGTCGATCTCCAGCGCACCGTCGAGCAGTGCGATGTCGATCCGTCCGTCATCCAGCCGCTCGACCTGGAAGGTGGTGCCGATGTCGCGCAGCGTGCTGTTGCCTGCCTCCACCCGCATCGCCCGCCGCGACGGCGCCACCTGCAACTGCATGCGGCCCTGCTGCAGCTCGATGCTGCGCCTGCGCCAGCCGAACCGCGCGGTCAGGGTGGTGCGGGCATCGAGTACGGCGACGCTGCCGTCGTCGAGTACCTGGCGTTGGGGAGCGAAGCCGCTGTTCACGTAGGTATGCGGAGCGGGATTGCCATCGGTGGCGAGCACCCAGGTGGTTCCCACCGCCAGGCAGAGCGCCGCGGCGGCGGCCAGCCCGAACAGCGGCCGCCGGTACAACGGGCGCCGCACCACGTGGCGCGCGCCGGCGCGCAGCCACGGGTCATCACGCAGCGCTGCCGCGCGCGCGTGCAGCCGCTCGGCGTCGGCCCAGGCGCGTACGCGGGCCGGGTCGGCGGCGAGCCAGTCCTCGAAGGCCTCGCGCTCGGCGCGGGTGCAGTCGGCGGCGTCCAGCCGTGCCACCCAGGCGGCGGCCCGTGCGAACAGCGCGTCGCGGGTCGGTGCATCGTGCTCCATCATTCCTCCCCGCCCATGCCGAAGGCGTCCGCGCCCAGCTCCTGGCGCAGCCCCTGCAGGGCGCGCGCGACATGCTTTTCCACGGTCTTTGCGGTGATGCCGCGATGCCGGGCGATCTGGCTGTAGCTCATGCCGGTGATGCGGTTGAGCAGATAGACCTCGCGGCAGCGCTCGGGCAGTTTCAGCAGCGCCTGGCGCAGGGCGTTGAGCATCTGTCCGGATTCGGCCTGGCGCAGCGGCCCGGGCGTGGAGAAGGGCGCCTCGCCCGGCAGGTCGTGCTCGGCCAGCGGCAGGTGTGGTGCGGCGTGCGGTGAGCGGCCTCGGTCGGCCAGGCGGTTGCGCGCGATCCGGTACAGCAGCAGCTTCAGTTCCTCGTGCGGGTGTTCCCGGTAGCGGATCAGACGTTCCATGCAGTCCTGCACGATGTCCTCGGCGTCCTCCTCGCTGGCGCCGCGCGCGCGCAGGAAGGCGCGCAGCGGATCGCGCTGTTCGCGCAGGAACAGGACGAAGGCATCGCCGATGGAAGCGGGCGTCGCGCGATCAGCCGGGAAGGGGGAAGCGGACAGTCGGGGAGTCCGGGTGTGAAGGGTGCAGGAGAGTGTACGCAGCAAGGCGCCGGCGGGAAGCACCCGGAGGGAGTGTCGATGCTTCGATGAATCCATTCATCCCCGTGTGGCGGATGGACTGGGGGAGATGGGCGCCCCTGCGCGTTCTGCTGTGGTCCCGCAGGCGCGGGATGGGCGGGGATCCCGCCGCAACCATGGAGAGAGAAGTGCGAATGAAACGATCGGTATTGAGTATGGCGCTGTCCGGACTATTGGCCACCGCCGCCTTCGGCATGGCCGCAGACGCGAACGCGATGACGGTCCACGTCAACGGCGACCGCATCTTCCTGAGCGGCGACGTCACCCTGGCGGACATCGTGGCGCTGCCAGCGATGCTGGCCAAGGCCGAGGCCGAAGGCAGGCCGTTCCGCGAAGTGGTGCTGCGCACCTCCAACGGCGGCGCGCTGATCAGCGGCGAATGGCTGCAGGCGGTGATCCGTACCGCTGGCCTGAACACCATCGTTTCCGGCCACTGCATCTCCTCCTGCTCGATCATGCAGTCCGGCGGCGTCGAGCGTTACATGGCCGGCGACCTGCCGACCGAGGCCGACTCGGTGCAGATCCATGCCGCCAGTTCCGGCGGCCGCGTGACCTACGGGCCGTCGCCGCGCATGTTCGGCATCTACACCGGCAACTACGGTGGCGGGATGGACGAGGAGCTGCTGTACAAGGCGCTGTTCCAGGTCACCCAGCCCAATGGCCTGCTGGTCTTCACCGACCCGTCGCGTACCAGCGGCGATTCGGTCAGCTTCGATCCGGACGGTACCGGCCGCAAGAGCCAGACCTTCCCGGGCCAGGACATGTTCAACAACAACATCATGACCTCGGCCGGCTACAACAACCCGGGCGATACCCTGCGGGTGACGTCCAACGTGACCGGCGACATCAACCCCGGCTACCTGCGTACCGGCAGGCTGCTGCAAGCGCTGGTGGACGACGATTTCGCGCGCTGGAACGACGACGACTACGACACCACCTACATCAACCTCGCCGTCACCATCTACAACCTGGCGCAGAACGGCCCCAACGGCATCGGCCAGTTCTCGATCCAGGACTACCTGGGCGACCCGGGGATCCAGGCGCTGCTGCGCTCCAAGCTGCGCCTGGACGAGCTGGATGTTTCGGCCCTGGCCAATTCCGCCGGCATCATCAGCATCGGCAACGGCGCGGTCTGGCGGACCGCGGCGACCACCGGCGCCGACCTGATGCGCGTGGACAGCGGTGCCATCGCACTGGAAGGCGGCGCCCTGCGCACCACCGAGCTGCGCGTCCAGCGTGACGGCGCCCTGATCGGCCATGGCGACATCGGTTCGGCGACGATGGACTCCGACGCCCTGCTCGACGCCACCGGCCCCTCGTGGCGCGAGGACGGTTTCAGCCGCGTGGTCATCAATGGCCTGCTGATGCCGCGCGGTGGCGATCTCACCACCCATGGCTACGTCAACATCCAGCCGGGCTCGCTGGTCGCCTTCGACGTGACCGAGGCCGGCGGCGCGGCGGCCGGCCGCCTGCGCATCGGCGATTTCTACGATGGCGGCATGAACGAGGGCGCGCTGGTCGTGGCCCCGGGCGCGCAGCTGGCGCTGAATGTCGCCGAAGGCTTCTACGGCGCCGACTACACGCGCGAACTGATCGACGGGCCGATCTACATGGCCGGTGCCTACCAGGGCTTCCAGCAGGTCGCGCGCCTGGGCGATGCCGGCTACAGCGCCAGCATCGCCGAGGGCGAGGTGTTCCGTCCGCGCAACAACTCCCTGCTCAGCTTCAACGTGCACCAGACCGCAGATGGTCTGTGGCTGACCGCCAATACCGGCTTCGAGCAGACCGGGCTGTTCGCCAACGCGCAGTCCGGCGATGGCCTGGGCCGAGCGCTGGCCGCTGCCGCCAATGGCGGGCGCTCCGGCATGAAGCCGCTGCTGGGCGCGCTTCAGTTCGCCGATCGCGACGTGATCCGGCAGCAGGCCGGTGCGCTGCGCGGTGACGCGCACGCCACGCTGCAGCTGGCCGACGCCGCGCTGGTCGGCGGCATCGGCAGCGTCATCCAGCACCACCAGTTCGACCTGCGCAGCACCGGCGGCGACGCCGATGGCCTGGCCGCACAGGCGGCGCAGGCGGCCTCCGCGCAGCCGGGCATGGGCAATGGCAGCCTGTTCAGCCAGTTGGCCATGCACCTGGTCGAGCCGGCTGCCAATGGCGAAGGCGAGGGCGGCGTGCAGGGCGGCGACAGCCGCCGCGGCGTCGGCATCTGGGGCCGTGGTTTCGGCAGCCAGGGGCGGATCAAGGCGCAGGGCAGCGTTGCCGGGATGAACCAGAACATCGGCGGCATCGTGGTCGGCGCCGACACCCGCGTGGCCGACGACAAGGTGGCGCTGGGCGTGAGCGTGGCCGCGGCCGACATGTCGGCCAAGGCGCGCGATGGCGTGGATTTCCATGGCGATGTCCGTGCGCTGGACATCGGCGGCTACCTGGACGCGGCCTATGCGAAGGGCTACGTGGCCGCTTCGGTGCGCTACACCGACCTGCGCCACGACACCCGCCGCGGCATCGCCGGCATCGAAGGGCTGGAAGCCCCGCTGCGCGCCAAGTACGACAGCAATGCGGTATCGGCACGGGTGGAGCACGGCTTCTCGTTCACCACCGCCGGTGGCGCGGTGGTGCAGCCGCTGTTGCCGGTGGTCGATTACACCCGCCTGTCCAATGCCCGCTTCGACGAAGGCCAGGGCGCCGGCGCCCTGGCCGGCCGCAGCGGCAGCCTGGAGAGCCTGCGCGTGGGCGCCGGCCTGCAGCTGTTCAAGACCTTCGATGGCCGCAACGGCGAGCGCATCACCCCGCATGCGCGGGTGCTGTGGCAGAAGGAACTGCGCGATACCCAGGCGCGCTTCACCTCGGCCTTCGCCGCGGCGCCGGACCTGACCTTCGGTGCGGCCAGCCAGACGCTCGGCGAGCAGCTGCTGTCGTGGAACCTGGGCGTCAGCAGCCGCGCCAGCGAACGCCTGTCGGTGATGCTCGACTACGTCGGCGAACGTCGTGACGGCCAGACCGTGAATGGTGTGATGCTGGGTCTGGGCTACCGCTTCTGATCCATGGAAAGTCCTCCCGGTGGCCGGCGCCGGCCATCGGGAGGCACCGCTGAACACCGCGATGCGCGCAGGTGCGACAACATGTCGCATGCTGAACCGGGCTCCAGCTGCGCTGGATCATTGTCAATGCCTTTCTAAAGTGATGGGCGGAGCCTAGAATTGCCGGGCTGAATCCGGCAGTCCCGTATACGTTTTTCCCGATGGGCAATCCATCGGGTGGTCGTTTCGCGCAAGCGTGCAAGGGAGTGCCGGACCAGGCCCCCCCTCGCAATTGGATCGACCGATGATTCCGTTGAAATCACTTGGACGCAGCCTGCGTCCAGGCCTGCTGCTTGCCTTGTCCGCGCTGTTGGCGGGCTGCGACGCGGCCATCCTCAACCCCAAGGGCCAGATCGGCCACGACGAGAAGACCCTGCTGATCACCGCCACGGTGCTGATGCTGCTGGTCGTCGTTCCCGTGATCGTGATGACCCTGGCGTTCGCGTGGAAGTACCGCGCCTCCAACACCAAGGCCCGCTACGAGCCGAAGTGGTCGCACTCCACCGCCATCGAAGTGGTGGTGTGGTCGATCCCGTGCATGATCGTGCTGGTGCTGGCGGTGCTGACCTGGCGCTCGTCGCACGCGCTGGATCCCTATCGGCCGATCGAATCGGAGCACGCGCCGGTCGTGGTCGAGGCGATCTCGATGGACTGGAAGTGGCTGTTCGTCTACCCGGAAGAGAACGTGGCTGTGGTCAACGAGCTGACCTTCCCGGTCGATGCGCCGCTGAATCTGAAGATCACCTCCGACACGGTGATGAGCGCGTTCTTCATCCCGCGCCTAGGCAGCATGGTCTATTCGATGGCGGGCATGGAGACCAAGCTGCACCTGGTCGCCAACGAAGCCGGCGCGTTCGAGGGCATGGCGTCGCACTACAGCGGCGCCGGCTTCAACAAGATGCATTTCACCGCGCATGCGGTGAGCGAAGAACAGTACCGCGCCTGGCTGGACAAGGTCCGCGCCGGCGACAAGGTGCTGGACAAGGCCGCGTTCACGGACCTGGGCGCCGAGAAGAACCACGACTGGTATCCGGTGACCTACTACGGGCGCACCGAAGCCGGCCTGTTCGACTGGATCCTTGCCCGCCACATGGGCGAGAACCACCATTTCGGCATGAAGAAGCACGACCACGCGGCCGCGCCGCAGGATGCCGCCGCGCACGAAGGCCATGAAGGCCACGACGCCGGCGACAGCCAGCCGGATGCTGCCGGCGACGCCGGACACAACGCTGACGAGCACGCCGCCCATGCCGGGCATGGCGCCTCGGGAGAATGACAATGCTGGGCAAACTGACTATCGAAGCGGTCCCGTACCACGAGCCGATCATCATGATCACGCTCGGCGCGGCCGCGCTGATCGGCCTGCTGGTGCTGGGCCTGATCACCCGCGCCAGGCTGTGGGGCTACCTGTGGAATGAATGGTTCACTTCGGTGGACCACAAGAAGATCGGCGCGATGTACCTGATCGTCGCCTTTGTCATGATGCTGCGCGGCTTCGCCGACGCGATCATGATGCGCGTGCAGCAGGCCGTCGCCGCCGGCGGCGCCGAAGGCTACCTGCCACCCCATCACTACGACCAGATCTTCACCGCCCACGGCGTGATCATGATCTTCTTCGTGGCGATGCCGCTGATCACCGGCCTGATGAACCTGGTCGTGCCGCTGCAGATCGGTGCGCGCGACGTCGCCTTCCCGTTCCTGAACTCGCTCAGCTTCTGGCTGTTCGTGTCCGGCGCGGGCCTGGTGATGATCTCGCTGGGCGTGGGTGAGTTCGCGCAGACCGGCTGGCTGGCGTTCCCGCCCCTGTCGGGCAAGGAATACAGTCCCGGCGTCGGCGTGGATTACTACATCTGGGGCCTGCAGGTCTCCGGCCTGGGCACCACGCTGAGCGGCATCAACTTCTTCATCACCATCCTCAAGATGCGCACCCCGGGCATGAAGCTGATGAGCATGCCGGTGTTCAGCTGGACCGCGCTGGTGACCAACGTGCTGATCATCGCCGCCTTCCCGGTGCTGACCGTCACCCTGGTGCTGCTGACCCTGGACCGCTACCTGGGCATGCACTTCTTCACCAACGACGCTGGCGGCAACGCCATGCTGTACATCAACCTGATCTGGATCTGGGGCCACCCGGAGGTCTACATCCTGGTGCTGCCGGCGTTCGGCGTGTTCTCCGAGGTCATCGCCACCTTCTCGCGCAAGACCCTGTTCGGCTACAAGGGCATGGTGTACGCGACGGCCTGCATCGGCGTGCTGTCCTTCCTCGTGTGGCTGCACCACTTCTTCACCATGGGTTCGGGCGCCAACGTCAATGCCTTCTTCGGCATCACGACGATGATCATCTCGATCCCGACCGGCGTGAAGATCTTCAACTGGCTGTTCACGATGTACCGTGGCCGCGTGCACTTCACCTCGCCGGTGCTGTGGACGATCGGCTTCATGATCACCTTCGTCATCGGCGGCATGACCGGCGTGATGCTGGCGATCCCGGCCATCGACTTCGTGCTGCACAACTCGCTGTTCCTGATCGCGCACTTCCACAACGTCATCATCGGCGGCGTGGTGTTCGGCATGTTCGCCGGCATCACCTACTGGTTCCCGAAGATGTTCGGCTTCAGGCTGGACGAGACCTGGGGCAAGCGCGCGTTCTGGTGCTGGTTCATCGGCTTCTACGTGGCCTTCATGCCGCTGTACGTGCTCGGCTTCATGGGCGTCACCCGCCGCCTGCAGAGCTACCCCAACGCCGACTACCAGCCGTACTTCGTCGTGGCCATGATCGGCGCCTTCATCATCGGCGCGGGCATCCTGTGCCAGATCATCCAGATCATCGTGTCCATCCGCGACCGCAAGAAGAACGTGGACCTGACCGGCGATCCGTGGGACGCGCGCACGCTGGAGTGGGAAACCGCTTCGCCGGTGCAGTTCTACAACTTCGCCACCCTGCCCAAGGGCGAGGAACTGGACGACTTCTGGGAGCGCAAGCAGCGCGGTGAGGCCTGGCCGAAGCCAGTCAAGTACAGCGACATCCACATGCCGCGCAACACCGGCACCGGCGTGGTGATCGGCGCCTTCAGCCTGGTGTTCGGCTTCGCGATGATCTGGCACATCTGGTGGCTGGCGATCATCGGCCTGGTCGGCATGATCGGCACCTTCATCTACCGCACCTTCGACACGGACGTGGACTACTGGGTGCCGGCCGCCGAAGTGGAACGCATCGAAAACGAACACCGCCGCCACCTGGAAGCGCAGGGGCTGGTGAAGACCGAGGTGAAGGCATGAGCACGACCGCCCACGCGTTGAACCATGGCCACGCCGCGCACGCGGCGGAGCATGGCCACGACCACGAGCACCATCACGACGCCGGCGAGAGCACCGTCTTCGGCTTCTGGGTGTACCTGATGAGCGATCTGCTCATCTTCGCCACGCTGTTCGTCACCTACGTGGTGCTGTCCGGCGGCACCAATGGCGGCCCGGGTGCGAAGGAACTGTTCGACCTGAAGTTCGTGGCCGGCGAAACCGCGCTGCTGCTGGTGTCCTCGCTGACCTTCGGCCTGGGCATGATCGCCATGCACCAGAAGAAGGTCGGCCTGATGTTCGGCTGGCTGGCCGTCACCTGGCTGCTGGGCGCCGGCTTCATGGTCATGGAGATCTGGGAGTTCAACCACCTCGTGCACGAGGGCTTCGGCCCCGACCACAGCGCCTTCCTGTCGGCGTTCTTCGCCCTGGTCGGCACCCACGGCCTGCACGTGAGCGCCGGCCTGCTGTGGCTGCTGGTGATGTTCATCCAGCTCAAGCGCAACGGCCTGACCCAGACCAACAAGACCCGCATGGCGTGCCTGAGCCTGTTCTGGCACTTCCTGGATCTGGTCTGGATCGGCGTGTTCTCTGTCGTCTACCTGTCGGGAGCCCTCTGATGTCCGCCCATGACAACCACGCCCACGGTGCCGGCGGCGAGAGCCACGGCAGCGTCAAGTCCTACCTGATCGGCTTCGTGCTGGCGGCCATCCTGACCATCATCCCGTTCTGGGTGGTGATGAGCGGCGGCCTGTCCTCGACCTTCGCCACCGCGATGGTGATCCTGGTCGCCGGCCTGCTGCAGCTGCTGGTCCACCTGGTGTTCTTCCTGCACCTGGACCGCTCCTCGGCGGCCCGCTGGAATGTCAACGCCGGCCTGTTCACGGTGGTGGTGATCGGCATCATCGTCGCCGGCACGCTGTGGGTCATGTGGAACATGAACCACCACATGATGCACTGACGTCGATTGACGCCGTGACCGGAAAAAGCCGCCCTTCGGGGCGGCTTTTTTTTGGTGGACATCCGTGGTGGAGATGCTTCGCGCCATCGGCGGGCGATAGCGGAGGGACGCCACTTCCGGCGGAGTCTGGCCGTTGATGCCCGGCGGGGTGTTGCCCCCGTTCTACAGGTTGACGGGGCTTTCCCGGGAAGGCTTCAGCGGGGCATTGCCCCGCGCTGCGGGCAGTGATTGATTTCACCGGCGGTTGCCGCGTTGATGGAGCGGGGAGCGCTGGCGCGTGCCGCGGGAGGCACGCGCGCCCTTGTTCAACCTGCCTGGCGCAGGAATGCGTCCGGGTCCATCGGCTTGCCGAGGTGGTAACCCTGCAGGAGATCGCAGCCCAGCTGGTCGAGGAAGTCGCGCTGGGCCTCGGTTTCCACGCCTTCGGCCACGACCTGCAACTGCAGCGAGCGGCCGAGCGCGACGATCGAAGAGACGATGGCGGCGTCTTCGGTGTTGCTTTCCAGGTCGCGCACGAAGGCGCGGTCGATCTTCAGTTCCGAGGCCGGCATGCGCTTGAGGTAGAGCAGGCTGGAATAGCCGGTGCCGAAATCGTCGATGGCGATCTTCACGCCCATCGCGGTCAGCATGTTGAGCAGCTGCAGGCTGGCCTCGACATTCTTCATCGCCGTGGTCTCGGTGATTTCCAGCGTCAGGTGTGCCGGGTCGAGCGCGTGGCGCTGGAGCGTGTCGCGCACCGTGTCCACCAGCGAGGGGGAGGTGAACTGAAGTGGCGACAGGTTCACCGCCATCGTCCATTCGGGGTGGCCGGCGTCGTGCCAGGCGCGCAGCTGGGCGCAGGCGCGGTCCAGCACCCAGTCGCCGATTGGTAGGATCAGGCCGCTGCGCTCGGCGATGGGAATGAAGGTATCCGGGCCCAGCAGGCCGAGTTCGGGGTGCTGCCAGCGCAGCAGCGCCTCGGCGCCGATCACCGGCTGGCCGCTGGCCGGGAACTTGGGCTGGTAGTGCAGCAGCAGTTCGTCGCGGGCGATCGCGCGGCGCAGGTCCTGCAGCAGGCGCAGGCGGCGGCTGGCGCTGGCCTGCATCGCCGGGGTGAAGAAGGTGTAGCCGTTCCGGCCGGATTGCTTGGTGTGGTACATCGCCGCGTCGGCGTGCGCCATCAGCTCGCGTTCGCTGGTGGCGTCGTCCGGGTACAGGGCGATGCCAAGGCTGGCGCTGAGCTGCAGTTCGGCCGCATCGATCACGAATGGCTCGGCCACCGCGGCGGTGATGCGTTCGGCGACGACCACCGCGTCGTCGGTCGATTCCACGCCCAGCACCACGACGAACTCGTCGCCGCCCAGGCGGGCGAGGGTGTCCTGCGGGCGCAGCAGGTCGCGCACCCGCTCGGCCATGCGCATCAGCAGGCGGTCGCCGAACTGGTGGCCGTAGGCGTCGTTGACCAGCTTGAAGCCGTCCAGGTCGCAGAACATCACCGCCACCGAGGCGCCGCGGCGCTTGGCCTTCTCGATCGCCTGCTCGATCCGGTCCTGCAGCAGCATGCGGTTCGGCAGGCGGGTAAGCGGGTCGTGCAGCGCGGCCTCCACCAGTTCCTGGTTGGCGCGCGCCAGTGAGTCGGCCAGGCGGCCGGTGCGGCTGTGCAGGCGTTTGTCGAACAGCGAGGCGATCAGGGTGATGCCGATGATGCCAAGGGTGGTGACGATCACCAGCACTGCCAGCCAGCGGGCTTCCAGCCCGCCATCGACCACCGCGCCGCAGATGCTGCCGGGCGGGAAATTGGCGGCCGCCATGCCGGTGTAGTGCATGCCGACGATCGCCAGGCCCATCACCAGCGAGGCGGCCAGGCGCAGCAGCCGCGTGTAGCGGCCTTCGCGTTGCAGGCGCAGGGCGATCCACAGCGCCGCGCCGGAGGCGCCGACGGCGACCAGGATCGAGGCGGCGAACCAGAGCGGGTCGTAGTCGATGCCCGGCTGCATGCGCATCGCCGCCATGCCCAGGTAGTGCATGGTCGCGATGCCGCAGCCCATCAGCACGGCGCCGGCGAGCAGCCGCGGGAACGGCAGCCGCTGCCGCGATACCAGCCACAGGGCGTAGGCCGAAGCGCCGACCGAGGCGGCCAGCGAATACAGGGTGATGGCCAGGTCGTAACCGACCGGAATCGGCAGGTGGAAGGCCAGCATGGCGATGAAGTGCATCGACCAGATGCCCAGGCCCATCGCCAGGGCGCCGCCGGCCATCCAGCCATACAGGCTGCGCCCGGAGGCTGTCGCCAGGCGTCCGGCCATGTCCAGGGCCGTATACGAGGCGAGGATGGCGACCAACAGGGAAAAAACGACCAGGGTCGGGTTGTAGGTGCCAACCATGCGGGGGGACGTCCGACGTTTCGTGGGTGAAAGAGTGCATCAACTAGCGGCGGACGACTGTGCTTCTTTAGTCGGGAGGGTCGCATCGGCTGCGACGACCGGCGGGTATCCTGTGCGCGCATCCACCGAAGGAATCCCGATGGCGAAGAACCGCACCGCCTATGTCTGCAGCGAATGCGGCGCCGAGTACAGCAAGTGGCAGGGCCAGTGCACCGAATGCGGTGTCTGGAACGTGCTTGGCGAGGTCGTGCTGGAGAGCGCGGCGGCGGCGAAGGCGCCGGCCGCACGGCGCGGCGGCTGGGCCGGCAAGGTCGAGGCGCCGAAGATCACCGCGCTCAAGGACGTGCAGCAGAGCGAGCACGCGCGTGTGTCCACCGGCATCGGCGAGTTCGACCGGGTGCTGGGCGGCGGCCTGGTCGAGGGTGCGGTGGTACTGGTCGGCGGCGACCCGGGCATCGGCAAATCGACCCTGCTGCTGCAGGCGCTGGCGAGGATGGCCGGCACGCTGCCGGTGCTCTACGTCACCGGCGAGGAATCGCTGGCGCAGGTGGCCGGGCGCGCGGTGCGCCTGGACCTGCCGCTGGACGGCCTGGATGCGCTGGCCGAGACCGGCATCGAGCTGATCCTGCAGCATGCCGCCGCGGCGCGGCCGAAGCTGATCGTCGCCGACTCGGTGCAGACGCTGTGGACCGAGACCCTCACCGCTGCGCCGGGCTCGGTCAGCCAGGTGCGCGAGAGCGCGGCGCGGCTGGTGCGTTTCGCCAAGGAGACCGGCACCGCCGTGTTCCTGGTCGGCCACGTCACCAAGGAGGGCGGCATCGCCGGTCCACGCGTGCTCGAGCACATGGTCGATGCGGTGCTGTATTTCGAGGGCGAGAGCGGCAGCCGCTTCCGCGTGCTGCGCGCGTTCAAGAACCGCTTCGGCGCGGTCAACGAGCTGGGCGTGTTCGCGATGGGCGAGAAGGGCCTGAAGGAAGTGCCCAATCCCTCGGCGATCTTCCTGTCCGGCGGCAGCACGCGCCAGCCCGGCAGCTGCGTGATGGTTACCCGCGAGGGCACCCGGCCGCTGCTGGTGGAGGTGCAGGCGCTGGTCGATTCCTCGCCGCTGTCCAACCCGCGCCGGGTCGCGGTGGGGCTGGAGCAGAACCGGCTGGCGATGCTGCTGGCGGTGCTGCACCGCCACGGCGGGGTGATGGTCGGCGACCAGGACGTATTCATCAACGTGGTCGGTGGCATCCGCGTGCAGGAGACTGCGGTCGACCTGCCGGTGCTGCTGGCGGTGCTGTCCTCGCTGCGCGACCAGCCGCTGGCGGAGAAGACCATCGCCTTTGGCGAGGTCGGCCTGTCCGGCGAGATCCGCCCCGTACCCAATGGCGAGGAGCGCCTGCGCGAGGCGGCCACGCATGGCTTCAGGCGCGCCATCGTGCCCAAGGCCAACGCGCCCAAGGCCGGTTCGGTCAAGGGCATGGAGGTGATCGCGGTGGAGCGGCTGGCCGAGGCGATCGAGGCTGCCTGAGCCTTACACTCGCGATCCGCCGCCGAAGGAATGCATTGATGCGTATCGCATGGACCGGGATCGGAGTGTTGGGGCTGCTGCTGGCGCCGGCATCGCAGGCGGCGCCTGCCTGCGCGGACCCGCTGGCCGTGGCGCGCGCGTTTTTCGAGGCCAGCGCAGCCTCGCGCTTCCTCGATGCGCCAGATGCCCTGCTGAGCACGGATTTCGCCGGGGCGATGGCGGACGAACGCGACTGCCAGGAGCGCGGGCAGGGCATCTGCCGGCTGGACTACGACCCGTGGCTGGATGGCCAGGATGGGGAGATCGACGGCGAAGCCGCCTACCGGTGGCAGGCCGGGCCTCCGGCGGTCGGTACGGTGGAAGTGCGTTTCTCTGTATGGGGCGAGCCGCACCGGACGCGGCTGGCGATGCGCCGACAGGAGGGCTGCTGGCGGGTGGATGACCTGGTCACCCACCGCGGCGAATCCATGCGCGCGGTCCTGGCGCGGCCGCTTCCCTGAGGTATACGGCCCGCGGCCGCGATGGCCTGGGTCAGCGCGCGTGCCCGAACACCAGTTCGATCACGAACTGGCTGCCGAAGAAGGCCAGCAACAGCAGCACCATCGCGCTCAGCGTCCAGTGCACGGCCTTCACCCCGCGCCAGCCATGGCGGCGCCGGCCGATCATCAGTGTGCCGAACACCAGCCACGACAGCACGCTGAGCACGGTCTTGTGCACCAGCTTCTGTGCCAGCAGGTCGTCCACGAACAGCACGCCGGTGACCAGGGTCAGGGTCAGCAGGCAGAAGCCGACCGTGATGGTGCGGAACAGCAGCATTTCCAGGTCGGCCAAAGGCGGCAGTGCGCGCAGCCACGGGCGGAAGTCGCGCCGGCGCAGTGCGCGTTCCTGCAGCCACAGCATGATCGCCAGCAGCGCGGCGATGCTCAGCGTCGCGTAGGCCAGCAGGGCCAGCCAGGCGTGGGTGGCCAGTTGCCATCCCAGCATCCGGCTCGGCTCGTGCCCATAGCCGTGGTAGGCCAGCAGCAACAGCGCGGCCAACGGGAACACCAGCACGCCCAGCGCCGCCATGCGTCCGCGTGCGCCCACCAGGGTGGTGAGCAGGGCCATGCCCAGCGCCACCAGCGACAGTGCGGCGAAGAAATGCATGTCCGGCCCGCCGCTGGTGCGCATCGCCACCATCAGGTGGTAGCCGCCGTGCAGCGCCACCGCCGCGGATGCCGGCCACAGCCAGGTGCGCGACCCGGAGACGCGTTCGGCCGCCAGGCCTTGGACGAGCAGCCCGGTGGCCAGCAGGTAGAGCACGGTGGCGATGAGAACGATTGTCATCGGCACAGTTTCGCATACGGACCCGCCGCTGGCGATGCGCGCGGGAGGCAGGGCGGCGGCAAGCGCTGGCGGCCGCTATAATTTCGATCTCTTTGCCAACGTTCCCGCAGGTTGCACCGCATGTTCGAGTCCCTGACCCAGCGCCTTTCCGGCACCATCGAGCGCCTGCGTGGCCGTGGCCGCCTGACCGAGGAGAACATCCGCGAGGCGACCCGCGAGGTGCGCATCGCGCTGCTGGAGGCCGACGTCGCGCTGCCGGTGGTGCAGGCGCTGATCGAGAAGATCAAGGTGCGCGCGGTCGGCCAGGAGGTGCTCAAGTCGCTGACCCCGGGCCAGGCGCTGATCAAGGTGGTGCGCGACGAACTCACCGCGGTGATGGGCGCGCAGGCCAGCGACCTGAACCTCAACGTGCCGGCGCCGGCCATCATCCTGATGGCCGGCCTGCAGGGCGCCGGCAAGACCACCACGGTCGGCAAGCTGGCCAAGCACCTGAAGGAAAAGCGCAAGAAGAAGGTGATGGTGGTCAGCGCCGACGTCTACCGCCCGGCCGCGATCGAACAGTTGAAGACCCTGGCAGAGCAGGTCGGCGTGCTGTTCTTCCCGTCGGCGGCCGAGCAGAAGCCGGTGGACATCGTGCGTGCGGCCATCGACGACGCGCGCAGGTCGTTCGCCGACGTGCTGATCGTGGACACCGCCGGCCGCCTGGCCATCGACGAAGCGATGATGGCCGAGATCAAGGCCCTGCACGCGGCGGTCAACCCGGCCGAAACCCTGTTCGTGGTCGATTCGATGACCGGCCAGGACGCGGCCAACACCGCCAGGGCCTTCGGCGAGGCGCTGCCGCTGACCGGCGTGGTGCTGACCAAGACCGACGGCGACGCCCGCGGTGGCGCCGCGCTGAGCGTGCGCTACGTCACCGGCAAGCCGATCAAGTTCACCGGTACCGGCGAGAAGGTCGACGGCCTGGACGTGTTCCACCCCGAGCGCGTGGCCAGCCGCATCCTGGACATGGGCGACGTGCTGTCGCTGGTGGAGCAGGTCGAGCAGCAGGTCGACAAGGACAAGGCGCAGAAGCTGGCCGAGAAGGTCGCCAAGGGCAAGAAGTTCGACCTCAACGACATGCGCGACCAGCTCGAGCAGATGCAGAACATGGGCGGCATCGGCGGGCTGATGGACAAGCTGCCCGGCCTGGGACAGATCCCCGAGCACCTCAAGCAGCAGGTGCAGCAGAGCAGGGAAGTGCCGCGCATGATCGCCATCATCAATTCGATGACGAAGAAGGAGCGGCGCAACCCGGGCCTGCTCAACGGCTCGCGCCGCGCCCGCATCGCGCGCGGCTCCGGCACCCAGCCGGCCGACGTCAACAAGCTGATGAAGCAGTACATGCAGATGGAAAAGATGATGGGCAAGCTGTCCGGCGGTGGCATGAAGGGCATGATGCGCAACATGAAGGGCATGCTCGGCGCCATGGGGGGCAAGGGCGGCCTGCCGTTCCGTTGAGCCGCCGCGTGTCCTGGTCGCCGGGCCAGCACGCCATTCTCCTGGGCCTGGCGCTGGTGCTGGCCCTGCGGCTGGCATCCGGCTGGGCGGTACTGCCGGCCACGCTGGTGCTGTGGGTCGTGCTGCTGCTGATGGCCGGGCTGGTCGATGCCCTGTTCCGGCGGCCTGCCGGTTCGCCCGCGATGCAGGTGGAACGGGAGCCCGCTGTCGCAACGACCGCCACGCTGGCGCCCCTGCACGATCCCCCTCCGCGCGCCGATGCGCTGCGGGATCCGGCTCCAGCCGGACGCGAATGGCGCCGGCATGTCGTCGACATCGAGCCGTTCCACAATGAACGTTCCCCGCGCGCGGATATCTGCGCCACGCATGACATGTTCCTGCGTGCAGGCGACGTGCTGCTGCTCCGTTTCCATCCTGCCGCGCGGGACGGCCAGGCGCCGGCGCGCTGGCCCTGCGACCTGTGCGCGCCGGGGCAGGGCCCGCGACGCTGCTTCGATGCAGGCAGCCGGGACGAGACCCGCATCCGCATCGAACGCAGCGGCGTGTATTCGCTGGGCATCGGCCAGGGCGCGCTGGATGCGTCCACCGCCATCGGCAGCATCGGCATCTGGCTGGCGGTGTCCGCGCCCGATGCGCTCTCCTTGCCGCTGGAGCCGGCGGACGGAGCGAGCTGCCGCTACGAGCGCGACGGCGCGGGCGGCGTGGTCGTGCGGATCGAAGACGAACACCTCCTGCAGACGCATGCCCGCCTGCCGTCGCGCGATATCCATGGCGTGCCGCAGGGGGCGATCCTGCTGTTCGCCGATGCCGCCGATGCGTGGGACGCGGCGGGCGTGGGCGATCCTTCCAGCGACTGGCTGGCGCAGTACCGGCACCTGCATCGCTGGTACCTGCAGTTGAGCCGCGGCGACGTGCTGGTGCTGGAACAGGCATGGCGGGCGGACGAATTCGGCCGCCGCCTGCCGCGCGAGGACGGCGCGGTCGGCTTCACCGATGGCAGCCTGCGCCTGTACGGCTTCGTGCGCGGGCCGTATCTGTACAACGGCGGCGTGGTGGACGGCCACCACATGTTCACCTGCGGTGCCGATGGCTATTGCTGCCTGGAACTGGAGCTGCACGGCCCTCCCGGATGGCGCGACCGGCCGGCCACGGATTTCGTCGACCTGCGCCTGTGGGGCGCTTTCCTGCAGCGCCCGCAGGCATTGCGCGATTTCGACCTGGGCGAAGGCCGGGTCGAGGACTGGTACCGCATGCCGATGCCCGTGCCGCGGGACCTGGCGTGAGGCGCGGCCGGCCGGCATTGGCGCCACCGGGTGGCTCGGCGATGATGGCGGCTCCCGATTGGAGTGCGGCATGAACCCGGACATCCGGCAGCGCGCAGACCGCTTCGGCCAGCGTTTCGGCATCGAACTCCCGATCCTGCTGGCGCCGATGGCCGGCGCCTGCCCGGTGGTCCTGTCCGCCGCCGTGGCCAATGCCGGTGGTATGGGGGCGATGGGCGCGGTGTTGTCCACGCCGGAGCAGATCGGGCAGTGGATGGACGACTTCCGCCGGCAGTCGGGCGGGCCGGCCCAGGTCAACGTGTGGGTGCCCGATCCGGCGCCGGCGCGCGATGCTGCGGCCGAGGCGGCGACCCGGGCCTTCCTCGAGCGCTGGGGGCCGCCGGTGCCGGCCGGCGCCGGCGATGCCGGCCCGGCCGATTTCGATGCGCAGTTCGATGCCCTGGTCGCGGCGCGGCCGGCGGTGGCCTCGACCATCATGGGCGTGTTCTCCGCGGCGCAGGCGCGACGCCTGAAGGCCGCCGGCATCGCCTGGTTCGCCTGCGCCACCACGCTGGACGAGGCGCTGCAGGCGCAGGCGGCCGGCGCCGACGCGGTGGTCGCGCAGGGCATGGAGGCCGGCGGCCATCGCGGCGCGTTCGAGGCCGTGCGCGCCGAAGCACAGATGAGCGGCCTGTTCGCCCTGCTGCCGCGCCTGGCCGACCGGCTCGAGGTGCCGGTGATCGCGGCCGGCGGTATCGGCGATGGTCGCGGCGTGGCCGCGGCCCTGATGCTGGGCGCCAGCGCGGTGCAGGTAGGCACGGCCTTCCTGGCCGCCGACGAATCCACGGTTCCCGACGCCTGGAAACAGGCCCTGTCCGCGGCGGAGCCGGAACATACCCGAGCCACCCGCGTTTTCAGCGGCCGGCTCGGCCGTGCGCTAGACACCGCATACGTGCGCGCGGCCGAGGCCGCCGATGCGCCGCGTCCGCAGCCTTACCCGGTGCAGCGCGGGCTCTCCGCCGGCATGCGCCGTCAGGCCCAGGCCGACAACCGCCTGGAGGCCATGCAGGCCTGGGCCGGGCAGTCGGCCTGGATGGCGCGGCGCGGGTCCGCCGCGGCCATCGTGCAGGCGTTGTGGCAGCAGGCGCAGGGGTTGCTGTGAGCCATCTGTCCTGCAACGGCGAGCCCGTCGATGTGGCGCTGGTCGGCGCGGCGCTGGTCAATTACGGGCACTTCACTTCATTGCAGGTGCGTGGCGGTGCGGTGCAGGGCTGGGCCCTGCACATGCGGCGCCTGCAACAGGGCACGCGCGAACTGTTTGGTGCCGAACTGGACGAGGCGCGATTGCTGGGCTGGCTGCGGCAGGCGTTGGCGGAGCGCGGCATGGAGGACGCCTCGGTGCGCATCACCGTGTTCTCGCGCGCCTTCGATTTCCGCCAGCCGCTGCGTGCGGTGCCGGTGGACGTGCTGGTTGGCGTCGCCGCGCCGGCGACAGTGCCTGTGGGCGCCCGGTCGGTCCTGCCGGTGCGCTACCTGCGCGAACTGCCGCAGCTCAAGCATGTCGGGACCTTTCCGCTGTTCCAGCACCGGCGCCAGGCCATGCGGAAGGGCTTCGATGATGCTCTGTTCATCGACGAGGCGGGACGGATCAGCGAGGGCAGCACCTGGAACATCGCCTTCCTCGCCGGCGACGAAGTGGTGTGGTCGCAGGCGGAGGCGCTGCGCGGCACCGCCGAACAGCTGCTGGTCGCCGGGCTGGAGCATCAGGGGGGGGCGCAGGCATGGCGGGAAGTCCCGCTGGAAGCCTTGTCGGGCTTCTCCGGGGCGGTGGCCTGCAACGCCACCGGGCTGTGGCCGCTGGCGCGCATCGGCGACTGCCGGTTCGTGGACTCGGAGGCGCTGCTGGAACGGTTGCGGCAGGCGCTGGCACAGGAGCCCTGGCGGCCGCTCTGAACCGGCCTGTCCAGGCGGAATCGGAGGCGGGCTTGGAATGGGGTAGGGGCACGGCTATAATCGCCGGCTTACCGCGCCATCCTGGCGACTGGGCTACAAAGGAAAAACCACCATGGTCAAGATCCGACTGACCCGCGGCGGCGCCAAGAAGCGTCCGTTCTACCACATCATCGTCACCGACGTGCGCAGCGCCCGCGACGGCCGCAACATCGAGCGCGTCGGCTACTACAACCCGGTCGCCCAGGGCGCCGAGCAGCGCGTGGTGCTGGACATCGCCGCCGTCGAGAAGTGGGTCGCCAACGGCGCCCAGCTGACCGACAAGGTTCGCAACCTGTACAAGGAAGCGACCAAGGCCCAGGCCGCTGCGGCCTGATCCTGGCGGGCCGCGCGCAAGCGCGGCCCGACTGCTTTATGAAGAAAGATTCCGAGCGCCGGATCCTGCTGGGCAGGGTGACCGGCGCTTTTGGTGTGCGCGGTGAGCTCAAGCTCGAGTCCTGGACCGAGCCGCGGCTGGCCATTTTCAATTACCAGCCGTGGATCCTGCGCAGCCCGTCGGGGCAGGAATCGCAGATCAGCGGCGTGCGCGGCCGCGAAGCCGCCAAGACGCTGGTGGCGACGTTTCCCGGCGTGGACGACCGCAACGTGGTCGAATCCATGCGCGGCACCGAAATCTACATCGCGCGCAGCGCGCTGCCGCCGCCGAAGCCGGACGAGTACTACTGGGTCGACCTGGAAGGCCTGGACGTGCAGACCGTGGACGGCGTGAAGCTGGGCCGGGCCACGCATCTGTTCAACACCGGCGCCAACGACGTGCTGGTGGTGCGCGGCGATCGCGAGCGCATGGTGCCGTTCGTGATGGGCGACTTCGTCAAGTCGGTCGATTTCGACACCAACCTGATCGTGGTCGACTGGGATCCGGAGTTCTGATCCCGATGCGCATCGACGTCATCACCCTGTTCCCCGAGTTCATCGCGCAGTCCGCCGCGCTGGGCGTGGTCGGCCGCGCGCAGGAGCGCGGCCTGCTCGACCTGCACGGCTGGAACCCGCGCGACCATGCCGAGGGCAACTACCGCCGCGTGGACGACCGCCCGTTCGGCGGCGGCCCGGGCATGGTGATGCTGATCGAGCCGCTGCGCGCCGCGCTGGCCGCCGCGCGCGCCGCCGACCCAACCCCGGCGCCGCTGATCTACCTGAGCCCGCAGGGGCGGCCGCTGACCCAGGCCAGGGTGCGCGAGCTGGCGGCGCTGCCGCGGATGATCCTGCTGTGCGGCCGCTACGAGGGCGTTGACGAGCGTTTCCTCGCCGCCGAGGTGGACGAGGAAATTTCCCTCGGCGACTACGTGCTGTCCGGCGGCGAACTGGGCGCGGCGGTGATCGTCGATGCGGTCACCCGGCTGCAGGAGGGCGCGCTGAACGACGCCGAATCGGCGGTGCAGGACAGTTTCGAGGGTGACGGCCTGCTCGACTGTCCGCACTACAGCCAGCCGGCCAGCCACGCGCTGGGCGAAGTGCCGGAGGTGCTGCGCTCGGGCAACCATGCCGCGATCGCGCGCTGGCGCCGGCAGCAGTCGCTGCTGCGCACCGCCCTGCGCCGGCCCGACCTGCTGGACGAGGCCGCCCTCGGCAAGGCCGACCGCAGGCTGCTGGACGAGGCCCGCAAGGAGCCCTAGCGCAGGCCCTGCATGCGGTCCCGGCGGGCGGCCAATGTGCTGGCGCAGCGCGGGAAGGTCGTCTATAATGCGCGGCTTGCTGCTGCCTGACCGGCAACAGCGGTTCCAACTACAACAAACGTGCAGCGCAATCCGGTGACTGCATGAGACTCCGCTGTCGAATCGACACGCCCACTCCGAATACATCGGTGCACCCATGAGCAAGCTGAACAAATCCATCGTCGCGGACTTCGAATCCGCCCAGATCACCCGCGAACTGCCGAAGTTCAGCCAGGGCGACACCGTCATCGTCAACGTCAAGGTCAAGGAAGGCAACCGCGAGCGCGTGCAGGCCTACGAAGGCGTCGTGATCGGCACCAAGAACGCCGGCCTGAACTCCTCGTTCACCGTGCGCAAGATCTCGCACGGCTACGGCGTCGAGCGCGTGTTCCAGACCCACAGCGCGCTGATCGACTCGGTCGAAGTCAAGCGCCGCGGCAAGGTCCGCGCCGGCAAGCTGTACTACCTGCGTGGCCTGGAAGGCAAGGCTGCCCGCATCAAGGAAGACCTGGCCGCCGCTGCGCAGGCCAAGGCTGCCCGCCAGGCCGCCAAGTCCGCCGAGTAATCCCGCCGCAGGCTCCGCGCCTGTTGCAGCAACGGCCGCCTCCGGGCGGCCGTTTGCGTTTTGGCGCCTGCGTGGATGCGGGGCGACCGTACTCGTAGGAGCGCAACTCGCAGGAGCGCACTTCAGTGCGCGATGGGGCTCTACCGGGAAGGCTCCATCGCGCACTGAAGTGCGCTCCTACGTGGTGAGGGGGACGCCCCGGGCGCCGCAGCGCCGCGCTACACCGCCGCTTCGGCGACCACGACTTCGATGCCACGGCGCTGCAACCCTTCGCGGGTCGCTTCGTCGATGCCGGCGTCGGTGATCACGGCATGGATCTGGTCCAGGTAGGCGATGCGGTGCAGGCTGACCCGGCCGAACTTGGAGGCGTCGGTCAGCACCACGATGCGCCGCGCGCGTTCGACCATGCGGTGGTTCAGGCGCGCCTCGGCCTCGTCGTGGGTGGTCAGGCCGAATTGCAGGTCCAGGCCGTCCACGCCCAGGAACAGGGTGTCGAAGCTGTACGGGTTGAGGCTGGCCTCGGCCTGGCTGCCCTGCAGCGACAGCGACTGCTTGCGCAGCTGGCCGCCGGTGAGCAGCACGTTCATGCCCGGCGCGTTGGCCAGCTCCCAGGCGATGTTCAGACCGTTGGTCATCACCGTCACGTCGCGGTGCCCGCGCAGGTGGCGGGCCAGGGTCATCGTGGTCGAGCCGGAGTCGATGATGATGTTGTCGCCGGGCTGCACCAGCTGCGCGGCGCGCGCGCCGATCGACTCCTTCAGCGGCAGGTTCAGCGCATCCTTCTCGTGGATGTCCTGTTCCTGTGGTGGCGTGCGTACCAGGCTGGCGCCGCCGTGGGTGCGCGTGGCCAGGCCCTGTTCCTCGAAATGGCCCAAGTCGGTGCGGATGGTCACGGCCGACACGCCGTAGCGCCCGACCAGTTCGGCGACCTGCACCGAGCCCTGCTCGATCAGCTGCTGCAGGATCTGCTGCCGGCGGGAACGGGTGTTGCGCATCGCCATCTCATGCTTTCTCCGTGAAAGGTCGAGCTTAGCCGTTCGCAAGGTCCGGTTGGGCGGAACTTTCGCCTTGCCTGCGCGGGCCGGCGGTATTGGCCGAACAGGCGCGCGCATACTCGTCCAGGCACAGGCCGATGCGGTGCCGCACCAGCGCGGCCGGCGTGTTCGCCAGCGTGCCTTCGCGCACCGCGTGGAACTGCTCCGGCAGGTACTGGCTGAGCAGCACCAGTGGTGGCGCGTGCCGTTCCAGGTTGGCGAACAGCGTGCGCACCGCGTCCAGCAGCACCGGCTCGCCCCAGTAGTAGCGGCAGCGGTCGCTGAAGGCGAAGGCACGCAGCAGGCGCAGCGTGGCTTCGTCGCCGTGGTAGTGCGCCTGCCAGTATTTCGGCTGCGCCACCATCACGTCCTCCAGCACCTGCGGCAGGCGCGAGCACTGCGCGGCCGGCAGCAGTTCGGCTTCGATCGCCGCCAGCGCGAACAGCGCCTCGCGGTAGGCGAAGGTCGCGGCCGGGCCGACCTTGAGGATGGCGAAGTGGTCGCGCACCAGCGCGTGCAGGCCGCTCTCGCGCTGGTAGTCGGTGGAGTGCGCCTCGAACACGATGCGCGGCTGCCGCTCGAGGAAATCGGCCAGTTCGCCGGCGGCAGCGGGATCGTAGTCGTGCACGCTGCTGTGGTCGAAGTCCACACCCGGCTGCACCACCATGGCGATCACGCGCTGCCACGCATCGTGCAGCTGCGGCGTGTCGAAGGCCTGGCGGTGGATCTCCAGCGTCTGCGCGGCCGCGGCCGGCGTGGTCACCGCCAGCCCGGCGTCCAGCGAGGCTTCGCCGCCGGGCACCGGTACTTCGGTACCGATCACGTAGACCGGCGGCGGCAGCGCGTGCGCGGCAGCGGTGCGCTCGGCGATGGTCGCCAGTTCGGCCGAGCGCGCGGCGACGATGGCGTCGGGCAGCGGCACCGGGTCGTCGGCGCAGGACATGCTGCAGTCCAGGTGGATCTTGTGGAAACCGGCAGCGACGTAGGCCTCGATCAGGACGCGCGCATGCGCCATCGCCTCGGCCGCCGGCTGTTTCTGCCAGGCGTTGGGACCGAGGTGGTCGCCGCCGAGCACCAGCTGCCCGCGCGGGAAGTCTTCCTCGTCGGCCAGCGCCTGCACGTAGTCGCGGTACTGCGGCGGAGTCATGCCGGTATAGCCGCCGAACTGGTCGACCTGGTTGGAGGTGGCTTCGACAAGCAGCACGGTGCCGTGGCGCGCGGCCACGTGCATCGCTGCGCGCAGCACCTGTTCGTTGCTGCAGCAGACGCTGTACAGGCCGACGTTGTGGCCGGCGCGATGCGCGGCGAGCAGGGACTGCAACGGGGACATGGGCGGGCTCCGTGGATCAGGAAAAAGCGGGTTGGCAGGCGAGCAGGGCGGCGCCGCGCGCGCCGCCGGCATCGCCGAAGCGCGGCGGCACGATCGGCGGCACCTGCACGCCGGCGAACAGATGCGCGGCGATCGCCGCCGGCAGGTGTTCGTACAGCGGCGCATGCTGCGACAGGCCGCCGCCGAGCACGATCACATGCGGGTCCAGCGCCAGGATCAGCGCCGCGAAGCTGTGGCCGAGCAGGTCGCGGTGGATGTCCAGCGCCTGCCGCGCGCGCGCATCGCCGGCCTCGGCCAGGGCAATCACGTCGCTGGCGTTGGCGGCGTTGCCGCCGAGATGGCGTTCGATCATCGCCACGCCGCTGCCGGAGACATAGCGCTCCACGCAGCCGCGCAGGCCGCAGCCGCAGTCGAGCAGCGGCAGGCCATGGCGCTGCAGCAGGTTGGCCGGCACGCTCCAGTGGCCCCATTCGCCGGCCAGGCCGTTGAAACCGCTGATCAGCCGGCCCTGCACGCAATAGCCGCCACCGGCACCGGTGCCGAGGATCGCGCCGAACATGCTGGCGTAGCCGTCGGCAGCGCCGCCATGCGCTTCGGACAGGGCGAAGCATTGCAGGTCGTTGCCGAAATGCAGCGGCCGTTGCAGGCGCGCCTGCAGGTCGTGGGCCACGCGCTGGCCGGTGAGGGCCGGCACGTTGGCGCTGAGCTGGCGGCCGCTGCGGCGGTCGTGCACGCCGGGCAGGGCGATGCCGATGGCGTGCGCGGTCTGCGCAAGCGCCGCATCGGCGTCGGCGACCAGCGTTTCGACCGCTTGCAGGAAGCCGGCGTAGTCGCCCTGCGGGGTGGCGATGCGCTTGCGCCAGCTCACCTGCAGGGCCGCATCGCAGGCCACCAGTTCGATCTTGGTGCCGCCGATGTCGATGCCGTAGCAGGTGGCGGCGGAGGACTCAGCCATGGTGGATGGTGACGCCCTTGACCACGCGGTTGACGGTGCCGTCGGGGAACGGATTGTCCGGCGTCAGGCCCAGCGCGGCCGAGCGGCGCAGTGCGTAGAGCTGCGCGAACGGCAGCCAGGCCGGCGCCAGCCAGGCATCGGGCAGGGCCGGCACCGGCAGGGTGAAATCGTCGGCGATGCCGATGTCCGAATGCGGGCCGACCGACAGCACCCTGCCGGCCACGCCGTCGCCGCGCAGTTCTTCCAGCAGGTCCTGTTCGTAGCGGCGCGCCAGCGGCTGCGCGCTGCGCAGCATCACCACAAGGGTGCGCGGGTCGAGTGTGGACTTCGGTCCATGGCGGAAACCCAGCGGCGTGTTGGCCATCGCCAGCACGCGGCCGGCGGTGAGTTCCAGCACTTTCAGCGCGGCTTCGCGCGCCAGCGCTTCCAGCGGGCCGCTGGCCAGGTAGATCACGCGGTCGAACGGCTGCGCAGCGAGTGAGGCCACCGGCGCGTCCCAGCGCTGCAGGCCTTCCCGCGCCAGCGCGGCGACCTGGCGGATGCGCTCGCCGCGTTCGTTCCACGGCGCGCGCTCGAACACCGCCAGCGCCGCCAGCAGCATGCAGCTCAGGCTGCTGGTCATGGCGAAGGCGCGGTCGCAGCTGGCCGCCGGCATCAGCAGGGTGCAGGTGTCGTCACGGCCGACGCCGCGGCGCGCCAGTTCGCCGTCGGCGTTGCAGGTGATGTCGAGGAAACGGGCGTCGTCCACGTCGGCGCGCACGCGCTCGACCGCAGCCACGCTTTCCGGGCTGGAACCGCTGCGGCCGAACGACACCAGCAGGGTCGGGCGCTCACGCTGCAGGTACAGCGCCGGATGGGTCAGCAGGCTGGTGGTATGCACCGCGCGCACTTCCGCCGGGAACGAAGCGTTGATGGTGTCGGCGACCATCTCGGCGATGAAGCCGGAGCTGCCGGCGCCGGTGAACAGCACGCGCTGCGCCGGGTCGGACAGGCGCTGGCCGAGGAAGGCCTGCAGGCGCTCCTGGTCGCGTTCCAGGCCAGCGGCCAGGGTTTCCCACAAGGCCGGCTGCTGGGCGATTTCGGCGGCGGTATCGGCTCCGCCCAGGCGCTGCCAGGCGGACGGATCGGTAAGCAGGGTGGCGTCCATTCTTGGTTCCTGTTGGGCCAGCGCACGATCTGCTTTTTCTTTCGAAATGTCAAACATCGAAAGAAAAAAGAAAGAAATCTTTCGCGATGGTGCCGCTGCACAGGTATCGGGACGGATCGAAAGGTTTTTGCGATGTACCTTTCGCTGCGGGCTTCATGTCCCTGAAGCGGATAAGGAAAGTGGTGCTTTGCACAAACTTTCGATTCATCAAAAAATCCTTATCTTTTACTTTCATTTTGTTGACATCTTTCGAATTGCTGCCCTAGAGTCGGCGCAACCGCCATCGAACGCCCGCCCGGGCCTGGGGAGCAAGGTGCACAACCGCGTACGTCGTCTGCCACTGCCGGTGGCGCTGCTTTCCGCCCTGCTGCTGCCGGCGCTGCCGGTACAGGCCGAGCCGGTGGGCAACCTGCGGTCGGTGAGTGACGGCGATGGCCGCGATGGCGTGCGTGGCTGGGAGCTGCTCACCGACACCGGCGCGCGCATCCGCATCGAACTGCCGGCCGCCGACATCGTGCATGTGCAGGCAGGCCGCAAAGGCAAGTTGACTGGCGCCGGCGACAAGGCCGCCCCCATCGTGCTGCCGCAGCCGCGGGCCGAGGTGCGGGCGCAGTTGGAAGAAGACGCGCAGGAAATCCGCGTGCGGACCGACGCGCTGGTGCTGCACGTGCAGCGTCAACCGCTGCGACTGCGCCTGGAGCGGCTGGACAACGGCCAGCCCACTGCGCTGTGGCAGGAGCTGCAGCCGCTGGACCTGGATGCCGCGCAGAGCGTGCAGGTGCTGTCCTCGCAGGCCGACGAGGCCTTCTTCGGCGGCGGCCAGCAGAACGGCCGCTATCAGTTCAAGGGCCGCGAACTGGAGATTTCCTACTCCGGCGGCTGGGAAGAGGGCGACCGCCCGAGCCCGGCGCCGATGCTGCTCAGCTCACGTGGCTGGGGCATGCTGCGCAATACGTGGAGCGACGGCAGCTACGACCTGCGCCAGCCCGACCAGGCCACGCTGCTGCACCGCGAAGACCGCTTCGACGCGTACTACTTCGTCGGTGCCGACCTGCCGCGGCTGATCGAACGCTATACGCAGCTGACCGGCCGCCCGAACATGGTCGCGCGCTGGGCGCTGTCCTACGGCGATGCCGATTGCTACAACGACGGCGACAACATCAAGAAGCCCGGCAGCGTGCCCGAAGGCTGGAGCGACGGCCCCACCGGCACCACGCCGGACGTGATCGAGAGCGTCGCCAGGCCGTACCGCGAGCACGACATGCCGGGCGGCTGGATCCTGCCCAACGACGGTTACGGCTGCGGCTACAAGCAGTTGCCCGAGACCGTGCAGGGCCTGGCGAAGTACGGCTTCAAGACCGGCCTGTGGACCGAGAACGGCGTGGACAAGATCGCCTGGGAAGTGGGCAAGGCCGGTACCCGCGTGCAGAAGCTGGACGTGGCCTGGACCGGCAAGGGCTACCAGTTCGCGATGGACGCCAACCGCCAGGCGTTCAACGGCATCCTCGACAACTCCGACTCGCGCCCGTTCCTGTGGACGGTGATGGGCTGGGCCGGCATCCAGCGCTACGCGGTGGCCTGGACCGGCGACCAGAGCAGCAGCTGGGACTACATCCGCTGGCATGTGCCGACCCTGGTCGGCTCGGGCCTGTCCGGCATGGCCTATGCCAGCGGCGACGTCGACGCGATCTTCGGCGGCAGCGCCGAGACCTTCACCCGCGACCTGCAGTGGAAGGCGTTCACGCCGGTGCTGATGGGCATGTCCGGCTGGTCGTCGAGCGCGCGCAAGCACCCGTGGTGGTACGACGAGCCCTACCGCAGCATCAACCGCGACTACCTCAAGCTGAAAATGCGCCTGACCCCGTACATGTACGGACTGGCGCACGACGCCGCGCAGACCGGCGCGCCGCCGGTGCGTGGCCTGATGTGGGACAACCCGCGCGATCCGCATGCGCGCGACGAAGCCTACAAGTACCAGTTCCTGCTTGGCCGCGACCTGCTGGTGGCGCCGGTGTACCGCAGCCAGGCCGCCAGCCGCGGCTGGCGCCGCGACATCCACCTGCCGCAAGGCGGCTGGTACGACTACTGGGACGGCCGCCGCGTGCAGGCCGCTGCCGAAGGCCGCCAGCTCGACCGCCAGGTGGACCTGGCCACGCTGCCGGTGTTCGTGCGCGCCGGCGCGATCCTGCCGATGTACCCGGCCATGCTGTTCGATGGCGAGAAACCGCTGGATGAAGTCACCTTCGACCTGTATCCACAGGGCGATTCCCGCTACACGCTGTACGAGGACGACGGCAACACCCGCCGCTACCAGCAGGGCGAATCGAGCACGCAGCTGATCCGCGTGCAGGCGCCGGCGCAGGGCAGCGGCCCGGTGCAGGTGCGCATCGACGCGGTGCAGGGCGCGTATCGCGGCCAGTTGCCGCAGCGTCGCTACGGCCTGCGCGTACTCAACCGGCATGCGCCGGTAGCGGTGCGGCTGGACGGCCGCGCGTTGCCCGCGCTCACCGACGCGGCCGCCTTCGACGCGGCCGGCGAAGGCTGGTATTTCGACGCCGGTGAACGTCGCGGCACCCTGCATGTGCGCACCGGCATGGCGGACATCCGCCAGCCGCTGCAGCTGCAACTGGATTTCCCGGTGGCCGCCGCCACGGCCGACGACGCGTTCCCGGCCGCGCCGGAACAGGGCCGCGCGCTGCCGCCGGACAGCCTGCTGGTAGTCAACCGCCCGGCCGAGGAAAAGGGCTATCCGCTGGAAAACGCCTTCGATGACGATCCGGCCACCTGGTTCCGTACCGTGCGCAACCAGGCCATCCGCACCGGCGCCCACGAGTGGGTGATCGGTTTCGGCGAGCGCAGGATGATCGACGGCATCGAACTGGCGCCGCGCAACGACCAGCACTGGAAGCACGGCCAGGTGCGCGATTACGAAATCTACATGGCCGACAGCAACGGCGAATGGGGCGAACCCATCGCGCGTGGCCGCCTGCCGCTGAAGGAAGGCCTGCAGCGCATCGATTTCCCTGCCCATGCCGGCCGCCTGCTGCGCTTCCGCGTGCTCGGCGTGCAGAACCCGGACGGCGATGGCGCCTCGGGCAGCGACCCGATGGTGAGTGCCGCGCAGGGCAGCGCCGCGCGTGCCGTCGATGCCTTGCAGCCACGCGATGTCGGCCCGATCGCGCTGTCCACCTTCCACATCCTCGAACAGCAGCAACCGGAACGGCCGGCACGGCAGCAATACCTCTCCCAGCTGCCGCTGCCGGCCGCGCTGGCCGGGCAGGTCCGCGCCGACCAGTCGTTCCAGGGCGATGCCGCCATGCGCATGAACGGCCTGCAGTTCCGCCGCGGCCTGGGCGTGGGTGCGCACAGCCGCCTGGATCTCGCGCTCAAGGGGCGCTGGCAGCTGTTGCGCGCCGACCTTGGCATCGACGATGCCTGCCGCGGCGCCGGCGGCATGCAGTTCCAGGTCTGGGGCGACGACCGTCTGCTCTACGACAGCGGCCTGGTGAAGGCGCCCGGCGTGGTCAAGCCGGAGCTGGACATCCGTGGCCTGTCCCTCCTGAGCCTGCGCACGCTGGGTGCGCAGGGCAGCCAACCCGCCCAGGTCTGTGGCAACTGGGCCAATGCCGTGCTGATCGGCGAGGAGGGCGATTCCGCCGACTTCGTCGCCCCATGACGTCCAAGTAACCGCAGCTTCCTTCAATACGCCGACCACGGCCCCACGGCCGTGGAACGGGATCGCATTGCCCGCCATCCGTTGTTCCGTGCCTCATCGTCAGGAGAGAGTCCGATGTTGCAAGCCCGCCGCAATCCCAACCGCTGCCTGTTCACACCGCTGTCGCTGGCCGTTGCCAGCGCATTGATCGCCATCGCCGCGCCTGCCCTCGCGCAGGACGCCGGCAAGGACAAAGACAAGGACAAGACCACCGAGCTGGCCCGCGTCGAGGTCACCGGTTCCAACATCCGCCGCACCGACGTGGAGACGGCCTCGCCGGTGCAGGTCATCAGCAAGCAGGACATCCAGAACATGGGCGCCCGCACCCTGCTGCAGGTGCTGGACAACCTGCCGGCCGCGCGTCCGGCGCAGGTGGATTCCAAATCGCTGTTCACCGGCTCCGATGGCGCCTCGCAGGCCAACCTGCGCGGCCTCGGCCCGCAGGGCACGCTGGTACTGCTCAACGGCCGCCGCCTGTCGTACTACGGCGCGCCGTCGGGCTTCCAGACCCAGTTCGTCAACATCGACGCGATTCCCGCCGCCGCCATCGAGCGCATGGAGGTGCTGACCGATGGCGCCTCGGCCGTGTACGGCACCGACGCGGTGGCCGGCGTCATCAACGTCATCACCAAGAGCAACTACCAGGGGCTGGAAGTCAGCGGCACCTGGGACACCGCGCCGCGCTTCGATTCCTTCGGCGAGAAGCAGGCCAGCATCACCGGCGGCTTCGGCGACCTGTCCACCGACCGCTACAACGTCTACGCCAGCGTCAACCTGTACGAGCGCAACGGCATCCCCGACAGCGAGTGGTACGACAAGAACCCGGCGCAGTTCTACGTCAACAATCCGGACTACATCAAGAACCTGCGCCTGGACACCGGCAGCGCGCCGGGCGTGTTCAACCCGGGCTACTACTACGCCATCGACCCGGTGACCAAGGCGCGCGTGGACGAGGCCGCGCCGGGCTGCCAGAACGTACTGCAGGTGGCCACCGGTACCCGCTGCATCTGGCAGACGTGGATGAACCGGCAGATCAACGGCGGAGCCGATTCCAGGCGCGTGACCGCCTACGTCAACGGCCATTTCCAGGTGAACGACGCCACCGAGGCGTTCGCCGAGGTGACCTATACCGACATCGACCTGCGCGCCAACGGCGGCACCCCGCGCGCCTACGGCACCACCACCGGCAACCCGCAGAGCTGGTTCTCGCGCAATACCGGCAACACCGTCAACCAGTTCCTGACCCCGTGGCTCGGTCCGAACAACGAGTACAACCACGCCAGCCCCGAGATGAAGGCGCTGATGGGCGGCGTGGTCGGCCTGAGCTACCTGCTGCAGGACGTGGGCGGCAACCACTTCGGCCAGCGCAACACCGACAGGAGCTATCGCGCGTTGGCTGGCCTGCGCGGCAGCCTAGGCGACAGCGACTGGAGCTGGGAAACCGCCTTCGCCACCGCCGGCGCCCACTCGGTCACCTACCAGACCACCAACGTCAACCTGAAGGGCTTCGAGAAGGCTTTCGGCCCGTACACCATCGATCCGGGCACCGGCCGGGTGATCATCTCCGACCACCCGGCGTACAAGTTCGGCGAGCTCAGTGAAGCCAACGCCGCGCTGATCCGCGAGGCGTTCCCGACCTTCGACATCCAGTCGTGGACGCGCCTGCACACCCTGGACGGCAAGGTCGAAGGCCCGCTGTTCAAGCTGCCGGCCGGTGAGGTGCGTGCCGCGTTCGGCTTCAACGCCACCCGCGAGACCTTCTATACGCCGGGCAACCAGGACGCCGCCGACGGCCTGATCACCCAGCAGGGCGGCTCCTGGTTCGACGGCAAGCGCAATACCTACGCGCTGTTCTCCGAAGCCGTGGCCCCGCTCACCGACAAGCTGGAACTGGACGCCGCGCTGCGCCTGGACAAGTACCCGGACTTCAGCGCCAACCTCGCGCCGAAGGTCGGCCTGAAGTACCAGGCGCTGCCGCAGCTGCTGCTGCGCGGCACCTATTCGGAAGGCTTCCGTGCGCCGAGCCTGGCCGAGTCGGGCACCGGCGGCGTGTACGCGCAGATCGGCGGCTACCGCGACGAAACCCGCTGCGCCGAGACCAACGCGATCGCCGGCCTGCTGCGTCAGTCCAGCCGTACGGTCGACAAGGACCTGGGCAACAGCCTGTGGAACAGCGACTGCAGTCGCAACGTGGCGCGCATGACCCAGCCCAACCCGGACCTGAAGCCGGAGAAGGCCAAGATCGCGACGCTGGGCTTCGTGCTCGAGCCGACCGACTGGCTGTCGGTGTCGGCCGACTACTGGTTCGTGTACCGCCGCAACGAGATCGTCGCGCCGGACTACAGCAAACCGGAAGAGATCAGCGCGATGACGCGTTTCCCGATCACCGAGACCGACCTGGCCAACCTGGCCGCGCTGGCCCGCATGTGCGCCGACCCGGCCAGCGGCGTGGCCTGCCCGTCCACCCTGCCGGGCTACAGCACCGGCAACGTGGCCAGCGTCATCGGCCAGTACAAGAACCGCGGCCGCACCCTGGTCGACGGCCTGGACGTGGACGCGCGCGGCCGCTTCGACCTGGGCGAATGGGGCCGCCTGAACATCGGCGTGGCCGCGACCATCGCCAACCGCAACATGTACAACTCCGACGACGCCGACGGCTGGTACTACGGCAATGTGGTCGGCTACTACGACAACCCGCGCCTGCGCGCCACGTTCAACACCAACTGGACCTACGGCAACTGGGACACCGGCTTCTACATCAACTATGTCGGCGGCACCAAGTGGGCGTACGACCGCGTCGATGGCGAGGACAACAATGCCGAAACCTGCACCGGCAGCTATGTCGATGCCTCGCCCAGCCAGTGCGAGGGCGCGCCCTCGTGGTGGACGGCCAACCTGAGCGTGAACTGGCGGCCGATCGAGAAGCTGAGCGTGGGCGTGACGGTGAAGAACCTGTTCAACCGCCTGCCGTTCTACGACCCGAACGACTGGATGAATTTCCCCGGCTACACCAACAACTTCGGCCGCATCTACAGCGTGACGGCCACCTACAAGTTCTGAGGATGCCCGGCCATTGCGCACTCCCCTTCATGCATGGCATGAAGGGGAGAAGGGCGCCGTGCAGGCCGTCACCGTCGTGATCGAGTAAAGAGGACATGCAATGAAACGTAGGGAATTCATCCTGGCCGGCGCCGCCCTCGCAGCGACCAGCCTGCTGCCGGAAACGCCGGCCTGGGCACGCGCCCGCAAGGTGCGGCTGGGCGTGATCGGCACCGGCCTGCGTGGCCAGGTGCACCTGGGCGAACTGCTGCGCCGCGACGACGTGGAAGTGGCGGCGTTGTGCGACATCGAGCCGATCATGCTCGCCCACGCGATGGAGCAGGTGGCAAAGGCCGGCAAGCCGGCGCCGAAGACCTACGGCGGCGATGGCGACGTGAACGCCTGGAAGCGCATGCTCGAGCAGCGCGGGCTCGACGCCGTGATCATCGCCACGCCATGGGAATGGCATGCGCCGATGGCGATCGCGGCCATGCAGGCCAAGGTCGCGGTCGGCTGCGAAGTGGTGGCCGGCATCACCCTGCAGGACCACTGGGACGTGCTCAATGCCCAGCTGCAGAGCGGCACGCCGTACATGCTGCTGGAGAACGTGTGCTACCGCCGCGACGTGATGGCGGCGCTGCAGATGGTGCGCGAAGGCCTGTTCGGCGAACTGGTGCACCTGCAGGGCGGTTACCAGCACGACCTGCGCGGGGTGAAGTTCAACGATGGCAATCCCGAGCATCCCTACGGCAGCGGCGTCGAGTTCGGGCCCAAGGGCTGGTCCGAAGCGCGCTGGCGCACCGAGCATTCGATCCGGCGCAATGGCGAGCTGTACCCCAGCCACGGCATCGGCCCGTGCGCGATGTATACCGGCATCAACCGCGGCAACCGTTTCACCCGCATCAATGCGTTCGCGACCAAAGCGCGCGGCCTGCACGAATACACCGTGGCCAAGAGCGGCGGCACCACGCACCCCAGCACCAAGGTGCAGTTCAAGCTCGGCGACGTCGTCACCACCACGCTGGCCTGCGAGAACGGCGAGACCATCCTGCTGCAGCACGATACCTCGCTGCCGCGCCCGTACTCGCTGGGCTTCCGCGTGCAGGGCACCAAGGGCCTGTGGATGGACGTGAACCACGGCATCCACATTGAAGGCCGCAGCCCGCCGCACCAATGGGAGGACTTCAAGGTCTACCAGGACCAGTACGAACACCCGCTGTGGAAGCAGCACGCCGCCTCCGCCGCCGGCGCCGGCCACGGCGGCATGGACTGGTTCGTGATCCATGCCTTCGTCGAGGCGCTGAAGGCCAATGCGCCGATGCCGATCGACATCTTCGATGCGATCACCTGGAGCGCGATCACGCCGCTGTCCGAGCAGTCCATCGCCAACGGTTTCCAGACCCTGGACTTCCCGGATTTCACCGGCGGCCTGTGGCAGCAGCGCAAGCCGATCTTCGCGTTCGACGGCAGCTATTGAGCCTGTAGGAGCGCACATCTGTGCGCGATGAGGCTCTACCGGGAAAGCCCCATCGCGCACTGAAGTGCGCTCCTACGGTGCATCGGCATCAGGAAGTGCCGGTCTCGGCATCCGCATCGGCCACCGGCGAAGGCGGGCAGGCCGGCACTTCCGCCGGCGTCGCCAGTTCCTCCGCATGCGATGGAGCGGCCATCATCTTCGCCTTGCGCCAGCCGCCCCAGCGGTAATAGGCCAGCGACAGCAGCATCGACACCAGCGAACTGACCGGGAAACTCCACCAGATCGCGTCGGCGCCCCAGTAGGGCTGCAGCAGTTCGGCGAAGGGCACGCGCACGCCCCACAGCGAGGCGGCAAGGATCAGCAGCGGCGCGATCACCGCGCCGGTGGAGCGCACCACGCCGGAGATCACGAAGCTCACGCCGAAGAACAGGAACGACCACACCGCGATGTGGTTCAGGTGCCGCGCCACCGCCAGCGCCTGGCTGCCGTCGGGCAGGAACAGCGCCAGCGAGTACCGGTCCAGCAGGATCAGCGGCAGGATCAGCACGCCGGTGAGCAGGAAGTTGAACAGCACGCCCTTGCGCGCGGTGCCGCGCACCCGGTCCCAGCGGCGCGCGCCCACGTTCTGCGCGGCCATCGACGAACACGCCGCGCCGATCGCCATCGCCGGCATCTGCACGTAGGTCCATAACTGCAGCGAGGCGCCATAGGCCGCGGCAGTATCGGTGCCGTAGTCGTTGACCATGGTCATCAGCATGATCATCGACAGCGAGATCAGCACCATCTGCAGGCCCATCGGCACGCCCTTGACCACCAGCGCCCGGAGGATGGCCAGGTCGATGCGGAACAGCGCCATGTCCCTGCGGCCCAGCCACAGCACGTGGCCGCGGTGGCGCATGTAGGCCAGCAGGCCGAGCAGGGACAGCGACTGCGCCAGCAGCGTGGCCCAGGCCGCGCCGGCGATGCCCAGCTGCGGGAACGGGCCGATGCCGAAGATCAGCAGCGGGTTGAGCACGATGTCCAGCGCCACCGACACCAGCAGGAAGCGGAACGGCGTGCGCGAATCGCCGGCGCCGCGCAGCGCCGCGCTGAGGAAGGCGAAGGCGTACAGCGTCGGCGTGGCCAGGAAGATGATGCGCAGGTAGGCCTCGGCCAGCGGCAGCGAGACGGCCGGCGTGCCCATCGCCGCCAACAGCGGATGCGCCATGAACCAGCCGGCGATGGCGATCAGCACCGAGATGCCGACGAAGAAGGTGGCGCTGGTGCCCATCACCCGTCGCGCCTGGGCCACGTCGCGCGCGCCCATCGCCTGGCCGATCAGGATGGTGGCGGCCATGCCGATGCCGAACACCGAACCGATCAGGAAGAACATGATGTTGTTGGCGTTGGCCGTGGCGGTCAGCGCTGCTTCGCCGAGGAACTTGCCGACCCAGATCGCGTTGACCGAGCCGTTCAGCGACTGCGCGATGTTGCCGGCCAGGATGGGCAGGGCGAACAACAGCAGGTTGCGCCCGATCGGGCCTTCGGTCAGCGAGCGGGCAGGGTGGGCGGTGGCGGTCATGGGGGCAGGTCGGCGGCTGAATGCGGACACTAGCATCGCCGGTGTGACGATGCCTGCCGGTGTCGTTACGATGGTGCCTGCAGGTATCCAGCGGAGGAACGGGAATGCTGAAACAGCTGTGTGGCGCGATGGCGGTGCTGGCCTTGTCGGCCTGCGCCAACTCCGAGCGGTTGATGGACGCCAGCGTGCGCCCGTCCGACCACGCCGACTGCCTGGTCGGCAACGAGCGTGCCGGTGCGCAGGACAAGAACGCCATGCCTTCGATGCGCAGCCGGCGCTGCAATCCCGACGACAGCCTGAACTGGACCGTCGGCCAGTCGCGCAAGGATGCGATGGAAGTGGATTTCAAGAAAAAGCATGACTGAAACGGAAAATGCGTCGGCCGCCGCCGTCCGCCTCGACGTCTGGCTGTGGGCGGCGCGCTTCTTCAAGACCCGCAGCCTGGCCAGGCACGCGGTGGAGACCGGCAAGGTCGAGGTCGGCGGGCAGCGCCCGAAATCCTCGCGTGCGGTCCGCATCGGCGATGCGCTGCGCGTGCAGCGCGGCGAGGAGATGTTCGAGATCGACGTGCGCGGGTTGAGCGACACGCGCGGACCGGCGCCGGTGGCGCTGGCCCTGTACGAGGAAAGCGAAGCTTCGCGCAAGGCGCGCGAGGAACAGCGCCTGCAGCGCGCCGCCGCCCGCGACGGCTATCTTCCGCCGGAGCACAAGCCGGACAAGCGTGCGCGCCGGTTGATCCGCGCGCTGGGCGACATCGACGCGCTGTAGGAGCGCAGTTGCAGGAGCGCACTTCAGTGCGCGATGGGGCTTTATCGGTAGAGCCTATCGCGCACTGAAGTGCGCTCCTGCAACGCATGCCGCCAACAAAAACGCCACCTCATGGTGGCGTTTCGTCATGCGGGCGCAGCGGCTCAGCGCTTGCCGCTGCCGAGCAGGCCGCTGCCGAGCTTGATCAGGTCGGACACGCCGAACTGGCCGTCGCCGTCCTGGTCGAGCAGGCTGCCGAGCAGGCCGCCACCGACACCGCCCTGCTGCACCACGCGCTGCTTTTCCTGGCCGAGCATCTGGCTCAGGCCGCCGGCATCAGACTGGCCTCCGCTGGTCATGCGCTGGGCCAGGTAGGCCATCACGATCGGGGCGAGAATTTTCATCAACTGCCCGGCGCGGTCGCTGCTCAGGCCGGTGGCCTGCGCCAGGCCGGCTTCGGCACGGCCCTGGCTGCCGCCGAAAATGTGGCCGAGGATGCCGGCGCCGTCGGCGGCCGGGCTGTTGCCGCCGCCCAGTACCGAACCGAGCACGCTGCCGATGTCCAGGCCGCTGTGGTTGTTCTGCAGGGCGCCGAGCAGGGCTTCGGCGCCCTGCGGTTTGGCGGCGTTGTTGCCCAGCGCGCCCATCAGCAGCGGCAGCGCGGCGCCGATGGCGCCCGAGGCCTGTTGGCTGTCGAGGCCGAGCTGCTGGGAGACCTGCTGCAGTGGTGCGCCCTGCAACTGGGAAAGGAGATCGTCGGTGAGGCTCATCGGGGCGGGGTCCTTGCGGTGGGTGAACACGGGCATGGTAGCGCCGTGGGGAGCTGCAATGAGCGTGTCGGCAGGGAATGCGGCGAGGCGGCGCTACCGCCCCACCGCATCCGCGTCAGAGCACGATGTCCTCGGCGCCCGGCGTGGCCTTGGGGAACTCCGCTTCCGGCTGCGCCGGCGCGAACGGGTTGGCCGGCGGCATCGCGGCGAGCTTCTTCAACGCCGCCGCCACGCCGGCGCCGTAGGCCGGGTCGGCCTTGCTGCAGTTGTCCACGTGGCGCTGCTTGATGAAGTCCGGCGCATCACCCATTGCCCGCGCGGTGTTGTCGAACAGGCGCTGCTTCTGCGCGTCGTCGAAGCTGCGGAACAGCGCGCCGGGCTGGCTGAAGTAGTCGTTGTCGTCCTCGCGGAAATTCCAGAAGTCGGCATCGCCGCGGATTTTCAGCGCCGGCTCGCGGTACTGCGGCTGCTCCTGCCACTGGCCGTAGCTGTTCGGTTCGTAGTGCGGCAGGCCGCCGTAGTTGCCGTCCACGCGCATGGCGCCGTCGCGGTGGTTGCTGTGCACCGGGCAACGCGCCGCGTTCACCGGGATCTGGTGGTGGTTGACGCCAAGGCGGTAGCGCTGCGCGTCGGAATAGGCGAACAGCCGTGCCTGCAGCATCTTGTCCGGCGACGGGCCGATGCCCGGCACCAGGTTGCTCGGTGCGAACGCCGACTGCTCCACGTCCTGGTACCAGTTGTCCGGATTGCGGTTGAGTTCGAACTCGCCCACCTCGATCAGCGGGTAGTCGCTCTTCGGCCACACCTTGGTCAGGTCGAACGGGTGGAAGCGGTAAGTCTCCGCATCCAGCTCCGGCATGATCTGCACGAACAGCTTCCACTTCGGGAAGTCGCCCTTGTCGATGGCGGCGAACAGATCGCGGCCATGGCTCTCGCGGTCCTTGCCGACCAGCACTTCGGACTGCGCGTCGGTCAGTGCCTCGATGCCCTGCTGGCTGTGGAAGTGGAATTTCACCCAGAAGCGCTCGCCGCCATCGTTGGTGAAGCTGTAGGTGTGCGAACCGAAACCATGCATGTGGCGATACGTGCGCGGGATGCCGCGGTCGCTCATCACCACGGTCACCTGCATCAGCGCTTCCGGCAGCAGGGTCCAGAAATCCCAGTTGTTGCGCGCGCTGCGCAGGTTGGTGTGCGGGTCGCGCTTGACCGCCTTGTTGAGGTCGCCGAACTTGCGCGGGTCGCGCAGGAAGAACACCGGCGTGTTGTTGCCGACCAGGTCCCAGTTGCCTTCCTCGGTATAGAACTTCAGCGCGAAACCACGGATGTCGCGCTCGGCGTCGGCCGCGCCGCGCTCGCCGGCCACGGTGGTGAAGCGGGCGAACATCTCGGTCTTCTTGCCGATCCCGGAGAAGATCTTCGCGCGGGTATAGCGGCTGATGTCATGGGTGACGGTGAAGGTGCCGAACGCGCCCGAACCCTTGGCATGCATGCGCCGCTCGGGAATGACTTCGCGGTTGAAGTTGGCCAGTTTTTCCAGCAGCCACACGTCTTCCATCAGCAGCGGGCCGCGTGGGCCGGCGGTCCTGCTGTTCTGGTTGTCCACCACCGGCGCGCCGAAGGCGGTGGTCATCGGCGTGGTCGGCGCGTCGCCGTGCTTCTGCGCGGGCGTGGTGCTGGTATCGCGCTGCGACTGCGCGGCCTGCGCCGGCGTGGGCGCGGCATGGTACGGGCAGGTGGGTTTGCTGTCGTTGCTGCTCATGGCGGGCTCCTGGCTGGCGTGGGTGAATATCGTGCAACGACGATAGCTACGGGTTGGTGAAATGGAAAATCGAACGATCCGCTCGAAGTCATAGGGTTTGCCTATGGCGTGATGGACAGGTCGTGCCCGGTGCCGGTCTTCAATCGCGGTCGGGTGCGCCCAGCGGGAACAAGGGCCGGTATTGCCGGGCTTCCTCGACGGCGCGCGCGAACGAGGCGCGGGCGAGCAGGCGCGCGCGGTAGTCCCGCAGCACGGGGTAGTTCCCGGCGATGCGGTGCGTCCAGTCCGCATAGAACAGCGACGGTGCGGCGGCACAGTCGGCCAGGGTGAAGGCATCGCCGGTTGCCCATTGCCTGCCGGCCAGTTGCGTCTCGAGCCAGCCGTAGGCCAGTTCCAGCCGTTCCACCGCGCTCGCCAGGGCCTCGCCGGCCTTGCCGTCGTCGCCGCTCAGCGCGCCGCCGACCGCGTGCTGCACCGGGCTCATCACATGCAGGTCGAAGAAGCGGTCGAGGAAACGCACGTCCAGCGCGGCGGCCGGATCGGCCGGCAACAGACGTACCGGCCCGGCATGTCTCTGCTGCAGGTATTCGATGATGATGCTGGTTTCCGCCACGCTGCGCCCCTCGTCCACCAGCAGCGGGAACTTGCGCAGCGGCCAGCGCTGCAGCCATTCGGCCGCGTTCTGCGGCGTGTCCGGGCCGAGCATGCGGAACTGGAACGGTGTGGCGTTCTCGTACAGCGCGATGAGCACCTTCTGCGTGTACGACGAGAACGGGTGGCCATAGAGCAGCAGTGACATGGGAGTCCTCCGGTGCGGGTGCCGAGGATGGCAATGTGTTGCGAATGCCGGCCCGGCGCAAGGGGAGCGGCCGGCAGGCCGCGCCGATGTCCGTGCCGATGTCCGTGGGCGCGCGCATCTGCCAGACTCCGCACGGCCCATCGACCCGCCCCGGACGCCCCGCATGACCGAACGCGCCACCCGCCTGCTGCATCTGCTGGACGAACTGCGACGGCGGCGCACGCCGGTGCGCGGCGCGCAGTTGGCCGAGCGGCTGGGGGTGAGCCTGCGTACGCTGTACCGCGACATCGACGCGCTGCGCGGGCAGGGCGCGGACATCGTCGGCGACCCGGGCATCGGCTACCAGCTGCGCGGCGGCTTCCTGCTGCCGCCGATGATGTTCTCGGCCGAGGAACTGGAAGCCGTCGTGCTCGGCGTGCGCTGGGTGGCCTCGCATGCGGACCCGGACCTGGCCGTCGCCGCCGGCGCCGCGCTGGACCGGGTGACCGGTGTGCTGCCCGAAGACCTGCGCCTGCAGGTGGAGACCAGCGGACTGTATGCGCCGCAATGGCGTCCCACCGAACCGGAGCCGTGGCTGCCGGCGCTGCGCCGCGCGATCCGCGCCGGCAACCGGGTGCGTATTCATTACCGCGACGCCGAAGGGCGCGCCAGCGAACGGATGATCTGGCCGTTCGCGATGGCTTTCCTGGCCGAGGTCCGGCTGCTGGCGGCCTGGTGCGAGATGCGCGGCGATTTCCGCCATTTTCGCGCCGATCGGGTGGTGGACCTGGATGACACCGGCCTGCGCTATCCCGAGCAGCGCCACCATCTGCTCAAGCGCTGGGGCGAACAGCGACGGCAGCGCGCGAGCGTCGACTGCTGACAGCGGCTGTCAGCAGCCCCCGCGCACACTGCAGGCTCCTTCCAACGCAGGACCTGCCATGACCGCCACGCTGACCTTCTACACCCATCCGTTCTCCCGCGGCCGCGTCGCGCGCTGGATGCTGGAAGAAACCGGCCTGCCGTACGAGGAGGTGATCCTCGACTACGGCACCACGATGAAGGCGCCGGAGTACCTGGCGATCAACCCGATGGGCAAGGTGCCGGCGCTGCGCCAAGGCGATGGCGTGGTGACCGAGAATGCGGCCATCTGCCTGCATCTGGCCGAGCTGGTACCGGAGAAGCAACTGCTGCCGCCGCCCGGCTCGCCCGAGCGCGGCGCCTGCTACCGCTGGATGCTGTTCGCCGCCGGTCCGCTGGAGTCCTTCATCACCGCGCGCCGGAATGGCGCACTGGCGCCGTCGGTGGAAGCGGGCTACGGCAACGAGGCCGACCTGATGCGCACGCTGGAAGGCGCGCTGGCGGGCAGGAAGCATCTGGTGGGCGACAGGTTCACCGTCGCCGATCTGTACATGGCCGCGCTGCTTGGTTACTACATGCGCATCGGCGAGCTGGCGCCGACGCCGGTGTTCGAGGCCTATGCGGCAACGCATCTGCAGCGGCCGGCGGCGCTGCGTGCCAATGCGCACGACGATGCGCTGGTGGCGGCGCGGGCGGAGAGTGCCTGAGAGCAGCACGCTGCCCGCCGTTGCCGTTGCCGTTGCCGTTGCCGTTGCCGTTGCCGTTGCCGTTGCGGTGCTTGTGCAGTTGCTTCTGGCTTTTGATCTCCCCGGCCGTAGAGCGAGCCGAGCACCGCAGCGTGACGAGGGGCGAAGAGGCGCACGTGTCTGAGCGAAGCGAGTTGTGCGCCGTCCCCTCGGCACGCGAGGAGCACAGGGGACCGGCGGGCGTAGCCCGACGGATCGCGGCCCAGCCCGTGTTGACCAGCCATTCGGCTGTTGAAAAAGCTCTTCTTTGCTCGCGCAAAGAAACGTGGCCCAAAGAGGCGCTTTTTCAACAGCCGAATGGCTGGTCAAGGTGGCTCGCGCCCCGAAGGGGAGCGAAAGATCTTGATCCTGCTTCAGCTGTAGTTTGGGCTTTGGCTTTGTTCTGGAAAGAAGCAACCGCCAAAGCTGAAGCTTGAAAGCAGAGCTTTCACTCCTGCTGCGCAGGAGCGAGTTACTTCTCTTTGCTCGTGCAAAGAGAAGTAACCAAGAGAAACACGCCCCTGCCTACGCGCCCTCCGTGCTACGCACTCCGGGTCCACTCCGCCGGCGGGATTTTTCTACGCGACATCCCTGTCGCGTAGAAAAACGACGCACATCCATGTGCGTCGCCCTTCGGGTTATTCCCGCCGGCTCCGTCGCTGCGGAAGGGGACCCGGAAGTCAAAAGCCAAAGGGCAACAGCAGAATCACGAGCAACTGCAACTGCAACTGCAGGGGCGTGCAGCCAGTAGGCCTGCGCTCACAGCAACGACTTCATCCGATACAACGCTTCCAGCGCCTGCTTCGGCGTCAGCTCATCCGGATCGATTGCCTGCAACGCATCCAGCGCCGCCGAAGACACCGGCGCGAACAGACCGAACTGCTGCGGTGCGTCCAGCGCCTGTGGCGCCATCTGCGCCGCGTGGGTCTCGCCGCCGCGCTGCTCCAGCTCGGCCAGCCGCCGTCGTGCCTGTGCCACGGTGGCGCGCGGCAGACCGGCCAGGGCCGCCACCTGCAGGCCGAAGCTGCGGTTGGCCGGGCCGTCCTTGACCGCGTGCATGAACACCAGCGTTTCGCCCCCGCTTTTATCGTGATGTTCCACCGCGTCCAGGTGCACGTTGGCGATGCCGCTGGGGCCGCCTTCGTGGGTTTCGTCGGCCAGCGCGGTCAGTTCGAAGTAGTGCGTGGCGAACAGGGTGTAGCAGCGGTTGGCGTGGGCGAGGTGGCGCGCGACCGCGTCGGCCAGGGCCAGGCCGTCGTAGGTGGAAGTGCCGCGGCCGATCTCGTCCATCAGCACCAGCGAGTGCGCGGTGGCGTGGTGCAGGATGTAGCTGGTCTCGGCCATTTCGACCATGAAGGTCGACTGGCCCTTGGCCAGGTCGTCGCCGGCGCCGATGCGGGTCAGGATGCGGTCGATCGGGCCGATCATCGCGCGGCTGGCCGGCACGAAGCTGCCGATGTGGGCCAGCAGCACGATCAGCGCGTTCTGCCGCATGTAGGTCGATTTACCGCCCATGTTCGGGCCGGTGATGACCAGCATGCGCCGCTGCGGGTGCAGGTCCAGGTCGTTGGGTTCGAACGGCGCCTCGCGCACCGCTTCCACCACCGGATGGCGGCCACGCTCTATGCGCAGGCAGGGTTCTTCCTGAAGCTCGGGCTGGGACCAGTCCAGCGCCTGCGCGCGTTCGGCGAAGCAGGCCAGCACGTCCAGTTCGCTCAGCGCGGCGGCGCAGCGCTTGAGCGGTTCCAGGTGCTGGCCGATGGTGTCGAGCAGGCCTTCGTACAGCAGTTTCTCGCGCGACAGCGAGCGCTCGCGCGCGGACAGCACCTTGTCCTCGAAATTCTTGAGTTCCTCGGTGATGTAGCGTTCGGCGTTGGTCAGGGTCTGGCGGCGGGTGTAGTGCACCGGCGCCTTGTCGGCCTGGCCCTTGCTGATCTCGATGTAGTAACCATGCACGCGGTTGTAGCCGACCTTCAGGGTCGGGATGCCGCTGCTCTCGCGTTCGCGCACCTCCAGATCGACCAGGAACTGGTCGGCGTGGGTGGACAGGCGGCGCAGTTCGTCCAGTTCGGCATCGAAGCCTTCGGCGATCACGCCGCCATCGGACAGCTTGAGCGGCGGCTGCTCGGCGATGGCGCCGGCCAGCAGGTGCGCGCTTTCATCGTGCGAACCCAGTTCGGCGCGCAGCTGCTGCAGGCGCGGCGAATCCAGCGTTTCCAGCTGTGCGGCGATGGCCGGCAGCATGCCCAGGCCGTCGCGCAGGGTGGAGAAGTCGCGCGGACGCGCCGAGCGCAGCGCCATGCGGGTGAGGATGCGCTCGATGTCGCCGAGCGCGCGGAAGGATTCGCGCAGGTCGGCATCGGTGCCGCGGTCGATCAGCGTCGCTACCGCGTGGTGGCGCTGCTGCAGTACCTCGTGCAGCCGCAGCGGGCGGTGCAGCCAGCGCCGCAGCAGGCGCCCGCCCATCGGCGTGACCGTGCTGTCGAGCACGCCCAGCAGGGTGTTGCGGGTGTCGCCGTCCACGCGCGTGTCCAGCTCCAGGTGGCGGCGGGTGGCGGCGTTCATCGCGATCGCCTCGCCGGCGTTCTCCATCGCGATCGCGGTCAGGTGCGGCAGGCGCTGCTTCTGGGTTTCCTCGACATAGCCGAGCAGGGCACCGGCGGCGGCGGTGGCGCGCGGCTTGTCGTCGATGCCGAAGCCGGAAAGGTCGTGCAGCTTGAAGAAGGCCAGCAGCTGGCGGCGGCCACTGTCGGCATCGAACAGCCACGGCGCGCGGCGGCGTACGCCGCTGCGCTGGCGCAGGAAGTCCGGCCAGTTCTCCTCGTCCGGGACCAGCAGCTCGGCCGGTTCCAGCCGTGCCAGTTCGGCTTCAAGGGCGTCGTCGGTTTCGACCTCGTTGACCAGGAAGCGGCCGCCGGCCAGGTCGGCCCAGGCCAGGCCGTAACCCTGCTTGCTGCGCGAGAGCGCCATCAGCAGGGTGTCGCGGCGCTCGTCCAGCAGCGCTTCGTCGGTGACGGTGCCCGGGGTGACGATACGCACCACCTTGCGTTCGACCAGGCCCTTGGCCAGTGCCGGATCACCGATCTGTTCGCAGATGGCGACCGATTCGCCCAGCGCCACCAGCCGCGCCAGGTAGCCCTCGTAGGCGTGCACCGGCACGCCGGCCATCGGGATCGGCGCGCCGCCGGAGCTGCCGCGCTGGGTCAGGGTGATATCGAGCAGGCGCGCGGCCTTGCGCGCGTCGTCGTAGAACAGCTCGTAGAAATCGCCCATGCGGAAGAACAGCAGCAGGTCCGGATGGTCGGACTTGGCCGCGAAGTACTGCTTCATCAGCGGGGTGTGTTCGACCGCGCCGTTGTCCTGGCGGCCCTTCTTGGTGGGTTCGGCGTGTTGCAAGTGCTTGGCTTCCGGCGGATGGCCCGTGCCACCGGCCGGTGAGGGCGACGGCACGGGCGTGGGGCATGGATGACCCATGATACGGGGCAGGGCCGCCGGCGACGAACCGGGCCGCCGCACGCGGTGTCCCCGTGGGCGCGGCCTTACTCCGCGGCGTCTTCGAGGAAGCCGGCCGGAGGCGCGAAGAACAGGTTGCCGCTGACGGCGCGGCTGAAATCCAGCAGGCGGTCGTGGTTGCCCGGCGGGTTGCCGATGAACATGTTGCGCAGCATCTTCTCGATGCGCGTCGGCGTGCAGGCATAGCCGATGAAGAAGGTGCCGTATTCGCCCCTGGCGGCGTCGCCGAAGGACATGTTGCTGCGCAGGATCTTCAGTTCCCTGCCGTCCTCGACGATGTTGGTCAGCGCGTTGTGCGCGTAGCTGGGCTTGGCGTCGTCGTCCAGCTCGATGTTGTCCAGCTTGCCGCGGCCGATGATGCGCTCCTGCTCGGCCACGGGCACCGCGTTCCAGCCCTGCAGGTCGTGCAGGTACTTCTGGGTGATGACGTAGCTGCCGCCGGCGAAGCCGGGGTCTTCGGCGCCGACGAGGGCGGCTTCGCGGGCTTCGTCATCGGCCGGGTTCTCGGTGCCATCGACGAAGCCGATCAGGTCGCGGCTGTCGAAATAGCCGAAGCCGCTCACCTGGTCGGCGCCGGCCACGGCATCGCCCAGTCGCGTCATCAGCTGCGTGGCCAGTTCGAAGCACAGGTCCATGCGCTCGGCGCGGATATGGAACAGCAGATCGCCGGGTGTGGCGACGGCATGATGCTTGCCGGTGATTTCGATGAACGGGTGCAGTTCCTTCGGGCGCGGCGCGCCGTACAGGCGGTCCCATGCTGCCGAGCCGACGCCCACCACGCAGCACAGCCTGCCGTCGAGCACGCGCGAGCCGATCGAGCGCACCAGCGTGGCGACGTCGCCGCACACCGCGCGGCCGCATGCGCTGGCCTGCGCATCGGGCTTGAGGGTGACGACGAGGAAAATGGCCGCGCGGGTGAGGCCGGCGGTGACGGGCTGGGCGTTGGTGGTCATGCGGGAACCTGGAGGCTGACGGGCGCGGACGCGGTGGCCCGCGTGGGCCATGGGGATTCTAGCGGGTCAGTCGTCCGCTTCCATCGTGCCCTCGGCCAGCGGCACCCGCGTGCCATCGAGCAGGCCGCGGCTGAGCCGGCCGTCCTCGATGAACAGCAGTTCGCCGTTCTCGCCCTTCTTGATGCTGCTGTCGATGGCGATGATGCGCCCGCCATGGAAGCTGCTCACGTGCGGCATCGAGGTATGGCCGACGACGATGCGCTTCAGGCCCAGGCGGTCGAGCACGTCCTGCACGCCGGCGGTATCCAGGCGGCCGTCGAAATAGCCGCGGTACCAGATCGGGCTGGTCTTGCCGTCGTATAGCGGCGCGGTGGCCGGATCGGCCTTGACCTCGGCCTTGGGCCGGCCCAGCGAGGCCTGGTAGGCGGCATTGGTGGCGGCCGGGTCCAGCACCAGCGGCAGGGCTTCGGGCGAAATGCCGCCATGCAGGAACAGGGTGTCGCCGATGCGCAGCAGTACCGGGCGGGTGCGCAGCCACTGCCCGATCACCGAATCGGCGCCGTACAGCTGCGGGTAGCTGCGTCCGAGCAGCCGCGCGCTGCGCAGGTACTTGGGATTGACGTAGCGCAGGTCGTCGTACAGCACCATGGTCTCGTGGTTGCCGAGCACGAAATGCATCGCGCCGCCGGCCGCGGCCGCCTGCTGCTGCAGGCCGTACAGCAGCCAGAATGCCTCGGTGACCTGTGGGCCGCGGTCGAACACGTCGCCGGCGATCACCAGGGTGTCGCGGCCCAGTGCCCAGTTGTCCTCGCCATCGATGACGCCATTGGCGCGCAGCAGCTTCACCAGCAGGCCGTACTGGCCGTGGATGTCGGACACGGCGACGATGCGCGATGCCTGCGGCAGCATCGCGGTGGCTACCGGCGCCGGCAATGCGGCCGCTACCGGATGCGGATAGCCGCAGCGCGCCGGCACCGTGGCCTGTGCGGCGTCCCAGACCTGTTCCTGTACGGCGTCGTTGCAGATCCAACGGGCGCGCAGGTGGCCGTCCTCGCGGAACACGTAGGGGCCGTCGGCATCGACGTGCCCGGCCGGCGCCGGCGGCTCGGCGGCGAACGCGGGCGAGGTGACCAGCAGCGCGAGCGGCAGCAGGAATGCGCGGCGGAGACGATGGGGAAGCGGCATCGGGCTTTCCTCGGTCAGCGGAAGACCCGCACGATGCTATGCCGCCGGGCTGTTGCGGGGCATGTGTCATCGGTCCTGCGTGGAAAGGAGCGGATGGGCAGACCCTGACCCGTCGTCGCCTGCGCCAAGGACACGTTGCCCTGGGCATGTGGGGAGCCTGGCTTCCGGCACTGATTTCCAGGGCGGGCAGGCACTAGACTCCATGTTGATTTCCTCAACGAGAACAGTCCATGCCGGTCTCCCGGATCCTGCGCACCGCCTTCGTGGCAACCCTGTTCGTGACTGCTGGCGCACAGGCCGGCGAGCCGCGCCTGCCGCCAGGGCAGGCGCAACTGCTCGCCAGCATTTCCGCCGACGCCATGCGCGGGCACCTCTCCTTCCTCGCGTCGGACGCGCTGGAGGGCCGCGGCACGCCATCGCGCGGGCTGGACATCGCCGCCGAGTACATCGCCTCGCAGTTCCGCGCTGCGGGGCTGGAGCCGCTGGGCGACGACGGCTACTTCCAGACCGCGGACTGGCGGGAAATCGCGCCCGAGCGCGAACGTGCCAAATTCGCCGATGCGCCGGCACCGCTGCCGGTGCGCAACGTGGTGGGACTGCTGCGCGGCTCCGATCCCGTGTTGAGCAAAACCTACGTGATGGTGACGGCGCATTACGACCACGTGGGCATCCGCGAGGGCAAGGGCGACGACACGATCTACAACGGCGCCAATGACGACGGCAGCGGCACGGTCTCGGTGATCGAACTGGCCCGCGCGTTCGCGGCGCAGAAGCCGCGCCCGAAGCGCAGCATCGTGTTCATGACGGTGTTCGGCGAGGAACATGGGCTGGTGGGCTCGCGCTACTACGGCGCGCATCCGCTGGTGCCGGTGGCCGACACCGTGGCCAACATCAACCTCGAGCAGATCGGCCGCACCGACGACAGCGAGGGGCCGCAGGTGCTGGCCGCCGCGGTCACCGGCGCCGACTATTCCGACGTGGGCGCAATCCTGCGCAAAGCCGGCGAACTGACCGGCACGCGCATCACCCGGCATCCGGTGAACAGCGACCGCTATTTCGGCGCCAGCGACAACCAGGCGCTGGCCGATCTCGGCGTGCCTGCGCACACGGTCAGCGTCGCCTACGCCTTCCCCGATTACCACGGCCCCGCCGATACCTGGGACAAGATCGACTACGCCAACATGGCCGCGATCGATCGCACCGTGGCATTGGCGCTCCTGACGATCGCCAACGACCCGCAGGCGCCGCGCTGGAATGCCGACAATCCGAAGGCTGCCAAGTACGTGGAAGCAGCGCGGGCGCTGCACGCCGGGAAGTGATCAGCGCCGGCCCGTTTCCGCTGATGGCCGTGCTGGGCCTCATCGCGGCCTTCATCGCCTGGGTGTTCGCGCGTGGGCTGGCGGTGGCGGCCGATGGCGCGCGCGGCCGCGCCGGCGCGGTGGTGGTCGATGCCTTCCTGCTCGGCGTCCTTGGCGCGCGCGTGGCGCATGTGCTGCGGCACGCCACGGACTATCTGCCCGATCCGCTGTCGATCATCCGCCTGGGCGATGGTGGTTATTCGGCATGGGCCGGCATCGCCGCGGCATCGGCGTACGCGCTGTGGCGGACCCGGCGCCACGTGCCGCGCAAGCCGGTGCTGCTGGGGCTGGCGGCGGGCGCAGCGTTCTGGTTGGTCGGCGGCGTGACGCTGTTCGCCGTGCAGCGCTCGACCATCGCACTGCCCGATATCGTGCTCGCCGACGTGCAGGGAACCGAGGTGGCCTTGTCCGCGTATGCGGGCAAGCCGCTGGTGGTGAACCTGTGGGCGAGCTGGTGCGGCCCGTGCCGACGCGAGATGCCGACGCTGGCGCGGGCGCAGGCGGAGCATCCAGGCATCGGTTTCGTGTTCGCCAACCAGGGCGAGGACGCTGCCGAGGTCGCCGCCTATCTGCATACCGAAGCGCTGGCGCCGGGGAACGTTCTGCTGGATCCGGAGTCGGAGTTGATGCGCCTGACCGGTGCGCGCGCGCTGCCGACCACGCTGTTCTTCGGTGCCGACGGCCGCCTGCGCGGCGCGCACATGGGCGAACTGTCGCGGGCGACGTTGGAAGCACGCCTGCGCGAACTGCAATGACGTCCCGATTCCCCTGAAGAGATACGCGATGATCCGCTCCCGTTCCATCCTGTTCCTGCTCGTGGCCACGCTGCTGGCGCCCGTGGCCTGCGCCCGCGATGGCGGCGCCGCGCCACCGGCCGCCAACAAGGCCGACAACCCCACCACCACTGTCGAACCGGAAGTGGTCAAGACCCTGCGCGGGCAGGGCGTGGAATTCATGGGCACCTTCGAGACGCCGGTGGGGCTGACCGGCTATGCCGGCGTCGCCGGGCAGCGCCCGCTGGCGGTGTACGTGTCCAGGGACGGGCAGCATGCGATCGTCGGCACCCTGGTCAACGCCAAGGGCGAGGATGTGGGCGCGGCCAAGCTCAAGGAACTGGTGTCCGGGCCGATGGGCGCGAAGATGTGGCAGCGGGTCGAGTCCAGCCACTGGGTGGCCGACGGCAAGGCCGATGCGCCGCGTATCGTCTATGCCTTCAGCGATCCCAACTGCCCGTACTGCAACCGCTTCTGGGAAGCGGCGCGGCCCTGGGTGGAATCGGGCAAGGTGCAGATCCGGCAGATCCTGGTGGGCGTGATCCGCGAGGACAGCGCCAACAAGGCCGCGGCGATCCTGGGCGCGGCATCGCCGGCGCAGGCGTTGCAGGAGAACGAGCGCAACTTCGCCCGCGGCGGCATCAAGGGGCTGGCGAAGGTGCCGGCCGACGCCGAGGCCAAGCTGCGCGACAACGAACTGGCGATGCTGGAACTCGGCTTCCAGGGCACGCCGGGCATCGTTTTCAGGGGCGCGGACGGCAGCGTGCAGACGCGCTCGGGCCTGCCGCAGGGCGACGATCTGCAGGCGGTGCTGGGGCCGCGTTGACCCCGCTGTCCGCGGGCTGACCAAGGGCTGTCCGGGGCCACCTGGCCGGCGGCGATGTAATAGTCTCCGCCGGACCGGGCTCACTAAGCTGGCGCCGTCCTGCAGGGAGCCCGCCATGAGCCACGACCACAACCACCTTCCCAGCGAGATCCGCCACGAAAAACCCCTGTGGTGGGCGCTGGCGCTGACTTCGTCCTACCTCGTGGTGGAAGTGGTCGGCGCGTTCATGACCAACAGCCTGGCGCTGCTGTCGGATGCGGCGCACATGGCCACCGACGCGCTCGCGCTGGTGATCGCCCTGACCGCGGTGCGGCTCAGCCGGCGGCCCCCCGATGCGCGCCGCACCTATGGTTACGCGCGGCTGGAAGCGCTGGGTGCGCTGGTCAATGGCGGGCTGTTGTTCGCGGTGGGCCTGTACATCCTGTGGGAGGCGGCCGCCCGCTTCCGCGAGCCGCAGGCCATCGCCTCGACCGGCATGTTGTGGGTGGCCGGCTTCGGCCTGCTGGTGAACCTGATCGCCATGCGCCTGCTCAGTGCCGGCAGCGGCGAGAGCCTCAACGTCAAGGGCGCCTACCTGGAAGTGTGGAGCGACATGCTCGGCTCGGTGGCGGTGATCATCGCCGCGCTGGTCATCCGCTTCACCGGCTGGACCCTGGTCGATCCGATCCTCGCGGTGCTGATCGGCCTGTGGGTGTTGCCGCGCACCTGGGTGCTGTTGCGCGATGCCCTGAACGTGCTGCTCGAGGGCGTGCCCAAGGGCATGGCGCTGGCCGACGTGGAGCAGGCGCTGCGCGGGCATGCGGGGGTGGCCGATATCCATGACCTGCACGTGTGGGCGCTGGGATCGAGCACGCCGGCGCTCACCGCGCATGTGGTGATGGTCGACGGGCAGGGCGCGGACGCGCTGCGGCGCGCGCTGGCCGGCATGCTGCATGAGCGCTTCGCCATCGATCACGTGACCCTGCAGGTGGAAGCCGATCATTGCGGCGATGCATGCACCGCGCATGCGCCGCAGGCGCGGCATGCTCATGACGACCACGACCACGACCACGACCACGGAGGCCATGGTCACCGCCACTGATCGGCGCGGCCGGTAGCGGAGGGACGGTTACAGCGGCCGGCAGCCCAGCGCGCCGAGCACGCCATGCAGGGCCGGGACCTGCATCAGCCAGGGCGCGGCGATGGTCAACAGGCCGGCGGCGAGGACGAAACCTGCCATGGCCATGCGCAGGCCGGGGCGTTGCAGCCAGCGGCCCATGCGCGCGCCGGACCAGGTCAGCGGCAGCATCACCGGCAGCGTGGCCAGGCCGAATACCGCCATCACCAGGGCGCCTCCCAGCGCATTGGCCTGCAGCCAGGCCACGCTCAACAGGCTCAGGCTCAGGCCGCAGGGCATCCAGCCCCACAGCGCGCCCAGCGCGAGGCGCCGCCAGGCGCGGTCCGCCGGCAGCAGGTGGCGGTGCAGCGGCCGCAGCCACTGCCACAGCTGTTGGCCGGGACGCGCCAGCAGATCGAAACGGCCGCCATGGCCGAGCAGGCGCAGCGCGAGCAGGACCAGGGCGACGCCGGCGGCGACACGCACGCCCAGCGCGAGAGTGTCGCTGCGCGCCAGCCGCAGGATGCCGCCGCCGAGGCCGCCGGCCAGCGCGCCGGCCAGCGTGTAGCCGCCGACGCGGCCAAGATTGGTCTGCCAGGCGACGCTCAGGGCGCGGCCCGGCGCCATCGCCGGGAAGCCGGTGGCGATGCCGCCGCACATCACCGCGCAGTGCAGGCCGCCGAGCAGGCCGGCGACGAGGGCGGCAGTCAGGACCGGGATGTCCAGCGGCAACACGTTCAACCGCCGCGGGTCGGATCCGTGGACACGGTGTCCGCGGCCGGTTGCGGCGGCGGGGCGGGGCGGTCGTTGTCTTCGAGGATGTCCAGCGCCGGCGTGTCGAGATCGTCGAACTGGCCGCGCTTGACCGCCCAGACGAACGCGGCCACGGCCAGTCCGAGCAGGACCAGGCTGATCGGGATCAGCATCAGCAGGATGGCCATCAGCTTGCCTCCATCGGTGTCTTGAGCCGCGCCAGGCGCAGGGCGTTGAGGGTCACGATCAGCGACGACAGGGCCATGCCCAGCGCCGCCAGCCATGGTGTGACCCAGCCGGCCGCGGCCAGCGGCAGGGCCAGCAGGTTGTAGCCGGTGGCCCAGGCCAGATTCTGGCGGATGATGCGCTGGGTGGCACGCGCCAGCGCGATCGCGGCGGGAATGCGCCGCAGGCCGCCGCCGGTGGTGACCAGGTCGGCGGCGCGGTGCGCCAGCGAGGCGCCTTCGCCCATGGCGATGGAGACATCGGCGCCGGCCAGCACCGGCGCGTCGTTGAGGCCGTCGCCGACCATCGCCACGACCCGGCCTTCGGCCTGCAGCCGCCGCACCAGTTCCAGCTTGTCCTCGGGCGACTGCCGCGCATGCGCATCGTCCAGCCCCAGCGTCGCGGCCATGCGCTGCACGGCGGTCTCGCCGTCGCCGCTGGCCAGATGCACGCGCAGGCCCTGCGCGCGCAGCGCGGCCAGCGCCTGCGCAGCGTCGTCGCGGGCGCGTTCTTCCAGCACGAAGCGGGCGGCGGCGCGCTGGCCGTCGCCCAGCCACAGCGCGCCATCGTCCTCGCGCGCGGCGGCGAAGTCGGCCCGGCCCAGTCGCCAGCGACGGCCATCGACCAGACCCTGCACGCCACGCCCGGGCACGGTTTCGACCTGGTTGGCGGGAAGCGCGTCGGCGTCGCCACGGGTGAAGGCGGCCGCCAGCGGATGGCCGCTGTCGCGCTCCAGCGCCGCGGCGATATCCAGCGCACTTGCCGTGTCCAGCGAGGCGTCCAGCACCTGCGTGGCGGCCAGCACCGGGCGGCCGTCGCTGAGCGTGCCGGTCTTGTCGAACACGATGTCGGTGGCGCGCGCCAGCGTGTCCATCGCGTCCGCGCGCACCGCCAGCAGGCCGATGCGGGCCAGCGCGCCATGCGCGGTGGCCAGTGCCGCCGGCACCGACAGCGACAGCGCGCAGGGGCAGCTGATGACCAGCAGGGCGAGGGTGACTTCCAGCGCGCGCTCGGGCTGGTAGTGCCACCAGCCGGCGAATACGACCAGCGCCACCGGCAGCAGCGCCAGCACGAAACGGCTGCCGATGCGGTCGGCCAGGCGCGCCAGCGCGGGCCGGTGTTCCTGCGCCTGTTCGACCAGCCGCGCCAGCTGCGACAGGCGGGTGGCGGTGCCGGTGAGGGCGACGCGCAGCCGCGCCGGGCGCTCGCGGCAGACGGTACCGGCATAGACCGGCTCGCCGGGCTGCTTGCGCACCGGTGCCGATTCGCCGGTCAGCAGCGCCTCCTCGAACCAGGCCTCGTCGTTGCCGTCGCCGAGCAGCACGCCGTCGGCCGGCACCGCTTCGCCGGCCGCCACGCAGGCCACGTCGCCGACGTCCAGCGCCGCCAGCGGCACGGACTCGCGGCGGCCGTCGGCCAGTTCGCGGGTGGCGAAGGCCGGGCGCGCACGCGCCAGCGCATCGACCTGGGCGCTGGCCACCGAGCGCGCGCGCTGTTCGAGCATGCGCGCGGCGAGCAGCAGGAACACGAACATCACCGCCGCGTCGTACCAGACGTGCGGACCACCGCGGATGGTCTCCAGCAGGCTGGCCAGGTAGGCCAGCAGGGTGGAGCTGGCGATCAGCACGTCCATGCCCAGGCGGCGTTCGCGCAGTTCGCGCATCGCGCCGGACAGGAACGGCCAGCCGGAATAGAACACTACCGGCGTGCACAGCAGGAAGGTCAGCCAGCGGAAGAAATCGCGCGTGGGCACCGGCATGGTGCTGTTGAAATCCAGGTACAGCGCCTCGGCCAGCATCATCGCCTGCAGCATGCCGAGCCCGGCGATGCCCAGCCGCAGCAGCCAGCGCCGGCGCTCGCGGGTGCGCTGCCGCTCGGCGGCCTCGCTGCCGGCGAGGTACGGACGGTAACCGAGCATCGCCAGCCGCCGCAGTGGCGCCGACAGCGCGGTACGCGCCGGGTCCCAGGCGATGCGGATGCGGCCGGTGACGGCGTTGGCGCCGCAGTCGATCACGCCCGGCTCGCGCGCCAGCGCACGATCGACCAGCCAGGCGCAGGCGGCGCAGCGCATGCCGTCGGTGAGCAGGGTGATCTCACGGCCGCCCGGTACCTGCCGGCTGTGTTCGGCCTGCACGTCGGCGCGGTCCCAGACCGCCAGGTCGGGCAGGTCCTCGCCGACGCGCGCGGCGTTGGCGCTGCGCAGGCGGTAATAGCCGTCCAGGTCGGCGCTGGCGATCCACTCGGCGGCAGCCGCGCAGCCGTGGCAGCAGAAGGCCCGCGTGACGCCGCCCTGCGCCGCCAGGTGAGGCTGGGTCGGCAGTGCTTCGCCGCAGTGGTGACAGGTGCTGGTGGCCGCGGTATCGGCGGGCGACCGGTCCGGATCGGCGACCACGGCCAGGCTCAGTGTTCCCCGCCCAGCGAGGGGGAGAGGCGGGCGGCGTGCTGCTGCTTCGGCAACCGGCCACGCAGGCGCCAGCGGCCCTCGGCGTCGCGCAGCTGCACGACCCAGTCGTGCTCGGCGTCCACGGCCTTTTCGATGCGCCAGCCCGGACCCTGCGGCGCCAGTTCCAGGCGCAGGTCGTCGGACTGGCGGGTGGGGTGTTCCAGCACCAGCTGCAGCGGCGCGCGGGTGGCGAACCGGCCGGTGGCGGGGAGGACTTCGATGACGCCGTCCTCCATGCGCAGCACGGCGCTCAGGCCCAGCTTCTGCGCCGCTTCGTCAGGGCCCAGGTCGGTGGTCTGGATCTGCGACGTGCGCTGCACCGGATCGGACACGACGTCGGCGCCCCCCGAACGCACGGCGACGATCACCAGCCCGACGCCGGCCACGATGGACAGCAGCGGCAGGCCGACCACCAGCCAGAACACGGGGATGCGCCAGGGGGATTTTGGGTTTTCGTTCATTGCACCGGACCAAAGAAACTGCTTTCGACGACGCGCTTCTCGCCGCCATCTTCGCGTTCGACCACGAAGCGCAGGGCGCGGCGGCCGTTGACTTCGCCATCGGCGACCACGCTCAACGCCACCGGCAGCACCTGCTCGGGACCGGCCTGGACTTGCGTCTGGCCGCCCAGGCGCAGGCCGGCGTCGGCCGGTTCCAGGGTGATGCGGTAACGGCGGGTTTCCTGGCTCTTGTTGATCAGCTTGAGCGTGTAGTCGTTGGCGATGCTGCCGTCGGCGGACTGGCGGTACAGCGCGTTGCGGTCGCGCAGCACCTCGGCGATCAGTTCGCTGCGGTGGGTCACGCCCCAGGCCCAGGCGCCGCACAGGCCCAGCAGGAGCAGGCCATACACGAAGATGCGCGGGCGCAGCACGCGGGTAGGCTTGCCGTCGATGGCGTTCTGCGTGGAGTAGCGGATCAGGCCATGCGGGTAGCCCATCTTGTCCATCACTTCATCGCAGGCATCGATGCAGGCGCCGCAGGCGATGCACTCGTACTGCAGGCCGTTGCGGATGTCGATGCCGGTCGGGCAGACCTGCACGCAGATGGTGCAGTCGATGCAGTCGCCCAGTTCTTCGGGCGCGAACTTCGGCAGCGGCGCGACCTCGGCCAGCTCGCCGTCCCAGGTGATCGTGCCCTTGGCGTGCGCGGCCTGGGTGGCGGCGGAAGGATGCAGGCCGGCGCGGAATACATAGTCGTAGGCGGCCGACGGGGCCAACAGGCCGCGCGCACGCTCCAGCACGCTGCCCAGGCCGCGCTTGCGCGGGCCGCGCGGTTCGCCGCGCATCGGGTCGTAGGCGATCAGCAGGGTGTTGCGGTCGAACATCGCGCTCTGGAAGCGCGCGTAGGGGCACATGTACTTGCACACCTGCTCGCGCAGGATGCCGGCAAAGCCCCAGGTCGCCAGCGCATAGAACAGCACCCAGAAGGTTTCCCAGCCGCCCCAGTCGAATGGCAGCAGGCGCGATCCCAGGTCGCGGATGGGCGTAAAGAAGCCGACGAAGGTGAAGCCGGTCCACAGCGCGAACAGCAGCCAGAACAGGTGTTTGCCGCCCTTGCGCAGTACTTTCTCGCGGTTCCAGGGGCCGGCGTCGAGCTTCATGCGCCGGGAGCGGTCGCCCTCGAACCAGCGTTCCATCCACAGGAAGGTCTCGGTCCATACCGTCTGCGGGCAGGCATAGCCGCACCACAGGCGTCCGGCCAGGGCGGTGGAGAAGAACAGGGTCATCGCCGCGATGATCAGCAGCATGGCAAGGAACAAAAAGTCCTGCGGCCAGAACACCAGGCCGAAGATGTAGAACTTGCGTGCGGGCAGGTCGAACAGCACCGCCTGACGGCCGTCCCACGACAGCCACGGGAACAGGTAGTACATGCCCAGCAGCCACACCACCGCGGCCACGCGCAGGCGGTTGAAGCGCCCGGAGACGTCGCGCGGGTAGACCTTGCGCTCGCTGACGTAGAACGAATTGCCCTGGTCGTCCACGACATCCAGCGGAATGCGCTTGCTCATGGCGTGCGTTCCATGGTGGCCGCCGCGAACGGCGAGGAAGGGAGCGGGCGGGTGAAGGTCATGACGTAGGCGTGGCGTGTTGCTGCGCGGGGGCGTTCAGTATCGGTTTGTAACGGAGGCAGGGAAGCGACGGATTGTCGCAGCCGCTGTTCAACGCTCTGGCGGCAGGGCGCGGTTGAAGCGGCTGGCAGGCCGCAGCAGGATCCAGGTGAACAGGCTGGAGGAAGCGGTGGCCAGCCAGAACATGGCGAAGCCCAGCGTATAGCCGAGCTCGCGCGAGATCTGCAGGTCGGGGAAGGTCATGTCGCGCAGCGTCAGCGGGTCGACGAAGGCGAAGAACACCATCGTCGCCACGCCGGCGGCGAAAAAGCTGGGCCAGGCGATGGCCCCCACGCGCTGGGCCAGCGGACGTGGGGGATGGTCGAAGCGAGGCTCGCTGAAGTCGGTCACTTTGCGCTCGTGCTGGCCTTGGTGTCCGCCTGATTATGCGACAACGACCAGACGTAGGCGGCAACCAGGCGGACACGGGTCTCGCCGAGCAGTTCGCGGTGCGCAGGCATGGTGCCATGGCGGCCTTCGGTGATCGTCCTGTACAGGCTTTCGCGGCTGTTGCCGTAGAGCCAGTAGCTGTCGGTCAGGTCCGGCGCGCCGATGTCCTGGTTGCCCTTGCCGTCCACGCCATGGCAGGCCACGCAGACGCCGTCGTACAGCTTCTTGCCGCGGGCGGCCATGTAGTTGTTCTGCAGGGTTTCCGGAGCCGACAGGGTGCGCACGTAGGCGATGGTGTAATCCACGGCTTCCGGGCCGCCCATGCCGGTCAGCACCGTGCCCCATTCCGGCATGATGCCTTCGCGGCCGTCCAGCACCGTTTCCAGGATGCGATCAGGCGAACCGCCCCAGTGCCAGATGTCGTCGGTCAGGTTCGGGTAGCCGATGGCGCCCTGGCCCGAGGAACCGTGGCAGGTGGCGCAGGTGTTGCCGAAGATCGAGCGGCCCAGCGCCAGCGCCTTGGGGTCCTTCGCCAGCTGGTCGATCGGCTGGCCGGCGTAGGGCTTGAAGGTCTGCTCCAGCTTGGCGTCTTCGACCGCCTTGTCGGCGGCGTGCTCCTTCTGCGAGGTCCAGCCGCTGTAGCCGGGGATGTTGCCCAGGCCGCCGTACCAGAACAGATAGCCGATGGCGAAGACGATGGTCAGGTAGAACAGGTTGATCCACCAGCGCGGCAGCGGCTTGTTGTACTCGGTGATGTCGCCATCCCAGGTATGCAGCGTGTCCTCGGGCTTCGGGTCGCCCGGACGGCGGCGCGCGGTCCACCACAGCAGCCACACGCAGCCGAGGATGTTCAGCGCAACCAGGGCGATGACGTACCACGTCCATCCCATGCTCATCATCTGCGCTCTCCCCCATTGCCGTATTGCACGTCGTCCTCTTCCAGCGGCAGGCGTGCCGCATCCTCGAATTCACGCTTGCGCTTCGGGCTCCAGGCCCAGATCCAGCCGCCGATGAACAGCATCAGCAGCAGCGCGGTCACGATGCCGGAGATCATTGCTGGCCTCCCCGCGGCGCATGCCGCCCCAGACCCTGCAGGTAGGCGACGACCGCATCCAGCTCGGTCTTGCCCTTGACGTCCTCGGCCGCACTGGCGAGCTGCTCGTCGGTGTAGGGATCGCCCAGTTTCCTGAGCGCGGCCATGTGCCTGGCGACCGTCGCCCCGTCCAGCTCGTTCTTTTCCAGCCATGGGAAGCTGGGCATGTTCGACTCGGGCACGACGTCGCGCGGGTTGATCAGGTGCACGCGGTGCCAGGCGTCGGAATAACGGCCGCCGACGCGCGCCAGGTCCGGGCCGGTGCGCTTGCTGCCCCACTGGAAGGGACGGTCGTAGACCGATTCGCCCGCCAGCGAATAGTGGCCGTAACGCTCGGTCTCGAAGCGCAGGGTGCGCACCATCTGCGAATGGCAGTTGTAGCAGCCCTCGCGGACGTAGATGTCGCGCCCGGCCAGTTCCAGCGCCGGGTAGGGCTCAACGCCCTCCAGCGGCTTGATAGCCTCGGCCTGGAACATCAACGGCACGATCTCGGCCAGGCCGCCGAACGACACGGCCACCGCGATCAGCACCGCCATCAGGCCGACGTTCTTTTCGACTTTCTCGTGGGGATTCTTGTTCTCGCTCATGGGGTTCCTTCCTCCTCAGGCACGTACTTCGGAGGCGTCGACGGGCAGCAGCGGCTGCGGTTCGATCGCGGGAGCGGTACGCCAGGTACGCCAGACGTTCCAGGCCATCAGGCACATGCCGCCCAGCACCACCAGGCCACCGCCGAGACGGATCAGGTAGTACGGATAGGTGAACTTGAGCGACTCGACGAAGGTGTAGGTCAGGGTGCCGTCGTCGTTGGTCGCGCGCCACATCAGGCCCTGCATCACGCCGGCGATCCACATCGAGGCGATGTACAGCACCACGCCGATGGTGTGCAGCCAGAAGTGCGTGTCGATGGCCTTGACCGAGTACATCTGCTCGCGGCCCAGCAGCTTGGGCATCAGCGCGTAGATCGAGCCGATCGAGATCATCGCCACCCAGCCCAGCGCGCCGGCATGGACGTGGCCGATGGTCCAGTCCGTGTAATGCGACAGCGAGTTGACCGTCTTGATCGACATCATCGGGCCTTCGAACGTGGCGATCATGTAGAACGACACGGCCACGATCAGGAACTTGAGGATCGGATCGGTGCGCAGCTTGTGCCAGACGCCGGACAGGGTCAGCACGCCGTTGATCGCGCCGCCCCACGACGGGGCCAGCAGGATCAGCGAGAACACCATGCCCAGCGACTGCGCCCAGTCGGGCAGGGCGGTGTACTGCAGGTGGTGCGGACCGGCCCACATGTACACGGCGATCAGCGCCCAGAAGTGCACGATCGACAGACGGTAGGAATACACCGGGCGGCCGGCCTGCTTGGGCACGAAGTAGTACATCATTCCCAGGAAGCCGGCGGTCAGGAAGAAGCCCACCGCGTTGTGGCCGTACCACCACTGCACCATCGCATCGACCGCGCCGCTGTAGACCGGATAGGACTTGGTCAGGCCGGCGGGGATGGAGATGTTGTTGACGATGTGCAGCAGGGCGATGGCCAGGATGAAGCCGGCATAGAACCAGTTGGCCACATAGATGTGCTTGACCCGGCGTTTTGCGATCGTGCCGATGAACAGCACCGCATAGGCCACCCATACCGCGGCGATCAGGATGTCGATCGGCCATTCCAGCTCGGCGTATTCCTTGCCCTGGGTCCAGCCCAGCGGCAGGGAGATGGCCGCGGCCACGATCACCAGTTGCCAGCCCCAGAACACGAAGGCTGCCAGCTTGTCCGAGATCAGCCGGACGTGGCAGGTGCGCTGCACCACGTGCAGGCTGGTCGCGATCAGCGCGCAGCCGCCGAAAGCGAAGATCACCGCGTTGGTATGCAGCGGCCGCAGCCGTCCGTAGCTGAGCCACGGAATGCCTTCGCCGAGCGTCGGCCAGTAGAGCTGGGCGGCGATGATCACGCCCACCAGCATGCCCACGATGCCCCAGACCACGGTCATCACCGCGAACTGGCGCACCACCTTGTCGTTATATGTCCCCTGCACGCTTTGCATGCGGCCTGATCCTCAGTCTGAACGGGGGAATCATCCCCGTGTGGAGCACACCGGGCATTGACCTGGATCAATGCGTGTCCGGGCGTTTGCAGTCATCCATGGACCGTGATGGGCCGCAGGATGCCATCCTGAACAGTATATGACGCAGGCCCGGGCGACAGGGTCGCCCGGGCCTGCGTTGCAGATCCAGCAAAATCAGCGGGTTACGACCAGCTTGCCCTTCATCATGGCCGAATGGCCCGGGAAGGAGCAGTAAAAGCTGTAGTCGCCGCCGGCGGTGAGCTTGTTGCCCGGGAAGCGGATCTGGGTCTTCTGCCCGCCGCCGATCAGGGTGGTGTGGGCGAGCACGCGGGCATCGTTGGCCGGCACATAGTTGTTGGCGACGCCGGCGCGGATCGCGTCGCGGTTGACGCCGGCCATATCGGCGGTGGTGGACACCACCACGTTGTGGCCCATGGCCGTGGCCGGGAGCTTGCCGGTATGGGTCAGCTCGATGGTGATGTTGGCGCAGCCGGCCGAAACGGTGGCTTCCTTGAGATCGAACTGCATCGCATCGTTGCCCTTGAGCGAGACGGTGCAGTTGCCGGCAGCCTGGGCCGCACCGGCGGCGCCGATCAGGGCCAGGGCGAGGAGAAGGCGGCGCGAGGTTTTCATGGAGTTGCTCCTGTGGGATATGCGATGGACGCTGCGTGCGGTCTGGCCGTCACGGCCCGGCGCGAAGGTGTGCCGGGCGACGGGTATAGATTCGGCCCGGACGCGCCGGATTGCCTTGATTTGGGTCAATCGGCATGCAGGTGGTTGTTTTCCGCGACATCGACGTGCGTTTTCCGGGCGTAGCCCGGAGGAGGTCGAATGGAAAGGTTCATCGCCGATCACCGGGAAAACCGGCCTGTGCGGGAATATCCCTTTGCAGGGCGGAGCAACGCCCCGCTGGAGTTTTGCCGGCGAAGGCCCGCGACGCCGCGGGACGCCGTGTTCCCCACTCCCGTTGTCCGCGCCGCGGCCCGGGTGATCAGCGGTGAGCGGCAACGCCGCCTGGGGCGGCTTTCTGGCAACGCTGGCCGATGGCCCGGAAGGTTGCCGTCACGGATGGCGGCGACAAAAAAGCCGGGGCTGCGGAGCAGCCCCGGCCGTGTCGTCGCGAAGGTCGCCCGAGGGTCAGGCGACGGGTTCGCGCAGGACCGCCATGTCCCAGCCCGGTCGCGGCGCGAAGCGGTCGCCGTGGCGCGCCTGCAGGGTCTTGAGCCGGCCGGCCAGTTCGTCGGCGCCGGTGGCGCGGATGTGCTGGATCGGGCCGCCGCGGAACGGAGCGAAGCCGGTGCCGAAGATCACGCCGGCATCGAGCAGGTCGGCATCGGCCACCACACCGTCGTGCAGGCAGGCCACCGCCTCATTGAGCAGCGGCAGGATCAGGCGGTCCTCCAGGTCCGATGGCGCCTGGTAGTCCTTGGCTACGTCGGGTTTGACCGCGCGGCCGTTCTCCCACTTGTAGATGCCCTGGCCGTCTTTCTTGCCGCGTTTGCCCGGTTCCACGGTCGCCAGCGCGGCCGGGATCTGCAGGCCCAGGAACGGCGCCAGCTCCCTGCCGACGCCGGCGGCCACGTCCAGGCCCACGGTATCGAGCAGTTCGATCGGCCCCATCGGCATGCCGAACTTCACCGCGGCGCGGTCGATCACCGGGCCGGGAACGCCTTCGGCATAGGCGGTGGCCGCTTCCAGCATGTAGGGGAACAGCACGCGGTTGACCAGGAAGCCCGGGGTCCCGGCCACCGGCACCGGGAACTTGCCCAGCGCCTTGCAGAACGCGGCCAGCCGCTGCTCGGTCTCCGGCGCCATGCGGTCGTGGTGGATGATTTCCACCAGCGGCATCTGCGCCACCGGGTTGAAGTAGTGCAGGCCGGCGAACCGGGCCGGGCGGGCGATGTGCTCGCGCAGTTCCACCAGCGGGATCGAGGAGGTGTTGCTGGTCAGCAGCGCATCGGCCTTCATCCGCGGCTCCAGCGACTGGTACAGCTCGCGCTTGGCCTCCGGGTTCTCGATGATCGCCTCGATCACAAGGTCGGCCTTCGCCACGCCGTCGCCGGCCAGGTCGGCCTTCAGCCGCGCCGCCACTTCCGGGCGCTTGGCCGGATCCTTCACTTTCTTCTCGAACAGCGCCTGGGCGCGGGCCATGGCCGGGTCGATGAAGCGCTGCTCGCGGTCCTGCAGGGTGACGTCGAAGCCCTTGTAGGCTGCCCAGGCGGCAATGTCGCCGCCCATTACGCCAGCGCCGACCACGTGCACGTGCCGGATGTCCGCGTCCTTGCCGCCCAGGCCCTTGAGCCGTTCGGTCAGGAAGAAGATGCGGATCAGGTTGCGCGCGGTGGGGCCGCTGGCCAGCTTGACCACCGCCCGGCGCTCGGCATCCAGGCGTGCCTGGATGCCGCTGCCGCCGCTGCGTTCCCAGGTAGAGATCAGCGCGTAAGGCGCCGGGTACTGGTCCTTCTTCGCCTTGCGCGCGACCTGCTTGACCATCTGTGGGGCGAGGATTTTGCGCGCCAGCCAGGTGTTGGTGGCCCACGCGGTGGCGCGCTGCCTGAACGGGCGGGTGGTGCCGGACTGTGCCAGCGCCACCGCCGCGTCCACCAGCACCGCCGGCGCGGCCACCTTGTCGACCAGGCCGATGCCGCGCGCGGCCGAGGCCGACAGCGTGCGACCGGTCAGCATCATGTCCATCGCCGCCGGCGCGCCGACCAGCTGGGGCAGGCGCGCGCTGCCGCCCCAGCCCGGGAAGATGCCCAGCTGGGTTTCGGGCAGGCCGATGCGGGTGGACGGATCGCTGGAGGCCACGCGGTAGCGGCAGGCCAGTGCCAGCTCGGTGCCGCCGCCCAGGCAGTGCCCGTGGATCGCGGCCACGGTCGGGCAGGGCAGCTCGGCCAGTTTCTGGTAGGTGGACTGGCCGCGGCGGATGGCGTCGTTGACGGTGCCGCGGCGGTCGAATTCCTGGAATTCCTTCAGGTCGGCGCCGGCGATGAAGCCGGCGGCCTTGGCCGAGCGGATCACCACCCCCTTGGGCGGATCGATCGCCAGCCGCTCGACGATATCGCCCAGTTCCAGCAGCACGTCCTGCGACATCGCGTTGACCGGACTGTCGCGGCGGTCCAGGGCGAGCACGACGATGCCATCGTCGCGGATCTCGGCCTGCCAGTGAGTGAAGCGGAGCCCATCGAAACCTGAAAGCATGGGACGTTCCATCCGGTTGTGTATGGAGAAGATCGCTATGATCCAGAGGTTGTTTCCCCGGCGTCAAATCCCAATGCTGGGAAGGTGCAGGGTGTTCGCGCCAGCGGTTGTCGCCGACAGGCTAGCCGAACCCGGGTTAAAAGCCGGTGCGGCGGCCCGGGAACGGGACGCTGAACTTTTTCCGCTACAGGCGGTCTCATTGCCCGACGTCGGTTGGGCTGACAGGAGTGCGGCCCCCCATGGCCGAGGTTGAAACACCGCAGGAGCTGGATCTGGAGCTGGTCCGGCGCGTGCAGCGCGGCGAGAGCGCGGCGTTCGATGTCCTGGTGCGCAAGTACCAGCACCGCATCGTCGCGCTGATCGGGCGCTACATCGCCGACTGGAGTGAATGTCAGGACGTGGCCCAGGACACTTTCGTGCGCGCCTACCGCGCGATCGGGAATTTCCGTGGCGACGCCCAGTTCTATACCTGGTTGCATCGAATCGCAGTGAATACCGCCAAGAACTACCTTGCCGCACACAACCGGCGCCCACCGACCGACGACATCGAGATCGGCGACGCCGAGCAGTTCGACGCCGGTGCGCGCCTGCGCGACACCGATACGCCCGAACGCGAACTGATGCGGCAGGAGCTGGAACAGACCGTGATGAAAGCGGTCGACGCGCTTCCCGAGGAGCTGCGTTCGGCCATCACGCTGCGAGAGGTGGAAGGCATGAGCTACGAGGAAATCGCGCAGAAGATGGGGTGCCCGATCGGCACCGTGCGTTCGCGGATCTTCCGCGCCCGCGAAGCCATCGACGTCCAGTTGCGTCCGTTGCTGGATACCGCCAGCGCCACCCGTGAAAGGAGCCGCGCATGAATGTTTCCGGTCGTGTCGATGCGGCGGGCAATACCGCCGACAAGTTCGAGCTTCATTACCGGCAGCAGCTGTCGGCGCTGGTCGACGGCGAGCTGCCCACTGACGAGGCGCGCTTCCTGCTGCGCCGGCTGGAGCACGACGGCGAACTGTCCGGATGCCAGGAGCGCTGGCAACTGCTCGGCGACGCGCTGCGCGGCCGGGCCTGCGCGCCGGCGCCAGCCGGTTTCGAGTTGAAGGTCCGTGAGGCGATCGCCGCCGAAGCCCGTCAAATGCCGCCCGCATCGGAGCGGCAGGCGCGCCGTGCCGGCTGGCGGCGCTGGGGCGGCGGCGCCGCACTGGCGGCCTCGGTCGCGGCCGTGGCCTTGTTCATGGCGCGCGGGCAGCTGCCCGGGCCGGCCGTACCGGAAGCCGTGATCGCCACCGCCGCGCAGGTGCCGGCGACGGCGGTCGTGGCCGATGCCGGACAGGCGCCGGATGCCGCCGCAGCAGGATTGGCGGCTGCGGCACCGGCCGTGGCCGTTGCCTCGCTGCGGCGCGCGGATGCCTCGGCACGTCGCGGCAGCGCGACCCGTACCCAGCAGGTGGCGCGCAGCGCCGCCGTGCGGCAGGCCGAACCGGCGCGCGCGGTCGCCGCGCAGGCGCCTGCGCCTGCGTTGCGCACGGATCCGTTCGCCGACCCCGGCAACGTGCTGCATGCGCGTCCCTGGCCGCGCTCGACGCTCTCGCCAGCGCTGTCGAACCCTGCGTTGAATGCCAGTCTTCCGGCAGCGGAAGGCGGAGCGGCTTTCTATCCATTCGAACCGCGGATGCCGTCGCAGGGCATGTCCGTGGAGCCGGACGCCCAGCCGCCGCGACACTGACGCCGGCATTCCTTTCCCCGCCCCGTGGCCCGCGCGGCGGGGCCGTTTCCCCGGAATTTTCCCATCCTGCGGTCTGCGCCGGACGGAAGGTGTTTCCTACTCTTTCAATCGGAGGCTCGAGTCTGATGACCCACCGTATCTACCGCCGACTGTTCGGCCTGCTGGCGATGACCCTGCCGCTGGCCGCCTGCGCCCAGAGCAACGCACCTGCTGCCCCCGCCGAGCAGGCGGTCGCTGCCCGGCCTGCCGCACCGGCGCCGCAGCTGGTCAGCGGCCTGCCCGATTTCACCCAGCTGGTGGAGCAGGTCGGGCCGGGCGTGGTGAACGTCGAGACCGTCATCGGCCCGCGCCGCAACCCGCGCATGGCCGGTGGCGGCCGCCCGGACATGGACCAGCTGCCTGACTTCTTCCGGCGCTTCTTCGGCCCCGATTTCCAGATGCCCGGCGGCGATGATGCGCCGGACAACGGCCCGCGCGGCCGTGGCATGGGCTCGGGCTTCATCATTTCCGCCGATGGCTATGTGCTGACCAACCACCACGTGATCGACGGCGCCGAGACGGTCAAGGTCAAGCTCAGCGACCGCCGCGAGTTCGACGCCAAGGTCGTCGGCAGCGACCAGCAGTACGACGTGGCGTTGCTGAAGATCGACGCCAAGGGCCTGCCGACCGTGCGCGTAGGCGATTCCAACACGCTCAAGCCCGGCCAGTGGGTGGTGGCGATCGGCTCGCCGTTCGGCCTGGACCACTCGGTCACCGCTGGCATCGTCAGTGCCACCGGTCGCAGCAACCCGTATGCCGAGCAGCGCTACGTGCCGTTCATCCAGACCGACGTGGCGATCAACCAGGGCAATTCCGGGGGGCCGCTGCTCAATACCCGTGGCGAGGTGGTCGGCATCAACTCGCAGATCTTCTCCGCTTCCGGCGGCTACATGGGCATCAGCTTCGCCATCCCGATCGACCTGGCGATGAGCGCGGTGGAGCAGATCAAGAAGACCGGCAAGGTCAGCCGTGGCCAGTTGGGCACCGTGGTGCAGCCGATCGACGCGCTGAAGGCGCAGGCCCTGAAGCTGGCCGACAGCCGTGGCGCGCTGGTCAACCAGGTGGTCGAAGGTTCGGCCGCGGCCAAGGCGGGCGTGGAGGTGAGCGACGTGATCCGCTCGGTCAACGGTACCGAGATCGGCGCGGCCAGCGACCTGCCGCCGCTGATCGGCGCCATGCCGCCGGGCAGCAAGGTCCGCCTGGGCATCCTGCGCGATGGCCGCGAGCGCGAGATCACCGTGACCCTGACCGAACTGGCCGAGGACGCGGCGCGCCCGGGCAATGCGCCGGCCGCTGCCGAGGAGAAGCCGCAGGCTGGCGCCAATGCCCTGCTGGGGCTGGAGGTGGCCGATCTGTCGGCCGCCGAACGCAAGCAGCTGGGGCTGGAGGCAGGCGAGGGCGTGCGCATCACCCGGGTCAACGGCCAGTCCGCACGCGATGCGCAGCTGGTGCCGGGCATGGTGGTGCTGCAGGTGGGCCGCACGCCGGTCGGCAGCGTGGCCATGCTCAACCGCGAGCTGGCCGGCTACAAGAAGGGTGACGTGGTGATGCTGCTGGTGCGTACCGGCGGCAACAGCGCCTTCGTCGCGGTCCGGGCCGGCGACTGAGCCAGCCTTCCGAAGCGCGCCTTCATCAAGCTGTACGCAGGGGCCGCCTCCGGGCGGCTCCTGCCGTTCGGGCCGGCCGCCTGTGCGGGCTGACCGCCTGGCGTGCGATAATGGCGCGTTATCCTGACGACGCGCCGCGCCGCCGCCACCTTATGTCTGCCGATCCGATGCGGAACATCCGCAATTTCTCCATCATCGCCCACGTCGACCATGGCAAGTCCACCCTGGCCGACCGCATCATCCAGATCTGTGGCGGCCTGACCGCGCGCGAAATGGAAGCGCAGGTCCTGGACAACAATCCGATCGAGCGCGAGCGTGGCATCACCATCAAGGCGCAGTCGGTGTCGTTGCCGTACACCGCGCGCAATGGCGAAACCTACTACCTGAACTTCATCGACACCCCCGGCCACGTCGACTTCTCCTATGAAGTCAGCCGCTCGCTGGCCGCCTGCGAGGGCGCGCTGCTGGTGGTGGACGCGGCGCAGGGCGTGGAAGCCCAGTCCGTGGCCAACTGCTACACCGCGGTCGAGATGGGCCTGGAAGTGGTGCCGGTGCTGAACAAGATCGACCTGCCCACCGCCGATACCGAGCGCGCCAAGGCCGAGATCGAGGCGGTGATCGGCATCGACGCCACTGACGCGGTGCCGGTGTCGGCCAAGACCGGCCTGAACGTGGAAGAGGTGCTGGAGGCCATCGTCCACCGCATCCCGCCGCCGGCCCCGCGCGAAACCGACAAGCTGCAGGCGCTGATCATCGACTCCTGGTTCGACAATTACCTGGGCGTGGTCTCGCTGGTGCGCGTGATGCAGGGCGAGGTCAAGACCGGCGACAAGCTGCTGGTCATGTCCACCGGCCGCAACCACCAGGTCGACGCGGTGGGCGTGTTCACGCCCAAGCGCAAGGTCACCGGCAAGCTGTCGGCGGGCGAGGTGGGCTGGATCACCGCGTCGATCAAGGACGTGCACGGCGCGCCGGTCGGCGACACCCTGACCCTGGCCGGCGATCCGGCGCCGGCGCCGCTGCCCGGCTTCCAGGAAATGCAGCCGCGCGTGTTCGCCGGCCTGTTCCCGGTCGACGCCGAGGACTACCCGGACCTGCGCGAGGCGCTGGACAAGCTGCGCCTGAACGACGCCGCGCTGCGCTTCGAGCCGGAAAGTTCCGAGGCGATGGGCTTCGGCTTCCGCTGCGGCTTCCTCGGCATGCTGCACATGGAGATCGTGCAGGAGCGCCTGGAGCGCGAGTACGACCTGGACCTGATCAGCACCGCGCCGACCGTTGTCTACGAGGTGCTCAAGAGCGACGGCTCCATCGTGATGATGGACAACCCCGCCAAGCTGCCGCCGGTCAACCAGGTCGAGGAGATCCGCGAGCCGATCATCCGCGCCAACGTGCTCACGCCCGAGGAGTACATCGGCAACATCATCAAGCTGTGCGAGGAGAAGCGCGGCACCCAGATCGGCATCAACTACCTGGGCAGCCAGGTGCAGATCAGCTACGAGCTGCCGATGGCCGAGGTGGTGCTGGACTTCTTCGACAAGCTCAAGTCGGTCAGCCGCGGCTACGCCTCGCTGGACTACCACTTCGTGCGTTTCGAGGCCGGCCCGTTCGTGCGCGTGGACGTGCTGATCAACGGCGACAAGGTCGACGCGCTGTCGCTGATCGTGCATCGCAGCCACGCCGATCGGCGCGGCCGCGAGCTGTGCGAGAAGATGAAGGACCTGATCCCGCGGCAGATGTTCGACGTCGCCATCCAGGCCGCCGTCGGCTCGCAGATCATCGCCCGCACCACGGTCAAGGCCATGCGCAAGAACGTGCTGGCCAAGTGCTATGGTGGCGACGTTTCGCGCAAGAAGAAGCTGCTGGAGAAGCAGAAGGAAGGCAAGAAGCGCATGAAGCAGGTCGGCCGCGTGGAGATCCCGCAGGAAGCCTTCCTGGCCGTGCTGCAGATGGACAACAAGTGACCGGCGGCTTCCGCCCGGGCCTCATGCATAGCGAAGGATGACGAATGAAATGGTTTGAAATCGCCCTGGTGGTGCTGACCCTGGGGTCGGGCCTGGTCCTGCTGCTGGACAAGCTGTTCCTGGCCAGGCGCCGCGCGACCAAGGGTGGCCTGCTGGACAGCGAGGAGCCGGCGCTCGTCGATTACTCGCGCGCCTTCTTCCCGGTGCTGGCGGTGGTGCTGATCCTGCGCAGCTTCATCGCCGAGCCCTACAAGATCCCGTCCAGCTCGATGATGCCCAACCTGCTGATCGGCGATTTCATCCTGGTCAACAAGTTCGCCTACGGCATCCGCCTGCCGATCACCAACACCAAGGTGATCCCGACCGGCGAACCGAAGCGCGGCGACGTGGTGGTGTTCCAGTTCCCGGGCCATCCGGAGATGCCGGGCGACCCGCAGCGCGGCGAGAACTTCATCAAGCGCGTCATCGGCCTGCCGGGCGACCGCATCGGCTTCCATGGCGACACCTTGTCGATCAACGGCCAGCCGCTGGCATACGAGGTCAAGGGCGAATACATCGGCAAGGGCCGCGGCGCGGAGATGAACGGCGCCAGCCTGCTCAGCGAAGCGCTGCCGGGCCGCACGCACACCGTGCTGGAATACCTGGGCCGCGCCAATCCGGCCGGGCAGGGCGACTGGGAAGTGCCGCAGGGCCAGTACCTGGTCATGGGCGACAACCGCGACAACAGCGACGACGGCCGTTTCTGGGGCTTTTTGCCGGAGCAGAACCTGCGCGGCAAGGCGTTCCTGATCTGGCTCAACTGCAGCGGCTGGTTCTGCAAGGACGGCTTCGAGCCGTCGCGGATCGGCTCGGGCATCCAGTAACGTAGGCGCAAACCCGGGGAGAACGCTATGAATCGCAAGCAAGGCGGCATGACGCTGACGTCGTTCCTGATGGTGCTGGCCGTGGCCGGTTTCGCGGCCTACATCGGCATGAAGCTGTTCCCGATGTATCAGGAGTTCTACGCGGTCAAGACCTCGATGAAGGCCCTGGCCAGGGAGCCGGGCAGCGCCGATCCGGTCAAGGCGCAGGAAATGTTCTTCAAGCGCATGGACATGAATTACTCGGACAGCGTCAAGCGCGAGAACATCAAGTTCGACCGCATCGACGGCGGCGTGCGCATGAACGTCAAGTATGAAGTGCGCCGCACGCTGGTCGGCAACCTCGACATCGTCGGGAATTTCGAGAATTCCCAGGATCTGACGACGCGCGGTGAGTAGGACGGTTACCCGGGGTGACCGCATCGGCCACCCGTTCAAGGATCAGGGGCTGCTGCGGCAGGCCCTGACCCATCGCAGCGCCGGCGCGCCGCACAACGAGCGCCTGGAATTCCTCGGCGACAGCATCGTCAACCTGATGGTCGCCGAAGCGCTGTTCGCGCGCTGGCCCAAGGCCGACGAAGGGGCGTTGACCCGGGCGCGGGCGGCGCTGGTGTGCGAGGGCGCGCTGGCGGCCATGGCGCGTACCCTGGAACTGGGCGAACGCCTGACCCTGGGGCCGGGTGAGATGAAATCCGGTGGCCACCGCCGTGATTCGATCCTGGCCGATGCCTTCGAGGCGGTGGTGGCGGCGATCTACCTGGACGCCGGTTTCGAAGCCTGCCGCGCGCGGGTGCTGCCCTGGTTCGAGGCGCCGATGGCCGCGGTACCGGTCGGGAAACCCGAAAAAGACCCCAAGACCCGCCTGCAGGAATGGCTGCAGGCGCGGCAGAAGCCGCTGCCGGTTTATGAACTGGTATCGGAAACCGGCGATGACCATGCCCGGCATTTCCGGGTACGCTGCCGCCTGACCGACCCGGACGTGACCACCGAGGGCGAAGGCAGCTCCCGGCGGCTGGCCGAACAACAGGCGGCTGCGGCCGCGATCGAGCAACTGGATTCCAAGTGAACGAGACCACCTCCCACCGCTGCGGCAGCGTCGCCGTCATCGGCCGCCCCAACGTCGGCAAATCGACCCTGACCAATGCCCTGGTGGGCGCCAAGGTCAGCATCGTCTCCAACCGGCCGCAGACCACGCGCCACCGCCTGCTCGGTATCGCCACTTTCCCGGAAGGCCAGCTGGTGCTGGTCGACACCCCCGGATTGCACCGCCAGCAGAAGCGGGCAATGAACCGGGTGATGAACCGCGCCGCACGCGGCTCGCTGGAAGGCGTGGACGCCGGCCTGCTGGTGATCGAGGCCGGACGCTGGGACGAGGAAGACACGCTGGCCTTCAACGTGCTGCGTGATGCGGGCATCCCGGTGCTGCTGGTGGTCAACAAGGTCGACCGCCTGAAGGACAAGGGCGCGCTGCTGCCGTTCCTGCAGGAAATCACCGAAGGCCGGGACTTCGCCGGCGTGCACCCGATCTCGGCGCAGAAGCGCAACGGCCTGGAAGCGCTGGTGCGCGACGTGCTCAAACTGCTGCCCGAAGCCCCGCCGATGTTCGGCGAGGACGAGATCACCGACCGCAGCCAGCGTTTCCTGGCCGGCGAACTGGTGCGCGAGCAGTTGATGCGCCAGCTGGGCGAGGAACTGCCATATGCCACCACGGTGGAGATCGAGCGCTTTGCCGAGGACGGCAACCTGTTGCGCATCGGCGCAGTGATCTGGGTCGAGCGCGAGGGCCAGAAGGCCATCGTGATCGGCAAGGGCGGCGCGCGCCTGAAGGAAATCGGCGCCAAGGCCCGCCTGCAGATGGAACGCCTGTTCGGCGCCAAGGTATTCCTGGAAACCTGGGTGCGCGTGCGTGAAGGCTGGTCGGACGACGAAGCCGCGCTCAAGGCCTTCGGCTACGAGTGAAGCCGGGCAGAGACCGGGAGTGATGGTTCGCGGGTAGCCGGGCTCGAACCGCCTTTCCCCGGCGGGCGCTTGGAAGGTGACCGGAGGTTTGCCAACTTCCAGACGCGGTTCCATTCCCGCTCCCTGTTTTCCCATTTTCGGCTCCATCCATGCGCATCGACGACGAACCCGCCTACGTCCTGCATGCGCGCCCCTGGCGCGAGACCAGCCTGCTGGTCGAAGCGCTGACGCGCGAACATGGCCGCATCGGCCTGCTCGCGCGCGGCGTGCATGGGCCTAAGAAGCAGGCCCTGCGCGCGGCCCTGCAGCCGTTGCAGTCGATCCGCCTGGATGCGGTGATGGCCGGCGAACTGGCGCAGCTGCGCCGGGCCGAGAGCCAGGATGCGGCGCCGCGCCTGCATGGGCAGTCGATGCTGGCGGCCTTCTACATCAACGAACTGGTGCTGCGGCTGGCGCCGCGCCATGACCCCTTGCCCGAGCTGCACCACGCCTATGGGCAGGTGCGCGCGCGGCTGGCCGATGCGGCTGGACTGGCGTGGGCGCTGCGGCGCTTCGAACGCGACCTGCTCGACGCGCTGGGGTTCGGCTTCGACTGGACCAGCGCCGCGGACGGGCAGCCGATCGACCCGGCGGCGCGCTACCGGCTGGACCCGCAGGAAGGGCCGCTGCGCCTGCTCAGCGAGCGCAACGCCGCCGAGCGCAGGGGACTGGCCACCGGGACGGCATTGCTGGCGCTGGGCGAGGACCGCATGCCTGATGCGGCCGATCTGGCCAGCCTGCGGCCACAGATGCGCGCGGTGCTGCTGCACCACCTGGGCGGGCGCGGGCTCAAATCATGGGAGATGCTGGGCGACCTCGCACGCAGCGACGGACCGGTTTCCGGTTGATCCCGCAGCGCATCGAGGATGCCCCGTTTGTTCCGTTCAGTGGAGCAGCGCGCTCACCGCCGCGTCGAACTGGCGTCGCGCCATGTCCGATTCCGGCGCCTGGTGCAGTTGCCGCACCGCGCGGCCGAGCCGCGAGGCGCCGACGAAGCCGCAGCTGGCCTGCAGCCGGTGCAGCTGCGAACGGAGGGCGCCGTCGTCGTGCTGCCGCAGCGCCACCGAAACCGCATCGCGGGCGACCGGCAGCTCGGACAGGAACAGCTCGCGGAGCGCCACGACATGGGCCTGCTGGCCATTGAGCGCGCTCAGCGCCGCGCTCTCGTCCCAGTCCGGCGTGGCCGGCTCCTCGCTCGCTGACGCTTCCGTGGTGCCGGCGTGGCCGAGACAGCCGCGGACGGCATCGAGCAGATCGGCGCGGGTCATCGGTTTGACCAGGAGCCGCTCGAAACCGGCATCGCGCAGCGACCGCCGGATATCCGCGCCGTTGTCGGCGGTATGCGCCAGGGCCGGGATGCCGGGGTGCAGCGCGCGCAGGTGCCGCAGCAGTTCCTGTCCGTTGCCATCGGGGAGGTTGACGTCTATCAGCCACAGGTCGTGGCGCGTCGCGCCGCCCATCTGCAGCGCCTGCGAGACCGAGCCGGCGACATCGATCGTGGCCGGCAGCGCTTCCAGTGCGGCCCGGAAAAAGCCCTGGCTGGTCGCGTCGTCCTCGACCAGCAGCAGGCGCGGCGGGTTCGCCTGTGCGTGCGTATTCATCTGCTGCCTCCATGTCAGCCGTGCCGGGCATGATTGGCGATGTGGCGCGGCCGCGCAAGCGGCGGAAGTCAGGCCGATGTGCATCTGCGACAATGACGCCCCTTTTGCCCGCAGCCGTCCGCCACGTGGCCCGATCCAGATCCCGCATAGACAAGACCCCGTTCCAGACCGATATCCTCGACCTCAGTCATGACGGCCGCGGCGTCGCCCGCCGTGAAGGCGAAGGCGGCAAGGTGACCTTCGTGGCCGGTGCGCTGCCTGGCGAGACGGTGATGGCCGAGCAGACCGGCAAGAGCCGCCACTTCGATGAGGCGCGGACCGTGGAAGTGCTCACCGCCTCGCCGCACCGCGTGCAGCCGCGCTGCCCGCATTTCGGCGTCTGCGCCGGCTGCGTGCTGCAGCACCTGGAGGAGGGCCAGCAGATCGTGGCCAAGCAGCAGGTGCTGATGGACAACCTGACCCGCATCGGCCATGTCAGCCCGGGCACGGTGTTGCCGCCGCTGGTGGGCGAGAACTGGGGCTACCGGCGCAAGGGCCGGTTCTCGGTGCGCCGCGTCGAGAAGAAGGACAAGACCCTGGTGGGGTTCCGCGAACAGGATCCGCGCTTCGTCGCCGACCTGTCGCAGTGCCTGACCGTGATCCCGGAAATCGGCACCAAGGTGTCGGTGCTGTCGGCCTTCATCGAGGGCCTGGAAGGCAAGCGCGACATCCCGCAGATCGAATTCATCGGCGGCGATGCCGCCATCGCGCTGACCGTGCGCCACCTGCAGCCGCTGTCCGATGCTGACCAACAGGCATGGATGGCGTTCGGTCAGGAGCATGGTTTCGCCATCTACCTGCAGCCCGGCGGCCTGGAGTCGGTGCATCCGCTGTGGCCGGCCGAAGGCGTGCCGCTGTCGTTCGCGCTGCCGCAGTGGGACGTGGAACTGGCGTTCCGCCCGCTCGACTTCATCCAGGTCAATGCCAAGCTCAACCAGCAGATGATCGCCCACGCGCTGACGCTGCTGGACGCGCAGCCGGACGAGCGCGTGCTTGACCTGTTCTGCGGCCTGGGCAACTTCACCCTGCCGCTGGCGCGCACTGTGCGCGAAGTGGTGGGTGTGGAAGGCGAGGCCGGGCTGGTGGCGCGGGCGAAGGAGAACGCGCAGCACAACGGCCTGGACAACGCGCAGTTCTTCGCTGCCGACCTGACCCAGGACCAGCGCAGCGTGCCGTGGATGCGGCAGGGCTTCGACAAGCTGCTGCTCGACCCGCCGCGTTCGGGCGCCATCGACGTGCTGCAGCAATTGCCGCTCAAGCAGTTCAAGCGCATCGTCTACGTCAGCTGCCACCCGGGCTCGCTGGCGCGCGATGCCGGTTACCTGGTCAACGAGCAGGGCTTCACCCTGGTGTCGGCCGGCGTGATGGATATGTTCCCGCATACCGCGCACGTGGAAAGCATCGCCGTGTTCGAAAAGAAGTGAATCCGCGCACATGGATGTGCGCTGCTCCTGCGAGGGATTCGCACCGATGAGACACGCGCACATGGATGTGCGCTGCTTTTGTGAGGGACTCACATCAACGAGGTTTTGAATGGGCATCGAGATCGAGCGCAAGTTCCTGGTCGCCAATGACGACTGGCGCGCCGCCGCGCACGCCGTCATCCCGATGGCGCAGGGCTACATCAACGACATGGCGGCCATGGACAGCGGCGCGCAGAAGGCCTCGGTGCGCGTGCGCATCCAGGGCGATGCGGCGTACCTGAACATCAAGTCGCGCGAACTCGGCCATACCCGCCAGGAGTTCGATTACCCGGTGCCGGTGAGCGAGGCGCGCGAACTGCTGGCGCTGTGCGTCGGCGGCCTGGTCGACAAGCGCCGCCACCTGGTCAACCACGACGGCCTGTTGTGGGAAGTGGACGAATTCCTCGGCGACAACGCCGGGCTGGTGGTGGCCGAAGTGGAACTGGAGAGCGCCGACCAGCCGTTCGACAAGCCGGACTGGGCCGGCGCCGAAGTGACCGACGAACTGCGCTACTACAACCTCGCGCTGGCCTCGCATCCCTACACGCAATGGAGCGCCATCGAGCGCGCCTGAGCCCCACCAAAAAGAAGGAATCCCCATGCGCATCGATATCTGGTCCGACGTGGTCTGCCCCTGGTGCTGGATCGGCAAGCACCGCTTCCAGCGCGCGCTGGAGCTGATGGGCGACAAGGCGCCGCAGGTGGAGGTGCGCTGGCATCCGTTCCTGCTCGATCCCGATGCCGGCACCACGCCGGTGCCGCTGCGCCAGGCCTATGCCGCCAAGTTCGGCGGTGCCGAGCGTGTCGAGCAGATGCTGGCGCAGACCCAGGGCGCCGCGCAGGCCGAAGGCCTGCCAATGGATTTCGACCGCGGCCAGGTCAAGGTCACCACCCTGCCGGCGCACCGCCTGCTATGGCTGGCCGGGCGCGAGGGCGTGCAGGAGCAGGTCGGCGAGGCGCTGTTCCGCGCCCATTTCGAGCACGGCCGCAATCTCGCCGACCCGCAGGTGCTGGCCGCCGCCGCCGCCGCCGGTGGCATTCCGGCCGGGCGCGTCGAGGCGCTGCTGGCCTCGGACGAGGGGCTGGCCGAAGTCCGTGCCGGGCTGGGCCAGGCGCAGGCGCTGGGCATCCAGTCGGTCCCCACCTTCGTCATCAACGGCCGCTATGCCGTGCAGGGCGCGCAGCCGCCGGACGTGTTCGCGCAGGTGCTGGAGAAGGTCGCCGCCGAGCTGGCGCCGGCTCCGGCGGCTGGCCCGGATGAACCGGCCTGCGGGCCGGACGGCTGCAGTCTCTGACGCGGCCGGCGCCATCTGCGACAATGCCCGGCTTGGCTGTATGGGAATCCGCACATGCTTCTGATCGGCGTCGCCGGCACCGAACTGACTGCCCAGGAACGCGACTGGCTGCAGCATGACGCCGTGGCCGGCGTGGTGCTGTTCAAGCGCAATTTCGCCTCGCGCGGGCAACTGGTCGAACTGACCGCTGCGATCCGCGCCGCCACCGCGCGCCCGCTGCTGATCGCGGTGGACCAGGAAGGCGGGCGCGTGCAGCGCTTCCGCGAGGGCTTCACCGAGCTGCCGCCGCTGGACGGTTTCGGCCGGCTGCATGCGACCGACCCCGATGCCGCGCTGGCGCTGGCCGAACAGCATGCCTGGCTGATGGCCAGCGAGATCCGCGCCACCGGCCTGGATCTGAGCTTCGCGCCGGTAGTGGACGTGGGCCATGGCAACCTCGCCATCGGCAACCGCGCCTTCGCCGAGGACCCGCAGGTCGTTGCGGCACTGGCCCAGGCCTATGTGCGCGGCATGCACGGTGCGGGCATGGCCGCCACGCTCAAGCATTTCCCGGGCCATGGCACGGTGCGCGAGGATACGCACGTCGACGTCGCCATCGACCCGCGTCCGCTGCACGAGCTGGAAGCGCAGGATCTGCTACCGTTCCGCGCCGGTATCCAGGCCGGGGCGGACGCGGTGATGATGGCCCACGTCATCTACCCGCAGGTCGCGCCGGAACCGGCCGGCTATTCGCCGCGCTGGATCAACCAGATCCTGCGCGGACAGATGGGCTTCCGCGGCGTGGTGTTCTCCGACGATATCGGCATGGCGGCTTCGTTCGCCGCCGGTGGCGTCAAGGCCCGGGTCGATGTCCACCTGGATGCCGGCTGCGACGTGGTGCTGGTCTGCCACCCGGAGCTGGTCGAAGAATCGCTGCAGGCCGTATCCGGCCGCAGCCTCAACACCGCCGCGCTGCTGGGCCTGATCGCCCATGGCGCCATGGGCTGGGGCGGCCTGCTGGCCGACGCCCGCCACGGCGAAACCCAAAACCGTCTGCTCGAAACTCTTGGAAGAACCGCCTGATGTCCAAACTCACTCTCGAACAAGCCGTGGCCCAGGCCGACCTGCTGGTCGACCGCCCCACCATCGATGCGGCCATCGCCGGCATCGCCGACGCCATCGCGCGCGACTACAAGGGCGAGGTGCCGGTATTCCTGTCGATCATGAACGGTGCGCTGCCGTTCGCCGGCCAGCTCGCGCTGGAACTGGGCGCGCGCGGCCAGGACGCGCAGTTCGACTACATGCAGGCCTCGCGCTACCACGGCGAAAGCGGCGGCGAACTGGTGTGGAAGCACCGCCCGGTGTCCTCGCTGTTCGGCCGCCGCGTGCTGCTGGTGGACGACATCCTCGACGAAGGCTTCACCCTGCAGGGCGTGCGCGACTGGTGCCTGGAACAGGGCGCCACCGACGTGCGCATCGCGGTGCTGACGGTCAAGCAGCACGATCGCTGCCTGGACGGCGTCACGGCCGACTACGCGGGCATCGAACTGCCGGACCGTTTCGTGTTCGGCTTCGGCATGGACGTCAGCGAATCGCTGCGTTCGCTGCCGGCCATCTACGCGATGAAGCAGTAAGCGGGAACCGGGCGGTGGCCGGCGCGCGCCGTCGCCCCATGGTTTGCATTGCAGACCATGGGCCCCGTTTCTCGCCTGCCATACCCCGCGCCTTCGGCGCGCCCCCTGACTCAGGGGGGCCTTCCTCCAGTCACGATCTGGTGAGGCCGGGGATGTGGCTTGATTGCGAAAACAGATCAGGAAACAACGATGGGCAATATCGAACTGGCCGTGATCGGCGGCACCGGGGTCTACAAGCTGGCCGCGCTGGACGACGTGCAGAGCCATGAAGTGCAGACCCGCTATGGCGCGCCTTCCGGCCCGGTCCGCGTCGGGTTGCTGGATGGCCGGCGCGTCGCCTTCCTCGCCCGCCACGGCGAAGGCCATTCGATTCCGCCGCACAAGGTCAACTACCGCGCCAATCTGGCTGCGCTCAAACAGCTGGGCGCCACCCGCGTGCTCGCGCTGAATACCGTCGGTGGCATCACCGACGATTTCGGGCCGCGCGTGCTGGCCTGCCCGGAGCAGTTGATCGACTACACCTGGGGGCGTATCTCGACGCTGTGCGAGGAAGCCGGCAGCGAGGTGCTGCACGTGGATTTCGGCCACCCGTACACGCCGTCGCTGCGCGCGCAGGTGCTGGCCGCGGCGAGCGCCCGTGGCGTCGCCGTGCATGACGGCGGCTGCTATGGCGCCACGCAGGGCCCGCGCCTGGAGACCATCGCCGAGATCGCGCGCATGCGCCGCGACGGCTGCGATCTGGTCGGCATGACCGGCATGCCCGAGGCCGGCCTGGCGCGCGAACTGGGCCTGGACTACGCCTGCCTGGCCATCGTCGCCAATTGGGCGGCGGGCTGCGGCGACGCGGCCGAGATCACGATGGACGAGGTACTGGCGAACGTCGCTGCGGCCTCGGCGGGCCTGCCCGACCTGGTGGGGGAATTGGCCCGGGGGTGATTGTCATCCCGGCCCAAGCTTTGCATACTCCGCGAGTACGCCTCATTCAGCGTGCATCAATCCATTCATCGAACAAGGTCTCGCATCACCATGCCGAACGGTACCGTCAAGTGGTTCAACGACGCCAAGGGATTTGGCTTCATCTCACCGGAGGACGGCAGCGCCGATGTCTTCGCGCACTTCTCCGCGATCAATTCCAAGGGCTTCCGCAGCCTGCAGGAAGGACAGCGCGTCAGCTATGACGTGACCCAGGGCCCGAAGGGTGCCCAGGCTTCCAATATCACGCCGGTCGAGTGATCCACTCGGCTGTGCCGGAAGAACCCCGCCGAGGCGGGGTTTTTTTTTAGGCGCGCAGGAAACGCAATGAGCAAGCCGCTGGATATCGCCATCGTCGGTTACGGTACCGCCGGCCAGTCGCTGGCCGTGCTGCTGTCGCGCGACGGCCATCGCGTACAGGTGTTCGAACGGGCCGAACGCCCCGGGCCGGTGGGCGCGGGCTTCCTGTTGCAGCCCAGCGGGTTGCAGGCGTTGTGGCGGATGGGCCTGTTGCCGCAGGTGCTCGCCCATGGTGCGGTGGTGCGCCGCCTGTACGGGGAAACGCCGTGCGGCCGTGCGGTGATGGACATGCGCTACGCCGGCCTGGACGCGCGCCTGCATGGCGTGGGCATGCAGCGCGGCGCGCTGTTCTCGCTGCTGGACGCCGCATGGGAGCGTGGCGATGCCTTGCATGTGGACAGCTGCATCGATGCCATCGACGACAGCCTGCGGCGGGTGCGGGACCAGCATGGGCAGTGGCATGGGCCGTTCGACCTGGTGATCGCCACCGATGGCTCCGCCTCCGGGCTGCGCGCGCAGGTGCGCGGCACGCGGCTGGACCGCCTCTATCCGTGGGGCGCGCTGTGGTGCCTGCTGCCGGGCGGCGACTGGGCGTTCGCCGACGAACTGCGCCAGCGCTATGTCGCCGCGCGCAAGATGATCGGCCTGCTGCCGGTAGGGACGCGTCCCGGCGACGACGTGCCGCGCCTGAGCTTCTTCTGGAGCCTGCCGCGCGATGGCTTCGAGGCGTGGGAGCGTGCCGGAATGGACGTGTGGCTGGACGAGATCGGGCAGTTGTGGCCGGAGGCGCGGCAACGGCTGCAGGGCATCACCGTGCAGACGCAGCTGGCGCGGGCCAGCTACCGCGACGCGGTGATGGACCGCTGGTATCGCGGCCGGCTGGTGCTGGCCGGTGACGCCGCGCATTCGATGAGTCCGCAGCTCGGCCAGGGCGTGAACATGGCGCTGCTCGATGCGATGGCTCTGCGCGACGCGCTGCGCGGCGAAGCGGATATCGACGCGGCGTTGGCGCGCTACCAGGCCACGCGCCAGGCGCATGTGCATCTGTATCAGTTCTGGAGCCGCTGGCTGACACCGATCTTCCAGTCCGACCGCGACTGGATTGCGCATGCGCGCGACCTGCTGTTCAAGCCGATGGGTCGCATGCCGGGCGGGCGCGGGCACATGCTGCGCGTGCTCAGCGGCACGCAGCTGGGCGTGTTCGGCAAGCTGCCGCTGGCGCCGGAATTCATCCAGGCGTTGGCCGGCGACGGCTGAGCGGGCCAGCGCGGGCGGCAGCGGCGTTCTCGCCGGGCCAACACCGGCGTGCGGCAGAATGAACGGCATCCTCCATCGCGCAGGGCCGGCCATGAGCATCGATGCGGCACCGTTCGAAACCCATGTGGTGCTCAACCAGCCGCCGCCGTTCCCCGAACGCAACCTGTGGCGCGACGACATCGCGCTGCGCGAGGCGGTCGCGCGCGAAGGCGGCGATGCGTCCGCCACGGTGCTGGACGACTACGGCGCGCTGGCCGGGGGCGAACTGTACCGGCTCGGCTTCGATGCCAACCGCAACAAACCGTTGCTGCGCACCCACGACGCGCAGGGCCACCGCATCGACAGCGTGGATTTCCATCCCGCCTGGCACCGGTTGATGGACGTGGCCAGGACGCACGGCGTGGCCGGGCTGTCGTGGCAGCAGTCGCGCCCCGGGGCGCACGTTGCCCGGGCCGCGCTGAGCTTCCTGCATCACCAGGCGGAGGCGGGCAGCAGTTGCCCTCTGACCATGACCCATGCTGCCGTACCGGTACTGCGGCACGAACCGGCGCTGGCCGAATGGGCCGCCAAGGCCGCCGCGCCGCATTACGACCCGCGCGACGTGCCCATCGCGGAGAAGGCCGGCATCACCGTGGGCATGGGCATGACCGAGAAACAGGGTGGCTCGGACGTGCGCAGCAACCGTACGAGCGCGACGCCGCTGGCGGGCGAGGGCGAATACGCGCTGGTCGGGCACAAGTGGTTCTTTTCCGCACCGATGTCCGATGGCTGGCTGGTGCTGGCGCAGGCGCCGGGTGGGTTGAGCTGCTTCCTGCTGCCGCGGCGCCTGCCCGACGGTTCGCGCAATGCCTTCCGGCTGATGCGCCTGAAGGACAAGCTCGGCGACTGGGCCAATGCCTCCAGCGAGGTCGAGTTCTGCGGCGCCTGGGCGCGGCGCATCGGCGGGGAAGGGCGCGGCGTGGCGACCATCATCGAGATGGTGATGCTGACGCGGCTGGACTGCATGCTCGGCGCCGCCGCGGAAATGCGCATGGCGCTCGCGCAGGCATTGCACCATACGCGGCATCGCAGTGCCTTCGGCCGGCGCCTGGTCGAGCAGCCGCTGATGGCCAACGTGCTGGCGGACCTGGCGCTGGAATCGGAGGCGTCCACCGCGCTGGCGCTGCGCGTCGCGCGCGCGGTGGACGCGGCTGCGCACGACCCGGAGGAGGCGGCCTTCGCGCGTGTCGCCACGGCCATCGGCAAGTTCTGGATCTGTCGGCGGGCCGCCGGTTTCGTCAACGAAGCGCAGGAATGCCTGGGCGGGGCCGGCTATATCGAGGAGTCGATGTTGCCGCGGCTGTACCGGCAGGCGCCGCTCAATTCGATCTGGGAGGGCAGCGGCAACGTACAGTGCCTGGACGTGCTGCGCGCGCTGTCGCGCGAACCGCGGTCGCGGCAGGCGCTGCTACGGGAGCTGGAACAGGCGCGCGGACTCGACGATGTCTACGATGCGGCGCTCGCTGTCCTGCAGCGGACGTTGGACGATGCGGTGGCGGTTGAAGCCGCGGCACGACGCATTGCCGCCTCACTGGCGATCCTGCTGCAGGCGGCCACGCTGCTGCGTGCCGGAAGTCCCGTGGCCTGCGCGTTCGTGGCTTCGCGGTTGGCGAACGCCGTTCCGCCGGCCTACGGCATGCTGGATGCGTCGGTGCCGTTCGCCGACATCCTGGGACGGGCCTCGCCCCGGACCTGAGCGGTGTCCCGATGCAGGGCGCCGGAGCTGTGGCGGAGGCGCCACTCGTAGGCCTCATGCCGCCGGAAGGGCCGCGCAGCCACCCGATGGAGACGGCTGCGCGGCGAAGCAGGGAATCAGCGCTTGGCGTCGTCGGCTTTCTGCCTGGCCTTCTCGGCGGCGTCGTGGGCGTGATCGGCGACCTTCTGCGCGGCGTCGGCGGTAGCGGCGCTGGCATTGGCCGCTGCTTCCTTGGTCGCGACCGCGGCATCGTCCGCGGCGGCGGTGGTCGCATCGGCCGCGCGGTCCAGCGCCTGCTCGGACTTGGCAGCGGCTTCACGGGTGGCGTCTGCGGCGCGGTCGGCCGCATTGCGGGCCGCATCGGCCGCGGATTCGCCCGCGTTGCGCGCCGCTTCGGCGGCATGGTCGGCGGCGGCCTCCGCGTCGCGCTTGGCCTGTTCGGCATTCGGGTTGTTGCAGGCGGACAGGGCCAGCATCAGGCTGCCGGCCAGCAGCGGGACAAAAAGCTTCATCGCGTTCTCCTGGGTTGGGGGACGACGCGCGCAGCGTAGGAGGGAGCGGATTCAGATTGCGTCAACGCCGTCGGTACAGCGCGGGGACGGTGGCGGGCAAGCCGGCGGGCGATCGCCAGCGGCAGAACCGGAAACCGGAACATTGCCGTAGCTTCGATGCTGCGCTTGCCGATGGTCCCATGCAGCGGCCAAGAAGGGCGCCTGCGGAAGGCCATCGGGGGCTGGATGCCGCCTGCCGAAGGCATCGGGAGGAAGCCGGGAACGGCAGGCAATAAAAAAGCCGCTGGCGAACCAGCGGCTTTCAGACTTGCGTCGAAGAAGAAGTTATTACTTCTTGGCTTCTTCAGCAGCGTCCTTGGCCTTCTCGGCAACGCCTTCGGCAGCCTTGGCGGTGTCGGCAGCGGCGCCGGCAGCGGCGTCGGTGGCGGCGCCAGCAGCAGCGGCAGCAGCGTCGCCAGCAGCGTCAGCAGCGGTGGCGGCGGTGTCGGCAGCAGCCTGGGCAGCGTCGGCGGTTTCGGCGCCGGCAGCAGCGGCCTGGTCAGCAGCGGCCTGGGCGTCGGTAGCGGCGGCGTCGGCGGTGGCAGCGGCGTCCTGGGCAGCTTCCTGCTTCGAGCAGGCGGCCAGAGCCAGGCCCAGGGTCATCGCGATCAGCAGCTTGTTGATGCTCATTTGTGAATCCTCGTCGTGGAATTTGGCTAACGCGCCAATGCGCGCCGTGAACATGATGACAAGCCGATTTCGACTGTCAAGCGACCGCGCATTCATTTTTGTGGAAAAGGCATTAAGTCCAATCAAATCAATTCGATGGCGATGGCCGTCGCTTCGCCGCCGCCGATGCACAGAGAAGCGACGCCACGCTTGAGGCCGCGTGTGCGCAACGCGTTCACCAGCGTGACCACCAGACGCGCGCCCGAAGCGCCGATCGGATGGCCGAGCGCGCAGGCGCCGCCGTTGACGTTGACCTTCGCGTGCGGGATGCCCAGTTCGCGGATCGGCGCCATCGCCACCACGGCGAAGGCTTCGTTGATCTCGAACAGGTCCACGTCGGCGATGTTCCAGCCGGCCTTTTCCAGCACCTTGCCGATGGCGCCGATCGGCGCGGTGGTGAACCACTCCGGTTCCTGCGAGAAGGTGGCGTGGGCGACGATGCGGGCCAGCGGCTGCACGCCGCGGCGCGCGGCTTCGTCGGCGGCCAGCAGTACCACGGCGGCGGCGCCGTCGGAAATGCTGGAGGAACTGGCGGCGGTGACGCTGCCGTCCTTCTTGAAGGCCGGCTTCAGGGTCGGGACCTTGGCGATGTCGGACTTGCCCGGCTGTTCGTCCTGGTCGAACTCGACTTCGCCCTTGCGGGTGGCGACCTTGACCGGGACGATCTCGCCCTTGAACGCGCCATCGGCCTGCGCGGCCTGCGCGCGCTTGACCGACTCGATCGCATAGGCGTCCTGCTCTTCGCGGGTGAAGCCGAACTTGCCCACCGCGGCTTCGGCGAACACCCCCATGGACTGGCCGTCGTAGGGGTTGGTCAGGCCGTCCCAGGCCATGTGGTCCACCGCCTGGAAGTTGCCGTAGCGGTTGCCGGTGCGGGAGTTGGGGAGCATGTGCGGCGCGTTGGACATGGATTCCATGCCGCCGGCGACGACGATGCTGGCCGAGCCGGCCTTGATCAGGTCGTGGCCGAGCATGATGGCCTTCATGCCCGAGCCGCAGACCTTGTTGAGCGTGGTGCAGCCGGCGCTGGTCGGCAGGCTGGCGGCCAGCGAGGCCTGGCGCGCCGGCGCCTGGCCGAGGTTGGCCGGCAGCACGCAGCCCATGATCACTTCGGAAACGTCGGCGGCGGCGATGCCGGACTGCTCCATGGCCGCGCGGATCGCGGTGGCGCCGAGGGTCGGGGTGGGGACGCCGTTGAACTGGCCGAGGAAGGAGCCGATGGCGGTGCGCTTTGCGGCGGCGATGACGATGTCGGACATGTGCGGTCTCGGTTGTATCCTGCAACGATTATCGAAATCCACTGGCGGCGTGCCCATTGGACCAACGGCACATCCCGGCAGACAGCGGTTTGTCGTTGCAGTATAGAAGGTGAGCCACCGCATGGCCGGCAGGTGGCAATACCTGAATGGATTCCGGTGTCCGGCGAGTCACGGGGGAGTAGGGAATGCGCAGCATGCTCATGGGCCGCAACGTGTTGGCCGCATCGATGGCACTGGCGCTGGCTGCGTGCGGCGGCGGTGGGGGCGGTACCAAGTCAAACCCGCCACCGGTCAATCCGCCGCCGACCTCGCCCCCGCCCACGTCCACCACGCCGCAGCCGGCGATGGATGCGCACCTGGCGCTGACCAACGCCAGGGCCGCGCAGGCGGCTGGCTTCACCGGCGCCGGCATCCGCATCGGCGTGGTCGATTCGGGCGTGATGCGCAACCATCCCGCGCTGGCCGGGCGGGTAGTGGCCAATTTCAACTACGTGGATCCGCGCAAGAACAATCTGGCGGTGGACGACGTGGTCGGCCACGGCACCACGGTGGCGCAGCTGGCCGCCGGCGCCGCCACCGGGCAATGGCCGGGCGGCATCGCGCCGGGCGCGCAGATCGTCTCGGCGCGCATCATCAACGACGAACGGCCCACGGACGACGGCTCGGGGCAGGGCAACGAGGTGACCGGCGGGCTGGGGATGGCCGGGATCCACGACGACCTGATCCGCGCCGGCGTGCGCATCATGAACAACTCCTGGGGCGGCCTGTACTGGACCCGTCCCAACGTGACGGCGGACATCGCCGCCGAGTACCGCCCTTTCATCGTCGGCAACGACGGGTTGGTGGTATTCGCCACCGGCAACGAATCGCGCGCCAACCCCAGCGACATGGCGGCGCTGCCGAGCCAGCCCGGCGTGGGCGGCTCGCTGCCGGCGGCCGACCTGGAGCGCGGCTGGCTGGCGGTGGCGGCGCTGGACACGGCCAATCCGGACAAGCTGGCCAGCTACTCCAACGCCTGCGGCGTGGCGAAGAACTACTGCCTGGTCGCGCCCGGAACCGTCGCGTTCGTCGGCCCCAATGCGACGGCGTCGAATCTTTCCTATTACTACGGCAGCGGCACCTCCTACGCCGCACCGCTGGTATCCGGCGCGGCGGCGCTGGTGTGGCAGGCGTTCCCGTATTTCGACAACAACCTGGTGCGGCAGACCCTGCTGGGTACCGCCACCGATCTCGGCGATCCGGGGCCGGACGCGGTGTTCGGCTACGGCCTGCTCAACGTCGGCAAGGCGGTGCAGGGGCCGGCGAAGTTCGACTGGGGCGACGTGGCGGTCAACGTCAACCAGACCGGTTTGAACTCGGTCTGGAGCAATTCGATCAGCGGTGCCGGTGGGCTGGTGAAGCAGGGCATCGGCGCCCTGGCGCTGGCCGGCAACAACACCTACAGCGGCGCCACCCGTATCGAGCAGGGCACGCTGGCATTGCGCGATGGCGCCTCGATACGCTCGAACGTCACCGTCCTGCCGCAGGCCAACCCGGCGCAGGCGGCATTGCAGCTCATGGGCGCGGCGCGGGTGACGGGCAACGTCGATAACGGTGCCAGCCTGGTGATGCTGCATGGCGGGCTCAGCAGCACCATCGACGGCAACTACGTGCAGCGCAATGGCGCGCAGTTGCTGATAGCGCTGGGCGTCAATGCCCTGCAGGTGACCGGTACGGCGACGCTGGAAGGCGGTGGCGTGCTGGTCAACGGGGTTGTAACCGGCTACGTGGCGCAGGACGGCAAGCGGCAGGAGCTGATCCATGCCGACGGCGGTGTCAGCGGACAGTTCAGCGTGGCGGCCAGCGCTACCCAGAATGCCGGTATCGCCCTGCTGCAGACCGGGTACGGCTACGACAGCCACAACGCCTGGCTGGACCTGCAGCGGGTCAGCGTGACCGCGGCCGCGCAGAACGCCGGGATGAATGCGATGGCGATGTCGGCGGCGCAGCGGGTGGAGCAGGCGTTCGAGCTGCTCGATGGCAATGCCGGGCTGCGGGCGGGTTCGTTCGCGGCCGGGGCCAGCGCGCTGCAGCAAGGCGGCGATGGTTTCAATGGGCTGGGTGCGAGCCTGCGCAGCCTGTCGGGCGAGGCGCATGCGCTGGCGACGGCGATGACCTTCGACGGCATCGACATGAGCCGGCGCGCGCTGTCGACGCAGTTCGGCGACGGCAGCGGCGCGCTGGTCAATGGTGCCTGGTCGCGCTCGCTGGGCGGTGGCGGGCAGGGCGGCTATGCCGGCAGCGAGTACAGCCTGGGCGGCTGGATGCTGGGTCGCGAGACCGGCATCGGCGCGGCGCGGGTGGGCCTGGCCTTCGGCCAGATGCGTGCGGATGTCGCCGGTGGCGTGGCGCGGGACCGCGGCCATGACCGTCAGACCCAGGCCCGCTTCTATGCCGGGCAGCAGTGGGGGCAGGCGTATGCGCTGGGGCAGCTCGGCTTCGGCCGTTATCAACGTGAACTGGATCGCGGCCTGCTGCTGGGCAGCGAACGTGCCGGGGTGACGGCGCGCTACGACGGCCGCTTCCTGTCCGGCAGCGCCGAGGCGGGCTATCGCTTCGGTGGGGCGGGCGCCTCGTTCACGCCCTACCTCGGCGCCGACTATGCCCGCATCGACAGCGACGCGTTCGACGAGCAGGGCGGCTACGGGTTCGGGTTGAGCGCCGGCGGCTGGCATTCCAGCCAGGTGCGGGCCATGGCCGGCGTGCGCGGCAACTACCGCTGGTACGGGCTGGAGGTGAACGGCTACGCCGAATGGCAGCAGGCACTGTCCGCCGATGGCACGCGGCTGGACGCACGTTTCACCGGCATCGATGCCTGGGCGCCGCTGTACGGCCTGCAGCCGGCGCGCGCGGCCGGGCTGCTTGGCGTATCGGTCGATTCCTGGCTGTCGCACGACGCGCGGCTGTCGCTGGGTTACGACCAGCGCTTCGGCGGGCGTGGCGACAACCGGCAACTGTCGCTGCGTTTCCTGCGCGCGTTCTGAATTCCTCCGCGCGGCGGATATGAAAAAGGCGGGCGACCTGGTCGCCCGCCTTTTTTGGGTTCCGGGATGCCGCGCTTACTCGCCGCGCAGGCGGCTCATGCGCGGCGCGGCGCGGCCCAGCGGCAGCTTCAGCTTGCCGATCGACTCGATGCGGGCTTCGGCGATGCGGTCGGCCGCGCGCTGCGGCGAGATGCCGTCGCGCTCTGACTGATCGAAGATGCGGCCGAGGTTGTGGTAGATGCTGCGGATCAGGCGCATGGCGCGCTCGCGGTTGTAGCCGTCGATCTCCAGCGAAACGTTCATCACGCCGCCGGCGTTGACCGCGTAGTCCGGCGCCCACAGCACGCCGCGCTTGTACAGCTCGTCGCCCACCGCATGGCTGGCCAGCTGGTTGTTGGCGGTGCCGCAGATGACCTTGGCCTTGAGCCGGTCCAGCGTCTCCATGCCGATGGCGCCTTCCATCGCGCAGGGCGCGAACACGTCGGCGGCCACGTCGTAGATGGCGTCGGGCTTGACCGCCTCGCAGCCGTACTCGGTGACGGCGCGCTGTACCAGTACCGGATCGAGGTCGGTCACGTACAGCTTGGCGCCGCGCTCGCGCAGCAGCTTCACCAGTTCCATGCCGATGTGGCCCAGGCCCTGCACGGCGATGCTGACCTTGCCCACTTCCTCGTGGCCGAACTTGCGGTTGATCGCGGCCATCAGCGCCTGCAGCGCGCCGTAGGCGGTGAACGGAGCCGGATCGCCCGAGCCGCCATGGACCTGGTGCACGCCGGTGACATAGCCGGTCTCCAGGTAGATCTGCTCCATGTCGTTGACATCGCTGCCCACGTCCTCGGCGGTGATGTAACGCCCGCCCAGCGCCTCGACTTGGCGGCCGAAGGCGCGGAACAGCACCTCGCTCTTGTCCGTGCGCGGGTCGCCGATGATCACCGCCTTGCCGCCGCCGACGTTCAGCCCGGCCAGCGCGTTCTTGTAGGTCATGGTGCGGCTCAGCCGCAGCACGTCGCGCAGGGCGTCGTCGCTGTTGGCATAGGGACGCATGCGCACGCCGCCCAGGGCAGGGCCGAGGGTGGTGTTGTGGACGGCGATGATCGCCTTCAGGCCGGCATCGCGGTTGTGGCAGAACACGACCTGTTCGTGGCCGGAAGTGGCGAGGGTTTCGAAAAGCATGGAAGCTCCGATGGGCGTTACTGCGACAACGTCCGTGATCCTGCAGGCAACTGGCGGGCCAGAAAACAAAAATGCGACTTCGTCGTTGGGGTGACGGGGTCGCGTGGCGGCCATTCTAATGCATTCGGCGGTCGGCGGACGTTCACGCAGCCGCCAGTCCGGCGAGGGGGCGCGGTCGCCGGGCAGGGGAGCGCCGCGGGACCGGGTCACGCTGCGCTGCAACCTGACCTGCGCGGTCCTCGGCCCTATCATCGGTTTCAACAGAAACCGAGATGTCGTACGGCCCATGAGTACTCCTGCCCCCCACCTCCCGCAGACGCAGCCGGAGACCAGCCCGCTGCGCTTCGTCACCGCCGCCAGTCTGTTCGACGGCCACGATGCGGCCATCAACATCATGCGCCGGTTGATCCAGGCGCAGGGCGCGGAGGTCATCCACCTGGGCCACAACCGCTCGGTGGAGGATGTGGTGCGCGCGGCGCTGCAGGAAGATGCCGACGCCATCGCACTGTCGTCCTACCAGGGCGGCCATGTGGAGTACTTCAAGTACATGGTGGACATGCTGCGCGAACGCGGCGCCGGCCATATCCGCGTGTTCGGCGGCGGTGGCGGCACCATCACCCCGGAGGAAATCCGCGAGCTGCAGGACTACGGCGTCGAGCGCATCTACCACCCCAACGACGGCATGAAGATGGGGCTGGTGGAGATGATCGAGGACGTGGTGGCGCGCGCCGGGCAGGCCCGCGACGCGGCGCCGGCGACGGACGACGACGGCGTCCCCGGCATCGGCGACGAGATCGCCATCGGCCGCATGCTGTCGCGGCTGGAGGACGGCGCCTTCGGTGAGGCCGAACTGGCGCACCTGCGCAGGCAGTGGCAGCTGGCCGGCGGCAGGACCCCGGTGATTGGCATCACCGGCACCGGCGGCGCCGGCAAGTCCAGCGTCACCGACGAACTGCTCAACCGTTTCCTGGCCAGCTTCCCGCAGATGCGCATCGCGGTGGTCTCGGTCGACCCGACCCGCCGCCGTACTGGTGGCGCGCTGCTGGGCGACCGCATCCGCATGAATTCGCTGCGCAGCCCGCGCGTGTACATGCGCTCGATGGCCACCCGCCGCCAGCATGCGGCGATCAACACCGTGCTGCGCGACTGCATCGGCTTCCTCAAGTCGCTGGCCTACGACCTGGTGATCGTCGAGACCGCCGGCATCGGCCAGAGCGATTCGGAGATCGTCGACCTGGTCGACTTCCCGATGTACGTGATGACCAGCGATTTCGGCGCGCCGAGCCAGCTGGAAAAAATCGACATGCTCGACTACGCCGAGCTGGTGGTGCTCAACAAGTTCGACAAGCGCGGCGCCGAGGACGCGCTGCGCGACGTGCGCAAGCAGTGGAAGCGCAACCGCGTGGCGTTCGCGATGAAGGACGAGGACGTGCCGGTCTACCCGACCATTGCCTCGCAGTTCAACGATCCTGGCATCAGCTGGATGTTCGCCAACCTGTGCCGGCTGCTGCGCGGCAAGCGGGGGGCAGGGAATGGGGAAGCCGGAGGACACTGCGATCTCGTCCCGGCCATCGACACCACGCTGAAGGAGCCGCGCGCCACCGTGCTGATTCCCGGCAGCCGCGTGCGCTACCTGGCCGAGATCGCCGAGCAGGGCCGTTCGATCAATGCCCGCATCGAGTCGCAGGCCGACGTCGCCGAGCGCGCGCAGGGCTGCTGGCAGGCGCTGAAGGAACTGGGCGACGCCGTGCTGCCGGCCGCGCTGGACCTGTACCCGGCCGATGCGCTGACCGACAGTTCCAGCGACACCAGCCTGCGCACCCTGCGCCAGCGCTACAACGACGCCGTGCAGTCCCTCGACTCCGAAGCCCTGCGCCTGCTGCGCGAATGGCCGGCGCGGCTGAAGTCGATCACCGACGATGTCAATGAATACCAGGTGCGCGGCAAGACCATCCGCGTTGAGAACTACCGCGAGTCGCTCAGCCACCAGCTCATTCCCAAGATCGCCGCGCCCACTTACCGCAGCTGGGGCGAGCTGCTGGTGTTCCTGCAGAAGGAGAACCTGCCGGGCTCGTACCCGTACACCGGCGGCGTGTATCCGTACCGCCGCAGCGGCGAGGACCCGATCCGCATGTTCGCCGGCGAGGGAACGCCCGAGCGCACCAACCGCCGTTTCCATTACCTGAGCGTCGGCCAGCCGGCGGCGCGCCTGTCCACCGCCTTCGACAGCGTCACGCTGTATGGCGAGGACCCGGCGCCGCGCCCGGACATCTACGGCAAGATCGGCAACTCCGGCGTCAACGTCCCCACGCTGGACGACATGAAGAAGCTGTACTCCGGCTTCGACCTGTGCGCGCCGACCACATCGGTGTCGATGACCATCAACGGCCCGGCGCCGATGATCCTGGCGATGTTCATGAACACCGCCGTCGACCAGCAGGTGGAGAAGTACCTGAAGGAAGACCCGGCGCGCTGGGCCGAGGCCGAGAAGAAGATCGCGGCGATGTTCGCCGGCCGCGCCCGCCCGCAGTATCACGGCGAGCTGCCGCCGACCAACAACGGCCTCGGCCTGGGCCTGCTGGGCGTCACCGGTGACCAGCTGGTGGGCGCCGACACCTACGCACGGATCAAGGCCGAAACGCTGTCCACCGTGCGCGGCACCGTACAGGCCGACATCCTCAAGGAAGACCAGGCGCAGAACACCTGCATCTTCTCCACCGAGTTCGCGCTGCGCATGATGGGCGACATCCAGCAGTACTTCGTCGATCACGGCGTGCGCAACTTCTACTCGGTATCGATCTCCGGCTACCACATCGCCGAAGCCGGCGCGAACCCGATCAGCCAGCTGGCCTTCACCCTGTCCAACGGTTTCACCATCGTCGAGTACTACCTGGCGCGCGGGATGAAGATCGACGACTTCGCGCCCAACCTGTCGTTCTTCTTCTCCAACGGCATGGACCCGGAATACACCGTCATCGGCCGCGTCGCCCGCCGCATCTGGGCACGCGCCATGCGCGAGCGCTACGGCGCCAACGAACGCAGCCAGATGATGAAGTACCACATCCAGACCTCGGGCCGCTCGCTGCACGCCCAGGAAATCCAGTTCAACGACATCCGCACCACGCTGCAGGCACTGTATGCGCTGTTCGACAACTGCAACAGCCTGCATACCAACGCCTACGACGAGGCCATCACCACGCCGACCGAGGAAAGCGTGCGCCGCGCGGTGGCGATCCAGATGATCATCAACAAGGAGCTGGGGCTGAACTTCTGCGAGAACCCGTGGCAGGGCAGCTTCATCGTCGACAAGCTCACCGACATCGTCGAAGAGGCCGTGTACAAGGAGTTCGAGGCGATCAGCGAGCGCGGCGGCGTGCTCGGCGCGATGGACACCATGTACCAGCGCGGCAAGATCCAGGAAGAAAGCCTGTACTACGAACACAAGAAACACGACGGCAGCCTGCCGCTGGTGGGCGTCAACATGTTCCTGCCGAAGGAGCATGCCGGCGAGGTCGCCACCGAGATCGAGTTGATCCGTTCGACCGAGGAGGAGAAGGGGCAGCAGATCGAGAACGTGCACAACTGGCAGCGCAACCGCAACGCATTGGCGCCGGCTGGCGAGACCTCGCACAGTCATGAAGTGGGAGGCGCCTCGAACGAGGACGGGATCCACGATGGCCACGGCCTGGCCTACCTGCAGCGCACCGCACGCGAGCGCCGCAATGTGTTCGAGGCGCTGATCGAGGCGGTGAAAACCCATAGCCTCGGCCAGATCAGTCATGCGCTGTACGACGTGGGTGGGGAGTATCGGCGCAACATGTGAGCGGTCGGGCGCCGTGCAAGGCAGGGTCGTGTAGCACCGGGGATGAGGGTTTTGCCAGAGTCACCCCAAGGAGCAGACACGCAGCAGGGCAGGTCCTGCCGCTACGATTCGGGTTTCATGCGCGCCGTGCCCTGGACCGGCGCGGCCTGCTAGGCTTCGTTGCACGACTGTCCAAGTGCGACGATGAAGCCGAGCCCGAATGAAAATCACTCCCAACGCGCTGACCATCAACCAGTTGTTCTCCGCTGCCAACGAGCAGTTCGTGATTCCCGCGTACCAGCGACGTTATTCCTGGCGCGAGCGTCAGATCAATGAGTTGATTGACGACATCGCGCTGACCGAGACCGGCGATACGCATCTGCTTGGCAGCATCGTCTGCCTCACTGGTCACCACACGGCAGGGCTCAATCAGTTGGAGCTGGTGGACGGCCAGCAACGCTTGACCACCATCGCCATCCTGCTGGAATGCATTCGGCAGCGGCTGGAAGGCATGGAGGAAAGGGATGCGGTTGCGGATTTGTCCCGCCTGCTCACGGCCAAGGCGCTGGGAGGACCGGCGGCGCGCAAGGTGGTGCTGGACTCCATCGATGCCGAAGAGTTCGAGCACTTGCTCAAACACGCCGGCACCGCAGTCGATGGGCAATTCCGCAATGTGCGTCTTGCCAAGGCGTTTGCCATCGTGCGTGACTGGCTGGAAGCGCAGCCGCTGGATGAGCTGGGCAGCTTCCTCTACAAGTTGCAGAACCTGGCGCTGGTCATCCGTCTGGACGTGGGCGATGCCAAGGATGCTTTCAAGCTGTTCGAGACCATCAACAACCGTGGCCTGAAACTCAGCCCTACTGACATCATCAAGAATTTCGTCCTCGGCAATGCTGCCCGGTTTGGCCGGGCGCAGCTGGAGGCGGCCCGGGCCAGCTGGGCCAAGCTGGTCGCCCATCTGGACGGTACGGATTCGGATGCCTTCTTCCGTTACTACCTGATCTCCGAACTCAAACAGCGGGTCACCAAGTCGGAGGTTGTCCCGGAGTTCAAATGGCTCTTCATGAACAGGGTGGCCGAGGCTGCGGATCTTCCCGATCGCCATCTCTACAGCGATGAGGAGGACGAAGAGGATGAAGAGGGCGAGAGCATCGACGACGCGGACGATGTCGTCGAGGACGGCGTGCGGGATATCGAGAAGTCGGCCAGCATCCACTTCAAGGATTTCATCGCCAACCTGGTCAAGTGCGCTGGTGCTTTCGGCGAGTTGGTGCTCATCAAGGCCGGTGACAAGCGCATCGACCGCCATCTGCGGCACCTGCGCATGATCAAGTCGGCGCAGACCTATGGTTTCCTGATGCACCTGCGGGTGGGCGGAACGCCGGTAAAGACCTTCGTGGAGGTCCTGAAATTGACCGAAAGCTTCGTGCTGCGCCGTCATGTGTGCAAAGAGCGCGCCAACGAAACCGAGGCGCTGTTCGCACGGTTGTGTGCGGTGGACCCGATGAGCCCGATAGCCGCAGTCAAGGCTGCCTATCGCGAGGCCTCCCCATCGGACGAGAAATTCCGCGACGAATTCGCCGCCGCAAACTTCACCGCCAACATCATCGATCGCGCACGTTACTGCCTTGAGCAGATCGAACTGCATTCACTGGGCAAGTACGACGAACTGCAGGTGTTGGGCGGCGAGGCGGTACACGTGGAGCACGTTATTCCGCAGAAGATCAAGAGTAAGCGGGCAAGGGAGGAGTTCGGTGATTGGGTGGAATACCTGGGCGAGCGCGCGGAGCAGCATCACGCCAGGTATGTTTCGCGCATCGGCAATCTGACGATCTTCGCCGGCGCACTCAACATCGGTGCGTCTAACAATCCCTTCGCCAACAAGAAGAGGGCCTACCGGGAATCGTCGATCCAGTTGACCTTGAAGCTGGCGCAGATGTCGTCGTTCAAATTCAAGCAGGTTCAGGAGCGTTCGCTGGCGCTTGCGCAGGTGGCCGTAGAGCTGTGGCCGAGGCCGTGAACCCACGCAACCGAATGGCCGTGGGAATGTGACGGGATTGCCGTTGACGCAGATGGCGCTGGACGACTGATTCATGCTTCGATAACCATAGCCCCGTATGTTCTCTATCCCCACGCCGTCCACCCACCTGCTGCAACTGCTGCCCGAGGCGGTGGTGCAGACGGATGCGCTGTGGGAGATCACGTATCTCAATCCGGCCTGGCAGCGGCTTACCGGCCATCCGGTAGAGGATGCGCTCGGTCGTTCGCTGCTTGAATTCGTGCATCCCGACGACGTGGGCACCCTGCGGTCGGGCATGCCGGTGTTCCGGCTTTGCTTCGCCAATGGGGACTACCGGTGGGTGCGCCTGCAGCTCCATCCGGAGACGGACGCGGCGGAGCGGGTGATCAGCCGGCAGGGCGTGCTGATCGAGATCACCGAGGTCACCGAGCAGGTGCTGGTGGAGGTCCGCCAGCGGTTCCTGCGTCTGCTGGAGACCATCGATGGCGTGGTCTGGGAGGCCGAGCGCGGCGTGGGTAATACCTTCCTGAGCCCGCAGGTCGAGCGGCTGTTCGGCTATACGGTGGAGGAGTGGCGGTCCGATCCGGGCTTCTGGCGGTCGCGCGTGCATCCGGACGACCTGGCCGAAGCGCTGGTCATCGATGACGCCGCGTACAACGCGACGCACAGCTACGCCTACGAAATGAGTTACCGGCTGATCGCCAGGTCCGGCAAGGTGGTGTGGGTGCGCGACCTGTGCCGCGCTGTGGTCGAGCCGGGGCGGCCGAACCGCATGATCGGCCTGATGATCGACGTGACCCGGGAGAAGAACACGGAGCTCGAGCTGCTGCGTTCGGACAACCGCTATGCGCTCGCTACGCTCGGGTCCAACGACGGCATCTGGGACTGGGACCTGCGCACCGACGTGCTGCACGTGTCCGAGCGCTTCCGCGCGATCGTGGGGTTGGGCGGCGCCGACCTGGTGCATGACGGCGGCTGGCACTTTCTCCAGCAGCTCGTCGACCCTGACGACCGCGAGCGCGTGCAGGCCGTCTGCCGCAGGCATCTGGCGGGGGACAGCCCGAATTTCTCGGTGGATTTCCGCGCGTTCCATGGGGCGGGGCGGCTGGTGTGGGTGAACTGGCGCGGGGTCGCCCAGTTCGAGGACGGCGTTGCCGTGCGCATGGCCGGTTCGTTGAGCGACCTGGCCGAACGCGGCAGTTCCTACGACGCCCTGACCAACCTGCCGGGCCGGCCGCTGTTCCGCGACCGCCTCGCGCACGCCATCGCGCTGTACCGGAACGAGACCGCGAAGGACGATGACGTGCCGGCACGGGGCGGAACCACGATGTTCGCCGTGCTGCTGCTGGACCTCAACGGGTTCAAGGCCGTCAATGACACGCTCGGCCACCATGTGGGCGACCAGTTGCTGCAGCAGGTGGCGCGCCGGCTCGAATCCTGCGTGCGCACGGTGGACCTGGTCGCGCGCATGAGCGGCGACGAGTTCAACGTGCTGCTCGAGTCCATTGCCCCCGCCGAGGCGGCCGACCGCGCCCGGCAGATCGCCGCCGCGCTCGAAGTGCCCTACGGGATCGGTGAGCACACCGTGACCAGCGGTGCGAGCATCGGCCTGGTCTGCAGCAGGCCAGGCCTGGCGACCATCGACGACTACCTGCGCGCCGCGGACGCCGCCATGTACCGGGCCAAGAGCCAGTCATTGGGCGTGTGCGTGTTTTCATGACGCACATCCCTGTGCGTCACCCTTCGGGCGGCTTCGCCGTGAAAAACGGCTGTCCTGCCGTTTTTTCATGACGCGCCTCCATGCTTCATTCTTCGGGCGGCTTCGCCATGAAAAGCCGCTGGCCTGCCGCACCCCTGTCCCGATGCGGGCGCTGGCGCCTCACCCACCGCAACCCATGACAGATCGTGCGGCATCCATGCCGCGCGGTTATGGGCGCGGTGCGGTGCCGTCATCGCGAAATGCATCCAGTGCCTTGAATCACGCACTTTTCCGATGCGCGATGCCGGTTTTTCCTGTCGCCGGGCCGCACTGTCGGGCGGGCGGGCCGGTTGCTACCCTCGGCCGGACTTTCCCCAGACAGGTGGTGGCATGGACAGGCGGCGATTCATCGGCGGCACGGCGTTGGCGGGAGCCCTGCTGCCCCTGATGGGCGCGACGGGCGCGCTGGCGGCGCAGCGGAGCGGGCAATTGCTGCCGCTCCCGCTGGCAAAGGGCGATACGGTCGGGCTGGTCAGCCCATCGTCGGCCAGCAGCGACCAGCTCAGCCTGCAGTTGGCGCGGGAAGCGATGGAGGCGCTGGGTTTCAAGGTGAAGACCGGCGCCCATTACGGTTCCCGCTACGGGCACCTGGCGGGCACCGACGCCGAGCGTGCCGGCGATCTGAACGCCATGTTCGCCGATCGGCAGGTCAAGGCCATCGTCTGCGTGCGTGGCGGTTCCGGCGCGGCACGCCTGCTGCCGCTGCTGGACTACGCGGCCATCCGCGCCAATCCCAAAGTGCTGCTCGGCTATTCGGACATCACCGCCCTGCATTGCGCGATCCAGGCGAAGACGGGGCTGGTGACCTTCCACGGGCCGATCGGTTCGGGCAGCTGGAACCGCTTCAACGTGGACCAGTTCGAGCGCCTGTTCTTCAAGCGCGAGCTGATGGAGTACCGGAACACGGTCGACAGCGAGGACGAACTGGTGCCGCGCAGGAACCGCACCAGCACGATCACTGGCGGCAAGGCGCGCGGCGAACTGGTGGGCGGCAACCTGACGGTGCTGACCGCGCTGGCCGGCTCGCCCTACCTGCCTGACTTCACCGGCAAGATCCTGTTCCTGGAAGACGTGGAAGAGGCGCCCTACCGCGTCGATCGCATGCTCAGCACCCTGAAATTGATGGGCGCGCTGGACAGGATCGCCGGCTTCGTCTTCGGCGAATGCACCAGCTGCACGCCCGGCGACGGCTATGGCTCGCTCACGCTGGACCAGCTGTTCGCCGACTACATCGCACCGCTGAAGATACCGGCCTACCGCGGCGCGATGATCGGCCATATCCGCGAGCAGTTCATCGTGCCGGTCGGCGGCCGCGTGGAGATGGACGCGGATGCCGGTACGTTCCGGCTGCTGGAACCGGTGTTCGCCGAACGCTGATGCGGCCGGCATGGCGGTGCGATCGGCCATCCGGGCGCCGCCTATACTGGCGCGGCCGCCGGATGGCGGCGTCGGCACACCTCATGGAGAAACCGTCATGTCCGTCATCCGGCTGATGCGCCCGCTGTCGTTGCTGTGGGCGCTGTGCTTCGCGGTACCCGTATCCGCCCAAGGCGCAGCGGACGAAGGCGAGCTGCTGTTCCGCGGGGTGCGGGTACTGGACACCGCGCGCGGCACGCTCGGCGCGCCGACCGACGTGCTGGTGCGCGGCAACCATATCGCCGCCATCGGCGCGGCAGCGACGCCGGTGCGGACGGCCAGGGTGATCGATGGCCGCGGCCGCACCCTGATGCCGGGGCTGATCGACGCGCATTGGCACAGCACCTTCACCGCGTTGTCGCAGGCGGACATGATGGCCCTGGCCGCCACGCCGGAAAAGCTGGCTGCCAGGGTGGCCGCCGAATCCGAACGCACCCTGCTGCGCGGCTTCACCAGCGTGCGCGATGTCGGCGGGCCCATCTTCGAACTGAAGGCGGCGATCGATGCCGGCCGCGTGCGCGGCCCACGCATCTGGCCTGCGGGCGCCACCATCAGCCAGACCGCCGGGCACGGCGACATGCGCCAACCGCAGGAGCGCTCGCGCCGCTTTTTCGGCAAGCCGGCATTGGCCGAGGAGATGGGCGCCACCTTCATCGCCGACGGGCGCGACGAGGTGCTGACCGCGGTGCGCGAGAACCTGCGCATGGGCGCGAGCCAGATCAAGCTGATGGCCGGTGGTGGTACGTCCTCGGCCTACGACCCGGTGGACGTCACCCAGTACACGCTGGACGAGATGCGCGCCGCGGTGGAGGCGGCCGAGGACTGGGGTACCTACGTGACCGTGCACGCCTACACGGTGCGCGCGGTGCGCCGCGCCATCGAGGCGGGCGTGAAATGCGTCGAGCACGGACAGCTGCTGGACGAGGACACGCTGAAACTGATGGCCAGCCGCGGCGTGTGGCTGTCGAGCCAGACCCTGCGCCCGAGCACGGAGAACATGGACCCGCTGCGCCGCGAGAAGCGCAAGCCGGTGATCGAAGGGCAGGCGCGCATGTGGGCGATGGCCAAACGCGCTGGAGTGCGCATGGCATGGGGCACCGACTTCCTGTTCGAGCCCGAGCTCAACGCCGAACAGAACGATTTCATCCTCGGCCTGCGCGAATGGTTCACGCCGGCGGAGATACTGAAGATGGTCACGCATGACAACGCCGGGCTGCTGGCATTGTCCGGCCTGCGCAGTCCCTATGGCGGGCGCCTGGGCGTGGTCGAGGAAGGTGCACTGGCGGACCTGCTGCTGGTCGAGGGCAATCCGCTGGAGGACCTGCAGGTCATCGCCGACCCGGCGCGCAACTTCGTCGTGATCGTCAAGGACGGCCGCATCGTCAAGGGCGCCGACTGACGGTGGCGGGAGGGAAGGGCTGCCGCCCGCACGGGTGGTGGCGCCGCTCCGGCACCGGCAGAATGCCGATGTCCTCACTGCCGGCCGACGTTCGAGATGAAACCGTTCTTCAAGCTTGAAGTCCTGTCGCTCTGCCTGGCCCTCGTGGTGGGCGCCGGATGCGCTCATCGCATGCCGGTCATGGCCGCCGATGCGCCAGCGCCGGTGGCGCACATCGTGCCCTTGCCGCGCTCGATGGAGTCACACCCCGGTGAGCTGCGGATCTCCGCCGCCGTGACGGTGGAAGGCGGGAGCGCCGCGCCCATGGCCGGGCGCGCGCTGGCCGAACTGCTGGCGACGCTGCATATCGCCACGACCGACGCGGCCACGCCCCTGCGGCTGCAGCTGGTCGACGATGCGGCGCTGGGCGATGAGGGCTACCGGCTGGTGGTGGATGATGCGATCCACCTGAGCGCGCGCACTGATACCGGCCTGCTGCACGCGGTGCAGAGCCTGCGCCAGCTGCTGCCGGCCAGCGCCAGCCCGGAGTACCGGTTGCCGCGCGTGGCGATCACCGACGTGCCGGCCTACCGCTGGCGCGGCCTCTCGCTGGACGTGGCCCGCAGCTTCCTGCCGGTCGAGTACCTGGAAAAACACATCGACCGCATGGCGCTGTTCAAGTTGAACCGGCTGCACCTGCACCTGAGCGACGACCAGGGCTGGCGGGTCGAGATCAAGCGGTACCCGAAGCTGGTGCAGGTCGGCGGCGCCAGCGCGGTGGCCGGCGGGCGCGCCGGCTATTACACGCAGGAACAGCTGAAGCACCTGGTGGCCTACGCGCAGGCGCGCGGCGTCACCCTCGTGCCGGAGATCGACATGCCCGGGCACGTGCAGGCGGCGCTGGCCTCGTACAACGAGCTGGCCTGCAATGACGTGGCGAACCTGTCCACCTACTCGGGCGTGGAAGTGGGCTTCAGCGTGTTCTGCCTGGAAAAGCCCGAGGTCGTGTATCCCTTCGTCCGCGATGTGCTGGAAGAAGTGCTGGCGATCTTCCCGTCCCGCGAAATCCATATCGGCGGCGACGAGATCAAGCATCCGCTGTACGCCGGTTTCGTGGCGCGCACCGCGGCGATGGTGGAAGCGATGGGGCGTACGCCCATCGTATGGGAAGAGGGCTCGGTGGCCGACATGAAGCCCGATGTGCTGCTGCAGTTGTGGAACGACGGCTATGCCATCGACGCCGCGGTCGCCAAGGGGCATCCGTTGATCCTGTCGCCCTGTTCGTACCTGTACATCGACCATGGCAACTACGCGGGCCAGCCTGGCGCCGACTGGTGCCGCGCCGAGGGCGTGCCGCTGGCGCGTGTCTACGGCTTCGACCCGACGCCATACAGGACGGCGGTGGGAGTCGAAGCAGCGCTGTGGACCGAGTTCGTGCATACCGACGCGGCCGCCGACGACCACCTGTGGCCGCGCCTGGCGGCGGTGGCCGAGGTGGCATGGAGTCCGGCTGGACAACGCGGCTACGCCGGCTTCGTGCGGCGCATGGGGGCTTTGCACCCGCATCTGGATGCCCTCGGCATCCACTATCACGCTGAGCCGGATCTGGGCTGGGGCGATGCGAAGGATGCGCATTGAGGCGCACGGCGGCGCTGGAGGCGCGGGGGCGCGTACTGCCGGATGCGCGCCATGCTCGGGTAGCATGGCGCCCTTGCCCACGACGGAAGCCCTGACCATGCACCGCCTGCTGGTGGTTGACGACGACAGCGAGATCCGCGGGCTGCTGGCCGAGCAGCTCGGTCGCACCGGCTATACGGTGAGCACCGCCCGCGATGGCGCCGAGATGCGTCACGCCCTGGCGCGCGAGCACATCGACCTGATCGTGCTCGACCTCAACCTGCCGCGCGAGGATGGACTGGCGTTGTGCCGCGAACTGCGCGCGCGTTCCAGCACGCCGGTGATCATGCTCACCGCCCGTGCCGAGCCGATCGACCGCGTGCTGGGCCTGGAGATGGGCGCCGACGATTACCTGGCCAAGCCGTTCGAGCCGCGCGAGCTGCTGGCGCGCATCCGCAACGTGCTGCGCCGGACCGAGGCGCTGCCGGCCAACCTGGAGCCGCTGGCGATGCGCCGGGCGACGTTCTCCGGCTGGGTGTTCGACCTGGAACGGCGCCACCTGGTCGATCCGGCCGGGCGCGTGGTGATGCTGTCCGGCGCCGAGTTCCGCCTGCTGCGGGTGTTCGTCGGCCATGCCAACAAGGTGCTCTCGCGCGAGCAGCTGGTCGCGCTGAGCAGCGGCCGCAGCTACGAGGCTCAGGACCGCGCCATCGACCTGCAGGTCAGCCGCCTGCGGCAGAAGCTCGGCGACGCCGGCAGCCTGATCAAGACCGTGCGCAGCGAGGGCTATGTGTTCGCTGGCGTGGTGACGCTGGGATGATGAACCGGCTGCGGCGGTTCCTCGCATCGATGGCCGGCCGGCTGTTCGTCATCCTGCTGGTCGGCATGATGGCGGCGGCGATCGGCGCCACGCTGCTGGCCGAAGCGCGCCGCCGCCAGGAGTTCGAGCAGCAGAACCTGATGCGCATGGCGGACCGCCTGCAGGGCTTCGTCGCCCTGCTTGAGGGCAACCCCGAACTGCGCGCGCGGCTGCTGGAAACCGGTGGGGCGAGCGTGCGCGAAGCCCGGGGTGAGGTTCACGTCGGCGAGGAGGACGAAGCGCTGATGGCCGTCCTGGACAACCGCGAAGGACCGGTGGCCGATGCGCGCGTGCACGCCACCAATTTCCGCGCCTGCCTGCCGCCGCTGCCGGAGCTCCTGCCGCAGCGCACGCGGCTTTCGCACCACCTGCGCAAACGCTATCCGGCGGTGATGCCGCCGCGCTGCCGCCTGGTGGAGCTGACCCTGGGCGATGGCACGCAGCTGCGGCTGGCGCTGCAGTACCCGGCGACGGCGCGCATCAGCATCTTCGCCTTCGACCCGCTGTTCCTGTCGCTGCTGTCGCTGGCCATCGCCGGGCTGGCCTACGCGGTGGCGCGCATCGCCAGTTCGCCGCTGCAGCGGCTGGCGGATGCGGCCACCGATCTGGGCCAGGACCTGCAGCGCGACCCATTGCCGGTGGATGGGCCGCAGGAGGTGCGCCGCGCGGCCGAGGCTTTCAACGCCATGCAGCAGCGCCTGCAGCGGCATATCGGCGAACGCACGCAGATGCTGGCGGCGATCACCCACGACCTGCAGACGCCGCTCACGCGGTTGCGGCTGCGGCTGGAGAACGTGGCCGACGAACAATTGCGCGAACGACTGGTCGCCGACCTGGCCGCGATGCAGGCGCTGATCCGCGAGGGCCTGGAACTGGCGCGCAGCGCCGAGAGCGCCGAGCAGCGCGTGGTGCTGGACCTGGATTCGCTGCTGCAGAGCGTGGCCGAGGACGCGGCCGAGGCCGGGCACGAGGTCGAGTTCGAGCAGGGCTGCGGCGCGGTGCTGCGGCTGCGTCCGCTGGCGATGCACCGGTTGTTCTCCAACCTGGTGGACAACGCGGTCAAGTACGGACAATCGGCGCATATCCGCGCGCAGGCGCGGGACGGACAGGTCGAGGTGCGCATCCGCGACCGCGGGCCGGGCCTGGCGCCGGACGAGCTGGAGGCGGTGTTCACCCCGTTCCTGCGCCTGGAGACCTCGCGTTCGCGCGAGACCGGCGGCGCCGGCCTGGGCCTGACCATCGCCCGCACGCTGGCCGAGAAGAACGGCGCCACCCTGGTCCTGCGCAACCATCCCGATGGCGGGCTGGAGGCGGTGGTCACCTGGCCGGCGCCGGTGCCGGAGGCAGCCCGCAAGGGGTGATCGGCAACGCCGGTCCGCGTGACGTCGCGGGTGCTCCGTGGCGCCATGGGAATCGCGAATGCGCACCGATGTTCACGATACCGCTCCGTATCTTTGAGGCAACGCGTCGCGCGGATCCGGGGCAGCCTGGTTTCCGGTGAATTTCGTGCGGTTTCCACGGGCGCGTGCGGTCATCGCGTACGGGCCTGAAGTACGATGCCGGCAATGGCGATGGAACCGTCGACTCCCGCATTGCAACCTGTCCGCCGGCGCACTGCCGGCACCCGCGCATGGCTCGGATTGGCACTGGCCCTCATGCTGCCGTGGGTCTGCCAGCCGCTGGCCGCGCAGGAGGCGCCGGTCGAACTGCGCGATTACACTCATGACAGCTGGAGCACGCACGACGGCCTGCCGCACAACACCATCCTGGGCATCGCGCAGAGCCGCGAAGGCTATCTGTGGCTGGCTACCTGGGAAGGGCTGGTCCGCTACAACGGCAACGAGTTCCGGGTGTTCGACCGCAGCGGCCAGCCGGCATTGCGCGACAGCGCCATCGCCGCCGTGCACGCCGGGCGCGGCGGCGGGCTGTGGTTCGCCGATTCGCGGGGCAATCTGGGCCGTTGGCGGCCCGGCGACAGCGTGCGTTTCTGGGGGCGCGCCGAGGGTCTTCCCGGCAACAGCATCGACGGCCTGTACGAGGATACGGACGGGCAGGTCTGGATCGCGCTGAACGGCGCCGGCCTTGGCCGCCTGCAACCGGCCAGCGGACGCTTCGACCTGCTGCGGCCAGCCGAGCATGGCGCCGGTTTCGTCGGCATACGCCCCGTGCAGGACAAGGACGGGCGACTGTGGATAGGTACACTGCAGGGGCTCATGTACGTGGACGGCGACCGCCTGCTGCCGGCGCCGCGCGAGCTCGGGCTGCCGCCCGGCCTGGCCTGGCCATACCGCGCGCCGGATGGGCGCCTCTGGGTGATGGCCGGCGCCGATCTGTACGTCATGCAGGATGGGCGCCTGCAGCTCTGGCGTTCGGTGCCGCAGGCAGGCCGCATCACCGCCGTGCTGCAGGACCGCCACGGCACGGTCTGGCTGGGCACCGAGAACCAGGGCGTGCTGCGCCTTGAGGAGGAAGGCGTCAAGGCGGTGGACCGGAGCATGGGCCTGCCGGAAGGACGCGTGGCCGCCCTGTTCGAGGACCAGGAGGGCAGCCTGTGGGCCGGGACCAACGGCGGCCTGTACCGGCTGCGGGAGGCGTTGTTCGCCACTGTCGACATGCGCGCGGGGCTGGGCAATGACTTCGTCCGTACCCTGGCCGAGGATGCGCGCGGCACGCTGTGGATCGGCGGCAGCAGCGGACTGGACGGACTGTCGCCGGAGGGGCGCATCCGCCATTTCTCGCTGCAGTCGGCCGGTGCCAGCCAGGGCGATGTCTCGGTGCTCGCCCTGCAGGTCGACGGCGACGAGGTGTGGGCGGGAACCTACGGCGATGGCCTCTATCGCCTGCGTGATGGCCAGGTGGTGCGCCGCTACGGCATCGCCGACGGCCTGCCCAACGCCCATGTGCGCGCCTTGGCGCGCAGCCGCGAGGGCGGGTTGTGGATCGGCACGCGACAGGGCGTGTCGCTGCTGCGCGGAGATGCGATCCAGCCCCTGCAGACGCCCGGGTTGCCGCGCACCCTGGTGCATGCGCTGCTGGAAACCCGGCGGGCGCTGTGGATCGGCGCGTCGTCGGGGCTGTACCGGTTGGCCGAGGGCAAGGTGGAACGGGTCGATCTGGGTGGCGAGGAGGGCGCGCGGCCGGTGCTGGCGCTGTATTTCGATGTGCCCCGCCAGACGTTGTGGGCCAGCACCGATCGCGGCCTGTACCGCCGGCGCGAGGGGCGGCTGGCGCATGTCGGCCTGGAGCAGGGCCTGCCGGTGGATGCGGTGTTCCAGATGGTCGTGGATGCGCGCGGCTCGGCATGGCTGGGCAGCAACCGCGGCGTGCTGCGCATGGACTATGCCGATCTGGATGCGGTGGCGGACGGGCGCAAGGCCCGGCTGACGGTGGACCTGTACGGCAGCCGCGACGGCATGGCCAGCTCGCAGGGCAACGGCGGCTCGGGCATCAGCAGCCTGCTGGCCCGCGACGGCAGCGTCTGGTTCGCGACCGGGCAGGGCGCGGTGATGGTGCAGCCTTCGCGCCTGCAGCGCGTCCGCGCGATGCCGCCACCGACGGTGGTGATCGAGCGCCTGCTGGTCGACGGCCAGCCCCTGCCGTTCGCCGGCCTGGGCGAGGTCGATGTGCCGGCCGGTACCCGCCGCCTGGCGGTTTCCTATGCCGGACTGAGCTACCTGTCGCCGCAGGGCATCCGCTACCGCACGCGCCTGGAAGGGTTCGACCACGACTGGGTGGCGCGCGGCAACCAGCGTACCGTCGAGTTCACGTCGCTGCCGCCGGGCGACTATGTGCTGCGGGTCGAGGCGACGAATGGCGAACGCGCCGGCGGCGTACGCGAAGCGGCGCTGCACCTGCACATCCAGCCGTATTGGTGGCAGCGCACGCCGGTGCGCCTGGGCGGCCTGCTGGCCCTGCTGCTGCTCGGCGCCGGGCTGTACTGGCGGCGGCTGGTGCACTACCGGCGCGATGCCGCGCGGCTGGGGCGGCTGGTCGAGGAGCGCACGGACGACCTGAAACGGCAGGCCGAATACCTGGCCGCGGCCGACCGCGAGAAGCAGGGCCTGCTGGACCGGCTGGGCGCGCAGGCGCAACTGCTGGAGCAGCATGCCTACCGCGATACCCTGACCGGCCTGCCCAACCGGCGCGCCTTCGAGGAACGCGCCGAGGTGGAGATCGCGCGGGCGCTGGCCGGGGCGCCGTTGTCGCTGGCGATCCTCGACATCGACCATTTCAAGCGGATCAACGACGACCGCTCCCACGCGGTCGGCGACGCGGTGCTGCGCCGGTTCGCGCAGGTGGCGGGAACGGTATGCCGGTCCGACGATTTCCTCGCCCGGGTGGGCGGGGAGGAGTTCGTGCTGCTGCTGCCGGGTCTGGCTTCGGACGCCGCTCTGGGGTTGTGCGAGCGCATGCGCGAGGCGGTGGTGCGATCGGACCTGTCCGATGTCGCGCGCGGGCTGCCGGTCACGGTCAGCATCGGCGTGGCGGAGGCCGGCGCCGATCCGTCCCTGGAGGCGCTGATGGAAGCGGCCGACGTGGCGCTCTACCGCGCCAAGAATGGCGGCCGCAACCGGGTCGAAATGGCCGGCCATCGCGGTTGAACGACGGCCCCGGCCCCGGCCCGGGGCTGCGCGGGGCCGGCAATCCCCCTACCATGTACGAACTCTCCCCCTGTTCGTGCACATGACATTGCCGCAGCAGTCCGAACGCACCGACCGCCCGGCCATGCCATTGGATCATCGCCGCCGCACATCGCGCCGCTGCAAGCCTCGTCCCGGACAATGGATCTGCCATGTCCTGCTGCTGTGGACGTGCCTGCTGGTCCTGGCCGGCGAGGTGGCCGCGGCGGAACGCACACCGCCGCTGCGCGATTACGCGGTCGACATGTGGACCTCGCGCAACGGCCTGCCGCACAACTCGCTGCGCGGCATCGCGCAGACCCCGGAAGGCCACCTGTGGTTCGCCACCTGGGAAGGCGTGGCGCGCTACAACGGGCTGGATTTCGACCTCTACGACCGCAGCACGACGCCGGGCCTGCTCGACAACGGCATAGGCGCGCTGTACGTGGATCGCGATGGCGCGCTGTGGGTGACCGATTCGCGCGGCAATGTCCTGCGGCGCACGCTCGACGGACGCTGGCGGCAATGGCCGCAGCAACCGCCGGCGCCGAAAGTGCTGATCCAGGCCATGCAGAAGGACGGCAAGGGCCGGCTGTGGCTGCTCTACGAGGGCCGGGGGCTGGGCTATCTGTCGCCGGAAGGGAGCATCGTCTACGAACCGCCGCCGCCGGGCGCGCCGGTGAACATGACCTTGTCCAACTGGATGGCTGTCGATGACAGGGACCGGGTCTGGGTGGGCACGATGGATGGGCTGAAGCTGCGCGGCGACGACGGCGTGCTTCGCGACGCGCCGGCCGGCCTGGGGCTGCCGCCGGGCGCGGCCTGGCCTTATCGCGCACCGGACGGCGCATTGTGGATCGTGGCCGACGGCGCGCTGTACCGCATGCATGGCGACGACGCGCGTCTGGTACGCGCGCTGCCGGGTATTTCCCATGCCACTGCGATGCTCCAGGACCGCCACGGCGAGCTGTGGCTGGGTACGGAGAACCAGGGGTTGTTCCGCATCGGCAGCCGCGGGGTGGAGCGCCTGCCGGAAAGCCGGCAGGTGCCGAGCGGGCGCATCGCGAGCCTGTTCGAGGACGCCGAAGGCAGCATCTGGGTGGGGGGCAACGGCGGCCTGTACCGGCTGCGCGAAACCCTGTTCAGCAGCTATACCACCCGCGATGGCCTGAGCGGGAACTATGTGCGTGCGGTATTGGAGGACGACCAGCAACGCCTGTGGGTAGGCAGCGCCGCAGGCCTGGACCGGATGGAGCGCGACGGCCGCATCGTGCCGGTGCCGTTGCGCAACAGCGTCGGCAGGGCACCGTCGCTGTTGAGCCTGACCCAGAGCCGCGACGGCGCGGTGTGGGCAGGCACCTTCGGCGACGGCATCTACCGCATCGACCGCGATGGCCGCAGCCGCCACTACGGTACGGCCGAAGGCCTGGCGGCAGGCAATGTGCGGGTGATGTCCGCCGACGTGCACGGCAAGGGCATCTGGGCCGGCACCCAGCGTGGCGTGGTGCATATCGCCGATGACGGCGTGCGCATGCCCACGGTGGAGGGCATGCCGGGCGGACTGGTCACCGCCCTGCGGGCCAGCGACGACGGCCTGTGGGTCGGCACCATCGAAGGCATCCGCATATTGCGCGGAAACACGGTGCAGCGGCTGGACGTGGATGGGCTGGGCGGTGGCCGCAGCATTTTCGGCTTCACCCCGGTGGGCGATGCGATGTGGATCACCTCCGACCGCGGCCTCTACCGTTACCGCGACGGCCAGCTGGCGCGGGTGGGGCTGGAACAGGGCATGCCGGTGGATACCGTGTTCGAGATGGTGCCCGACCATCTGGGCAACGTCTGGATCAGCAGCAACCGGGGCGTGCTGCGCACCACCATGGCGGCGCTGGACGACGTGGCCGACGGCCGCAGCGCACGGATCGAGGTCGAGCGCTACAACGAGATCGACGGCATGTACAACGCGCAGGCCAACGGCAGCACCGGGCCTTCGGCGACGCTGCGTGGCGACGGTACCTACTGGGTCGCAACCGCTGGCGGCCTGAGCATGGTCGATCCGGCGCGGTTGCAGCATTTCCGCGAGCGGCGGCCGCCGCCGGTGGTGGTGGAAAGCGTGCAGCTGGACGGTGTGCCGCTGCATTGGCAGCCGCAGGGCGTCGTGCGCGTCCCGGGAGGGCAGCGGGTGACGGTGGGCTATGTCGGCCTGAGCTACCTCATGTCCGACCGGATCCGCTACCGCACCCGCCTGGAAGGGCTGGACCGCGGCTGGATCGAACGCGGCAACCAGCGCAGCGTCGAGTTCATCGGCCTGCCGCCGGGCGACTACACCCTGCATGTGTCGGCGATGCATCCGGGCGGGCGCTGGAGCGAGAGCGAAGCGGCCTGGGCGTTCACCGTCGAGCCGCTGCTGTGGCAGCGGCGCAGCGTGCAGGCGGTGGCCGGCATCGTGCTGCTGCTGGCGCTGGTGGCGCTGTACCGCTACCTGATCCACCGCTACAAGACCAGCAACATCCGCCTGGCGCACCAGGTTGCCGAGCGCACCGCGGACCTGCAACTGCAGGCCGAACGCCTGCTGGCCGCCAACCAGGAGAAGACCGAACTGGCCGAACGCCTGCGCCAGCAGGCCGAGGCGTTCGAGCGGCAGGCGCACGAGGACCCGCTGACCGGCCTGCCCAACCGCCGCGCCTTCGACGAAGGCCTGGCGCGCGATTTCGCCCGGTCCCAGCGCAACGGCCATCCGTTGAGCCTGCTGGTGCTGGACATCGACCACTTCAAGACCGTCAACGACACCTGGTCGCACAGCGTCGGCGACCAGGCGCTGTGCGAGGTGGGGCGGCTGCTGGCCGCCAGTTGCCGCGACTCGGACCTGCCGGCGCGGTTGGGCGGCGAGGAGTTCGCGCTGCTGCTCAACGACACCGCACTGGACGAGGCGCAGCTGGTATGCGCGCGCCTGCAGGGCCTGTTCCATGCGCAGCGCAACTGGGCTGGTGTCGAGGGCCTGCGGGTGACGTTCAGCGCCGGGCTGGTGCAGCTCGGTGCCGGCGACCGCACGCCGCTGCTGCTGTTCCAGCGCGCCGACCGGGCGCTCTACCAGGCCAAGAGCGACGGCCGCGACCGGATCTGCCTGGGGTAGGGGGCAGGAGCGCACTTCAGTGCGCGAAGAGCTTTCCCGGGAAAGCCCCATCGCGCACTGAAGTGCGCTCCTACAACCGCGGCCAGCCGTTGACGATCTGGCAGAACAGGCGTGCGGTCTGTTCGGTGTCGTACACTGCGCTGTGCGCCTGGTTGGCGTCCCACTCGAATCCGGCGGCCTGCACCGCCCGTGCCAGCACGGTCTGGCCATAGGCCACGCCGGCCAGGGTCACCGTGTCGAACACGCTGAAGGGATGGAACGGGTTGCGCTTGTGGCCGCTGCGCGCGACCGCGGCGTTGAGGAAGTTCAGGTCGAAATGGGCGTTGTGGCCGACCAGGATCGCGCGCTGGCAGTTGTATTTCTTCAGCGCCGCGCGCACCGGCGCGAACACGTGCTCCAGCGCCTCGCGCTCGGGCTTGGCCAGCCGGAACGGGTGGTCCAGCACGATGCCGGTGATTTCCAGCGACTTGGGGTCGATATCGGTGCCTTCGGCCGGCACCACGTGCGCGCAGCTGGTCTGGCCGGGCAGCAGCAGGCCGTTCTCGTCCATGTCCAGGGGGATGACGGCGATTTCCAGCAGCGCGTGCCGGTTCCAGTCGAATCCGCCGGTCTCCACGTCCACCACCACCGGCAGGAAGCCGCGGAAGCGTTGCGCCATCGGCGTGAAAACAGGAGCGGTGGCCGAAGGGTCAGCGGGTTGGTTCATCGCGATAGGGTAACAGAGGCCCGCGCCGGCCCCGGCCCTCAGAACACCGGCACCCGGTGGCGACGGTGCTTGACCGCGTACATGTCGGCATCGGCATGGCGCAGCAGGGTCTCGGCGTCGCTGCCGTCGGCCGGGCAGCAGGCCACGCCGATGCTGACGCCGATGCGGGAAAACGGCGACGGCGCCTGGCCGGCGTCCAGCCCGGCCTGCAGCATGTCGGCCACCGCGCGTGCATCGGCATGGCCGGCGCATCCCGGCAGCAACACCACGAACTCGTCGCCGCCGACGCGGGCGATGAAGTCGCCATGGCGCAGCGCCCGGCGCAGCCGGTCGGCGGTCTCGCACAGCAGGCGGTCGCCCTGCGCATGGCCGTGGTGGTCGTTGATGGCCTTGAAGCCGTCCAGATCCAGGTACAGCACGGCCAGCGGCTGCGTGCCATCGCCCAGGGTCCGTTCCAGTTCCTCGCGCAGCCGGTAGCGGTTGGGCAGGCTGGTGAGCGGGTCGTGCCCGGCCATGAATTCCAGGCGGCGCTCGAGGTCGCGCAGCTCGGTGATCGGGTGGCCGACGGCGATGCGCACGCCATACTCGGGCAGCCACTTGGCCGACCACTGCATGTCCACGATCCGGCCGTCGCGGTGCACGTAGCGGTTGCGGAAGTTCGGCAGCGGCCGGCCTTCCATGACCCGCTGCACCGCCTGCGCGGTGATGCCATGGTCCTCGGGGTGGACCAGCTCGATCATGCGCCGGCCCAGGACGTCGCCCGGGCGGTAGCCGATGAGCTGTTCGAAAGCGGCGTTGACCGCAAGGTAGCGGCCTTCCGGATCGACCACGCACACGACATCGGGCAACAGGTCGAGGATCTCGCCCAGGGGCGGCAGCGTCGATGGCATGCGGGGGACGGCAAGGCGGGGGGCGAGGGAGAATTATTACGCCGCCATGGGGGCCCAGCGGAAGAGGGCGAGCGCATCGGCCGCCGTCGCCGGTGGCGTTTGTTACCCTGTGCCGCTTTTCGATGGCGGCGCCGGCCCGCACTTCGCGAGATATTCCCCCATGAAATGGTTCCGCATCGTCCCGATCCTGCTGCTGATCGCGTTCAACACCCTGCTGCACTGCCTGCCGCTGTTCGCGGTGGCGCTGTTCAAGGCGGTGCTGCCGCTGGCCACCGTGCGGCGCGCCTGCAATCCCCTGCTGACCGGGCTGGCCGAGAGCTGGATCGGCGTGAACAGCGCAATGATGGATCGCTTCACCCGCACCCGCTTCCAGGTCGAGGTCCCGGCCGCGCTGGAGCGCGATGGGCATTACCTGGTGCTGGCCAACCACCAGAGCTGGGTGGACATCCTGGTGCTGCAGAAGGTGTTCAACCGGCGCATCCCGTTGCTGCGCTTCTTCCTCAAGCGCTCGCTGTTCTGGGTGCCGGTGCTGGGGCTGGCGTGGTGGGCGCTGGATTTCCCGTTCATGGGCCGCTACAGCCGCAAGCAGATCGCCCGCAACCCGGAACTGGGCCGGCGCGACATGGAGGCGACGCGGCGCGCCTGCGCCAGGTTCCGCGACATCCCGGTGGCGGTGATGAACTTCGTCGAGGGCACCCGCTTCACCCGCGCCAAGCACGATGCCCAGGCCTCGCCGTTCCGCCACCTGCTCAAGCCCAAGTCCGGCGGCGTGGCCTTCGTGCTGGATGCGATGGGGCAGGGCCTGCACGCGCTGCTGGACGTGACCGTCGTCTATCCCGGCGGCATCCCGTCGATGCTGGACCTGATGGCCAACCGCGTCCCGGAAGTGCGGGTGCTGGTGCGGCAGCGGCCGATCCCGGCCGAACTGGCCGGCGGCGACTACCAGGGCGACCGCGCCTTCCGCGCGCGCTTCCAGCAATGGATGAACGGCCTGTGGCAGCAGAAGGACGAGGACATCGCCACGCGGCTGGAGCAGGCCCGCTGACCGGAGGCGGCGGCCTCCGGCCTGCACTGCGCCGGGCGGCGGCTTGCTAGAGTGCGCGCCTGTCCGCACCCACGAGGAACCGCCATGACCACCGCCTTCTATCCCATTGGAACCCCCGGCCAGGCCTGGGGGGCGCAGGAACGGGCGCAATGGCTGGCGCGGCAGGCGGTGCAGCGCAGCCATGCCGACGAAGTGCTGGCCAGGATCGACGCCCTGCGCGACCGCTTCGACGTGGCGCAATACGGGCAACTGGACTACCCCTCCGGCCAGTACCCGCTGCTGGCGATCCGCAGCCGCAACTGGGACGACGCCCTGCCGGTCGCACTGGTGACCGGCGGCGTGCATGGCTACGAGACCAGCGGCGTGCAGGGCGCGCTGCAGTTCGTCGACCGGCACGCAGCCGACTACGCCGGACGCTGCAACCTGCTGGTCGCGCCCTGCGTGAGTCCGTGGGGCTACGAGCGCATCCAGCGCTGGAACGCGCTGGCGCTGGACCCGAACCGCAACTTCACCGCCGACAGCCCGGCCCCGGAATCGGCGGCGCTGATGGCACTGGTGCAGCCGCTGGCCGGGCGCTTCCTGATGCATATCGACCTGCACGAAACCACCGACAGCGACGAGGAAGAGTTCCGGCCGGCGCTGGCCGCGCGCGATGGCAAGCCGTTCGAGCCGGACGGGGTTCCCGACGGCTTCTATCTCTGCGCCGATTCGCTCAATCCGCAGCCGGAATTCCAGCAGGCGGTGATCGCCGCGGTGGCCAGGGTCACCCACATCGCGCCGCCGGACGCGCAGGGGCGGATCATCGGCTCGCCGGTGGTGGCGCACGGCGTCATCGAATATCCGCTCAAGGCGCTGGGCCTGTGCGCCAGCATCACCGGCGCGCGCTACACCACCACCACCGAGGTCTATCCGGACAGCCCGCGCGCCACGCCCGGGCAGTGCGACGATGCGCAGGTGGCGGCGGTGCGCGGTGGTCTGGAATACGCGCTGGCGCAGCGCTGACCCGCAACGTCCTGCGTACACTGCTTCGACCAAGGGGCGGAGCGGTGCGCATGAACAGGATACTGGCCGGGCTGTCGATGGCGATGCTGGCCTGCGGTGCACAGGCGGCGCAGGCACCGGCCTACGACCGGCCCGGCATCGGCTTTTCCGCCAGCACGGTAGGCGAGGGCGTATTCGCCTGGGAACAGGGGCTGCCCGATGGCAGCCGCGACCGCCGCGATGGCGTGACCGCCACCACCTGGACGGCCGATACCCTGCTGCGGCTGGGCGTGGGCCACACGCTGGAACTGCAGCTGGGGGCGGACACCTGGGGCGGCCAGCGCCTGCGTGGCGCCGGCCTGCGCGAGCATGCGCAAGGCGGCGGAGACGGCAGCATCGCCCTGAAGTGGGCACCGGCGCTGGCCAGCGACACGCTGACGGTCGCCTTCAAGCTCGGCACCACGCTGCCCTGGGGACGCGCCCCGTTGGGCGGCGACGGGCATACCCGCGATGCGGGCGTCACCCTGGCCTGGGCCCTGCCGGCCGATACCAGCCTGGCGCTGTATGTCGATCGGCAATGGGACGGCGACGGCGGCGGCTGGCTGTTTTCGCCCAGCTACGGTTTCGCGCTGGGCGGGAATGTGGCGGCCTACGTCGAGGCCGGATACGGCGAGGACGAGCAGCACATGCGCGCTGCCGGCGCGGGCCTGACCTGGATGGCGACGCCGCGGCTGCAGCTCGATGCCTCCTTCCTGCGCGGCCTGGACGAGGAAACCGTCGACTGGCAGGGCGGCATCGGGTTGGCGCTGTATTTTGATTGATACGGGTTCGACCGCTCTCCCGTGCGCCGCTCAGCGGCGCCTGCGGATCAGGGTCGAGGAGGCCTGCAGGACGGCGCGGGTGAGCAGCGCCATCGAGGCGACTTCGCCCTTCCAGTGCTGCCAGTACAGCGGGATGTCCTCCCAGGCGCGCGCCTTGACGTAGACCAGGCGCCCGCTGTCCAGGTGGCGGCGCACCAGCGGCAGGGGATTCATGGTCCAGCCCAGGCCACCGAGGTTGGCGTGGACGAAGGCACGGGTGGAGGGAATCCACCAGGTCGGCGCGTGCAGCGACTGCTGCGAGCCGGTCAGGCGCTGCGCATAGCGCGCCTGCAGGTCGTCCTTGCGGTTGAACACCAGCACCGGCGCCTGGGCCAGCGCCTGCGCGGTGACGCCCTTGGCGAAATGGCGCGCGTGGAATTCCGGGGTGCAGGTGGCCGCGTAGCGCATGCTGCCCAGCGCGTGGATCTGGCAGCCCTGCACCGGTTCGGACAGGGTGGTGACCGCGCCCAGCACCGCGCCCTGGCGCAGCAGCGCGGCGGTGTGGTCCTGGTCCTCTGTGTGCAGGTCCAGGGTGGTGCTGCCGACCCTGGCGAAGGCCAGCGCCGCCTCCGGAAACCAGGTTTCCATGCTGTCGTGGTTCACCGCCACCGCGATGCTGGCCCGCGGCAGGTCGGCGTCGGACAGGCCGATGCGCTCGAAGGCATCGCGTTCCAACAGCGCGGTCTGCTCGGCCAGGCGCACCAGCACCTGGCCCTCGGCGGTGGCCTCGGTAGGCGTGGTGCGCTTGACCAGCAGCTTGCCGACGCGTTCCTCCAGCGCCTTGATCCGCTGCGACACCGCCGAGGCGGTGACGTTCAACGCAAGCGCGGCGCGTTCGAAGCTGCCTTCGCGGATCACCGCTGCCAGGGCGCGGAGCTGGGCGTGGTCGATGCGCATTATTAAGTTCTGCTAAAGATGGTTTAAGAAGTTTAGCTCTACTTTTTGATGCTGCACTGCGACAATCGCCTGCATCGACGCACCCCCGGTGCCGTCCTCCCCCATCCGTAGACAGGCAGTCCCCCATGTTTTCCGTCGTAACCGCCCAGGCCACCAGCAGCGCCTGGCTCAGCGGTGCCGGTACCGGCATCGGTCTTTTCGCCGTGGTCGGCGCGCAGAGCGCCTTCATCCTGCGCCAGGGCATCCTGCGTCAGCACGTGATCCCAGTGATCGCCACCTGCTTCGCCATCGACGCGGCGTTCATCTTCGCCAGCGTCGCCGGCCTGCGCACCCTCACCAACCAGCTGCCGTGGCTGACCACCGTGCTGCTGTGGGGCGGCGTCGCCTTCCTGGTCTGGTACGCGCTGCAGTCGGCGCGTCGGGCCGTGGCCGGCGGTGGCGGCATGCAGATGGATGACAGCGCCGGATCCTCGCGCCGCGCAGCGATGCTGGCCGCGGCCGGCTTCTCGGTGATCAACCCGCATTTCTGGCTGGACATGGTGGTGATCGGCTCGATCGCCGACAACTTCGGCGATGCGCGCATGGCCTTCGCCGCCGGCGTGGTCACCGCCAGCGCGATGTGGCTGACCGCGCAGGGCCTGGGTGCGCGCCTGCTGGCGCCGCTGTTCAACAAGCCGGGCACCTGGCGCGTGCTCGACGGCACCATCGCGGTGATCCTGAGCGTACTGGCGCTGACCCTGGCGCTGCGCGGCGTCGGCTGATGGCGCCGGCGCGGGCCATCGGCATGCACACCGGCGTGCCGGCACCGGCACGGGCGGCCCGCGCATGAGCCAGTCCCGGCCCACGCTGTGGACATCGGGGTTCCTGTTGGCCTGCATCGCCAACTTCCTGATGGGCATGTCGTTCTATGTGCTGATGCCGACCCTGCCGTTCCACCTGGTGGAGCAACTGCGGATCGGCGAGGCCACGGTGGGGCTGGTCCTGTCCAGCTACGTGATCGCGGCGCTGCTGGTGCGGCCGTTCTCGGGTTTCATCGTCGATCGCTTCAACGCCAAGCATGCCTACCTGGTGGCGCTGGCGGCCTACGTGCTGTTCACCTCCGGCTACCTGCTGGCGCACACCGTGCTGGTCTTCGTGCTGGTGCGGCTGGGCATCGGTGTGACCTTCGCGGTGATGAGCACCGCGGCCAATACCCAGGCCATCGACATCATCCCTTCGGTGCGCCGCGGCGAGGGCATCGGTTTCTTCGGGCTGATGAGCAGCCTGGCCATGGCGCTGGGGCCGATGGCGGGCCTGTGGCTGATGGACCGTTACCCGTTCCAGGCGATCTTCGAGGCGGCAATAGTCGCCGGCGTGGCCGGCCTGCTGGTGGCGTCGCTGGTACGCGCGCCGCGCAAGCGGCGCGACGGCGCGGCCACGGTGCTGTCGCTGGACCGCTTCCTGCTGGTGCGCGGCATTCCGCTGGCGCTGAACCTGGCGGTGATCGGCCTGGGCTACGGCATGCTGCTGGCCTTCGCCGCGATCCACGGCAAGCAGCTGGGCGCGGGCAATACCGGCATCTTCTTCACCCTGATGGCGGTGGGCATGATGGTCTCGCGCGCGTTCTCCGGGCGCCTGGTCGATGGTGGCCGGGTGGTGCTGGCGACCAACGGCGGCAGCCTGGCGATCGTCGCCGGGCTGGGCCTGATGGCATGGGCGGACGCACCGGCGACGTACTACCTGTCCGGCCTGCTGGCCGGCTTCGGTTTCGGCGTGGTGTACCCGGCCTACCAGACGATGATGGTCAACCTCGGCAGCCACGCGCAGCGCGGCACCGCGGTGGCTACCTATTTCTGCGCGCTGGACGTGGGCATCGGCGCCGGCATGGTGCTGGCCGGCCTGGTCGCCGCCCGCTTCGGCCTGGCGACGGCGTTCGCCAGCGGTGCCGGGCTGGCGCTGGGCGCCGGGCTGGTCTATGCGCTGCTGTTGTCGCCGCGCTTCGTGCGTGCGCCCCTGCCGCTGGCCGACGCCACCGGCATCGCGCACGTGGGGAAAAACGGCTGAAGACCGGCGGCGCTTGGTCGCCGCCGGCCTGTGGCAGAATCAATCCGCTTGCGGCGGCCATGGGGCGCCGATCCATCACCTCCGGGGGAACAATGAAGAAGTACCTGTCCGTCATCGCCGCGCTGTGCCTGCTGTCGGCCTGCAGCCAGGGCATCAAGGGCGTCTATGCCGATGCGATGGGGGTCACCCGGTACAGCTTCACCTCCGGCGGCAAGGTCACCATCGAGGCGATGGGCATCTCGCAGGAAACCACCTATGTACGCGAGGGCGATACCTTGAAGGTGGCGCTGCCGCAGAAGGGCGCGTCGCTGAATTTCACCATCAACCAGGACGGTTCGCTGGGCGGTCCGCTCGGCATCCGTCTGGAAAAAGCCGACAGGTGACGGGGCGCGGCATGCGGCCGGCACATCCTGCGTACGGGAGGCGCTTGCGGTGGAACCGGTGATCCTCTCCGCGGTCGCGGCAGCGCTGCTGGCCGGCGCGGGCGCGGCCTGGTGGTTCGGGCGGCGGCGCCCGGCCGAGGGCTGGGCTTTCATTCCCGAAGCTCCCGATACCGATCCGGCCGCCGCGCCGGCGCTGGACGCGGCGCTGCTGCCGGAGATGCGCCAGCGCTTCCTGCGCGCAGCGCTGGGCGTTGAAGACACCGGGGCGGGTGTGCCCGACGCGCCCGAACATCGCCAGGTCGCCGACGCCGTGATGGCGGCGCTGGAGCGCACCGACCTGTCGCAGCGCTATATTCCGCGGCGCCCGCACCTGCTGCCGCAACTGATCCAGAGCGTCAACGACAGCACCGCGTCGGCGCGTTCCATCGGCCGCATCATCGGCAGCGACCCGCTGCTGACGGTGAACCTGCTGCGCATCGCCAACAGCGCGCTGTACCGCTTCCAGCAACAGCAGGTGCGCAGCATCGAGCGCGCGGTGACCCTGGTCGGCAACGAAGGCATCCGCCAGATCATCTCCGCCGCGCTGGTGCAGCCGGTGATGAATCCGCCCGATGGCGACGGTGGTCGGTTCTCGCAGCGGATCTGGGACTACACCCTGCGCATGTCGCTGGCCGCGGCCGATCACGCGCGCGGCGTGGAGCGCGAGGACGGCTTCTCCGCGCAGTTGGCCGGCCTGCTGCGCGGGCTGGCCATGGTCATGGTGGTGCGCGCCACCGCCGACGCGTATTCGCGCCGGCAGACGCTGGCGCCGTCGCCGGAGCTGCTGCTGTCGCTGCTGGAGCGCTGCACGCCGCCGCTGGCGGCGCGGATCGCCCGCGAATGGCAACTGGCGGGGGATGTCGCCGCGGCACTGGAAGCGGGTGGGCAGGGCGCACCGCCGTCCTCGCTGGCGCGCTCGCTGGAGATCGGCGAACTGGCCGCGGCGCTGTCGATGCTGTGCCGGGAAGGATTGCTGGAGGAAGCGCAGGCGCTGGAGCAGTTGTCCGCCTGCGTTCCCGGCCATGTCGGCGGCTGGCTGTGGAAGCGGGTCAGCCCGGACGATCCGCGCGACCCTTGAGTCGGCAGCCTTCCGGCGCCGGGCAACCGCCTACAGTTGCGATTCGAGCGGCAGCCAGCTGATGGCGCGCGCGGTGGCGCGCTGCAGCCAGGTGGTGTCCGGTTCGGCCACATGGCTGGTTGGCGGCGTCCGCGCGCGGTCCAGCCAGCGCAGCCCGCCGTCGCGGTCCAGGTAGAGGTAATAGCTCAGCTCGGGGCCGGACAGGCGCAGGTATTCCGCGCGCAGCTGCGCGGCCAGTAAGGGATCGTCGAACAGCACGCCCATCTCGGTGTTGAGGTAGGCCGAGCGTGGGTCGATGTTGAACGAGCCGACGAAGCCGCGCCGGTCGTCCACCACGATGGCCTTGGTATGCAGGCTGGCGCCGCTGCTGCCGAAGGCCGAGCTCCTGCCGCCGCTGCCGCGCGACTTGAGTTCGTACAGCCGGGCGCCGCCGCGCAGCAGCGGCAGCCGGTAGTGCATGTAGCCGCTGTGCACCGCGGCCACGTCGTTGGCCGCCAGCGAGTTGGTGACGATGCCGACCTGCACGCCGTCGGCCACCTGCCGCAGCAGTTGCTCGGTGCCGGCGCGGCCGGGGACGAAATACGGCGAGATCAGCAGGGTTTTGTGCCGCGCCTGGCCCAGTTCGTCCGCCAGCCGCGTGACCAGCCAGTCGGTCCGGTCGTTGTCGCGGTGCTTGAGCGGCGGGTCGGAATACACCTGGATGCGTTCGCTCCAGTGCAGTGGCAGGCGACTGCCGACATAGCCGCCGCCAAGCCGTTCGCGCAGCCGTTGCAGGTAGGGGCGCGCCTGGGCCTGGCGCGCGTCGAGACCGGCGCGGGAGATCAACTGGTCGAGCTGGCGCGGCGATGCCGGTGCCAGGGCGGCGATGGGCACGGCGGCGGTGCTGTTCCAGAACGCGTCGAAGATGGCGCTGGCCTGGCCGGCGGCCGGGCCGGCCAGCAGCAGGTCCAGGTCGCGGAAATTGACGTCCGGGCGCGCATCGAAATACTCGGCGCCGATGTTGCGGCCGCCGACGATGGCCACGCGGCCGTCGGCGATCCAGGCCTTGTTGTGCATGCGGTGGTTGATGCTGAAGACCCGTTGCACCATCTCCACCAGCCGCCACGGACCCTGGCGGTTGCGGAACGGGTTGTACAGGCGCACTTCGATGTTGCGATGCGCGTCCAGCGCCAGCAGCTGCGCGTCCTGCCCGGAGGCGTTCATGTCGTCCAGCAGCAGGCGCACGCGCACGCCGCGCTCGGCCGCCGCGTACACGTCGCGCACCAGCAGGTGGCCGACCATGTCGTCGTGCCACATGTAGTACTGCAGGTCGAGGCTGCGGCCGGCCTGGCGGGTGACGACCGAGCGCGCGGCGAAAGCCTCCAGGCCGTCGACCAGGTAGGCCGCGCCGCTCATGCCCGGATGCGCGGCGAGCTGGGGTTCGAGCGCGCGGTCCAGCGGGGTCTGCCCGGCACGCGGCGGCAGCGCGGTGGAGGGCGTGCCGACGGCGCGCGGCGTGAGCCGGTCGCCCAGCAGCAGGCCGCTGGCGACCAGCAGCAGGAGCACGGCGAGGAGGCGGCCGCACAGGCGCAGCAGGCGCCTGGCGCGGGAGCGGGGCGGTTCCATGCGCGCATCCTAGCGGCGATCCGGTGATGCCGGCGGCGTCGGCATGACGTTCCGGGGATGTGGACGCGGTGCCGTCTGGGCGAAAATCGCGCTTTGCCCTGCCCGAGTCCGCAGATGACCAACGGTTCCACCTCCTTCCGTGCCCCCAGTCTGGTGGTCCAGATCATCATCGGCCTGCTCGCCGGCATCGTGCTGGCGCTGGCGTGGCCGCCGGGGGCGCGCGCGGTCGGCCTGCTCGGCACTGTCTTCGTGTCGGCGCTGAAGGCGGTGGCCCCGGTGCTGGTGCTGGTCCTGGTGACGGCCTCCATCGCCAACCACCGGCAGGGGCAGAAGACGCACATCCGCGCGATCCTGCTGCTGTACGTGATCGGCACGCTCGCCGCCGCGCTGGTCGGCGTGCTGGCCAGTTACCTGTTTCCCAGCACCCTGATCCTCAAGGCGCCGACCGAGGCCGGCCTGAGCGCGCCGGGAGGCATCGGCGAAGTGCTGCGGACGCTGCTGATGCAGGTCGTCGACAACCCGGTGAACGCGTTGACCCACGCCAACTATATCGGCCTGCTGGCCTGGGCCGTCGGCCTGGGCCTGGCGCTGCGCCAGGCCGGCGACGGTACGCGCGCGCTGGTCGGCGACCTGTCCGCTGCCATCACCTGGATCGTGCGCATGGTGATCCGGCTGGCGCCGCTGGGCGTGTTCGGCATCGTCGCCTCGCTGCTGGCCGAATCCGGGCTGGGCGCGCTGAAGAACTACCTGCACGTGCTGTGCGTGCTGGTCGGGGCGATGCTGTTCATGGCCTTCGTCGGCAACCCGCTGATCGTGGCGGTGGTGACCCGCCGCAACCCGTATCCGCTGGTGCTGCGCTGCCTGCGCGAGAGCGGCATCACCGCGTTCTTCACCCGTTCCTCGGCGGCCAACATCCCGGTCAACATGGAGCTGTGCCGCAAGCTGGGCCTGCATGAGGAAACCTATTCGGTGGCGATTCCGCTGGGCGCGACCATCAATATGGCTGGCGCGGCGATCACCATCTCGGTGCTGACCCTGGCCGCGGTCAACACACTGGGCATCGCGGTGGACCTGCCCACCGCGCTGCTGCTGAGCGTGCTGGCGGCGATCGGCGCCTGCGGCGCCTCCGGCGTTCCGGGGGGCTCGCTGCTGCTGATCCCGCTGGCCTGTGGCCTGTTCGGCATTTCCAACGACGTGGCGATGCAGGTGGTGGCGGTGGGCTTCATCGTCGGCGTGGTGCAGGACTCGGCCGAGACCGCGCTCAACTCCTCCACCGACGTGGTGTTCGTCGCCGCCGCCGAACAGGCGCGCGGGCGCGGCTGATGGCGATGGCCGCGCGCTTCACCCCGGCGGTCCGCATCGGCCTGTCCATCGCGCTGGCCACCGGCCTGTACGGCGTTTCCTTCGGCGCGCTGGCGGTGGCCTCCGGGTTCAGCGTCGGCCAGACCGTGGCGCTGAGCCTGCTGATGTTCACCGGCGGCTCGCAGTTCGCCTTCATCGGCGTGGTCGGCGCTGGCGGCACCGGCGCGGCGGCGTTCGGCGCGGCCACGCTGCTGGGCATCCGCAACGCGGTATATGGCGCGCAGATCAACCGGATGCTGCGGCCGCGCGGCTGGCTGCGCCTGCTGTCGGCGCAGGTCACCATCGATGAATCGGTGGCGACAGCCGCCGGCCAGAACGAACCTGTCGAACAGCGTCGCGGTTTCTGGGTGGCCGGCATCGGTGTGTACCTGCTGTGGAACCTGTTCACCCTGCTGGGCGCGCTGCTCGGCGACGCACTGGGCGATCCGCGCCGCTGGGGGCTGGACGGCGCCGCGGTGGCAGCCTTCCTCGGCCTGCTGTGGCCGCGCCTGCGCTCGCGCGAGCCGGTGGCCATCGCCGTGGCGTGCGCGCTGGTGACGATGCTGGCGCTGCCTTGGGCGCCGCCGGGCGTGCCGATCCTGCTGGCGGCCGCGGTCGCGGCGGTGTGGGGCTGGTTCGGACGCGGCCCGGCCGATGAAGGGCTGGAGCCGGACGTGGCGCCCGGCCACGATACGGGAGACGCGCGATGACGCAGTGGAGCTGGGTGCTGCTGGCCAGCGTCGTGGCCTGGGCGATCAAGTTCTGCGGCTACCTGGTGCCGATGCACTGGATGGAATCGCCACGCATGACGCGCGTGGCCGGCACCCTGACCATCGGCCTGCTGGCGTCGCTGGCCACGATGAACGCGGTGTCCGCCGGGCAGGGCGTGGTGCTGGACGCGCGCATCGGCGCGCTGGCGGTGGCGGCGCTGGCGTTGCTGCTGCGCCTGCCGTTCCTGGTGGTGGTGCTGGCCGGCGCGGCGGCGGCCGCCCTGCTGCGTCTGCTGTCGTAGGCGCCGGCTCGTTCCGGCACGGGCGGGATGTCCCGGTGGGGTGTTGCCCGTGTCAGAAACGCTGGCCGGAGGCGAGATAACGCCACTGGCCGTCAGGCATCCGGCTCAGGCCGATGCGGCCGATGCGCAACCGGCGCACCTGCGTGGCGCGCAGGCCGACCTCGGCGCACATGTGCTGCAGTTGGCCCAGCCGCACGTCCTTGATCGCGAAGCGCAGGCGCTGTTCGCTCTGCCAGCTGACCTTGCAGGCGGGCAGGGCGCGTCCCTGGTAGCTCAGCCCGTGCGTCAGCTTCGGCAGCGCCCAGGGGCTGCCTTCGCCTTCCACGTCGACCATGAATTCCTGTTCCAGCGCCGACCCGGCCTCCAGCAGGTGCCGGCGCACGCGCCAGTCCTGGGTAAGCACGACCAGGCCGCAGGCGTCGTCGTCCAGCGGCATCGGCGCTTCCAGGCGCAGGAAGTGGCGGTGCAGCAGGCGGATGCCGGAAGCGTCCTCGGCGAAGCGGCCGTCCTCGCGCAGCAGCGTGGACAGTTCCCCGGCAGCGCAGCCGACGGGCTTGTTCAGCAGCAGCGTCGCCGGTTCGGCCGGCTCGCTGGCGGCACCGGTGGCGAGGGTGACGGTTTCAGCGGCCACCATGGTCTGTGGCGCCTCCACCACCACGCCGTCCACGCTGACCCAGCCGCCCTCGATGTAGTGCCGGGCCTGCGCGCGGGAACAGTGCAACTGCGCGGCGAGGCGCTTGTCGAGGCGGATGGGCGTGGTCATGGGAGCGGACAGGTGCGGCGGGCGGCGAGTGTAGCGCCGCGCGGCCGGGGGAGCGACGCCCGCGTCAGCCGGCTTCGTGCTCCAGCGCGGTCAGGTACAGGCGCAGGTCGAATTCCAGCTGGTGGTAGTCCGGCTCCATGTGCAGGCACAGCTGGTAAAAGGCCTTGTTGTGCTCGGCCTCTTTCAGGTGCGCCAGTTCGTGCACCACGATCATCCGCAGGAACTCTGCCGGGGTATCGCGGAACACGCTGGCGATGCGGATCTCGCGACTGGCCTTGAGCTTGCCGCCGTGGTTGCGGGAAACGGCCGTGTGCAGGCCGAGCGCATGCTTGAGCACCTGCAGCTTGCCGTCGTACAGCACCTTGCCCAGTGGCACCGACTGGCGCAGGTGGCGCTCCTTCAGCGCCTGCACGTAGTCGTAGAGCTGGCGGTCGCTGCGCACCGCATGCGCCTGCGGGTAGCGGCGGCGCACGGCCTCGCCCAGCGCGCCCTGCGCCAGCAGCTCGCGGGCGCGCTGCTGCAGGTGTCCGGGGTAGCCGGCGAGGTATTTCAGGGGCTGCATCGGCGGACGCGGGCAGGGAGGGGCCGGTATCATGGCAGCATCGATCCGATCACGTAGTGCAGAAATGGCAAAGGCGAACCCCCTGCAGGAGCAGTTGCTCAAGGCCGGCCTGGTCAAGAAATCGCAGGTCGCGCAGGTCGCGCGCGAGCAGAACAAGGCGCGGCACGCCAAGGGCGCCCCCGCCGGCCCCAGCGAAAGCCAGCTGGACGCCGAACGCGCGCGCGTGGAGAAGGCCGAGCGCGACCGCGTGCTGGCCGCCGAACGAAACGCCCAGCGCCGCGCCGAGGAACTGCGCGCGCAGGCGCGGCAGATAATCACTGACCGCAAAGTGCCGCGCCGTGGCGAGCTGGAATACCGCTTCAGCGATGGCGAGGCGATCCGCACCCTGCTGGTGGACGAGATGCTGCGCAGGCAGCTGGCCGCCGGCACGCTGGTGATCGCTCGCCACGGCGAGGGTTTCGAGCTGCTGCCGCGGTTGGCCGCCGAGAAGGTACGCGAGCGCGATGCCACGCTGATCGTGCTCGACCATGGACAGAGTGGCGATGCACCGGCTTCGACCGGCAACGCCGAGGACGATGCCTACTACGCGCAGTTCGTGGTCCCCGACGACCTGGTGTGGTGACTGGGCGCCGGCGCATTGGCCCGGCGGTCAGGCGATTGCGCTAGGCTGGACCCCGGTCACTTCGGAGCAGCCAGCCATGGCCACCGGTTGGGCGGGCGACACCGCCGTTCAGGATCAGATCGACGCCACCGTCGAGGACGCGATCAAACGCGCCCGCAGCCGCCTGCCCAGCGGGCCGGGGCTGGAGCGCTGCGAGGAATGCGACGCGCCGATTCCCGAGGCGCGGCGCAAGGCCATTCCCGGCGTGCGCCTGTGCGTGGCCTGCCAGCAGGCACTCGATGCCGAGGAATCGGCCCACAGCGGCTACAACCGCCGCGGCAGCAAGGACAGCCAGCTGCGTTGAGGCTCAGCGGCTGTCGCCAGCGGCCGTGAAACTGCCGGCCCAGCGCCGCATCGCGAACAGCCACCACAGCCAGCCGGCGGCGGCGACCAGTCCGCCGACCAGGCCGATATGGCCCATGCCCAGGCGCAGGCTGACCTGGCTGCCGATCAGCGCGCCGGCACCGATGCCGATGTTGAAGATGCCCGAGAACAGCGCCATCGCCACGTCGGTGGCATCGGCCGCCAGCCGCAGCACCTTGGACTGCATCGACAGCGCGAAGCAGATCATCGCCACGCCCCACACCGAGGCCAGTCCGTAGAGCATCCATGCGCTGCCGGTGGCCAGGCGCAGGCCCAGCAGGCACAGCGCCAGAGTGCCGATGGCGGCAAGCAGGAAGCCGCGCGGCCAGCGCGTGCCGAAGCGCGAGAACAACAGGCTGCCGAAGAAGCCCATGCCGCCGAACAGCAGCAGCACCCAGGTGGTCACATGCGCATCGAAGCCGCCGACCTGCTGCACGAACGGCTCGATATAGCTGTAGCCGGTGAACTGCGCCGCCACCACCACCATCACCAGCAGGTACAGCGCCAGCAGCGCCGGGCGGCGCAGCAGCAGCGGGAGGCTGCTGGCCGAACCGCTGTTCTGGCTGGGCAGTGCCGGCAGCAGCCGCGCCAGCACGAGCATGGCGAGCAGGGCGACGCCGCCGATGGCCAGGAAGGTGATGCGCCAGCCCAGCAGTTCGCCGACGACGCGGCCCAGCGGGATGCCCAGCACCATCGCCACCGAGGTACCGGTGGCCAGCAGGCCCAGCGCCTGCGGACGCTTGTCTGCCGGCGCGATGCGCACCGCCAGCGAGGCGGTGATCGCCCAGAACACCGCATGCGCCAGCGCGATGCCGATGCGGCTGAGCATCAGCACGCCGAAGTTCCAGGCGACGGTGGACAGCAGGTGGCTGGCGACGAACAGGGCGAACACGCCCAGCAGCAGGCGGCGGCGGTCGAAGTCGCGGGTGAGCAGCATGCAGGGCAGCGACGCCAGCGCGACCACCCAGGCATAGGCGGTGAGCATCAGCCCGACGTGCTCGATGGGCATGCCGAAGCTGCCGCCGATGTCACTCAGCAGCCCGACCGGCACGAATTCGCTGGTGTTGAACACGAAGGCGGCCATCGCCAGCGCGACCACGCCCAGCCAGCGCTGGCGGTCGCTGCGGACGACGGGAACGGACGAAGCGGCGTCCGCCACGGGGGCAGAACACGATGAGGTGGGAGAGCGGGACATTGCGGAAGGCAAAGCCGGTGGGGGGCGGCTTCATTGCGGTGCTGCGGGCGGGATTTTCGCACGCACCGGCCGTACGCGGGCGGAACGCTGTGGTACGCGGCGGATGCAGGCAGCGGGGTATCCCGCCGCCCGCGGCGGAGGCTCAGCCGTCGCCCTGGATCACGTGCGCCTGCGCTGGGCCGGCCGGCCAGCGGCGCAGGCCACGCTGGAAGAACAGGCTGTTGGGTATCTGCATCAGCGTGCCCTCGGCCGGGCCGCCGATCTCCTGCAGCGTGGTGTAGATCAGGTTGATGTCGATCACCTGGCCCTTCAGTCCGGGCTTCTCGCCGTTCTCCAGCAGTTCGACGCGGTCGCCGAGGCGGAACGGCCGGGTGGTGAAGATCAGCAGGGTGCAGAAGATGTTGGACAGCACGCTCCAGGCGGCGAAGAACGCCACCGCGCCGACCGCGGCGAAGCCGGTGAACGCGGTCCACAGGATGGTCGGCGATACGCCGAGCTGGTCCAGGATCGCCACCAGCGCGGCGCTGCCGATCACGAAGTTGGACAGGCGCCGCGCGGCCGTTTCCACTTGTGGCGGCAGCGTGTAATGCATGCCCAGCCGCGCCAGCAGGCGCCGGGTGAGCAGGCGCAGCAGCCAGGCGATCAGCAGGATCACGACCACGGCCAGCGCCGTGTCCAGCAGGCTGATCCATTCGTGCATCCATTCGGGCAGGTATTTCTTCATCGAGGTATCTCCTTGCAGGGCCGCATGCGATGCGGCACGCGATCATCGGGGGCGCAGCGCGGCGGCGGTATGGGTGGCGTCGCCATCGTTGACCCCCGGCGTGATGCCGAGCACGTGTGCGAGCAGCGGGTAGACGTCGACGTTGTCGATCGGCGCAATCACCACACCCTGGCGGAATGCCGGGCCATGGGCGATGAACGGCGAGCGCATGTCGGGCAGCTGGTTGTCATAGCCGTGTTCACCACGCAGGCGGTGGTGCTTGCGCTCCAGTTCCGCGCGGGTGGTGATCTGCCAGCCGGGGTCGCCGATGCAGATATAGGCCGGTACGCGACGGTGCCTGCCGTACTCGAAACGGGCCGGGATCTGCTCGCGGGTCATGCAGTCCATGTGTTCGTGCCGGCCCAGCAGTTGCCGGGCGGCAGCCTCGCCACCGGGCAGGGCGTCGAAGGAGGCGTAGGCGCCGGTCCAGCCGAAGTCCAGCCGGCTCACGTCGACCAGATCGTCGAGGAAGAATTCCCTGTCCGGGCCGGTGGCGGTCATGCCGTGGTCGGAGACCACCACCAGATTCACCTGCTGCCCCAGGCCCTGCGCCTGGATGCCCTGCAGCAGGTGGCCGATGGCCGTGTCCACTTCACCCAGCGCCTGATCCAGTTCGGGGGAGTCGGGGCCGAAGTCGTGGCCCATGGTGTCGACCCGGTCGAAATACAGGGTGATGAAATGCGGACGCTCGGCGGCCGGAAGCACCAGCCACTCCAGCACCTGGCGGACGCGGTCTTCGGAGTTGAGCTTGATGTCGAACGGGCGCCAGTATTCCGGGCGTGCGCCGTGGATCGGCGCTTCCGAGCCGACCCAGAACATCGCCGCGGCGCGGCCGCCCTGTTCGCGCACGGCGGTCCACAGCGGTGTGCCGTCGTCCCACCAGCGCTCGTCGCCGACGGTGGCCGGGTCGAACATGCTGAAGCGCACACCGGGGATCGTCGGATCGGTCATGAAGTTGGCGATGACGCCGTGATGGTCCGGGCGCAGCCCCGTCACCAGCGTGTAGTGGTTGGGGAAGGTGATCGACGGGTAGGAGGGACGCATGTATTCGGCGCGTACGCCGTCATGGGCCAGCGCCGTCAGCGTGGGGGTGAGGCCACGTTCCAGGTAGTCGTTGCGGAAGCCGTCGATCGACACCAGGATCAGCGGCGCGGCGGCTTGGCGCGGGAGTCCGGCGGGAGCCGATGCGGTGGTGGGCGCTGTCGCGGGAGCGCTGGCGCAGCCGGTCAGTGCGAGGGCTGCGCCGAGCAGGGCGGCAGGGAGTCGGAGCATGGGATTGCTTGAACAGGGCGAAGGCGGATTGTCGGCCACCCGGCCGGCCCTGTCAGCCGCCGCCTCCGGAAATTTCCTGCGACCGGCTTTAAACCTTTTCGATGGCCGCCGCATCCAACGGATATGCTCGACGCCACCGTGACCGCCACCGCTCCTTTCCCGCAGGCCGCCGACGATGCCGCGCTGGTGCGTGCCGCCGCCGGCGGCGACAGCCATGCCTACGAGCGCATCTACCGCCGCCACGCGCCACGCCTGTATGCGCTGCTGTGGCGGCTGTGCGGTGGCAGCGCGGCGCGCGCCGAGGACGCGCTGCAGGAAACCTTCATCCAGGCCTGGCGCAAGTTGCCGCAGTTCCGTTTCGAGAGCGCGCTGGGCACCTGGCTGCACCGGATGGCGGTTAACACGGCGCTGATGGAGCTGCGCGCCAGTGCCGCGTTCGAGGCGCTGGACATCGGCGAGGGCGGCATGGACATGCTGGCGCAGATGCCGGCGGCCACGCGCTGCCAGGCCACCGGGCTGGACCTGGAGCGCGCGCTGGAAACCCTGCCGCCGCGCGCCCGCGCGGTGCTGGTGCTGCACGACATCGAAGGCTGGAAACACCAGGAAATCGCCGAGGAACTGCAGATGGCCGTCGGCAGTTCCAAGGCTCAGCTGCATCGCGCGCGCGGCCTGCTGCGTGCGCGTCTGGGAGAAACACCATGAACGAACATATTCACGATCACGATCACGATCACGATCACGACGACCTGGCTGCGCGCCTGCGCCAGCTCCCGGCCGAACGCCTGCCGCCTGCCGCGGCCTGGCAGCGCATCGCCGCGCGGCTGCAGGAAGAGCCACGCCTGCCGGTTGCCGTCGCCGCGCCGCTTCCGCGCCGTCGCCGCTGGTTGTCCATCGCGGCCGCGGCGGCCGTCGCCGCGTTGGCGTTGTTCGGGGCTGGCCGCTGGTGGGGACTGCACGAGCGGCCGGTACGGCCAGCGGTGGCGCAGGAGTCGCCGCTGGAAGCGCAGGCCGACGCGCTGGCCGATACGTACCGGCAGGCGATCGCGGCGATTCCGCAGGACACCGTGCCGGCCGAACTCGCGCCCGCGCTGCACGAACTCGACGCCAGCGCGGGCAGCATCCGCACGGCGATCGCACAGAGCCCCGATGCCGGCTTCCTGCTCGGCCAACTGCGGCGCACCTATGCGCTGCGCCTTGAACTCACCCGGCGCGGCCTTGCCACCGCCGGTCTTCCCACCTGAAGGAGAATCCCCATGAATGTTTCCTTGCGACACCTGCTGGCCGCCATCGCGCTGCTGGCCCCGATGGCGCCGGCCCTGGCGCAGACCACGGTCAACGAACACCACGCGCTGTCCAGCGGCGGACGGGTCGAGATCAGCAACGTCGCCGGCTCGGTGACCGTGCGCGGCTGGGACCGCAACGAGGTGCAGCTCACCGGCACGCTCGGCGAGGGCCAGCGCCTGGACGTGCAGAACAGCGCCAACCGCGTGCAGCTGAAGGTGGTGTACCCGCAGAACAGCCGCAACAGCCGCGGCGCGGTGCTGGAACTGCGCGTGCCGCGCGGCAGCGAGCTGCAGGCCGGCACGGTCAGCGCTTCGCTGGACGTGGCCGACGTCGACCTGCGCCGGCTGCAGGCCAGCACCGTCAGCGGCAGCATCACCGCCAATGGCCAGGCCGGCGAGAGCAACCTCAATACCGTCAGTGGCGCGATCCGTTCGCAGCTGCGGACCTCGCGCCTGGAGCTGCGCTCGGTCAGCGGCGGTATCCATGCGGCGGGCACCAGCGGCGGTGAGGTGAGCGCCAACTCGGTGTCCGGTGGCGTCGATCTGGATCTGTCCGCCGTGCAGCGGCTCAACGCCGAAACCGTGTCCGGCAGCCTGGGCGTGCGCAGTGCCGGCCTGCAGCCGGGGGGGCGCATCAGCCTGCAGACCGTGAGCGGGTCGATTGCGCTGACCCTGCCGGCGCGTACCTCCGCGCAGCTGAAAGCCAGCAGCTTCAGCGGCAGCATCCGTTCGGACGTGGGCGAAGTCGAACGCCCGCGCTACGGCCCCGGCAGCCACCTCGACGCGCGCATCGGCGGCGGCGATGGCGACATCTCCATCAACTCGCATTCGGGCAGCGTGCGGGTGAACCTCGGCGCGCGCTGAGCACGCAGGGCTGCCCGTGCCCGGTGAACCGGGGCGGGCGGCTACAATGGGCGGCTTGCCACGTCATCGTATGGAGCCGTCATGCCCGTTTCTTCCTGCCCGCAATGTTCGTCCGAGAACGTCTATCCCGACGGCGCGCTGTGGATCTGCGCCGACTGCGGCCACGAGTGGACCCCGGGTGAGGCCGCCGGATCGGCCGTGGTGGTGCGCGACAGCAACGGCAACGTGCTGGCCGCCGGCGACACTGTCACCGTCATCAAGGACCTGAAGGTCAAGGGCTCGTCGATCCCGCTCAAGCAGGGCACGGTGATCCGCAACATCCGCCTGGTCGAGGACGATGCCGAGCACATCGAGGGCAACTCGGACAAGATCAAGGGCCTGGTGCTGAAGACCTGTTTCCTGCGCAAGGCCTGATTGCACGCGGCCCACGTGGCAGTGCCCCTGTATGGGCGGAAGGATCCATGCTTGACAGCCTCATGGACTGGCTTCGGTCGATGAAAATCCGACCGCGTCCAGCGAACCTGCCGGGGGCTTTACAGTGAAAGGCCCCGGCATCGAGGACGCGCCTCGAGCGAAGGGCCGGGGCGTACGCTTTTCAATGCGGGATATGCCGCGCATTGAGCCGGTACAGGCTGTCGAGCTTGGCCTGGTATACCGTGCGCACCTGGTCTGAACCGCTCAGTTCGCGCGCGCGCTCCATCTCGCGCATCGCGCGGCGGTTCTCGCCCATCAGGAAATAAGCCCGCGCCAGGCCGAAATGGAACTGGTGGGCGTTTCCGTACAGACGTATCGCATGACGGTAGTCCAGTGCGGCCAGTGCATAGTCACCATGACGTTCGGCCTCCACGCCCTGCATGAACTGGTAGAACGGGTCGTGACCGTGCACGCGTTGCAGGCGATCCCCGAGCTGCGCCGCCCGCTTGGTATCGCCCAGCCGCCGGTACAGGGCCGTGGCATTGGACAGTGCCGACGGCAATACCGGATCGGCCCGCAGTGCGTTGTCGAACGCCGCAGTCGCTTTGGCGATGTCGCCGTGGCGGGTTTCCAGGACACCCAGATTGTTCCAGGCCGGCGCGAACGTGGCATCCATCCGTACCGCGGTGTGCAGGTAATCTGTTGCCTGTTCGTCATGCGTGGCCATCAGCTCGGCGCCGCGATTGTTGTAGTAATGAGCCAGGGCGCGCTGGTCGGAAATCACCTGCGGGCCGCGCCGGTCGTAGAGCACGTTCTGGTCCAGGTCCAGCGTGCCGCGCCGGCCATCCACGCGCAGGCCGACGTTGACGTGCCCGGCGTTGTAGATCACGCCCTGCTCCTGGTACCAGGTCACGACCTGGCCGACCTCCTGGATGTGCGCTTCCAGGCCGGCCTCGCGCGCCAGCGCGACGAACAACAGGGTGAAGGACAGGCAATTGGCGCGGTGTTGTTCCCATGTCTCGGCCACGGTCAGCGTGGCGGTGGTGTCGTACTGCAGGCCAAGGCCATCGGGTTTGAACACCAGGTCCACCAGCCGCTGCAGGCGCTGTTCGGGGGCGTTGGATGGGTTGATCACGCGTTCGTACAGCTGCTGCTTCAGCTCGGGAGGGATCGCCATCACCTGTTCCGGTGCCGGCGGTGCGGCAGGCGGCGTGAGGTTGACTGCGGCGAGCAGGAGAAAAGCATTCCAACCGATCATGGCGACCACCCGGGGGTTGCTGCGGCGGTGCCAGTGTATGCCTGTCCCGGCGCGGCGGCGCATCCATCCACGGAATCCCCGGGCGGTGTGGACCGGCCGTTGCAAAGATGTAGATGACCCCGGCGGCCCCTGTGCCGTGGGCGTCGCGGAAGGCTGGCCGTCATCGCCACGCGTCCTGCCGCGGCCAGGAACGGGCGGCCCGGTACTTGGCCGGGTCTGCTAGTATCCGCGCCCCAGACGAGGCCGGCCGCCGCATGCCGGCGTCCTCCCGCCGGCCGGCGTTTCCATTCGACCATGACGAAGTTCATTCCCTCCGCCGAGGCGCAACTGTCGCTGGGTCTCGGCAGCGACATCCCTACCGAGCGCCTGTTCTTCGCGGTGATGCCCGATCCGGCCACGGCCTGGCGCATCGCCGAGCTGGCCGAGGGGCTGCGCGGCGAGCATGACCTGGACGGCCGGCCGCTGGCGCGCGAACGCCTGCACGTCACCCTGCATCACCTGGGCGATTACGCAGGCCTGCCTCCGAGCCTGCTGGCGAAGGTGCAGCAGGCTGCGGCGCGGGTGCGGATGCCGGAGTTCGAGGTGTGCTTCGACGAAGTCGGCAGCTTCGCCGGCGGCCGCCAGCATCCGTTCGTGCTGCGCAGCGAACATGGCGCCGACCTGCTGCACGGCCTGCACCAGGAACTGGCGCGCTGCCTGCAGACCGTCGGCAGTCGCCCGGATCCGGCGTTCACGCCGCACCTGACCCTGCTCTACGACAAGCGCCGCATGCCGCTGCAGCCGGTGCAGCCGATGCGCTGGCTTGTGCGTGAGTTCGTGCTGATCCGCAGTTACCTCGGACAGACCCGCTACCAGCTGGAAGGGCGCTGGCCGCTGGGCTGAAACCTGTTCTCCCTCTGTAGGAGCGCACTTCAGTGCGCGAACGGGGCCTGCATGCAGATCCTTCTGCAACAGCCAGCACATCCATGTGCGGAGATTCAACGGGAAAGCCTCATCGCGCACTGAAGTGCGCTCCTGTGGTCCTGCCTGCCTAGAATGGCCGCATGGACCTGATCCCGATGCCCCTGCCGCCGGGCCAACTGGCCGAAATCGAAGCCGCGCATGCGCAGCCGCCGCGGGCGTACCACAACTTCGGCCATGTGCAGGCGCTGCTGCGCCACCATCGCGATGTCGCCGCCGGCCCCGGCTGGCGGCAGCCGCGCGAGGTGGCGCTGGCGATGCTGTACCACGACGCCGTCTATGAGGCCGGGCGTGGCGACAACGAAACGCGCTCGGCGACGATGGCGCGCGAGGCGATCGCGCGCTGGCTGCCTGATGCCGGCGTGGACGTGGAGCGGGTGGCGGGGCTGATCGAATTGACAGCGCGCCATGGCAGCCTGCGCGGTGAGGAACTGGACGCGGATGCGGCGCTGTTCCTGGACAGTGACATGGCGATTCTTGGGGCGCCGCCGGCGGTGTTCGATGCCTACGACCGGGGTATTGCCGAGGAATACCGGGGCAAGGTGCCGGGCTTCCTGTTCCGGCTCAATCGCCGGCGTTTCCTGAAGGGAGTGCTTGCGCAGCCGCGCATTTTCTTCAGCGGGTTCTTCCATGAGCGGTACGACGCGCAGGCGCGGGAGAATCTGCGGCGGGTGACGGCTTGAGGTCTGCTTTGGCTTTGGCTTTGGCTGTTGCCGTGATTCAGCTTTTGGTTTTTGACTTTCAGGGATCCCTTCCGTAGCGACGGAGCCGGCGGACAAGACCCCGCAGGGGCGACGTGCATGGATGCACGTCGTTTTTCGACGAGACAGGGATGTCTCGTCGAAAAATCCCGGCGGCGGAGTGGACCCGGCGCGCGTAGCGCGTCGGGCGCGGAGGCAGGGCGTGCTTTCTTTGGGCCACGTTTCTTTGCACGAGCAAAGAAAGGTGGCTCGCACCCCGAAGGGGAGCGAAAGCCTTTGATTCTGACGCTGCCGTTGCTTGGGCCTTGGCTCTGGAAGGAAGCAACGACCAACGCAGAAGCTTGAGAGCAAAGCTTTCACTCCTGCTTTGCAGGAGCGAGCCACCTTTCTTTGCTCGTGCAAAGAAACGTGGCCCAAAGAAACACGGGCCGGGACGCGATCCGTCGGGCTGCGCCCGCCGGTTCCCTGCGCTCCTCGCGTACCGAGGGGACGGCGCACAACTCGCTTCGCTCAGACACGTGCGCCTCTTCGCCCCTCGGTCCGCTGCGGTGCTCGGCTCGCTCTACGGCCGGGGTGAGTCAAAAGCATGGAAGCAAAAGCAAAAGCAAAATCACGGCAACGGCAACGGCAACAGCCACAACAACAGCCACAACCACAACAACAGCCACAACAACAGCAACCACCGCCACTGCTCCGCGGCCTCGCAGGACCCCATGGCCTAGAATTGCCCGATCCCGTTTTTGACGACGGCCACGCAGGCCGAAGCGATGAATCCGATCCCCATCCCCGCGCCCGACCCGGACCCGCGGCCCACGCCGCCGGAAGAGCCGGGGCCCAACGAATGCTGCGGCAGCGGTTGTCCGCTGTGCGTGCTGGACCTGTATGCCGACGAGCTGGCGCGCTACCGGCAGGCGTTGGCGGCGTGGAAGCTGCGCCATCCGGAGGTGCAGGACTGACGCCGCGGCTTCGACGCCATTCCCGCCTCGGCAGGCGTAGGCTTGCCGTCTCCCCGGTCAAGGAAGCTTTCATGGCACATGCGTCGCTCGCTCTGGTGGTGATGGCGTCGAGTCTGCTGGCCGCGCCGGCGCTGGCGCTGGAACCGGTCAGTCACGGCCGTTTCGAGCAGGTGCCGCTGCTGTTGCCCGACGGGCCGGTGCAGCGGGTGGTGTTGTGGTTCGCCGGCGAGGGCGACGCGGCGCGGCGGCAGGCGCGCCTGCAGGCGCTGCGCGGCGATGGCGCGATGGTGGTGGACATCGATACCCGCCACCTGGCGGGGGTGCTGGCGAAGGAGGGCGGCAGCTGCGGTTTCTCCGCTGGCGACGTGGAAAATTTCTCGCGCTACGTGCAGGCCTGGCTGCATGTGCCGACCTACCGCCTGCCGATCCTGGGCGGGGATGGCGCGGGGGCGGCGCTGGCCTATGCGGTGTCGGCGCAAGCCGATGCCGATGTGTTCGCCGGCCTCCTTACCGAGGATTTCTGTCCGCGCCTGCACGATCCCCGCATGATCTGCGGCGACGGCACCCATGACGGCAAGCTGGTGCCGGTGGCATTGGGCTTCCCATGGCTGCAGGCTGCATCAGGCAGGGGCGAAGCCTGTCCGGCCCATGAGGTCGATGCCTTCCTGCAGGCGGTGCCGCTGGCGCGGCGCTTCCAGCGCAGCGCTTCCGGCAGCGCGCTGCCGGGCGAAGTCGCGGCGGCGCGCGTACTCGGCGCGCAGCGTGGGGTAAGCCTGCCGCCGGTGCCGCACGAACTCGATGGCCTGCCGCTGGTGGAAGTGCCTGCCGCCGGCAACGGCGACACCTTCGCCGTGTTCGTTTCCGGCGATGGCGGCTGGGCGGGGCTGGACAAGGACGTCGCCGGCGCGCTGGCGCAGGCCGGCGTTCCGGTGGTGGGCGTGGATTCGCTGCGCTACTTCTGGAGCGAGCGCACGCCGGCCGGTTTCGCCGCCGACCTGGACCGCATCGCCCGCCACTATGCGCGGCAGTGGCAGCGCCCGAAGCTGATGCTGGTCGGCTTCTCCCAGGGCGCCGATGTGTTGCCGGCGGCGATCAACCGGCTGTCCGCCGAGACCACGTCGATGCTGGCGATGACCGCCCTGTTGTCGGTGGGCACGCAGGCCGACTACGAATTCCACGTCAGCAACTGGCTGGGCGGCAGCAGCGACCGCGGGCTGCCGATCGCGCCGGAGATGCGCCGGCTGCCAGCGGCGCGCACTGTCTGCGTCTACGGCCAGGACGACGACGATGCGCTGTGCCCGCACCTGCCGGCCGGTTCGGCGCAGGTGGTGCGCATGCCCGGCGACCATCACTTCGAAGGCGACTACGCCGGGCTGGCGCAGGTGATCCTGCAGCGGCTGCGCGGGCTCAGTTCGACTGCCGGCGCGGGTCCAGCGAAATGAGCCGGGTCACGTCCAGCAGCGCGGCGGGCAGGTGCACGCCGCCCGGCGCAGCGAGGTAGCGCGGGCGCCATTCCGGGGCGAACTTGGACTTGAAGCGGCGCAGGCCGCCGAAGCCGTAGAAGCGCTCGCCATGGCGCGCGACGAGGTTGGCGAAGCGGTTCCAGCGCCCGGCCAGGCGGTGTTCGGCCAGGCCGGTCAGCGGCGCCATGCCCAGCGAGAAGCGCGTGTAGCCGTTGGCCGCGCCCCACAGGAACAGCTCGATGAACAGGAAATCCATCGTGCCCTTGGGCGCATCGGGACGATGCCGCATCAGGTCCACCGACAACTCCTGCGCGACCGGCGCCTGCCACAGGTTGGCGAAGGCCACGATCCGGCCTTCGGCCTCGACCAGCGCCACCGGGAAGCGGCACAGGTAGTCGGCGTCGAAGCTGCCGAGCGAGAAACCCTTCTCGTCGCCGGCCTTCTCCTCCAGCCAGGCATCGGAGATCGCGGCCAGTTCCGGCAGCAGCGGGGCCACGCCTTCGGCCGGCACCACGCGGAAGCCCAGGCCGACGCGCCGGCCCTTGTTCCAGGCCTGGCGCAGGTCCGCGCGGGCGCTGCCTTCCAGGCTGAAGCCAGCCAGCGACACCATCGCTTCCTCGCCGAGCTTGACCAGGGTCAGGCCCAGGTCGAGGTAGGTCTGCCAGTGCTGGTCGCCGGTCTGGTAGAACACCGGGCGCAGACCGAGCCGGTCGGCTTCCTCGCGGAACCGCCAGATCAGCGCCCGTACCGTATCCGGCGGGCCGACCGGGTCGCCCATCGACACCAGCGAGCCGCCATAGCGCTGCATCATCACGAAGCCGTTGCCGTCCTCGCTGCGCAGGATCGCCTTGTCGCCGGTCATCGCCAGGCAGGCCTGGGTGTCGTGCGCGCGCGCCAGCAGCGGCCGCAACTGTTCGAGCAGTGCGTCATCGGGAACCGGCAACGGCGTGCGCGTGCTGTGCAGCAGCCGCGCCAGCCCGAACACGATCACCACCATGCTGACCAGCAGCAGTGCGCGCAGCGCACGCGGCGCGTTGCCGGAGGTAGCGAACTGCCACCACAGTTCGTTCTGGTACTCGACATGGCTGTAGACGAAGAACAGCAGCCACACCGTGGCCACCAGCACCAGCGCCACGTTGCGCAGCCAGGGCCAGGACCAGGCCTCGTCGAGCAGCGCGCCCTGCCGGTAGAACTCGCGCCGCGCCGCCCACAGCGCCACCGCCACCAGCGGCAGGGTCAGCGCCACCAGGGCATGGCCGCCGCGCAGCCAGGCCGGGATGGGCAGCAGCACGCTCAGCGCCAGTGCGATCAGCCACGCCGCATGGCTGCGCCGCTGCAGGCCCTGGCCGATCAGCAACAGCAGCACACCGCCCAGGCTGCCCAGCAGGTGCGAGGTCTCCACGATCGGCAGCGGCGCGTGCAGCGGGCGATGCCGCGGCACCGGCAGGGTGCCGTCGATCACCAGCAGCGCACCGACCGCGAACACGGCCAGTGCGATGACCTGCGGCAGCCACGGGCGCAGCACGTTCCAGGCGGTGCTGGCGCCGCTGCGCAGCGGCCGGCGGACGCTGGCCAGCCCGGCCAGCAGGGCGGAGAGGAACAGCGGCACCAGGTAATAGGTGACGCGGTAGGCCACCGCCGCCGCAAGGATGGCGGCCGGCGCGAGCTGCGGCAGCAGCTTGAGCAGGCTCCACTCGAACACGCCCAGCCCGGCCGGCACGGTGGAGACCAGCCCGGCCACCACCGCCACCAGGTACAGCCCGACGAAGCCGATGTAGCCGACGCCATCCTGCGCCGGCAGCAGCACGTAGAACGCGGCCGACGCCAGCCCCAGTTCCACCACGCTCAGCGCGGTGACTTCCAGTACCGTGCGCCGGTCCGGTATCCATACGCGGTGTTCGCCCCAGCCGATGCTGCGGCCGCCGCGGCCCACCGCCAGCCACATCGCGCCGAAGCCCAGCAGCAGGGCGATGCCGAGCAGGCGCACCAGCGGCGCGGTCAGCGGCAGGGCCAGCGCCGCCGCGCCCGGCTCCAGCCACAGCGCCAGTCCCAGCAGCACCCAGGCGCCAAACACGAAGCCCAGCGTGCTCATCAGTACGACCTGGCCGATCTCGGCCAGCCCGAGCCCGGCGTTGCCGTAGCTGCGCACGCGGATCGCACCGCCGGTGAGCGCGGCGAAGCCCAGCGTCTGCCCGGCGGCGTGGGCGAGGAAGGCGGTGATGGCCACGCGGCTGGCCGGCAGGCGCCGGTTGGCGCGGCGCAATCCGATCGCATCGAAGCCGATCAGGCAGCCGTAGCTGGCCATGCCCAGCAGCAGCGCCAGCCCCAGCTGCGGCCACGACAGTGCATGCATGGCGCCGCGGATCTGGCGATAGCCGTGCTCGGTGAACTCGCCGGCCAGCGCATGCAGGGCCATGCCCATGATCGCCAGGGTGACGGCGACAGCGGCGAACCGGCGCCAGCCGGGCGTTGCAGGAGCGGTGGGTGCGGTGGGATCGGTCATGCAGGGTGGGCGGCAGGGCGCCCTGGAGGCGCGGGAATGGCAAAGACTATCGGCATGGCGTGACGATGCTGGCAAGCATGCGTGTGGCCTTCAGCCGGCGGACGGGCAGCGCGCGCGGATAAGCTGGCGTCCTGCTTCTCTGGAAGAATCCCGCCTTGGGTGTTTCCCGCCACCGGCCGTTCCCGGATCCCTCGCGCCTGGCCGCCCTGCTGGCACTGGTCGCGTTGCTGCTGTTCGCGGCAACGGCGATCTGGCTGCAGTTCGCACGCACCGACCTGGACTGGGTGCGCGCCACGCTCAGCCTGTACCTGCATGGCGCGCACGGGCTGTGGCTGCGCAGCGCCTACTGTGTGCTGGCGGCGGCCATCGCCATGCTTGCCATCGCACTGCATGCGCGTCTGCATGGACGGGCGCGGCGCGGCCTGCCGCTGGCGCTGTTCTGCGCCGCGGGCATCGGCCTGGCCACCGTGGCGGTGGGCGACAGCTGGCTGCCGGACCGTGCGCCCCTGCTCGCGCCGCTGGTGCATGCGCTGGCCGCGCAGACCGCCCTTCTCTGCGTCACCACGGCGATGCTGCTGCAGGCCTGGTGCTTCGGCCGTGACCCGCAGTGGCGCGGTTTCCACCGGTTTGCGTGGTGGTGGGCCTGGCTGGCGTTCGCCGGCCTGTGGCTGCATGTGCTCTGGCGCGACACGCCGCGCGGGCTGGGGCAGAAGGCGGTGATCGTGCTGGTGGTCGCATGGTTGGCGCGGGTGGCGCTGCGGCTGTGGCGGCAGCCGCGAGGTCACGGCTGAAACCATCGGTTGCGGGCACAATGGGCGGCACATCCACCCACGGGAAAACCCCATGATCGAGCGTTTCGATACCGGTCCGCGCATGTCGGAAATGACCATCCACCACGGCGTGGCCTATCTGGCCGGACAGGTGCCGGAAGACACCAGCGCCGACATCGTCGGCCAGACCGAGCAGGTGCTGCAGGCCATCGACGACCTGCTGCGGCTGGCGCCGACCGACAAGAGCCACATCCTGCGCGCGGAGATCTTCCTGGCCGACATGGCCGATTTCGCCGGCATGAACCAGGCCTGGGACAAGTGGGTGCCCGAAGGCGCCACGCCGGCGCGCGCCACCGTGCAGGCCAAACTCGCCAACCCGGCGTGGAAGATCGAGATCGTCGTCACCGCGGCGGTGCCGTAAGCGCCTGGAGAGGGGCGGAGTGGGGGATGACGCTTCCCCCTCTTCCGTTCAGAACCGCAGCCAGCCGGTCAGCGCATGCAGCAGCAGGCCGATCAGGCCGCCGACCAGGGTGCCGTTGAAGCGGATGTACTGCAGGTCGCGGCCCACGCTCAGTTCCAGCTGCTCGACCAGCTTGCGTTCGTCCCAGCCCTTCACCGTCTGTGCGATATGCGCGGTCACGCCGCTGCGCAGGCGCGTGGTGAGTTTTTCCGCGCCTGCCAGCATGTGCTGGTTGAGCGCGTCGCGCAGGGCCGGGTCGCGGCCGATGGCGGCGCCGAGCTTGCCGAGGTTGCGTTCCAGGTGACCGGCCAGCGCCGAATCCTCCCGCGATAGATCCTCGCGCAGCTGGCGCTGGATGCGCTGCCACAGTCCCTGCACATAGTCCTGCACGGCGGGATGGTCGATCACCTGCTGCTTGAGCGCGTCCACCCGCGCGGCCAGCGCCGGGTCCTCGCGCAGCCGCTGCATGTAACCGCCCAGCCAGCGCGCATAGTCCTGGCGCAGCGGATGGCCGGGCTGGGAGAGGATGGCCTGCAGTTCGTCCAGCCCGGCGCGGGCCAGGCGGTCGGCGAGCGAGTCGCCGATCTCGTCGATGGGCTTGACCCAGTCCACGGTGCTGGCCAGCTTCGGCCATTCCTTGCGGATGTAGCGCACGATCAGTGCCGAGGCGCGCTGGCGCACGGTCTCGCTGTCGAGCCAGCCGGCGACGCGGGTCAGGCCCTCGTCGAGCACGCGCTGGTGGCGGTCGTCGGCGGTGAGCAGGCCGAGCAGGTCGCCGGCGGTGGCCGCGGCGTTCCACTGCCGCAGCTGTTCGGCTACGAAGCCCTGGATGGTGCGGCGCACGGCGGCTTCGTCCAGCAGGTCCAGCGCCTGCAGCGCCCAGCCGCGCGCCATGCCAGCGAGCATCCGCGCCTGCTGTGGCTGCGCCAGCCAGTGGCCCAGGCGCGTGGCCGGGTCGAACACCTTCAGCCTGGCCAGCAGCGCTTCCGGTTCCAGGAAGTGGTCGCGCACGAATACCGCCAGGCTGTCGGCGATGCGCGCCTTGTTGCGCGGGATGATGGCGGTATGCGGGATCGGCAGGTTCAGCGGACGGCGGAACAGCGCCACCACCGCGAACCAGTCGGCCAGCGCGCCGACCGTGGCCGCCTCGCAGAACGCGCCCACCCACGCCCAGACGCCGCGCTCGCCGTTGAGGTGGCTGGCGACGAAGCCGGCCAGCATCGCCAGCAGCATCGCCAGCGCGTACAGCTTGAGCCGGCGCAGCTGCGCGCGGCGCGGATCGGCGGCGCCCACGTTCAGTCCTTGTCGCCCACGCCGCGGCGGAAACAGTGCGCGCCGGCCGGGTGTACCCATTGCCCGGCCGCCGGCAGGCGCCAGCGGGCGGTGCGCTCACCGCTGTCGGTGGCGAAGTCGGCGCACAGTTCGTAGTGCGCGGCGTCGAGCGGGCGGTAGCGGTAGTCCGCCCCGCCGGCCGGGTCGTGGCGGGGCAGGTTGACGCCCGGCTGCGCGGCCAGTGTGTCGAAGTCCGCTGGCAGCGCCTTGTGTTCTTCCCACCAGAGCCTGACGGCGGAATCCAGCGTCTGCAGGTTCTCGACGCGGGCGCCGTCCAGCCGCAGCAGCCGTTGCCGCATCGGCGAATCGATGACCCATATGCCGGCGGCGATGCCCAGCGCGGTGGCGATGCCGGCGGTCCACAGCACGCGGCGGCCGGTGGCGGTCTGGTCGGCGCCGGGCACTTCCTCGCGGCGGAGATCGCGCAGGTAGTGGCCGAATGCGGTGCCGGCGATGGCGGCCACCACGCCCACCTTGAGCACGAAGCGCAGGCTCAGTTCGCCGCCGAGCAGGTTGTAGACCAGCATGGTCAGGTCGCCGATCAGGATGGCGGCGGCGGCGAACAGGGTCAGGTAGGTGAGCCAGCGGCGGATCGGCGACAGGCGCTTGATCGGGTTGCGCGCCACATCGTGGGCGAGGTGGCGGGAGAGGAAGGCGAACACCGGGAAGGCGATGACCAGCGCCGAGATCGACCAGCGGATCGAACCGGTCAGCCGCATCACCTGCCATTGCGCATCGGCGGGGTCGGGCAGGGCATGTTCCAGCAGGGCGAACAGCAGGCTGCCGAGGTTCCAGGCGAAGAAATACAGGGCGCTGAACAGCAACAGGTAGAGGAAGGCCTCGCGCGCGGACAGCGAGGCACGCGGGCGCGGCACCGGCAAGGCGAAATCCACGTCGGCCCAGCCGTCGAGCACGCCGCGTATCTGTTCGGCGCTCCAACCTGCGGCCAGCAGGGCCTGGTTCACCTGTTCGCGGCTGTGGCCGCGCATCAGCGCGTCGCGGACGAACTGTTCCAGTTCCGGGGAGGCAGAGGCCATGGCGGGAGCTCCTGTGGGGACAGGCGCATGGTGACCGCCCCGCCGGCCGTCGTGCAATTCCGTGGCCATGCGATGGCATGGCCGTGGAGGCGTGGCGTCATTGCCGGCACGTTGACGACAGGGTCCGGGCGGACGGTCAGGCCACGGCGTCTTCCGTCGCAGCGGCGCTGGCCAGGCGTGCGCGCAGGGCATCCAGTTCCATGCGCAGTGCTTGGTTCTCCGCGGTCAGCGAGGCCACGCGCTGGCGCAGGGCCTCCACTTCGCCATCCTCCGCGATGGCCTGCGCGTGGGCGGCCTGCGCATCCGCGGCCCCGGGCTCGGCGGCCGCCTTGGGCCTGCGGCGCGATTCGCGCACGCGCTTGGCCGCCTCCTTCAGCTCGCTCTTGCCGCCCTGGGCGGCGGCGCGCTGTTCCTCTTCGGGCAGGCTGGCGACCACGGCAGCGGCGCTGAGCGAAATCTCGCCGGCCTTCACCGCTTCGATCACTTCCTGCGCGGCGTGCGCGCTGATCTTCTCGATCAGGCTCACCTGGCTGGCGCTGAGCTTGGCCTCGCGGGCGATCTCCGCCTTGGACAGTTTCGGCGCCGGTTCCCATGGCGGCGTATCGGCGTCGGCATCGGCCTCCGCCGTGGACAGCGCCGTTTCGCCCTCGCTCTCGCGGCGCAGTTGCTCCTGTTCGGCGCGGTGGCGCGCCTCGACGATCGCGCGCTTGCGCAGCGCCAGCACGCCGCGCTGGAAATCGGACACGCTGCGCCGGCCCAGGTGCTGCTCGATCATCCACAGGTGCACGTCCTCCATCGACTGGAAGCGGGTGTTCTGCACCGTCTGGAAGGGGATGCCGTGCCTGCTGCAGATGCCGTAGCGGTTGTGGCCGTCGACCAGCACGTTGCCCCACAGCACCAGCGCATCGCGGCAGCCCTCGGCCAGCAGGCTGCGCTCCAGCGCGTCGTGCTCGTCGGGGGTCAGCGGATCGATGTAGGCCTTGAGTTCTTCGTTGACGATGATGTCCATGCGCATGCCGGTGGAACGTGGGGGGCGGCATTGTAAGTGAGGCGGGGGACGGCACGGCCGCCGTGCTTGCCGGCCCGGGGGAAGTCGATCATGCTCGCCTGCCGCGACTGGACGAGGCGGTCATGTTCCTCATTGCCGATATCGCAACCGCCCTGGTCGCGCTGATCCATGTCTACATCCTTGTGCTGGAGATGTTCCTGTGGACAAGGCCGGCCGGACGCAAGGCCTTTGGCCTGACACGGGAGTTCGCCGAGCAGACGAAGGTGCTGGCGGCGAACCAGGGGCTCTACAACGGCTTCCTGGCCGCCGGCCTGGTCTACGGCCTGGTCCTTGGCCCGGCCGGGTACGCCGTGCGGATGTTCTTCCTGGCCTGCGTCCTGGTGGCCGGCATCTACGGCGCCGCCACCGCCAGTCGCAGGATCCTGTTCGTGCAGGCGCTGCCGGCCGCCGTCGCGCTGGCGCTGGTCCTGTCGGCCCGCTAGCGCCGGTGCATGAAGTCCGAATCCCTGCGAAAGCCACATCGACGAACTGATGATTCCCCTGTTCCTGAAATCGCTGCTGGGCGCGCTGGCCGTGCTGCTGATCGCCCTGCTGGCGAGGTCGAAGAGTTTCTTCATCGCCGGCCTGGTGCCGCTGTTTCCCACCTTCGCGCTGATCGCCCATTACATCGTGGGAACGGAGCGCTCCGGCGCCGACCTGCAGAAGACGGCGCTGTTCGGGTTGTGGTCGCTCTTTCCCTACGCGGGGTACCTGGTCGCGGTCTATTTCGGCAGCGTGCGCTGGCCGTTGGCGGTGACGCTGGGCGTGGCGACGGCGGTGTGGGTGCTGATGGCGCTCGGGATGATCGTGCTGTGGGGGCGACTGCATCCTTCGGCGGGGGCCTGAACGGATGGCATGGAACGATGCACGGGTGATGCCATGAAGCGCCGGCGCGGGGTCACGCTTCTGGCTGCGCTTGCGCTGGCTGCCGCGTCCGTGAACGCGACGGCGCCCACCGCATGGACGATCGAAGGCGGTCACTGGCAGCAGGGCGCCGCCAGCGGCACCTACCGCGTCGTGCTCGAGAGCGTCGGTTTCGAACACGTCAGCTGCCGCGCCGGGATCGCATGGGTGAGGGCGCCGGCCAGCGGGCAGGCGGCGACGGTGCTGGTCGAGGTTCCGTTCGCCGAACTGTCGAGTGGCTTCTGGGCCTGTGGCGCGGATGCGGGAGGTGCGGACCTGGATGGCGCCACGCTGACGATACCGGCGACGCACACGTATTCCGGCGAGCGGCGGACGTTCACCGCGCGACTGGGCGGGCCGGGCGAATACGCATGCGTGGACTGCGGAGCCCCGTGACATCGCGGCGGGATGAACCGCGATTTGGTCCGGTCTGAAACCATCGCTGCCGGGTCGTCCCGCGCGGAAGGCAGCGGACGCGCCTTCCCGATTAGAATCCGGGTTCCCCCTCCCCAATGCCTTCCGGATACCGCGATGACTTCCTCCCACGTTCCTCTCCGCGGCAGCATCGTCGCGCTCGTCACGCCCATGCACGAAGACGGCAGCGTGGACTACCCGGCGCTGCGCCGGCTGGTCGACTGGCATGTGGCCGAGGGCACGGACTGCATCGGCGTGGTCGGCACCACCGGCGAATCGCCGACGGTGGACGTGGAAGAACACTGCGAGATCATCCGCGTGGCCGTGGAGCAGTCGGCCGGCCGGGTGCCGGTGATGGCCGGCTGCGGCGGCAACTCCACCGCCGAGGCCATCGCGCTGGCGCAGTATGCGCGCAAGGTCGGCGCCGACAGCCAGCTGCAGGTGGTGCCGTACTACAACAAGCCGGGCCAGGAAGGGCAGTACCGCCACTTCAAGGCGATAGCCGAGGCCACCGGCGACCTGCCGATCGTGCTCTACAACGTGCCGGGCCGCAGCGTGGCAGACCTGCAGCACGACACCGTGCTGCGGCTGGCGCAGGTGCCGGGCGTCATCGGCATCAAGGAAGCCACCGGCAACCTTGAGCGCGCGCAGTGGCTGATCCGCGAGGTGCCGGAAGGGTTCGCGGTGTATTCGGGCGACGACGCCACGGCGGTGGCGCTGATGCTGTGCGGCGGCCATGGCAACGTGAGCGTGACCGCCAATGTGGCGCCGCGCCTGATGCACGAGCTGTGCGTGGCCGCGCTGGCCGGCCAGGTGCGCGCGGCGATGGCGATCCAGCAGCGCCTGCTGCCGGTGCACAAGCAGCTGTTCGTCGAGGCCAACCCGATCCCGGTGAAGTGGGCGATGCAGCGCCTGGGCCTGTGCGGTGGCACCCTGCGCCTGCCGATGACCGAACTGGAACCCGGCAACCAGCCCAGGGTGGAAGCGGCGCTGCGCGACGCCGGGCTGCTGGCCTGACCGCAGGCGTAGCGGAATGAAGAAGCCAGGGCCGGTCGTATGCACCCGCCCTGGCCCCGCAGCCGCCGGCCAGCTTGTCATGCGGCCGGCGCACCCATGATGGGACTCAGTCCTTTTCCAGCGCGATCACTTCGCCCGTCGTCGGATCCAGACGCACCTTCACCTTCTCGCCCTCCGCGGTCCTGCCCTTGGCCTTCCACAGGCCGTCGTCGAGCTTCACGTCGTGCACGCCGCTGTAGCCGGCGGTGGACAGCTGGGCGCGGATGTCGGCTTCACTCAATTGCGAGACCGCCTTGGCCGGGTACACATTGCCGGTGCGCGGGTCCAGGCGCACATCCACGCGCTTGCCGTTGGCGCTGGTCGCATCGGCCTTCCACATGCCGTCTTCGAACTCCAGGTCCTTGACCCTGGTATAGCCCTGCGCTTCCAGCTGCGCGCGCACCTGCGGCGCGGTCAGCGCGTCCTGTGCCTGGGCGATGCCGGTACCGGCCAGTGCCAGGGCCGCGGCGAAGAGGGCGGTAGGTAGCGGTCGATTGTTCATGGGATTGCTCCTGTCGTATCGGCGCGTTCTGCACGCAGCCCGGAACGTAGCGGGGCCTTCCTGTACGCAGCCGTGAACCGGTGTGGATGCGCCGCGCGGCGCTCCGGAGCGGTTAACCGATGTGGACGGCAGGGGAAAAAGACGTTCGTCCGATGTTCGCGGTGTGTCGAGCCGGGGTGAATGCGGATCGATGCGCAGACGAGGAAGGGGCGCCTTCAGCGCCCCTTCCTGCATCGAGTCGATGCCGGCAGGTTCAGTCGCGCCGCCGCAGCTGCTGGCCGAAACGATCCAGCCACTGCGCGAAGCCCTGCAGCACCGAGCCACCCTTGTCGCGCAGGCTGGACAGCTCGGCTTCCAGGCGCTCGCGCCGCGTGGATTCGCCCTCCGACTTCGGCAGCGGCGGCAGTATGTGCGCGAAGTAGGTGTCGTCCAGCAGCTTGTGCAGCAGCCGCTCGCCGGGGAAGGGCTCGCCGTTGTTGAGCGCGCGGGCGCCCTTGAGCAGGCTGCGGATGTCGTACTGGGTGGGGCTGATGTCCGGCACCTGCTTGGGCAGGTCGAGCAGGCTGTAGACGGCGATGCGCGCCGTGCGCACCGAGCTTTCCATGGTGAACACCACGTCGTTGGCGGTTTCGACGAACTGGCCGACCAGGGCGAGGTTGGTGCAGCCCTCGGGCACTACCGGCGGGCGGTCGCCGGCGGCGCGCGGCATGAACTGCGCGGTGATGTACGGCATCAGCGCCAGCCGAACCTTGGTGTGCGGGAGGATCGCATCGAGCTGGTCGGCGATGCCCAGGTGGTGGCACAGCTCGGCGACGATCTCGCGGCCGGTGCATTCGGGCATGGTCTTGTTCACCAGGTTGCCGGGCTGGTCCATCAGCAGTGCGTAGACCCACATCACTACCGTGTCCTGCGGCTGGCCGGGGAAATGCGGCTGGCGGTTGATGGTGACGCTGAGCACCCAGTTGGAATCGGTGAAGGTGATGATGCCGCCGGTCACCGTGCGCCCGGAAACCGGGTCGTTGACCGACAGTCCGCGCAGCCGGTCCACCAGCGGCGACGGCCGGCAGGTCAGCGTCGCCGATTCCCACATCGAGCGGTCGATGTCGCCGCAGAATTTGTCCGGCCGGCCGAATGCCGGCGATTGCCGGGCGAGGTTACGCCACAGGCTCCAGCCGCTGTCCCCGGCCGGGCCATCCGCGCGCCGGACCAGGACCGGCGCGGTGTCCATGTCGCCGTAGGCGGTGTCCTCGGTCATCGAGCCGGTGAGGGCGATGACCATGTCGCGCGGTTCGATGGTGATGCGGCCATCGCCCCCGGCCGTGCGGGTGTGCAGGGCGGTGACGGTACGCTGCCCGTCGCGCACGTCGAAATCCATGTCCAGCACCTTGGTGCCCAGGCGCAGCTGCACGCCCTTGGCGCGCAGCAGGCGGACCAGCGGAGTGACGAAGGTGTCGTACTGGTTGAACTTCGGGAACACCAGCGCCGACATGTCGCCGAAACCGTCGATGGCGTCGAGGAAGCGGTGCATGTACAGCTTCATCTCCAGCAGGCTGTGCCAGTTCTCGAAGGCGAACATCGAGCGGAACAGGAACCAGAAGTTGCTCTGCAGGAAGCCCTCGCTGAAATGGTCCTGGATGGTCAGGTCGTCCAGTTCGTCCTTGCGCTTGAGCAGCAGGCTGACCACTTCCCACTGCTGCCTGCGGCTCAGGCCGAAGCGGGAGAAGTCGGCCTGCACCTCGCCCTGCCGGTGCATCAGCCGCGCGCGCGACCAGTTGGGGTCGGCGTCGTTGAGCAGGCGGTACTCGTCGAGCACGCTGAAGCCCTCGGGCAGTTCCAGCGCCGGCACGTCCTGGAACATGTCCCAGAGGTTGTCGTAGTTCCAGTTCATCTCGCGGCCGCCACGCACCAGGTAACCCTCCTCGGGAGTGCCGGAGCCGTCGAGCGAGCCGCCTTCCACGGACTGGCCCTCGATGATCGTGATGTTGGCCGCGGGCATGTGGCCGTCGCGGATCAGGTAGAAGGCCGCGGCCAGCCCGGCGATGCCGCCGCCGACGATCCAGGCCCTGCGCGTGGCGATGCCCTCGGTGGGCAGCGGCCTGAAGCGCTGGTAGTTGCCGACCATGTCCGGCGGCGGCAGCGTGTTGAGCGGGGTGTTGTGCCAATAGCGGCGGCTGGCATCGGGCGCACGCTCGAAGCGCGGCGTGGAATCGCTCATGGGGGAGTCTCCTTGGGGGAAGGGGGGAAGGCGACGGCGCGCACCGCCATCGGGGGAAGGCTAGTGAGCCGCATGCCGGTACGACGTGAATCCCCGCCCCGGCAGGGGCGCCACGGGACGGGGTGGCGATCGGTGTCGTCTGCAACCGGCCAGCGTGCGGTGCAGGGCGCGTGGCAGACTGCGCGGGTATCCCCTCGCCATGGCACCCATGCCTTCCACCGCCGCTTCCGCCAACTCCCCGCGCCGCGTGCTTGCCGCCAGCCTGGTCGGCACCACCATCGAATTCTTCGATTTCTACATCTACGCCACCGCGGCGGTGCTGGTGTTCCCGAAGCTGTTCTTTCCCGAGAGCAGCGCGAACGCGGCCCTGTTGCAGTCGCTGGCGACCTTCGCCGTGGCCTTCGTCGCGCGGCCGGTCGGTTCGGCGCTGTTCGGCCACTACGGCGACCGCATCGGCCGCAAGGCCACGCTGGTGGCGGCGTTGTTGACGATGGGCCTGTCCACGGTGGCGATCGGCCTGTTGCCCACCTACGCCGACCTTGGGTTGATGGCGCCGGCGCTGCTGGCGCTGTGCCGCTTCGGCCAGGGATTGGGCCTGGGCGGCGAATGGGGCGGGGCGGTGCTGCTGGCGACGGAGAACGCGCCGCCCGGCAAGCGCGCCTGGTACGGCATGTTCCCGCAGTTGGGCGCGCCGCTGGGTTTCCTGATGTCGGCCGGCATCTTCCTGCTGCTGGGCCGGCTGATGGACGATGCGGCGTTCCAGGCCTGGGGCTGGCGCGTGCCCTTCCTCGCCAGCGCGCTGCTGGTGATCGTCGGCCTGTGGGTGCGCCTGAACATCCACGAGACCCCGGACTTCCGCCGTGCGGTGGAGGGCGGGCAGCGGGTGCGCCTGCCGATGCGCGAGGTGATCGCCGGCCATGGCTTCGCGCTGGTGGCCGGCACCCTGGCCGCGTTCGCGACCTTCGTGCTGTTCTACCTGATGACGGTGTTTACCCTGGGCTATGGCACCTCGGCGCTGGGCTACACGCGCGAACAGTTCCTGCTGCTGCAGATGGCCGGCATCCTGTTCTTCGCCGCCGGCATCCCGCTGGCGGCGATGCACGGCGACCGCCATGGCACGATCCGGACGATGCTGCTGGCGACGCTGGCCATCTTCGTGTTCGGCCTGCTGTTCAAGCCACTGTTCCAGGCCGCGCACCCCTGGCAGGTGCTGGGCTTCCTGTCGCTGGGGCTGTTCCTGATGGGCCTGACCTACGGGCCCTGCGGCACCATGCTGGCCAGCCTCTATCCGGTGCAGGTGCGCTATACCGGCGCCTCGCTGTCGTTCAACCTGGCCGGCATCCTGGGCGCCGCGCCGGCGCCCTACGCGGCGACCTGGCTGGCGGGGAAATTCGGTGTCGCCGCGGTCGGCGGCTACCTGTGCGCCACCGCGCTGGTCACCGCGCTGGCGCTGTGGGCGATCCAGGGCCGCAACGCGGCGCGGGGCTGACGGCGCATCCCGCGCGGGCCGGGAGGTGGCCACCGTCCATGGCGGCCGTCGGCCCTCGATGGCCGGGTGCCGGGCGTCGTCCCCGGCGGTTCCCTGTTTCATGGCGTTCCTCCCTGTGCCGCGCGGCGCAGGCCGGATCGCGGCGTGGTCAGTGGAACAGGCGCTTGAGCGTGCGCCCGAGCCAGCCGCCGTCCTGGTGGTCGCGGGCGAACTTGTTGAGGTGGCGCTTGACCTGTTCTGCGTAAGCCTTGTCATCGCCGCGGATGTGGTTGAACAGCCAGCGCGAGAGCATGTTGCGCAGCTCGTCGGTGATGTCCTCGCCAGCCTCGAAGCGCATCCGGTATTCGGAGACGCGCTTGATGAACACCTCGTGCACGCGCTTGTGCGCGGCGCAGAACGGATAGCCGGCTTCCTCCATCAGCTCTTCTTCGAATGCGAAGTGCGACAGGGTGTAGTCGATCAGTTCGTCGATCACCTCGCCGACGGCGATCCGCTCCAGGCTTTTCTGGGTCACGTGCAGGTGATTGAGCATCTCCACGATGCGCATGTGCTGGTGGTCGATGACCTCCACGCCCGTGTTGAGATCGTCCTGCCAGACCAGAAGTGCCAACGCCGTTTCTCCAGATGAGTGCTGTCGGGGCGCACTCTAGGGACGGCGGCGGCGTGCCGCGTTGATCTGGATCAAAGCCAGCCTGCGGTTCAGGCGAGGGTAACGCTGTGCACGCGGTTGCGGCCGCCGGCCTTGGCCAGGTAAAGCTGGCGGTCGGCCTCGGCGATCAGCGCGTGCAGGGTGCTGCTGCGGGCCGGCATGCGGCATACGCCGATGCTCACGGTCATGCGCAGCGTGTTGCCGCCCAGGCTCAGCTTGAGCGCGGCGACCGCCGCGCGCAACTGCTCGAAGTGCCGCGTGCAGGCGTCCTCGTCCGGTGCGGTGACCAGCAGGCAGAATTCCTCGCCGCCGAAGCGGGCGCTCAGATCCTGCGCCGGGGTATGGGCATGCAGCACTGCGGCCACCGCGCGCAGCGCCTGGTCGCCGGCCTCATGGCCGAGGCTGTCGTTGATGTGCTTGAAATGGTCGATGTCGACCATCGCCACCGCGACGCTGCCGGCATCGGCGGTATGCCGTTCGAGCCGGCGCTGGCTCTGCTCCAGGAAACTGCGGCGGTTGGGCAGGCCGGTGAGGAAGTCGCGGGTCGCCAGGTCCTGCAGGGTGCCGATCAGTTCCAGCTGGTCCACGTTCTGCGAGACCCGGCAGAAGAACTCCTCGCGCGAGAAGGGCTTGCGCAGGAAGTCGTTGGCGCCGTTCTTGAGGAAGCGCGGGATCAGCGACGGATCGGAGTTGCCGGAGATGCCGATCACCGCGACCTTGTCGCGCGCGCGCAGGGCGCGCAGGCGGCGGGTCAGCTCGACGCCGTCCATGCCCGGCATTTCCTGGTCGACGATGGCCAGGCGGATCGCCGGGTCGGCTTCCAGCGCCTGCAGGGCGGCATGGCCGTCGGCGGCCTGCGCGACGCGGTAGCCGTACATGCCCAGCAGCGAGGCGGCGTAGCCACGCGCCGAGGGCGAGTCGTCCACCACCAGCGCGGAGATGCGGCGGTTGCGGTCCAGCCGCTGCACCAGCCAGACCAGGTAGTCCAGGCTGCCGGGCGTGTTCTTCAGCACGTAGTCGATGATGTCCTGCTGCAGCACGCGCTTGCGCAGGTCTTCGTCATAGACGCTGCTGACCACGATGGTCGGCAGCCCGCGTCCGACGAAGTACGCCACCACGCCGTCGCGGTCGCCATCGGCCAGCACCAGCCCGGTCAGCACCAGGAACCAGTCGTCCTCGGCGTCGAGCAGGGCGCCGGCCTCGGCCAGCGAGGAGGCCACGCTGACCGGCAGTTCCAGGCGCTGCTCGATGGCCTCGCGCAGCATCGTGGTGAAGGTGCGCGAGTTCTCGACCAGCAGGATGCGTTGCGGCAGGGGGGCGATCGGTCGGCTGTCGAAGCCGGCCGGTGGCGGCGCTGTCATGGGGGCGGAGGATCCGGTGGCGGGTCGTCGCATCCGGTTAGCGGCCGGTGCGCGGCGGACTTTAACCCGGCGGCAACGACAGAGCGATGACGAGGGTCAATGCATTGTCCGCGGCGATGTGCCGGGTATCGCTTCCGGTGGCTGGAACCGCTCTCACCACAGCAGGTCGCGCAGCTTGTACCAGGACATCGCCGCCACCAGCAGCGGACGGCGCAGTGCCGCGCCGCCGGGGAACCGGTGGTGCGCGATGCGCTCGAACACGTCCAGCCGCTGCGCCTGCCCGGCGATGGCTTCGGCGATGACGTCGCCGGCAAGACCGGTGCTGGCCACGCCGTGGCCGGAGAAGCCCTGCGCGAAGTAGACATTGGGTGTGAGCCGGCCCCAGTGCGGGGCGCGGTTGCGGGTGATGTCGATGTAGCCGCCCCACACATAGTCCAGTTCCACGTCGGCCAGCTGCGGGAACACCGCGCGCATGCGCCGGGTCATCACCCCGCGCAGGCCGGGTGGCGGCAGCGCCGAATAGCTGGCCTGGCCGCCGAACAGCAGGCGGTGGTCGCGGCTGAGGCGGAAATAGTCCAGCGCCCAGTTCACGTCGGCCACGGCCATGTCGTTGCGGATCAGGCCGTGCGCGCGCTCGGCGCCGAGCGGCACGGTCGCGCCGATATAGGTACCAACCGGCATCATCCGCGTTTCCAGTTCCGGCGCGATGCCCTGCAGCCAGGCATTGCCGGCCAGCACCACGAAGTCGGCTTCCACCCGGCCCTGTGTCGTGTGCAGTGTGGGGCGTGCGCCGCGTTCCAGGCGCTGTACCGGCGAATGCTCATGCACGATGACGCCGGCCGCTTCGGCCGCGCGCGCCAGCCCCTGGGCATAGGCCAGCGGGTGCAGGTGGCCGCTGGCCGGGTCGTACAGCGCGCCGCGGTAGCGGTCGCTGGCCAGTACCTGCCGCAGCTGCGCGCGGTCCCACCATTGCAGCCGATGGTCGTAGCGCCGCGTCAGGACCTCCAGGTCGGCGCGCAGCGCCCGCTCCTGGCGGCGGCGGATCGGCACGCTGGCGTGGCCATCGCGCCAGTCGCAGTCGATGCCGTGGCGCGCGATGCGCTCCTTGAGCCTGTGCAGGCCGTCGCGCGAGAACTCGAACAGCAGCCGCGCATCGCGGTCGCCGAGCAGGGATTCCAGCGTGTGCTGGTCGCAGCCATAGCCGGCCAGTGCCTGGCCGCCGTTGCGGCCGGAGGCCCCCCAGCCGACGCGCTCGGCCTCCAGCAGCGTCACCCGGTAGCCCTTTTCGGCCAGGGCCAGGGCGGCGATCAGCCCGGTATAGCCGGCGCCCAGCACCGCCACGTCCGCGCGTGCGTGGCCGCGCAACGGCGCGCGCGGCGCGACCGGTGGAAGGCTGGCCGCATACCAGCTGGGCGGATAGTCGGACCGGGTGGCGTCCACGGGCATCAGGCGCATCGAAACAGGCGGGCAGTGCAGTCTACGTGTCCGGGCGCATCGTCCGCATGGTGGCGGGGCGGCGGTGGCCGGTTGCCTAAACGACGGGCCGGCAGTAGCGTGCCTGCACACCTCGCCACCGGGGCAGGGCATCCGTGCCGGTGGCTGGCGCCTGTCATGCAACCGAAGCCGAACCGTCATGAGCTCCCGCCCCCGTTCCCGTCCCCGCAAGCCTGCCGCCGTGCAGGAAGACAGCACCCTGCTGCGCTGGCTCAAGCAGCGCAACATCACCGAGGTCGAGTGCCTGGTGCCGGACATCACCGGCAACGCGCGCGGCAAGATCATCCCGGCCGACAAGTTCTCGCACGACTATGGCACGCGGCTGCCCGAGGGCATCTTCGCCACCACCGTCACCGGCGATTCGCCCGATGACTACTACGAGCTGGTGGCGCCGGCCGATTCGGACATGGTGCTGCGCCCGGACCCGGATACGGTGCGCATGGTGCCGTGGGCGACCGACCCCACCGCGCAGGTCATCCACGACTGCTACACGCGCAGCGGACAGCCGCACGAACTGGCGCCGCGCAACGTGCTGCGGCGGGTACTGGCCGCCTACGACGAGCTGGGGCTCAAGCCCATCGTGGCGCCTGAGGTGGAGTTCTTCCTGGTACAGAAGAACACCGACCCGGATTTCCCGCTGCTGCCGCCGGCCGGCCGCTCCGGGCGCCCGGAAACCGCGCGCCAGTCGTATTCGATCGACGCGGTCAACGAGTTCGACCCCATCCTCGACCTGATGTACGACTACTGCGACGCGATGAAGCTGGACGTGGACACGCTGATCCACGAATCCGGCGCGGCGCAGCTGGAAGTGAACTTCACCCATGCCGACGCCATGGCGCTGGCCGACCAGGTATTCCTGTTCAAGCGCACCATGCGCGAGGCGGCGCTGCGCCACGGCGTGTACGCGACCTTCCTGGCCAAGCCGATGGAGACCGAGCCGGGCAGCGCCATGCACATCCACCAGAGCCTGCTGCGCACCCGCGACGGCGCCAACGTGTTCGCCGGCGAAGGCGAGGGCGAGTACAGCGCGCTGTTCATGCAGTACCTGGGAGGACTGCAGAAGTACGTGCCGATGGCGATGGCGTTCTTCGCGCCGAACGTGAACTCCTACCGCCGGCTGGTGTTCGGCGAGGTGTCGCCGAGCAACGTCGAATGGGGCTTCGACAACCGCACCTGCGGCCTGCGGGTGCCGATCGACAGCCTGGAGAACAGCCGCGTGGAAAGCCGCTTCGCCGGTTCCGATGCCAATCCCTACCTGGCCATGGCCGCGACCCTGGCCTGCGGTCTGCTCGGCATCCGCGAGAAGCTCACCCCGGCCGCGCCGGTCTCCGGCAACGCCAAGGCGCCGGGCTATGCGCTGCCGCGCTCGCTGGGCGAGGCGCTGGACGGGCTGGAGCGCTGCGAGCCACTGCAGGAACTGCTCGGCCGCCGCTTCTGCCGGGCCTATGTCTCGGTCAAGCGCAAGGAGTACGAGACCTTCTTCCGCGTCATCAGTTCCTGGGAGCGGGAGTTCCTGCTGCTCAACGTCTGAAAACCGCTTCGCAGGAGCGACGTCGCTCCTGCAGGGGCTTCATGGGACAATACCCCGCCCGCCGGTTCAGCCGGCACCTCCCGGATCACACTGGAGAACCCATGAATCTGCGCATCCTGACCGTTGGCGTCGCCATGTCCCTGCTCGCCGCCTGCGGTGGCAAGAAGGAAGAGGGCGCCAAGACCGCCGACGGCGGCGAGGCCAAGGTCCTCAACGTCTACAACTACTCGGACTACATCGCCGAGGACACCATCCCGAACTTCGAGAAGGCGACCGGCGTCAAGGTCACCTACGATGTGTTCGACAGCGACGAGATGGTCGAGACCAAACTGCTGACCGGCGACAGCGGCTACGACATCGTGGTGCCGACGTTGAACTTCTTCGGCCGCCAGATCCAGGCCGGCGTGTTCCTGCCGCTGGACAAGAGCAGGATCCCGAACCTGGCCAACCTCGATCCGGCCGTGATGGCGCGCATCGCCGGCCAGGACCCGGAGAACCGGTATGGCGTGCCGTACATGATCGGCACCACCGGCATCGGCTACAACGTGGCCAAGCTCAAGGAGCGTTTCGGCGGCAGCGCCGACATCGCCAACAGCTGGGACCTGGTGTTCAAGCCGGAGAACATCGCCAAAATGAAGGACTGCGGTGTCACCATCCTCGACACCCCGTCGGACATGATCCCGATCGCGCTGCACTACCTGGGCCAGGACCCGCACAGCACCGATCCGGCCACCCTCCAGAAGGCCGCCGACCTGCTCAAGACCATCCGCCCGTACGTGCAGAACTTCCACTCCAGCCAGTATGTCGGCTCGCTGGCCAATGGCAGCACCTGCCTGGTGGTGGGCTGGTCGGGCGACATCATCCAGGCGCGCGACCGCGCCGAGGAGGCCGGCAACGGCGTGGAAGTGGCCTATTCGATCCCGAAGGAAGGCGCGCCGCAGTGGTTCGACATGCTGGCCATCCCGAAGGACGCCAAGCACCCGGAGAACGCCTATGCGTTCATCAACTACCTGCTCGAACCGCAGGTGGCCGCCAACAACACCAACGTCACCCACTACGCCAATCCGGTGAAGTCGGCCACGCCGCTGGTGGACGCGGCGATCCGCGATGACAGGACCATCTACCCGCCGGAAGAGGTGGCGGCGAAGATGTTCACCTACGCGATCAACCCGCCGGAAGTGGACAAGCTCTACACCCGGCTCTGGACCGAGATCAAGACCGGGCGCTGAACTACGCATTCGCGTAGTTCCCCAAGGTTTGCAAGGCAAACCTTGGGCCCCGGCTCATCTTCATCCACATCCCCCGCGCCTTTGGCGCGCCCCCCTTGGACTCCAAGGGGGGCTTCTCCTTCGGCCGGCATTTCTGGCGCGCCACCCGGTCCATGCAGCGTCGAACAGGGCATTCCTGCGTGGAACGGCAGGGTGTCGCCGGCAAAAAGCCGGGACTACACTACGCGCGTTTGCCCGTCCCGCCCGCACCCGGAATCCTTCATGCCCGTTGATGCCAAGACCGACGTCCGGCCCGACGCCATCGCCCTGAACAGCGAACCCGGCTACCTGTCCATCCGCGACCTGCGCAAGGAGTTCGACGGCTTCGTCGCGGTCGACGACGTCAACCTGGACGTGCGCAAGGGCGAGATCTTCGCGCTGCTGGGCGGCTCGGGCAGCGGCAAGTCCACGCTGCTGCGCTGCCTGGCCGGTTTCGAGACGCCGACCCGCGGCAGGATCCTGCTCGACGGGCAGGAGATCAACGCGCTGCCGCCCTACGAGCGGCCGATCAACATGATGTTCCAGTCCTATGCGCTGTTCCCGCACATGACGGTGGAGCAGAACATCGCCTTCGGCCTGAAGCAGGACGGGATGGCCAAAGATGCCATCGCCCGCCGCGTCGGCGAGATGCTGGAACTGGTGCAGCTGGAGAAACTGGGCAAGCGCAAGCCGCACCAGCTCTCCGGCGGCCAGCAGCAGCGCGTTGCGCTGGCGCGCTCGCTGGCCAAGAGCCCGAAGCTGCTGCTGCTGGACGAACCGATGGGCGCGCTGGACAAAAAACTGCGCTCGAAGATGCAGCTGGAACTGGTCAACATCATCGAACAGCTCGGCGTGACCTGCGTGATGGTCACCCACGACCAGGAAGAGGCGATGACCATGGCCACCCGCATCGCGGTGATGGACCAGGGCTGGATCCAGCAGATCGGCAAGCCGGACGACATCTACGAGCAGCCGGCCAACCGCTTCGTCGCCAGCTTCATTGGTTCGGTGAACCTGTTCGAGGGCGTGATCGACGAGGACCTGCCCGAATACGTCACCGTGCGCACCGCCGATTTCCCCGCGCCGATCTACGTCGGTCACGGCATCACCGGCTACGAAGGGCAGCCGGTGGCGTTCGCGCTGCGTCCGGAGAAGGTGCACATCGCCAAGGACGAACCCGAGGGCGAGAGCAACAAAGCGCGTGGCGTGGTCGAGGACATCGCCTATTTCGGCAGCCATTCCGTGTACCACGTGCGCCTGCCCAGCGGCGCCAAGATCCTGTCCAACTTCGCCAACATGAAGCGCTGGGACAGCGACGGCATCACCTGGAACGACGAAGTATGGGTGTCCTGGGACGACAACGACGGCGTGGTGCTGACCTCATGAGCGCGCGCGAGCCGGACCTGGTGGGTTGGCGGCGCTGGCTGCCGGGCACCCGCGCCGGCGTGATCGGCGTGCCCTACCTGTGGCTGCTGCTGTTCTTCGCGATCCCGTTCCTGATCGTGCTGAAGATCTCGTTCGCGAAGATGGCGGTGGCGATGCCGCCGTACACGGCCATCGTCGAATACGTGGACAACGCTTTCAGCGTCAACCTCAACCTCGGCAATTACACCCAGCTGTTCGCCGACAGCCAGTACGTGGTCGCCTACCTGAGCTCGATAAAGATAGCGCTGATCTCCACGCTGCTGACGCTGCTGATCGGCTATCCGATGGCCTACGTTATCTCGCGCATGTCGCCGTCGGCGCGCAACATCGCGATGATGCTGGTGGTGCTGCCATCGTGGACCTCGTTCCTGATCCGCGTCTATGCGTGGATCGGCATTCTCGACAGCAACGGCCTGATCAACCGCACCCTGATGGGCATGGGCCTGATCGACGAACCGCTGCGCATCCTCTATACCCCGCTGGCGGCCTATATCGGCATCGTCTACTGCTACCTGCCGTTCATGGTGCTGCCGCTGTACGCCAACCTGGTCAAGCTCGACCATCGCCTGCTGGAGGCGGCCTACGACCTCGGCGCCAGGCCGTGGCAGGCGTTCGCGCGCATCACCCTGCCGCTGTCGCGCAGCGGCATCGTTGCCGGCTGCATGCTGGTGATGATCCCGGCGGTGGGCGAGTTCGTCATTCCGGAAATGCTCGGCGGCCCGGACACGCTGATGATCGGCCGCGTGCTGTGGGGCGAGTTCTTCAACAACCGCGACTGGCCGCTGGCCTCGGCGGTGGCGATCGTGATGCTGGTCCTGCTGCTGGTCCCGATCATCATCTTCAACCGCTCCCAGCAGCGCGAGCTGGAAGGAAAGCTGGCATGAGCATGGTCCGCGGCCAACGCTGGCTGGGCTGGAGCGTGCTGCTGTCCGGCTTCGCCTTCCTGTACCTGCCGATCCTGCTGCTGGTGCTGTACTCGTTCAATTCCTCGCGGCTGGCGACGGTATGGGCGGGCTTCTCCACGCAGTGGTACGGCGAGCTGTTCCGCGACCGGCAGCTGCTGGACGCGGCCTGGGTCAGCCTCAAGGTCGCGTTCTGGACCGCGAGCGCGTCGATGGTGCTCGGTACCATGGCGGCGATGGCGATGACCCGCTTCAAGCGCTTCCCCGGCAAGACCGTGTTCGGCGCGCTGGTGACCGCGCCGCTGGTGATGCCGGAAGTGATCATCGGCCTGTCGATCCTGCTGATGCTGGTGTCGATGGGCGGCCTGTTCGGGCTGCCGTCAAAGGGCGTGGTGGCGATCTGGATGGCGCACGTCACCTTCACCATTTCCTTCGTGACCGTGGTGGTGTCCTCGCGCCTGCAGGAGCTGGACCGCTCGCTGGAGGAGGCGGCGATGGACCTGGGCGCCAACCGGCTCAAGGTGTTCTTCCTGATCACCCTGCCGATCATCGCCCCGGCGCTGCTGTCCGGCTGGCTGCTGGCCTTCACCCTGTCGCTGGACGACGTGGTGATCGCCAGCTTCGTCGCCGGTCCCAGTTCGACCACGCTGCCGATGAAGATCTTCGCCTCGGTGCGCATGGGCGTGAGCCCCAAGATCAACGCGCTGGCCACCCTGCTGGTGCTGGCGGTATCGACCGTGGCCTTCGTCGGCTGGTGGATCTCGGCGCGCGCCGAAAAGCGGCGCCAGCGCGACATGCAGCTGGCGCTGCAGGACAACGGCTGAGGGGCGTCGGGACCTCATGCGGGGCAGGCAGCCCCGCATCCAAGATGGCTGCGGCGATCCTGCTTTGCAGGCGCCGGGCTTGCCCGGCACGGACCTGGTCGACGCGAACGCAACATCGCCAGCGCTACTCTGTCTGCCTCCGTTGGATGCAGGTGCAGTGCCATGGCTTCATACCAGACCATCAACCCTTTCGACGGCCGCGCCCTGCGCACGGTCGAGCTGATGAGCGCCGTTGCCGTCGAGCAGCGGCTGGCCGCTGCCGAGGCGGCGTTCCCGGCGTGGTCGGGCCTGGCGCTGGAGCAGCGCGGCGCCCTGCTGCGCAAGGTGGCCGCGGGGCTGCGTGCGCGCAGCAGCGACATCCAGCACGCGATGACGGCCGAAATGGGCAAGCTGCGCCGTGAGGCGCTGGCCGAGATCGAAAAGAGCGCGGCGGCCTGCGAGTACTACGCCGACCATGCCGCTGCTTACCTCGCGCCGCAGCCGATCCCGACCGAGGCGCGGCGCAGCCATGTCGTCTACCAGCCGATCGGCTGCGTGCTGGCGGTGATGCCGTGGAATTTCCCGGTGTGGCAGGTGTTCCGCTTCCTCGCGCCGTCGCTGATGGCCGGCAACGTGGCCCTGCTCAAGCACGCCAGCAACGTGCCTGACTGCGCCGACCTGATCGCCGCGGTGCTGGCCGATGCCGGCGTGCCGGCCGGCGTGTTCGACGTGCTGCACATCGACAACGACCAGGCTGCCGGGGTGCTGCGCGACCGCAGGGTCAAGGCGGTCACGCTGACCGGCAGCGAACGCGCCGGGCGCTCCATCGCCGCCAACGCCGGCGACCAGTTGAAGAAGTGCGTGATGGAGCTGGGCGGCAGCGACGCCTTCGTGGTGCTGGATGATGCCGACCTGGACGCTGCCGTCGCCGCGGCGGTGAAGTCGCGTTTCGACAACGCCGGGCAGACCTGCATCGCCGCCAAGCGCTTCGTGCTGGTGGAAGCCATCGCCGATGCCTTCGTGCGGCGCTTCGTCGAAGCGGCGAAGGCGCGGGTATATGGCGATCCGCAGGACGAAGCCACCACGCTGGCGCCGATGGCGCGCGCCGACCTGCGCGACGGCCTGCACCGGCAGGTGCGCGAGAGCATCGACAAGGGCGCCAGGGCGCTGCTGGGCTGCGAGCCGCTGGCCGGCAGCCATGCCGGTTACCCGGCGTCGATCCTCGACCACGTGGCGCCGGGCATGTCGGCGTACGAGGAAGAGCTGTTCGGCCCGGTGGCGGCGATCCTGCGGGTGAAAGACGAGGCCGAAGCGGTGCGCGTGGCCAACGATACGGCCTTCGGTCTGGGCGGCAGCGTGTGGACGCGCGACACCGCGCGCGGCGAGCGGGTCGCCGCGCAGCTGCAGTGCGGTGCGGCCTTCGTCAATTCGGTGGTGAAGAGCGATGTGCGGCTGCCGTTCGGCGGCACCAAACGCTCGGGCTTCGGCCGCGAACTGGCCGAGCATGGCATCCGCGAGTTCACCAACATCAAGACCATCTACGTGGCTTGACGCTTCCGCTCCTGCGGGTTGCAGGACGTCACGCAGGTTGGGGCCTTGCCCCATGCCGGAGATTTGCCGGTGAAGCCACATGCGGGGCGAGCCCCGCATTCCCGCTCAGCCGAACGGGTGGTCGATCGACGGGCTCTGCGGCGTCAACAACTCGGCGCCGTCGGCGGTGATGTGCAGGATGTCCTCCAGGCGCACGCCGAACTTCTCCGGGATGTAGATGCCGGGTTCGTCGCTGAAGGTCATGCCAGGTTCGAGCAGGTGCTTGTTGCCGCGGACCAGGTAATCCCACTCGTGCATGTCCATGCCGATGCCGTGGCCGAGGCGGTGGCTGAAATAGGTGTAGTCCGGGCCGTAGCCGGCATCGACGATGACCTTGCGCGCGGCGGCGTCCAGCGCTTCCATCGCCACGCCCGGGCGGGCGGCCTTCAATGCGCTGGTCTGGGCCTTCAGCACGATGTCGAAGACGCGGCGGATGTCGTCGCCGGCCTTGCCCAGCACCACGGTGCGGGTGATGTCGCTGGTGTAGCCGTCGGCCCTGCAGCCGCCGTCGAAGATGACCGGCGTGCCTTCGGTGAGCCGTTGCGGTGCGTCCGAACCATGCGGCGAGGCGGTGTATTTGCCGATGTTGACGTCGGCGCTGCCGCGCAGGCCGGTGCGCGCATAGGCAAGGGCCACCAGTCCGGCGATGTCGTCCTCGGTCATGCCCGGCGCCAGTGCCTTCCACACGGCCTCGTACACCGCCAGCGTGGTCTGGTTGGCCAGGCGCATCAGTGCCAGTTCCGCCGGGCTCTTGATGCGCCGGCAGCCGGCGGTGACCGGCCAGGCGTCGACGAAGGTGGCGTGGGGCAGTGCGTCCATGATGCCCTTGCTGCGGAAGAACGGCACCGTTTCCTCGATGCCGACCGTGCCGTTGGCGGCGCCGAAACCGCGCAGCACCTGCGCGACCAGCGCGTAGGGGTCCTCGTCTTCCTGCCAGCCGCGCACATCGTTGCCGAGCTTGATCTGCTCCAGCGTGCGGCCGCGCTCGAATTCGGGCGTGACGTAGACCGGTTCGCCCGAGCGCGGCAGGATCACGCCGGTCAGGCGCTCGCTGTTCCACCAGTGCATGCCGGTGAAATAGGTCAGCGAGGTGCCCGCGCCGATGAACACCGCGTTGATCCCGTGTTCGTCCATCAATTGCTGCGCCCGTGCCAGGCGCTGCCTGCGCTCGTCGGCGCCGATCGGCACCACCCGATGCGCGACCGGCGTGAGCGCGCGGATGGAGTCGGGCAGCGCCGGGCCATTGCCGCCTTCATCGGCGGCCAGCGCGGTGCCGGCCTGGCCGAGCAGGGGCAGTGCCGCGGCACTGGCGGCCAGCGAACTGCGCAGGAAAAGCCGGCGGCGGTTGTCGAGGACGGTGTCGTTCTGCATGAAATCCCCTGGAAAGCAGTGATGGGTTGGGTGGCCGCGGGCAGCCGCGGCGGCGCGGGCCTACAGCCAGCCCGAGCGCTTGAACAGCCGGTACAGCACCCAGCAGACGGTGCCGACGATGACGATCAGCAGCGGGTAGCCATAGCGGTCGTCCAGTTCGGGCATGCCCTTGAAGTTCATGCCGTACCAGCTGGTGATCAGGGTCGGCGCGGCCAGCAGCGCCGCCCAGGCGCCGAGCCGCTTGACCGTCTCGCCCTGCGCCAGGGTGACCAGCGACAGGTTCACGCTCAGCGCGGTGCCGAGCATCTCGCGCAGGGTGTCGATGGCGTCGTTGACCCGCGCGGCATGGTCCTGCACGTCGCGCAGGTACAGCCGCGCCTCGTCGTTGAGCAGTTGCGCCGGGTTGCGCTGCAGCTGCGACAGCGCGTCCTGCAGCGGTGTGACCGCCAGGCGCATCTTGTTGAGCTCGCGCTTGAGGTCGTACAGGCGGATGACGGTACGGCGCCGGTAGTTCTCGGCGAAGATGTCCTTCTCCAGCGAATCCAGCGTGTCGCGGAAGCTGTCGGTGATCGGCAGGTAGTTGTCCACCACCGCGTCGAGCACCGCATATAGGCAGAACGACGGGCCCAGCGCCACCAGGTCGTGTTCGCGCTCCAGCCGCGCGCGCACCGGCGCATACGACAGCGAGGCGCCGTGGCGCACCGTCACCAGATAGCGTGGGCCGAGGAAGGCATGGGTCTCGCCGTAACGGATGCGCTCCTCGACCACCTGCGCGGTGTGCACCACCACGAACAGGGAATTGCCATAGGTTTCCACCTTGGGCCGCTGGTGCGCCTTGCGCGTGTCCTCGATGGCCAGGTCGTGCAGGCCGAACTCGGCCTGCACCTTTTCCAGCACGGCATCGTCGGGTTCGTACAGACCGACCCAGACGAAGCCCTTGTCGCTGGCTTCGAGCGCGTCGCTGATCGAATCCAGCGGGAGATTGCGCAGCGTACCGTCCTCGCCATACCAGGTGCAGTTGATGACACAGGGCGGGTTGGCGGGCGCTGCCGCGGGAGAATTGCCGACGTCCATGGCCGCATCGTGCCTCAGCGCGGAGTGGCCGCCAAGCCGCGGCGGCCCAGTACCAGCGCCAGCGCCAGGTGGATCGGCAGCAGCAGCACGATCCACTGCATGTTGAACTGGGCCTGCAGCGACAGCCAGTGCAGCGGCAGCGACAGCGTGGCGATGGCGGCCACCGTCCACAGCAGCCAGGCGAACGCGCGGCCGGGCGTGCGCCCGCGCAGCAGTTGCCATGCGCCCGGCAGCAGGGCCAGCGCCAGCGGGCTGAGCAGCAGCAGGTTGCGGTTGCCCCAGGCGGCACGGTGTTCGCTCCAGCCCCACAGGTAGGCGAGCAGCAGGCCCGCCAGGCCGCAGAACAGCCAGAAGGGCAGGGCGACACCGCCAAGCGCGCGGCGATGACGGCGTGCGACGAAGACCCCGCCGGCCAGCGCCAGGCCGGTCAGCAGCCATGGCCACCACGCACGGTCGTGTTCGGCCGGTTCCGGCGCCAGCCGCTGCGGCAGCAGTTCCTGTTCGGATTGCACCAGCGGGCGCCCCGCGCTGTTGCGGGCCTCGCGCAGGCCGTCGGCCAGCCGCATCGGCACGAAGGCTTCCTGCCAGCGCGACAACGGCTGGTCGGCCCAAGGGCCAAGACCGACGTCGAAGCCCAGCCACATCCACGGCGACGGCGAGGCCAGCCGCACCGCTTCGCTGCGGTAGGAATTGCCGCGCGAACGCCCGGCCAGTTGTGACTGCAGGCTGCCGCCCATGGCGCGGTCGAGCGCGTCGCGCACCATCGTCGAGCAGTTGGCGGTGAAGTAGTCGTAGCGGTAGCGCGCGTTCTCCGGCCGGGAGCGCTCGGCGAGGTCGTCGGCCAGCGCCCGCGCCTGTCGTGGCGGCAGGTCCAGCCACTGGATGGAAGCGCCGCGCCCGGCGTCGCGGTACTGCGCGAGATCTTCGTCCAGCGGCAGCGCGACGAGGTAGTACATCATCCGCCCGCGCACGAAGTTGCCGATGAAGTCCGGCTCGGACGGGTCGAAGAAACCGAAGTTGTAGGAGATGGCCGGGCCGCCGTCGGGATCGGCCACGACCAGTGCGTCATGGCCGAAACGCTCGAAGAAGACCTCGCCCGGCAGCATCGTCACCACGCCGATGCGCGGCGCACGGGGTGCGCCATCGTCGGTGGGCGATGCCGCGGCCTGGGCCGTGCCGGCCGCCAGCAGGCACAGCAGCGCGCATGCCAGCAGGCGTGCGAACGGGAGGGCCGGGCGCAGCAGCCGGGAAAGACGCGGGGCGATCAAGCTTCGTCCTGTGAGTCGGGGGGCAGCACGGTGACGTGGAAGGCCTGCACCCGCCGCGCGTTGGCGCGCGCGACGCGGAACACGAAGCGGTCCAGGGTGAGTTCGTCGCCGATCTCGGGCAGGTGGCCGATGGCCTCGGTGACCAGCCCGCCGATGGTGTCGTAGTCGTCGTCGGAGAAATCCGCGCCGAAGCTTTCGTTGAAATCCTCGATCGCGGTCAGCGCATCGACCACATAGCGGCCATCGGCCTGGATGGCGATCTGCGCGGTGTGGTCCTCGGCTTCGTCGTGCTCGTCGTCGATCTGGCCGACGATCTGCTCCAGCACGTCCTCGATGGTGACCAGCCCGGCCACGCCGCCGTATTCGTCGACCACGATCGCCATGTGGTTGCGCGAGAGCCGGAACTCCTTGAGCAGCACGTTGAGCTTCTTGGACTCGGGGATCAGCACCGCCGGGCGCAGCAGTTCGCGGATGGTGGCGTGGCTGTTGTCGGCGACCACGCCGCGCAGCAGGTCCTTGGCCAGCAGGATGCCGAGCACGTCGTCCTTGTTCTCGCCGTGCACGGGGAAGCGCGAATGGCCGGATTCGACCACCTGCTTCATCAATTCCAGGAAGGGCTGCTCGACCGGCAGGGACACCATCTGCGAGCGCGGGATCATGACGTCGCCGACGGTCAGTTCGGCCACCGAGATGGCGCCTTCCATCATGCGCAGGGTGTCGGCGGCGATCAGGCCGTCCTGCTCGGCCGTCTGCAGCACGGCCACCAGTTCGTCGCGGGTATGGGGTTCGCCGGAGAAGGCCGCGCTCAGGCGTTCGAGCCAGCCGCGCTTCTTTTCGCCCTGCTCCGGGGCGGTACTACTGTCGTCTTCGGACATCTCTTCGATCAGGGCACCCGGCGGGCCGGGCGGTGAGGGCAAGTCTAGCAGGATGTCCGCGGCCGGCCGCTCAGGCCGGCGGCGTGTCCTTGGCGGTGCCGGAGGCGGCAGCGGGCGCCTCGTTCTCGGCCGGAAGATCCAGGCTGTAGGTACAGCCGGCCAGGGTCTTGCCGGGGTGGGATTTGACGTTGGACACGCTCAGGATCACCGACTCGATCAGCGCTTCGCCGGTCCTGGCGTCGTTCACGTCGCGGCTGACCAGTTCGCGGCCGGCCATGAATTTGCCATCGGCGTCGTAGCCGGTTTCCAGCTCCAGCGCCCTGGCCAGCGGGCGCGGATCGGCCAGGTCCAGGATCGCCATGATGCTGGAACCGGCCATGGCGATATGGTCCGCGGGGTGGCCGAACACCGTCACCGGCGTGTTCAGCGTGTACTCGTTCATGAACAGGTTGCCCTGCGGCAGCGGCCGCCAGCCCAGCGCGACCGCCTTGAGCGGATCGGCGGCGATGGGCGCCAATGCGGTGAAGTCGCTCACGCCCTGCCGGCATTCGATCAAAGCGGACAGGTCGATGACCGGATCGGCAAGTGCGGCGGTGGGCAGTGCGGCGGCGAGCAGCAGCGGAAACAGGCGGGTCGAGGGCACGTGGGCTGGGCTGTCGAATGGATGCGAAAGGTATCAGTGCATGGCCAGTCGCTGCCACAGCCAGCCGCCGCCCCATCCCAGCAGGCGCAGCAACAGGACCAGCGGGGTGACCAGCAGTGTGCACAACAACAGGAGGTTCACCACCGCCAGCAGCGCCAGCAGGACAATTGATGTTCCGATATGAAGGGTCAATGTTCCCAGCGCCGCGTAGAACCCGGGAGCCAGAAACAAGTACAGGGCCGCCAGTGCGAACGCCATGCCCAGCATGAGGGGGGGTGCGCGGAAGAACGGCATGGCGGCGACCGGGCGTCTGGCGAACAGGCCGGCGATCACCCGCCAGCCCAGAGGCGCCACCAGCAGACACAGGCCTGCACAACCCAGCACGATCTGCAGGTGCGCCACGGAAGTCATCCGCGCGCCGAAGGCAGGGGCAAACAGCGACAGATAGCAGGTGGCCGCAAACGACACACAGAACACTGCGCCGACCAGCATGCGCAGGAGGGTTCCCATGCGATGACGCGAAACTGGCGGAAGCAGGGTCGGCGCGCGGTCGTTCATCCTGAATGCCTCGGCTGGCGGGTGTGGCGCCATTGAATGATGAATCGAAGCCTGCTTCAACCGAGTAGTCGAAAGTGCGGTCAGCGCTCGCCGGCGTAGGGATCGGCGATGCCCAGTTCGGCGAGGATCTCGCGTTCGAGCTGTTCCATCGCCTCGGCTTCCTTGTCGTCCTCGTGGTCCCAGCCGAGCAGGTGCAGTACGCCGTGCACGGTCATGTGCGCGTAGTGGGCGTTGAGCGCCTTGCTCTGCTCATCGGCCTCGCGCGCCACCACCGGTGCGCAGATCACCAGGTCGCCAAGCAGCGGGAACTTGACGCCCTTGGGCAGGCCTTCGGGAATCTCGGCCGGAAAACTGAGCACATTGGTGGCGTAGTCCTTGCCGCGGTAATGGCGGTTCAGGGACTGGCCTTCCCTGATGTCGACCACGCGGATGGCGAGGTCGGCTTCGCGGATGCGCCCTTCCAACGCCGCGGCGACCCAGCGGCGGAAACTCACCGCCGCGGGCAGACCGGCGCGGGGCAGGGCGTAGCTGACGGCGATATCGAGACGGATCGGACCCTTGGTCATTCGGTTGCTCCGGGATTGACCCGCTGCAGGTCGCGGCGGTCGTAGGCGCTGACGATACGCGCCACCAGCGGGTGACGGACCACGTCGCGCGATTCAAAGAAAGTGAAGCTCACGCCCTCGACGTCGCGCAGCACCTCGATGGCATCGCGCAGGCCGGATTTGACGTGCTTGGGCAGGTCGGTCTGTGTGAGGTCGCCGGTGACCACCGCGGTGGAGCCGAAGCCCAACCGGGTCAGGAACATCTTCATCTGTTCGATGGTGGTGTTCTGCGCCTCGTCCAGGATCACGAAGGCGTCGTTGAGCGTGCGCCCGCGCATATAGGCCAGCGGCGCGATCTCGATGACGTTCTTCTCCAGCAGCTTGGCGACCTTCTCCACGCCGAGCATTTCGTACAGCGCGTCGTACAGCGGGCGCAGGTAGGGGTCGACCTTCTGGGTGAGGTCGCCGGGCAGGAAGCCCAGTTTCTCGCCGGCTTCCACCGCCGGGCGCACCAGGATCAGGCGCTGCACGCGCGATTCGTTCAACGCTTCCACCGCCATGGCCACGGCCAGGAAGGTCTTGCCGGTGCCGGCTGGGCCGATGCCGAAATTGATGTCGTGGGTGGCGATCTGGTGCAGGTAGCGCGACTGGTTCTGGCCGCGGCCGCGCACGGTGCCGCGCTTGACCTTGATCGCGACGTCCTGTGTCTCGTAGGCGCGCTCGGCCACCTGTTCGACGTTGGCGCGGCTCAGCAGCAGGTGGATGGCATGGCTGTCCAGGGGGGTATCGACGGCTTCATCGTAGAGCGCCTTGAGCAGGCGCTCGGCCTCGCCGGCGGTCCTGCCCGGTCCACTGACGCGGAACACGTTGCCGCGGTTGGCGATCTGCACGCCCAGCCGCAGTTCGATCTGGCGCAGGTTCTCGTCGAAGGGACCGGCGAGATTGGCCAGCCGCTCGTTGTCGGCCGGGTCGAGGGTGAAATCGCGTTGGGTGGTGACGGTCATTTCTGCAGCGGTTGCGGCGCGGGATGGGGCCATGCCTGGGGCCGGGAAGAGTACCGCCGTGGCGGGGCATCCACCAGCGCATGCGGTGGCCCGGGTTCTCCACAGGGGATGTGGATGCGGGGGCGGCGAAGCTGTGGATATCATGCCGCACCCCTTGCTATGGCGGCGTGTGCATCGGGCTGGTCAGAAAATCACCAGGCTTCCGGCGCGGCCATGGATAATCGTGTGCGGCCGGTTGCCACAGCGGCCATGGCTGCGTTTTCCAGCATGGAACAGGCGTCGCAGGGGCACGAGAGTCGGGCATGAGGAAGGGCCGGGACATGAACAGGCGTATCGGGATGGCGGGATTGGCGCTGGGCATCGTCGTTGCGGCGGTCGGCTGCCGGCGCGAACCCGAACCATTGCTGGGCACGCTGGAGTGGGACCGCATCAGCCTGCCGGCGCCGGCCTCCGAACGGATCCTCGCGCTGGACGTGCGCGAGGGCGACCAGGTCCATGCCGGCACGCGCCTGCTGCGGCTCGAACCCGAACGCCTCCGCTCGCAGCTGCAGAGCGCGCAGGCGCAGACCAGCCAGCGTGAGCAGTCGCTGCGCGAGCTGGTCAACGGCCCGCGCCGGGAGCAGATCGCGCAGGCGCAGGCGCAACTGGCGGCCGCGCAGGCGCAGGCGCGCGATGCCAGCGCCTATTACGCGCGGCTGCAGCCGCTGGGCAACCGGCAGCTGGTGGCGGCGGCCGATGTCGACCGTGCACGGGCAGCCGCGGACGACGCCCGTGCGCAGGTACGCAGCGCGCAGCAGGCGCTGCTGGAACTGCGCAACGGCACGCGCGCGGAGGAGGTCGCACAGGGCGAAGCGGCGGTGCGGGCGGCGCAGGCCGATGCGGCGGTGCAGGCGGTCAACCTGGACCGGCTGGACATTGTCGCGCCGCGCGACGGCCGCATCGACAGCCTGCCGTACAAGGCCGGCAACCAGACGCCGGTCGGCGCCACGCTGGCGATCATGCTGGTCGGCGAGGCGCCCTATGCGCGCATCTACGTGCCCGCGTCGGTGCGCCAGCGCATCGCCATCGGCCAGACCCTGGCGGTGACGGTGGCCGGCAGCGACACGGCGTATCAGGGACGGGTGCGGATGATCCGCAGCGAGCCGATGTTCACCCCGTACTACGCGCTGTCCGGCAGCGATGCCGGGCGGCTGAGCTACCTGGCCGAAGTGCAGTTGCCGGCCAGCGCCAATGGCCAGCCGGTCGGCGCGCCGGTGCAGGTGCGGCTGGCGGACGCCGCCCATGAATGAGGCGGACGGCACGGCGGACGCGCTGGCGATCCGCGCGCGTTCGCTGGGCAAGCGCTTCGGCGGATTCGTCGCGGTCGACGGCATCGACCTGGACGTGCCGCGCGCGCAGGTCCACGGCTTCCTCGGTCCCAACGGGTCGGGCAAGTCCACCACCATCCGCATGCTGTGCGGTCTGCTCACTCCGAGCGCGGGCGAGATCGAGGTGCTTGGCCTGTCGATCCCGCGCCAGGCCGAGGAACTGCGCCGCCACATCGGCTACATGACCCAGCGCTTCTCGCTGTACGAAGACCTGAGCGTGCGCGAGAACCTGATGTTCCTGGCAACGGTGCAGGGCCTGCCGCGCGCACGCCGGGTGCCGCGGGTGGAGGAACTGCTGCAGGCCTACGGCCTTGGCGACCTGCAGCGGCAGCTGGCCGGCACCCTGAGCGGCGGGCAGAAGCAGCGCCTGGCGTTGGCCTGCGCGGTGGTGCACGCGCCGCAATTGCTGCTGCTCGACGAGCCGACCAGCGCGGTCGATCCCGAGTCGCGCCGCGATTTCTGGGAAAAGCTCTTCGATCTTGCCGATGCAGGCACCACGCTGCTGGTCTCCACGCACTACATGGACGAGGCCGAGCGCTGCCATCGCATCGCGATCCTCGACCACGGCCGGCTGGTGGCCGATGGCAGCCCCGCCGAACTGACCAGCCGGTTGCAGGGAAGAACCCTGGGCGTGCGCAGCGGCGCGCTGCGCCAGGCGCAGAAGCGGCTGCATGCGGTCGAGGGCGTGCTGTCGGTGGCGCAGGTGGGCAACGAGCTGCGCGTGCTGTGCGCGCCCGGCCATGGCGATCCCGATGCGGTAGCCGCGGCCTTGCGCCGGGGCGGCCTGCAGGCCGAGGTGGAGCGCATCGAACCCAGCCTGGAGGATGTATTCGTCGCCGCTACCCATCGCAGGGAAGAGGCAGGCGCATGAAGCTGGCGCAGATCCACGCGGTGATGGTCAAGGAACTGCGGCAGATGGCGCGCGACCGCATGACCCTGGCGATGATGATCGGCATCCCCACGCTGCAGCTGCTGCTGTTCGGCTACGCCATCAACCTGGACGTGCGCCACCTGCCGGCGGCGGTGGCCGACCAGGCCGACACCGCCGGTTCGCGCGCGCTGGTGCAGGACATGCTTTCCACCGGCGTGATCGCGCCGGTCGCCGCGGCGCGCACGCCGCTGGAACTGCAGGCGCTTATCCGTTCCGGGCGGATCGAGGTGGGCATCGCGGTGCCGCCGGACTTCGAGCGCCGGCTGGACGAAGGCCGCGAGGTGATGCAGGTGATCGTGGACGGTGCCGATACCTCGGTGCAGGCCGCGGCGCGCCAGCTGGCGCAGATGCCGCTGGACGGACGCCTGTCCACCGCGCGCGCCGGCGCGCGGATCAGCGTGCTGCCGCTGTACAACCCGCAGCGGCAGTCGGCGATCAACGTGGTGCCGGGGTTGATCGGCGTGATCCTCACCATGACCCTGGTGATGTTCACCGCCATGGCCATCGTGCGCGAACGCGAGCGCGGCAACCTGGAGATGCTGATCACCACCCCTGTATCCAGCGCCGAGTTGATGCTGGGCAAGGTGTTGCCCTATATCGGCGTGGGGCTGGTGCAGACCAGCCTGATCCTGCTGCTCGGCGCCTGGCTGTTCGAAGTGCCTGTCGCTGGCGGGTTGCTGCCGGTCTACGCAGTCTCGATGCTGCTGATCGTCGCCAATCTCAGCCTTGGCCTGCTGATTTCCACCGTCGCGCAGTCGCAGTTCCAGGCGATGCAGATGACGTTCTTCCTGTTCCTGCCGTCGATGCTGCTGTCCGGCTTCATGTTCCCGTTCGACGGCATGCCATGGCCGGCGCAATGGCTGGCCGAGGTGTTGCCGCTGACGCATTTCATGCGGCTGATCCGCGGGGTGATGCTGCGCGGGGCCACGCTGGCGGAGCTGTGGCCCGACGCGCTGGCGCTGGCCGGCTTCAGCCTGGCGATGATGGCGCTGGCGATCCTGCGCTTCCGCAAGCGGCTGGATTGAGCGGTGCCGGCCAGCGGCCGGCACTACCCGTCAGGCCGCGTCGGTCACCACGCGCCCGCGCAGTGAGTTGCTCAGCGCCTCGGTGATGACCACATCGACGAACTGGCCGATCAGCCGCTTCGAACCCGGGAAGTTCACCGAGCGCATGTTCTCGGTCTTGCCGGTCAGCTCGTTGTCGTCCTTGCGCGAGGTGCCTTCGACCAGCACGGTCTGCACGCTGCCGACCATCATCTTCGAGATGCCGGCGGCATGTTCGTTGATGCGCGCCTGCAGGCGCGACAGGCGCGCATGCTTCTCGGCCTCGGAGGTGGTGTCCTCCAGGTCGGCGGCCGGCGTGCCGGGGCGGCGCGAATAGATGAAGGAGAAGCTCTGGTCGAAACCCACGTCCTCGATCAGCTTCATGGTCTTCTCGAAATCGGCGTCGGTCTCGCCGGGGAAGCCGACGATGAAGTCCGAGCTGATCGAGATGTCCGGGCGCACCGCGCGCAGCTTGCGGATCTTTGCCTTGAATTCGAGTGCGGTGTAGCCGCGCTTCATGGCGCTGAGGATGCGGTCGCTGCCGGCCTGCACCGGCAGGTGCAGGTAGTTGGCCAGCTTGGGCACGTCGCGGTAGGCGTCCACCAGCGAGTCGGAAAACTCCAGCGGGTGCGAGGTGGTGAAGCGGATGCGGCCGACGCCATCGATCTCGGCGATGGTGCGGATCAGCAGGCCGAGGTCGGCGATCTCCCCGTCGCCATACGGCCCACGGTAGGCGTTGACGTTCTGCCCGAGCAGGTTGATCTCGCGCACGCCCTGCGCGGCCAGCTGCGCGCATTCGACCACCACGTCCTCGAACGGGCGGCTGACCTCGGTACCGCGGGTGTAGGGCACTACGCAGAACGAGCAGTACTTGGAGCAGCCTTCCATGATCGACACGAAAGCCGACGGGCCCTCGGCGCGCGGTTCGGGCAGGCGGTCGAACTTCTCGATCTCGGGGAAACTGATGTCCACCTGCGGCCGGTTCTGCTCGCGGCGGGCGCGGATCAGCTCGGGCAGGCGGTGCAGGGTCTGGGGGCCGAACACCAGGTCAACGTAGGGGGCGCGCTTGACGATGGCCTCGCCTTCCTGCGAAGCGACGCAGCCGCCGACACCGATGATGACATCGCGGCCGCCAGCCTTGAGCTCCTTCCAGCGGCCGAGCTGGCTGAACACCTTCTCCTGCGCCTTCTCGCGGATGGAGCAGGTGTTGACCAGCACCACGTCGGCGTCCTCGGGGTTGTCGGTCAGCTCCAGCCCTTCGTATTCGGCCAGTACGTCGGCCATCTTGGCCGAGTCGTACTCGTTCATCTGGCAGCCGTGGGTCTTGATGTAGAGCTTTCCGCGCGGTGGCGAGCCGTCGCCGGGCTTGCCGCGCGCGTCGCCGGCAGCCTTCGGCCTGACGCCGGGCAGGGAGATCAATTCGGGGGTATTCATTTCAATGGAAGGCACGGCGGAAACGGCCGTGTTCGGCAAAGGGGAGGCTGGCGTCCCGGGCATGGCGCTTATTCCAGACGGGTGGGCGGGCAGGCGACCAGGGGTCGCGGCWGGGGGCGGATTGTACCGGGGTTGCCGCCGCAGGCGTACCGGCCCGGGACGGCAGTTGGCATTCACGCCGGGAACTGGGACACTTCCGCCCGCAATGAAGACCGGACTGGGGATCGCAGGGTTGTTGATCGCTTCGCTGGCGGCTGTGCCGGCGAGTGCGGGCACCCTGTACAAGTGTCTCGGCGCCGACGGCGTCTCCAACTACGTCAGCAAGCGCATCCATGGCGCCAGCTGCAGCGTGGTGGGCAGCTACCGCCCGACATCGGGCACCCGGGCGCGGTCTGCCGAGCAGCGGCCGACCACCGCGATCGCGACCACGCCAGCCCCTCCTGCCACCGTGCCGCCGGTCGCCACCAGGGTGCCGGCCAGCGTCGCACCGGCCGTGGCGGCCGCGCCTGCGGCAGCGGGCGCCAGCCGCGCGCAACGGGTGGTGAACGGGCAGGTCTATACGTACATGAAGGACGGCGTGCGCCACTACACCAGCGCCCGGCCGGCGCAGGTCGCCAGCCTGGGCGAAGTGCGCACCATCCGTTACAGCTACATCGAGCGCTGCTATGCCTGCGGCGCGAACCCGGGAGTCAACTTCGGCACGGTGCGGCTCAATACGCAGGCCTACAGCTCCGAGATCGCCGCCGCGGCGCGCGAGTTCGGGGTCGAAGAGGCCGTGGTGCGCGCGGTGATCCATGCCGAGTCGGCGTTCAACCCCACCGCTCTGAGCCGCGCCGGCGCGCAGGGGTTGATGCAGTTGATGCCGGCCACCGCGCGCCGCTTCGGCGTGAGCGACGCCTACGACGCCTCGCAGAACATCCGCGGTGGCGTGCAGTACCTGTCGTGGCTGCTGCGCCGTTTCAATGGCGACCTGACGCTGGCCGCGGCCGGCTACAACGCCGGCGAGGGTGCGGTGGATCGTCATGGCGGCGTGCCGCCCTACAACGAAACCCAGTACTACGTGAAGCGCGTGGCGCAGCTGGCCGACCGCTATCGTGGCGAGCTGGGCTCGCGCCAGTGAGTGCTTTTCCGCTTTATTCCCGGAGCACGTGACAAAAGTCATGGACTCGTGTTTCATCGCGTTGTGCGGCAGCTGAACGTTCAGCTAAACTCGGGGGAGATTCGATTCTGAGCGGTCCGGTTCCACCGGTCGCAGGCAGCCGCAAGCCACCTACATCAATATCGGAGTGCCGGATGGCCAACGATGGGGTAAACGATCCAGTCAATGCCGGACGCCGGCGCTTCCTGACAGCGACCACCGCCGTGGTCGGCGCCGTCGGGGCAGGTTTCGCAGCAGTCCCTTTCATCAAGTCATGGAATCCCAGTGCCAAGGCCCAGCTGGCCGGCGCACCGGTGAATGCCGACATCAGCGCGCTGCAGGAGGGGCAGCGCCTGATCCTGGAGTGGCGAGGTCAGCCGATCTGGATCGTCAAGCGTTCCAAGGCGGTGCTTGAAGCACTGCCGACGCTGGACGGCCGCCTGCGCGATCCCAAGTCCGAAAATGCCGACCAGCAGCCGGACTACGTGCGCAAGGCCAATCCCGAGCTGCGCTCGCTCAAGCCGGAGATCTCCGTGCTCGTCGGCCTGTGCACCCATCTGGGCTGCTCGCCGGAAATGGCGGCCGAGATCAAGCCCGAACCCTACGACCCGGAGTGGAAGGGCGGCTATTTCTGCCCCTGCCACAAGTCGCGCTTCGACATGGCCGGACGCGTGTTCCAGGGCGTGCCGGCGCCGACCAACCTGGTCGTGCCGCCGCACTATTACGCCGACGACAACACCATCGTCATCGGTGTCGATCCTAAGGGGGCGGCATAACCATGTCTGACAACATCCTCGTTCGCCTCGCCAACGGTGCGATGGGCTGGGTCAACGACCGTGCCCCGGCGCTGATGCCGATGTACCGGAAGCACATGTCCGAGTACTACGCGCCGAAGAACTTCAACATCTGGTACATCTTCGGCGTGCTGTCGATGGTGGTGCTGGTCAACCAGATCGTCACCGGCATCTTCCTCACCATGCATTACAAGACCAGCGCGGCGGAAGCCTTCGCCTCGGTCGAGTACATCATGCGCGACGTGGAGTGGGGCTGGCTGATCCGCTACATGCACAGCACCGGCGCCTCGCTGTTCTTCATCGTCGTCTACCTGCACATGTTCCGCGGCCTGATGTACGGCTCCTACAAGAAGCCGCGCGAGCTGGTGTGGATCCTGGGCATGCTGATCTACCTGGCGCTGATGGCCGAAGCCTTCATGGGCTACGTGCTGCCGTGGGGCCAGATGTCGTTCTGGGGCGCGAAGGTCATCATCTCGCTGTTCGGCGCCATCCCGGTGATCGGCGGCGGCCTGACCGAGTGGATCATGGGCGACTACCTGCCGTCCGACGCCACCCTGAACCGCTTCTTCGCCCTGCACGTGATCGCGGTGCCGCTGGTGCTGCTGCTGCTGGTCGTGCTGCATCTTGGCGCGCTGCACGAAGTGGGTTCCAACAACCCCGACGGCGTGGAGATCAAGAAGGGCCCGAAGGGCAACCGCTGGTCGCCGACCGCGCCGGCCGATGGCGTGCCGTTCCATCCGTACTACACGGTGAAGGACACCTTCTACGTGTTTGCGATGATGGTCATCGCCGCCTTCATCATCTTCTTCGCCCCGGCGTTCGGCGGCTGGTTCCTCGAGCACGACAACTTCACCGAGGCCAACCGCCTGGTCACGCCGGAGCACATCAAGCCGGTGTGGTACTACACGCCTTACTACGCGATGCTGCGGGTGATCCCGCACAAGCTGAGCGGCGTGCTGGTGATGTTCGGCGCCATCGCGATCCTGTTCGCGGTGCCCTGGCTGGACCGCGCCAAGGTCAAGTCCTACCGCTACCGGGGCCTGCTTTCCAAGCTGCTGCTGTTCGGCTTCGCCATCAGCTTCGTGTGGCTGGGCAAGATCGGCGCCGGTCCGGGCACCGATCCGGTGGAGACCATCATCGGCCGCTTCCTGACCGCGTATTACTTCCTCTTCTTCCTGACCATGCCAGTGTGGACCAAGCTGGACAAGACCAAGCCGGTGCCGGAGCGGGTGACGACGCATGACTAAGAAATGGATCGCCTTGCTGGCAACGGCCACTGCCGCACTCCTGTTCTCGGCTGCCACCTTCGCTTCCTCGGGCGGCGCGCTGCAGCAGGCGGGCAACGACCTGTCCGACCAGGCGTCGCTGCAGCGCGGTGCGCAGGCCTACATGAACTATTGTTCGGGCTGCCACTCGCTGAAGTACCTGCGTTACTCGCGCATGGCCGCGGACCTGGGCCTGACCGAACAGCAGGTGATGGACAATCTGAATTTCACCGGTGCCAAGTTCGGTGAGCAGATCCATGTCGCCATGACCAAGGAACAGGGCGACAAGTGGTTCGGCAAGATGCCGCCGGACCTGAGCCTGATCTCGCGCGTGCGTGGCAGCGACTGGATCTACACCTATCTGCGGTCGTTCTACCTGGACGAGTCGCGGCCGCTGGGCTGGAACAACAAGTTGTTCCCGAACGCCTCCATGCCCAATCCGCTGTGGGAGCTGCAGGGCCTGCAGCACGCCGAGTTCGGCGAGCCCGACGTGGCCGGCGAACGGCACCCGGAGCGGCTGGTCGTGACCAGCCCGGGGCGGGTGAAGCCGCAGGAGTACGACCAGACCGTCCGCGACATCACCAACTTCCTCGAGTACGCCGGCGAGCCGGCCGTGCTCAAGCGCCAGAGCATGGGCGTGTGGGTGATACTGTTCCTGGCGCTGCTCTCTTTCCTGGCGTACCTGCTCAAGAACGAGTACTGGACGGACGTGCATTGACGTGAGGGTGGGTCCGCGGGCCGGTGCGGGAGGTTGGCTGGCACTTGGCATCGGCGCCGGCTGACTGCACACTCGGGAAGGTGGCGACCGCGGGCGCTGGGCCCGCGGCGCCGTAAGGCTGGCGGATTCCGGCCCTTGGAGAGCCCTTGATGGCGGCGAGTGTGCGCATGCGAAATACCCTGACGTTGTTCTCGGCCAATGACGATGTCCTGTGCCACCGGGTACGGCTGGTGCTGGCCGCGAAGGGTGTCACCTACGATCTGGTGCCGGTCGATCCGCAGAATCCGCCGGAAGACCTGATCGATCTCAATCCTTACCACTCGGTGCCGACACTGGTCGAACGCGAACTGGTGCTCTACGCCGCGTCGGTGGTCAGCGAGTATCTGGACGAGCGTTATCCGCATCCGCCGCTGATGCCGGTGGACCCGCTGTCGCGGGCGCGGCTGCGCCTGGCGATGCTGCGGATCGAGCACGACTGGGTGCCGCAGGTGCAGGCGATCCAGCTGGGCAACAAGACCCAGGCCGAAGCCGCCCGCAAGCGCCTTAAGGAACTGGTGGCGCAGTCGGTGCCGCTGTTCAAGGCGTCCAAGTTCTTCCTGAACCCGGAAATGAGCCTGGCCGACTGCGCGATGGCGCCGATCATCTGGCGGCTGGATGCCCTGGGTATTCCGCTGCCCAAGGACGGCAAGGCCATCGAGGATTACGGCAACCGCATCTTCCGCAACCCGGGTTTCATCCGCAGCCTCACCGATCAGGAGAAGAAGCTGCGCGAACTGCCGGTCTGATGCACCGGCTGTATGCAGACTTATCGATCACCGCCCACGGGCGGTGATCGCGTATCGATGCCGCGTACACTTGCCGCATGAGTGAAGAATCTTTCCGCATGAGCAGCCATCGTCCGTACCTGCTGCGGGCGCTGGTGGAATGGATCAACGACAACGGCATGACCCCGCACATCATGGTCGACGCCGGCGTGCCGGGCGTGCAGGTGCCGGCCAGCGCCGTCAAGGACGAGCGGGTCGTGCTCAACATCGCCGAGCGCGCGGTGATGCGGCTGCACATCGACAACGAGGCCGTGAGTTTCACCGCGCGTTTTTCCGGCGTCAGCTTTCCGGTGAGCGTGCCGATCGCGGCGATACTCGCGGTGTATGCGCGCGAGACGGGGCAGGGCATGGCGTTGCCGGACGACATCCCGGGTACGGATGGCCCCGAGCCGCATGACGACGATACGCCGCCACCCGGCGCGCCGCCGGAACCGCCTCAGCCTTCGGGCAAGCGCCCGTTCCTCCGGGTAGTGAAGTAATCCGCACCGCCGCCGCAAGGCGGCGGTTTTCGTTTGGCGGGACCAGACGCCCGGATCGCACCGGGTGCCGCGGTCAGATGTCCTCGGCCTCGTCGTTGCGTGGCTGCAGCATGCTGACCCGGGCGGCGGCCGGCCCGACGAACGAAACCAGCTGCTTGCCGCGCAGCACCATGCGCCCGCTGTGACGTTCGACGCCGTCGTAGGAATAATCGAAGCGGAAGCTGCGCTCGAAGCCGAGCCAGCCGCTGGGCAGCCGGCACAGGCGCAGCCCGATGGCGTGCACGCTATGGTCCAGCCACTGTACGTCGGCGGCCTGGCAGGCATTGCGGCCAAGTTCGGTGGCGCGTTCGGCCGCGGCCCGGGACGCGTCCCAGAACGCGTAGCCGATGGCGCCGAGGATCATCAGGATCAACAAGGTAGGCATGCCGCCACTTTAGGCGGCTGCGCGCGAAAGCGGAACCACGCTGGAGGCAGTGGGCGGCGTGCCGGCTGCGCGACAGGAATGGCCGATGGTCGAACGGCCCGTCGCCGTGCCTTACCGCGGTCTGGCCGGCTCCGCCGGTGACGGCTGTTGCGCCGGGCCCGTCTCGACCAGCTTCAGCAGCGCGGCCCAGTCCTGCCGGTTGAAATCGCACTCATCTTCGCGGCCGGGTGAGCAGCCCGGTTCCACCGGTGCGGGCTGTGTGCCGGTGTCCAGCGGTGGCGGCACGGTGAGGCGCCCGGTACGGTCCAGCGGCAATTTGCGCATGACCGCCGCATTGGCGACGTTGCCGCCGATCAGGTAGAGGGTCTGGTCGCCGCCGACGTTGGCGGCCACGACCACTTCGCAATGCGATTTCCAGCGGTCGGCACCGCCGGTATCCAAAGCCTGGACCAGGCCGCCATAGTTGATCGGCCTGCTGCGGTCGCGCAGGAAGCAGAGCAGGTCGCCGGGCGCGGGCTTTTCCTGCATCGGGTCGGCGAGCCGGTAGGGTCGGGCGGCATCGCCGCCGCGGCGGGCGGCGCGGATGTAGTCGATGTGCCGCGGCGAGCGGACAAAGCCCGGCACGCCGGCGCGCGTCATGACCCAGGAAATGAAGGCGGCCGACCACGGGTTGTCGATCAGGAAGGCGCGGCAATCGTTGTCGGTTGCACGCTCGCCAGGCAGGGCCAGGCAACTCTGGGCGCCGGGCAGGGCGGCCATCGGCGCCAGAGTGCCGCTCTCGCGCCAATAGCCGGCCACGCGCTGCCAGGCGATCAGGCCGTCGTCAGCAAGGTTGCCGCTCTCGGCTTCGGTGATGGCGAGGCTGGCGATGCGGCCATCGCGGTCGATGAAGGGGCGGTACCAGAGGCGATGTTCGCCGCAGGCGGCGCGGACGATGGCTTTGGCGGTATCGCCCACGCCGTAGCGCGGTGGGATGTCGCAGACCTCCACCGCCATGACCGGGAACACGGCCAGCGACAGTGCGCAGCAGAGCAGGAATCGTTGAACCACGGCGGGCTCCCCTCGGGCATGGAGCGAGCCTCGCAGAAATGGTCGTTCCCGTGTCGTGAAATCACGGGCAGGCCCGGGCTGCGTCCCGAGATCGATGTTCGATCGGCTTGCGTGCAGGTGATGCGGGCCGATCCATGGACAGGCCTTCAGCGCGGCGGAAGGCCCAGCTTCAACGACAGATCGATCGCCTGCACGTGCTTGGTCAGCCCGCCGATGGAGATGCAGTCCACGCCATCCTCGGCGATCGCGCGCAGGCCATCCAGCCCGACGCTGCCGGAGACCTCCAGCGGAATGCGCTTTCCGGGCGGCAGAGCGGCGGCGATGCGCACCGCATCGCGGCGCATGGCCGGAGTGAAGTCGTCGATCAGGATGCGGTCACAGCCGGCGGCCAGCGCTTCCTCCAGCTGCGCCAGGTCCTCGACCTCGACCACCAGCGGCAGGGTGGGCTGCTGCGCGCGGGCGGCCCGCACCGCGCCGGTGAGCGAGCCGGCGGCGCGGATGTGGTTTTCCTTCAGCATCACCATGTCGAACAGGCCGATGCGGTGGTTGTCGCCGCCGCCGCATCGCACCGCGTATTTCTGCGCCAGGCGCAGGCCGGGCAGGGTCTTGCGGGTATCGAGGATGCGCGCCCCGGTGCCGGCCACGGCCGCGACATGGCGCGCGGTGGTGGTGGCGGTGGCCGACAGCGTCTGCATGAAGTTCAACGAAGTGCGCTCGGCGCTGACCAGCGCGCGGCTGCGGCCCTGCAGGGTGGCCAGCACGGTGCCGGCGGCCACGTGCTCGCCTTCGTGCACCCGCCAACCGATCTTCACCTGCGGGTCGAGCGCGCGATGGGTGGCATCGAACCACGGGCGGCCGGCGATCACCGCGTCCTGCTTGCACAGCAGATAGGCGCTGTCGGCGGTATCGGGCAACAACGCGGCGGTGACGTCACCACTGCCGATGTCCTCGGCCAGGGCGCGGGCGACGTCGGCATCGATCTGCTCCTGCGGCGGAGCGGCCGGCGGTTGCGGCAGCATCACTTGCCCGGGAAACCGTCGATCTGCGCGGTGGTGATGGCTTCTTCGGCCAGCAGCACCGGAATGCCGTCCTCGACGCGGAACACCTGCCTGCCGTCGCGGGTGACCAGCGCCTCGCGCAGCGGTTCGGCCTGCAGGCTGTTGTCGGCGCGGACGACGCCGCCAGCGGCGATGGCGCGGTTCAGCGCGTCCAGCCCGGCGCTGTCCAGCAGGGCCAGCGGCTGGCGGGTGTCGGGCGAAACAAGCAGGTCGAGCAGTTTGCGGTCCATCGGGTCGTGGTCTTGCGTGGAAGGCGGCTAGAATACGTCTTTGCAGCAGGTGACGGCCAATGACCCCCAATTCCTCCGCGCCGCTTGTCGGCATCGTGATGGGTTCCCGTTCCGACTGGGAGACCATGCAGCACGCGGCCCAGAAGCTCGACGCGCTGGGCGTTCCGTATGAAGTGAAGGTCGTTTCGGCGCACCGCACGCCGGACGTGCTGTTCACCTATGCCGAGGAGGCTGGCCCGCGCGGGCTGCGCGCGATCATCGCCGGCGCCGGTGGCGCCGCCCACCTGCCGGGCATGATCGCGGCCAAGACCGCGGTGCCGGTGCTGGGCGTGCCGGTGCAGTCCAAGGCGCTGAACGGCATGGATTCGCTGCTGTCGATCGTGCAGATGCCGGCGGGGATTCCGGTGGCCACCTTCGCCATCGGCAACGCTGGCGCGTCGAACGCGGCGCTGTTCGCGGCGGCGATGCTGGCACCGGTGCAGCCGGCGATCGCCGGGGCGCTGGATGCGTTCCGCGCGCGCCAGACGGCCGACGTGATGGCCGCCGACGATCCGCGCCAATGACCACGGTCGGTATTCTCGGTGGCGGGCAGCTGGCCCGCATGATGGTGCTGGCCGGTGCGCCACTGGGGCTGCGCTTCGTGGTGTTCGATCCGGCCGCCGACGCCTGCGCCGGCCAGTTGGCGCCGCTGCAGGTGGGAGCCTTCGACGACACCGCTGCGCTGGCCGAATTCGCCGCCAGGGTGGACGTGGTCACCTTCGATTTTGAGAACGTGCCGGCCGCCAGTGCGCATTGGCTGGCCGAGCGTCGGCCGGTGTTCCCGAACCCTGCCGCGCTGGCCGTGGCGCAGGACCGGCTCAGCGAGAAGACGCTTTTCCAGGAGCTGGGCATTCCGTTGCCGCCGTTCGCCGATATCCGCAGCCGCGACGAACTGGCGGCGAAGGCGGCCGAGTTCGGCATGCCGTGCATCCTCAAGACGCGCCGGCTCGGCTACGACGGCAAGGGCCAGTTCCGCATCCGCGACGCGGCCGACATCGACGCCGCCTGGCAGGCGCTGGGCGCGCAGGCCGGGAAGACCGGGCTGATCCTGGAAGGTTTCGTCGCCTTCGACCGCGAGGTCAGCGTAGTGGCGGTGCGTGGCCGCGATGGCGAATTCCGCGCCTGGCCGCTGACCGGCAACTGGCATGTCGACGGTGTGCTGTCGGCGAGCCTGGCCCCGGCGGTCGCGACGGAGGCACAGCGCGAGGCGGCCATCGGTTACGCGCGCCGGGTGGCCGAGCGGCTCGACTACGTGGGCGTGTTCGCGCTGGAACTGTTCTGCCGCGGCGACGAACTGCTGGCCAACGAGATGGCGCCGCGTGTGCACAACTCCGGCCACTGGACCAGCGACGGCGCCGAGACCTCGCAGTTCGAGAATCATCTGCGCGCGGTGCTCGGCCTGCCACTGGGCGATACGCGCGTGCTGGGCCATGCCTGCATGCTCAACTGGCTCGGCCAGATGCCCGATGCGCGCGCGGTGCTGGCCGAACCCGCCGGCCACTGGCACGACTACGGCAAGCAGCCGCGCGAAGGCCGCAAGGTGGGCCACGCCAATCTGCGCGACGACGCTGCCGCGGCCCTGGCCGCCGCGCTGGAGCGGGTGGGGCAGGCGCTGGGTCGCCAGGCGCAGGTCGAACCTGTGGTGCGCACGCTGCGGGGCAATTGACCGGGCTGCGTCCTTCCGGTCAGTGCCGGCCGCTGGCCGGCAACCGTGGGCTCCCTCCGGCATCCATGGGGCGGCCTGCCGCCACAGCCGCAGGATCGGCAACGCTGCGGTGCGTCCATGCACACAGCGGTGCAATGGGCGCGGTGGTAGCTTGGAGCTCCTTTCATCGGAGCCGCCGCCATGCTGGATTGGAACGAATACCGTCGCGAACTGAAGGGCCGGATCGGCGAACTGGGCAAGCTTTCGCCCGATACGCTCAAGGGCTACATGACGCTGAGCGGCGCCGGTGCGCAGACCGCGCACCTGGACGGCAAGACCCGTGAGCTGATCGCGCTGGCGGTGGCGGTGACCACCCGTTGCGACGGCTGCATCACCACCCATGTGGACGCGGCGCTGAAACAGGGCGCCAGCCGCGAGGAGATAGCCGAGGCACTCGGCGTGGCGGTGGCGCTCAATGCCGGCGCGGCGCTGGTTTACTCGGCGCGGGTGCTGGACGCGGTGGCCGCCCACGGCTGAGCCGGCGGCAATGGCGGGCCGGCTCGCTGCGAGCCGGTCCGTGTGCAGTTGCGCGGGTTCCTGCCGGCATCCGGCGTCGCCGCGTCGCGAACCTCAGCGCAGCTGGGTGCCGACGAAGTCCCAGTTCACCAGCTTCCAGAACGATTGCAGGTAACGTCCGCGGTCGTTCTGGAAGTCCGTGTACCAGGCGTGTTCCCACAGGTCGCAGGCCAGCAGCGGCGTGCTGTCGCCGGTCAGCGGCGTATTCGCGTTGCGGGTGGTGACGATGGCCAGGCGGCCGTCGGGATGCTGTACCAGCCAGGCCCAGCCGGAACCGGACAGCGCCGATGCGGCGCGGTTGAATTCCTCGCGCAGCTTCTGCGTGTCGCCGAATTGCCGGGCGATGTGTTCGGCCAATGCGCCGTGTGGCTCGCCGCCGGCCCGCGGATGCAGGCACTGCCAGTAGAACGCGTGATTCCAGGCCTGGGCGGCGGCCTCGAACAGGCTGCCCTGGCTGCTGCGGACGATGTCCTCCAGCGGCAGATCCTCCAGTTCGGTGCCGGCGATGCGGGCATTGACCGCGTCGACATAGGCGCGCTGGTGACGGCCATGGTGCAGGTCCAGCGTTGCCGACGAAAGATGGGGCTGCAGGGCATCGCGGGGGTAGGGCAGATCGGGCAGTTCGACGGGCATGGTCCGTTTCTTTTCTGTCTGGGGCGCCGGGAGCCGGCTGGCTCGGCTTACAATCGGCAGCCACGGAAGAAGAGTCTATCCGACCGGACGGACCGTTCTTTCGCAGCAGCAGGGAGATTCCAATGGCGGTGATGGAGCAAATCCAGGCGGAGGTGGAGCAGCATCCCCTCGTCCTGTTCATGAAGGGGACGCCGCAGTATCCGATGTGCGGTTTCTCCAGCCGGGCCGTGCAGGCGCTGCTGGCGGCGGGAGCGGTCAACCTGCGCACCGTCAACGTGCTCGAATTCCCAGAAGTGCGCGCCAACCTGCCGCGTTATTCCAACTGGCCGACGTTTCCGCAGTTCTTCATGCATGGCGAACTGATAGGCGGCTGCGACATCATCCTCGAGCTGCTGGAATCTGGCGAACTCAAGCGCATCGTCGCCGAGGCGGGCCAGGCGTGAGCGCGCAATCGATGGAAGCCGGAACCGACTCCGCTCCCCGCCTGGACGGACGCGTCGTCCTGGTTGCTGGCGCTGCGGGCGGCCTGGGCGCGGCCGCGACGCGGGCCTGTGCGGCTGCCGGTGCCACCGTGGTGCTGCTCGGGCGCAAGGTCGCCAAGCTCAACCGGGTCTATGACAGCGCCGCGCAGCTCGGTCCCGAGCCGCTGCTCTATCCGCTGGACCTGGAAGGCGCCTCGCCCGACGACTATGCCGCGCTGGCCGGGCGCCTGGAATCCGAGGTCGGCCGACTGGATGGCCTGCTGCACTGCGCGGCCGATTTCGCTGGCCTGACGCCCTTCGCGCTGGGCGACCCGGCCGCTTTCGCCCGTGCCATCCATGTGAACCTCACTGCTCGTGCCTGGCTGACCCAGGCCTGCCTGCCGCTGCTGCGCCAGCGGGAGGATGCGGCGGTGGTGTTCGCGCTGGACGACCCGCAGCGGGTCGGGCAGGCCTATTGGGGCGGCTATGGCGTAGCCCAGTATGGTCTGCGCGGCCTGCTGGACACGCTGCACCACGAACTTCGCAGCGGCCCGGTGCGGGTCAGTGGGTTGCAGCCACGTCCCATGCGCACGCCCCTGCGGGCACGCGCATTCACCCATGAAACCGACTATGAACCGGTCGATCCGGCGGCCTGCGCCGATGCCTGCGTGCAGTTGCTGGCCGTCGAGGGAGCGCCCTGGCGCGGCAAGGTGATGGAACTGCGCGGGTGACCATCCTTTCTGCCGCGCTGCTGCTGTTCCTGATCCTGGATCCGCTGGGCAACATCCCGGTGTTCCTCAGCCTGCTCAAACCGCTGCCGGCCAAACGCCAACGCATCGTGCTTCGGCGCGAACTGCTGATCGCACTGGCGGTGCTGATGGCTTTCCTGTGGGGCGGCAAGTACGCGCTGGAGCTGATGCACCTGCGGCAGGAGTCGGTGTCCATCGCCGGCGGCATCGTGCTGTTCCTGATCGGCATCCGCATGATCTTCCCGCGACCTGAGGGGTTGATGGGTGCGGTGCCCGACGGCGAGCCCTTCATCGTGCCGATGGCGATCCCGCTGGTGGCCGGTCCGTCGGGGATGGCGGCAGTCATGCTGATGGGCAGCAACGAGCCGGATCGCCTGGGTGAATGGAGCCTGGCGTTGCTGCTGGCCTGGGGGGCGACCGCAGCGATCCTGATGTCGGCCACGCTGCTCTACAGACTGCTCGGGGCGCGGGCGCTGATCGCACTGGAACGCCTGATGGGCATGCTGCTCGTCGCGATCTCCGTGCAGATGTTGCTGGATGGTGTCGCGGTCTACCTGGCATCCCTTTCGTAAGTCGTTGATTCGATTGTGCAGGTTTTGCTGCATTGCAAGATCGCTGTCTTGCTACGGTCATATTCGATGCTTACCGTGTTAACCTTATCTTAACCGTTGCGCATGTAACCGCCGCGGAAGGTACCCCCAGATTCAAGCCGATCAGGCGCCCGGTGGCCCCGGGGCTGATGGATCGCGTTTTTTCCCAATCGCCAACTCGTATCGAGGCTACCCAGAATGAACCACCCTCGCATCCGGATGTCCAAGCTTGCCCTTGGTCTCGTTGCCGCTCTCGCGGCCGCACCGGCTTTCGCACAAAGCACCTCCGCCGGCGTCGGCGGCCAAGTCACCAACAACGGCGGCTCGCCGGTTGTCGGTGCCGAAGTCACCATCACCCACATCGAGTCGGGTACGGTCAGCCGTGCTACCACCGATGCTTCGGGTCGTTACAACGCGCGCGGCCTGCGTGTGGGTGGTCCGTACACCATCACCATCACCAAACCGGGTGAGGGCACCAAGACGGAAGAGGGCGTGTACCTCAACCTGAACCAGGTGAGTACGGTCAATGCCGCACTGGCGGGTGATCTGGCGGCTACCAATCTGGAAGCGGTGCAGGTGGTTGCTTCTGCCGGCTCGGTTGTGTTCAGCGCCGACAACAAGGGCGTGGGTACGTCGATCAGCGGCCGTCAGCTGGAAATCGCTCCGCAGGGCAATCGCTCGCTGGATGACATCGCCCGTCTGGATCCGCGCATCAGCGTGACCGATCAGGCCACGGGTGCGATCTCGGTGGCTGGCGTGAACAACCGCTACAACAGCATTTCGGTCGATGGTCTGTCCCAGGGCGACCCGTTCGGCCTGAACGCCAATGGCATGCCGTACACGGGTTCGCCGATCTCGGTGGATACCATTGCAGCCTATGACATCAAGGTCTCCGACTACGATGTGGCCCAGGACAGCGTGGGTGCGAGCATCAATGCCGTCACCAAGTCCGGTACCAACGACTTCCATGGTTCGGTGTACTACGTGTACAAGGATGCCGGCAGCATGGTCGGCAAGAGCCATGGGCAGAAGTATGCGGCGTTTGACAAGGACACGACCAAGGGTGTGACCTTTGGTGGTCCGATCCTCAAGGACAAGCTGTTCTTCTTCGGTTCGTATGAAGAGCAGAAGGTCACCAATTTCGGTGGCGCGACCACCGCCGATGGCCTTGCCCGTGGCGTGGTTTCCCAGGCCGAAATCAACGAAGTGATCGACATTGCCAAGAACGTTTGGCACATCGATCCGGGCACCTACGGTTCGCTCGGCGTCGATCTGGATACCAAGCGTTACCTGGGCAAGATCGACTGGAACATCAACGACTCCCATCGTGCCAGCCTGACCTACCAGCAGACCGAGGAGTCGCTGCCGCAGCCTTACGATGACGGCGCGTCCACGGTGATCCTGAGCACCCGCTGGTACACCAAAACCAGCACCACCAAGAACACCTCGCTGCAGTTGTTCAGTGACTGGACCGACAACTTCACGACCGAAGCCAAGTTCAGCTACCAGCAGTTCGACCAGAACAGCGCCAATGCCATCAAGCTGCCGACCATCAACGTGACCACTGCTGGCAACAGCAGCGGCAGCGGGCAGGGCGTGCGTCTGGGTGAAGACCGCAACCGCCACTTGAATTCGATCAGCACCAAGAAGACCACCGCGTCGATCTTTGGTACCTATTACGCTGGCGATCACACGATCAAGGGCGGCTTCGATTACCTCAAGAACGATGCGCTGAACCTGTACGGTCGTGACCTGCACGGCGTGTATGTGTTCAACAGTATCGAAGATTTCCGCACCGGCAACTACTGGCGTTACGACGTGCGTCGTCCGGTTGATGGGTTCACCGAGGCCGATACCGCTGCTGCGATCAAGTTCAGCCAGTTCAGTCCGTTCATCCAGGACACCTGGCAGGTCAACGACAACCTGTCGCTGGTCTATGGCGTTCGCGTCAACATCCCCAGTGCTGACAAGGCGCCGGAGCGCAAGCCGGGCTTTGAAGAGGCGTTTGGCTTCCGCAACGACTTCAAGCTGAGCAGCAGCAACAAGGTCATCCTGCCGCGCGTTGCCTTCAACTACACCTTCGATACGCCGCGCTACTCGCAGCTGCGCGGTGGCATTGGCCTGTTCCAGAGCGTGCCGCCGTTCGTGTGGCTGGCCAACCCGTACCAGAACAACGGTATGACTTCGGCTTCGTTCTGTGCGACCAATCCGGCCAACCCGGTGCGGGGCTGTGCGACGAATAACGGTGAATATAAGTTCAATCCGGATCCGAACAACCAGCCGGTTCCGCCGAATCTGGCCGCCTCGGGCAGCGCCCAGATGGACAGCATCGATCCGAACTTCAAGCTTCCGACCGTGTGGAAGGTGAGCCTGGGCTACGACGCCGAGCTGCCGTGGTGGGGGCTGGTGGGTACGGTTGAAGTCCAGCACCTGAAGAACAAGGACGGCGTGTTCTACAAGGCGCTGAACATCGGCAAGGCGCAGGGCCAGTTGGCCGACGGTCGTGACAGCTACTGGTGCACGCCGGGCAACACGAAGAACTGTGGTGCGGTGGCAGGTTTCACCACCAATTCGACCGTGCTGACCAACACCAGCAAGGGCGCTTCCACGGCTGTGACCTTCTCGCTGGACAAGCCTTTCGACAATGGCTGGTACGGCAACATCAGCTATACCTTCACCAAGGCTACCGAGGTCGGTTCGGAGACCAGTTCGCAGGCGTGGTCCAGCTATCAGTTTGTGTCGCGTCTGAATCCGAATGATGAGTACGCAGGCACTGCCACCCGCGAGATCCGTGATTCGCTCAAGGCCTCTTTGGGTTGGGAGCATGCGTTCTTCGGTAACTACAAGACCAGCTTCACGGCGTTCTATACCGGCCGCACCGGCCTGCCGTACACCTGGATCGTGGATGGCGACCCGAATGGCGACGGTATCTTCCAGGATCCGGCCTACATCCCGACGCGCGGCGACTCGAAGGTCAGCTACGTCTATGGCAACAAGGCCGCAACTGCCGATCAGATCGCTGCATTCCAGGCGTTCATTGACAGCAATCCGTACCTGAGTGGCCGTCGTGGCGGCATCGCCGATCGCAATGGCGCGCGCAATCCGTGGGTGAACCAGGTTGACGTGAGTGTCCAGCAGGAACTGCCGGGCTTCTTCAAGGAACACAAGTCGATCGTCCGTCTGGATATCTACAATTTCCTGAACATGCTCAACAAGGATTGGGGCATCACGGAAAACGTGGGTGGCTTCGACACCCGTTACCTGGCCAAGCTGAGCAAGGTCAATCCGGACGGCACCTACGTGTACGACTTGTCCGGTGCCAACTCGCCGCAGAACTCCACGGTGTACGACTTCAACCGTGGCTATCCGTCGCGCCCGGTTTCGCGTTGGTCCGCTCTGCTGACCCTGCGTTACGAGTTCTGATGCCCTGACGGATCAGTACGGAACAGGAGAACGGCCGGGGAAACCCGGCCGTTTTCCTTTTCATGGGGGCAGCGCTACATTCGACCAACTGAGAAGACGGGACCGATGATGGAAATGACGACGAAAGAAACGGTGGCGCGCGCGCTGCCGGTACAGGACGCGCGGATCTATCCGCGCGGTGGTCTGGACGTGCTGTCGCGGGCGGAGGTGGCACGCCTGCGCGACGCCTCCAGCGGCGGCATGCACGAGCTGCTGCGGCGCTGCGCGCTGGCGGTGCTGACCAGTGGCAGCGCGTCGGACGATCCGCGCGCCGCGCGCGATCTCTATCCAGATTTCGACATCCAGGTCGCCCAGCAGGACCGCGGCGTCCGCATCGACCTGAGCAATGCGCCGGCGATGGCCTTCGTCGACGGCGAGATCATCCGCGGCATCGCCGAGCTGCTGTTCTCGGTCGTGCGCGACCTGGCTTACATGGCCATCGAGCTGGGGCCGGAGTATGCCTCGGACCTGGAAACGTCGGAGGGCATTACCAACGCGGTGTTCGGCGTGCTGCGCAATGCGCGCATCCTGCAGCCGAGCGAGCCGAACCTGGTCGTGTGCTGGGGCGGCCACTCGATTTCCCGCGACGAATATCTGTATACCAAGCAGGTCGGCTACGAGCTGGGGCTGCGCGGCCTGGATATCTGCACCGGCTGCGGCCCGGGTGCGATGAAGGGCCCGATGAAGGGCGCGACGATCGCCCATGCCAAGCAGCGCAAGACAAATACGCGCTACATCGGCATCACCGAGCCGGGCATCATCGCGGCCGAATCGCCGAACCCGATCGTGAACCACCTGGTGATCATGCCGGACATCGAGAAGCGCCTGGAGGCCTTCGTCCGCATGGGGCACGGCATCATCGTGTTCCCAGGTGGTGTCGGCACCGCCGAGGAAATCCTGTATCTGCTGGGCATCCTGCTGCGCGAGGAGAACAAGGCGCTGCCGTTCCCGCTGATCCTCAGCGGACCGACCGTCGCTGCGCCGTACTTCGAGCAGATCGACCGGTTCATCCGCCTGACCCTGGGCGAGGAGGCGGCCAGTCGCTACGAGATCATCGTCGGCGATCCGGTCGCCGTGGCACGGCGCATGACGCAGGGCATCAAGCGGGTGCGCGAGTACCGGCTGGCGCACAAGGATTCGTTCTTCTTCAACTGGTCGGTGGAAATCCCGAGGGAGTACCAGCAACCGTTCGTGCCGACGCACGAGGCGATGGCCGCGCTGGACCTGCACCATGGTCGTCCCGCACCGGAACTGGCGGCCGACCTGCGTCGCGCGTTCTCGGGCATCGTCGCCGGCAACGTCAAGGAGGACAGCATGCAGCGGATCGAGCAGTCCGGGCCGTTCGTGATCCATGGCGACCCGGACATGATGCAGGCGCTGGACGCGCTGTTGCGTGCCTTCGTCGAACAGCGGCGCATGAAGATATCCGGCGAGTATCACCCCTGTTACCAGGTCGTGACCTGAGCCGGCGCGCCGCTGCGGCGCGGGCCCGATGCCGCTGGGCATCGGGCTTGGTCCGCCGCGGCTGCCGGCCCGGTGCCCGCACTCAGCCGGCCGGCACCCGCAACGAGGCCAGATAGCGCCGGTCGGCGATCTCCGTGTGGACGTCGCCGCCCATCATCTGCACCCGCGCGCGCAACGCCTGCAACCCCACGCTGTGGCCGCGGTGGATGCTGCTCGTGGCGGCGGGCAGGTCATTGCTGACCGTGATCATGGCGCCCCCGGCTTCGGCCTGGATGGCGATCCGCAGCCTGCACGGCCCGGCGGAGGGTTCCACGCCATGGTGGATGGCGTTCTCCACCAGCGGCTGGATCGACAGGATCGGCACCTGCAGGTCGGGCAGCGCGTCCGGCAACGCCCATTCCACCTGCATCCGCGCGCCGAAGCGCAGCTGCTCGATGGCGATGTAGCGACGGGCCAGTTCCACCTCCTCGCGCAGCGGGACCTGGCGCGAGTCGGTCAGGGCCGCGCGGAACAGATCTGCCAGGTCCAGCAGCAGCTGCTCGGCCTTCTGCGGTTGCTGATGCACGAGCGCGGCCCCGGTATTGAGCGTGTTGAACAGGAAGTGCGGATGGATGCGCGCCTGCAGGGCCTCCAGTTCCGCCTGTTTTGCGCGCAATGCCAGTTGCCGGACGCGCCAGTGGTTCTGGAATGCAAGCAATACCAGCAGCCCGGCGACCAGCGCCAATGCCAGCGCGCGCAGCACGAACAGGGCGCCTTCGTGATCCACCTCGACGTGGCGGAAGCTCATCAGCGTCCAGGCGGCCAGTGCCATCAACAGGGTGGTGACCAGCAGCACGCCCAGGCAGGCCCATGCCAGCGGCTGGGGACCGAGCCGGCCCAGCGCCGGGCGAAGCAGGTGGACCAGGGCCAGGGTGCCGAGGGTCGCCCACTGGATGCCCAGCGATGCCAGCCCGAACAGCACCAGCCGGTCGTCCACCGGTGCCGGCGACAGGGCAAGCAGCCCGGCCAGTGCCTCGCCGGCGAGGACCACCGCGATCAAGGTCGAGGGGCTGAGCAGGATGTCGATCGGGCGATGGGGATGCGGCACGGCACCAGCCTGGGCGGGGAACCGAGATCATAGCCAGCGCGGGCTACCGCTGGCGCCCGTGATCGGTCCGCTCGTCGCCTTTGTATGGAACGGGGCGCTCGCAGGGCTTACTGTCGGGCCGGACAATCATGGGGAGTGTCATGTCGCGACGGGATGCTGGAACTCCGCGGCCATTGGCAGGGGCGGGGTTCACCTTGATCGAACTGATGGTGACGGTCGCCGTACTGGCGATCATCGCCGCGGTCGCCGTGCCTGCCATGCAGGGGCTGATCGCCGCCAATCGCCTCAGCGCCGCATCCACCGAGCTGGTCACCGCTCTGCAATTGGCGCGTTCGGAGGCCATCCGCCGCAATGCGGCGGTCACGGTCTGCGGCAGCGACAATGGTACGAGCTGCGCCAGCACGACCGACTGGAGCCGGTGGATCGTGACCGGTCGCGACACTACCAGTGGCAGCGACGAGGTGATCCGCGATTCGTCGGTCACGGGCGACATGCAGGTCGCCGGGCCGGCCGCCGGCATCCGTTTCCGCCCGACGGGCCTGCTCGATGCGCAGGCCAGCATGACGGTCTGCCTGCCGGTCAGCAGCGTCGGCGACAACCAGCGCGTCGTGACCATGATGGTCGGCGGCGGAGTCACCACCAGCAAGCACAACGGAGCTGGAGCATGTCCATGAACAGCGCTGTCCGCGGTCCGGTCCACGGTCCGCGCCGATCGCCAGGGCGGCGGTTGCCCCGCCAGCAGCGTGGCGTCAGCCTGCTGGAAGTCATGATCTCGGTGCTGATCCTCGGCGTCGGCCTGCTCGGCATCGCCGCGATGCAGGCGCTCGCGCTGCGCGGCGGCCAGGGCTCGCTGGAGAGCAGCCAGGCGGTCATGCAGACCACGTCGATCGCCGAGGCGATGCGCGCCAACCGGCTCAATGCGGGCAACTATGCGATGGCCATGACCTGTACCGCAGGGTCCGGCGGAAGCCTGGCACAGAACGATCTGGCGGCCTGGATCAACGCGCTCAAGCGCACCATCGGCACGGCCGGCGATACCAGCACCTGCGGCAGGATCGAGGCGCTGGGCAATAGTCGTTTCCGGATCACGGTGCAGTGGGACGACCAGCGTGCCGGCGGCAGCAGTACCCGCCAGGTGGCCACCGAGGTGCGCATATGAGCCGTTTTGCTTACCGTGCGGGTCGCCGGCATTCGGGCGGCTTCAGCCTGATCGAACTGATGATCGCGCTGGTGCTGGGGTTGCTGGTGCTGGGCGCGGCATTCGTCGTGTTCCAGTCCAACCAGAACTCGTACCGTGCCAATGAAGGGTTGAACCGCATCCAGGAGAGTGCGCGGGTTGCCTTCGAGGTGATGTCGCAGGACATCCGCTCGGCCGGCGGTTCGGCGTGTTCCACGGCCTCGGTCGTGGAAAGCTCCGGCGCCCAGTCCGACGCGTTCCGCGACACTCCGATTACCGGTAACGCCACCCAGTTGACCGTGGTCTCGGGCGAGGATGCGGCCTACAAGGTCACGGCTTCGACCGCCACCTCGGTCACCCTGGATTCAACGCAGGTGTCCGATGCCACGGACAAGTTCGAGGTCGGCGACTGGCTGTTGCTGTGCAACGCGCGCAAGAGCTTCGTGGTGCAGGCCACGAGCGTCAGCAGCAGCACCCTCGGGTTCGCCGCGCTGCCGGGCGGCTACAACCCGGGGGTCGACCAGCATGCGCCGCCCTCCTCGGTGGTGGTGGGGCGGTTGCGCAGCGCGCGCTGGTTCGTGGCCGCCAATGGCCGTGGCGGCAGCTCGCTCTACGTCTCGCGCTTCGGCGGTGCCGCCGAGGAAGTCACCGATGGCGTGCAGTCGATCGCCTTCTCGTACCTGCAGCAAGGGGGCACCAGCTATACGGCCACGCCCGCGGACTGGTCCACCGTGATCAGTGTGCGTGCGGACATGGTGCTCAATGGGCGTGACGTGGATGGCAGTGCACTGACCCGCAATTCCTCCAATATCTTCAGTCTCCGGAGTCGTACGCTATGAGTCTTTCCGTCGGCGCGGGCGGCCCCAGCCTGGCGGCGAGCCGGGCGCAGCAGGGCATCACCTTGCTGGTGGTGATGATATTGCTGCTGATACTTTCGGTGCTGGGTATCGCGATCCTGCGCAGCTCGGCCATGCAGGAGCGCATGAGCGCCAACATGCGCGACCGCAGCCTGGCCTTCCAGGGCGCCGAAACGGCCTTGCGTTATGCGCAGGACGTGGTGCTGGCCGGAAATTCCGCCTGGGAGGCGGGAACGATCCCGGCCGCTGCCGATTGCACCAGCACCAGCGTCTGCCCGACCGGCGCCAGCCCGGTCTGGGCGAGCCTGCCCGCAGGCACATACGACACCCGGTTGGCTGCGCCGCCGCAGTACTGGATCGAGTACCTGGGCGTTGGGCCCGGATACAAGGGGAACTGCGACAGCCTGCCGCCGTCCCCGGATTGCGAGAGCCCACTTTTCCGCATCACCGCACGCAGTCGTTCCGCCGGGCGGGCGGATGTCCTGCTGCAGGCCAATGTCGCCAGCCGCACTCCATCGCCGGGGCAATGATCATGAAGCGCAAGCATTCCAAGCATGGGACGTCGCAGCCGGCCATGCGCCAGTGGTGGGCGGGTCCTGCCGCATTCCTGGCCAGCATGCTGGCCCTGCCGGTCAACGCCGGCATCGTGATTCCTGACGACCCGCTGACCACGGCGGCGCGCGTCGCCCCCAACATCCTGTTCATCCTGGATGACTCGGGGTCGATGGCCTGGCGCAACATGAACAACCAGGATGTCACCCAGATCACCGGCCCTGGCTCGTTCAGCAGCCGGCCCGACGCCAACGGTGTGTCCACGGGCACCGGCGTCACCAGCGAGACGCTGGACAACTCGATGTTGTACATGCAGAGCTATGCGACCAACACGCTGTATTACAACCCGGCGGTGACCTACAAGCCATGGATGGATGCCGATGGCAATCGGCTGACGGGCGGCATGAGCTATACGGGGGTCTACAGCAGTGACCTCGTGGTGACGCATTCCGGCGCCGGGACGAATGGCGGTTCGAAGGATCTGTCGGCCAACATCCAGACGTTCTACGTGCCGAAGGACACCGCCAATACCAGCGCGTCCTATCTCTCCAGCGTGTCCAATTACTACCGCTACCAGATCCTGTCCGGCAACGGGGGAATCCTGCGCGGTGTCTACGGCACGGTGGTGACCACCGCCAAGCAGACGGTGCAGGTGGGGGGCAGCAATACGGCCACCGGCACCCTTTCCAACAACACGGCCGTCGACAACCGGCTGGCCTCCGTGTCCGCGGGCGTGGTGCTCGAGATCACCATCGACAACACCAGTTCGAACAATTCCCGGACCCTCAACTACTGGGTTTACGACCCCTCCGGCAATACCGTCTGCTCCGGCGTTTCCAGGACCAACAGTTCCGGATTCTGCCAGGTGCCCGCGACCGTCGCCGGCCAGTACACGGTCAGGGTGCAGCGCGCCACCAACAACAGCACCAGTTACCAGATTTCCGCGCAGCGCTACACCACCAACAGCTGTGATGGACAGAACAGCGGCTATGGCTGGATCGACTGCACCGCGGCGCTGCCTGCATCGCGTACGGGTTCGACCAATACGGTGGCAGACGAGAAGGCCAACTTCGCCACCTGGTACTCCTATCACCGCACCCGCACCAAGGCGGCCAAGGCCGGCGCCGCCGAGGCATTCAGCCCCTTGAACAGTAAGGTTCGCGTCGGGTTCCGCACCATCTGGGGGCGCAACACGTTCGATATCCCGGTCGCCGACGGCAACGACGGGCGCTTCGTCAACAACGTGGCCGATCCCTCGGTGGCCGGCAGCACCAACACCACGTCGCGCTCGACCTGGTACAACCGGCTGTTCGCCGCCGGGGCCAGCAATGGCACGCCGCTGCAGCAGGCGCTGGACGATGCCGGCAGCTATTTCAGCCGTTCGGATTCGAGCGGGCCCTATGGTCCCGAGTCGGGCAGCGACCAGCTGTCCTGCCGGCAGAATTTCTCGATCCTGACCACCGATGGCTACTGGAATACCTCGACGGTCAACAGCGGCAACGCCGACGGCACCGATGGCAGTGCCATCAAGGGCCCCAAGAACAAGACTTATACGTATACGGCCGCGGCGCCCTACAGCGACAGCTATTCCAAGACGCTGGCCGACGTGGCGATGAAGTACTGGAAGACGGATCTCCGTACCGAAGACTACATGGGGAATTCGACCAAGCCGGACAACAACAATGTGCCGACGACGGACGCCGACCCGGCGTTCTGGCAGCACATGGTCACGTTCGGCATCTCGATCGGCCTGAAGACCACCATGGGCTGGTCGAGCGTCGACAGCGTACCGGCGAACCCGGCATGGCCCGACCCGGATACCGCCAATCCCGGTACGGACAACGCGCGGCGCATCGACGATCTGCTGCACGCCGCGGTCAATGGCCATGGCCAGTTCGTGGCCGCGTCCAGTCCTACCGAGTTCACCGCGGGCCTGGGCAAGGCGCTTGCGGCGATCGCCCAGCGCACCGGGTCGTTCTCCAACGTCGCCACCAACTCCGCATCGCTCAATGCCGGCTCCAAGGTGTTCAGTGCCAGCTATGTATCCGGCACCTGGACCGGCACGGTGAAGGGTCAGACGGTGACCCGCGACGGCGTGGGCAGTGGCTGGACGTCCAGCATTCCATCGCTGGCCACCCGCAAGGTGTTCACCTACGGTGCGACCTTCCCCACGACGAGCCAGCAGGCGGCCCTGGCGCGCGTCGGCGGGCCGGCGGACTACGCGGTGACGGGCGCGAACAACGCCGCGTACATCAAGGGCGACAGCAGCAACGAGGAGCGTAACGGCGGGCTGCTGCGCAACCGGCCCAACACCGTGCTGGGAGACATCGTTGGTTCCTCCCCCTTCTACGTGAAGGAGACGGATACCCTGTACGTGGGCGCCAACGACGGCATGCTGCATGCCTTCGACGGCACCAGCGGCCAGGAACTGTTCGCCTACGTGCCCAACATCATCAATTTCACCCAGCTCGCCACGCTGAGCCGGGGCGACTATTCGCACAAGTTCTTCGTCGATGGTCCGGTGGTCGTGACCAACCGCACGTTGACGCCCAACAAAAACATCCTGGTGGGCAGCCTCGGCAGGGGCGGCAAGGGCCTGTATGCGTTGAACGTGACCGCGCCGGCGTCGGCCACTGCGAGCGGCGTCTCCCTGTGGGAGCGTTCGGAAACCACGGCTGGCAACATGGGGCAGGTGCTGGGCAGGCCGATCCTGGCCAATGTGCAGGGGACGAGCAATGCCGCGGTCGTTTTCGGCAACGGCGTCAACAGCAGTCACGACCGGGCCGTGCTCGTCGTGCTGAACGCCGAAACCGGTGCCGTCATCCGCGAGATCGATACCGGTGCGGGTTCGTCCGCCGCGCCCAACGGTCTTTCCGCGCCGACCGGCGTCTACGGTCCCGATGGCAAGACCCTGGCCTATGTGTATGCCGGGGACATGCTCGGCAACGTATGGAAGTTCGACCTGACCAATACCTCGTCTGCTGCATGGAGCGCGACCCGGCTGTTCACGGCCCAGGACGCGGCCGGCAAGGCGCAGCCGATCAGTGCCGGCGTCACTGTTGCGACGCACCCGTGGACCAACAAGCGCTGGGTGTTCTTCGGTACCGGTCGCTACCTCACGACCGAAGATGCCGATTCCAGCAACGTCAACGTGCAGAGCATGTATGGCTTCATCGACTCGGGCACGGCGGTGAGTCGTTCCGAGCTGACCCAGCGCACCGTCCAGGTGACGTCGGGCACCTCGAGCGGATACCCGGTGCGGGCCTTCCAGGGCAAGGCCAGTCTGCCAGCCGGGTCCAAGGGCTGGTATATCGACCTGCCCGAAGCAGGCGAGCGGATCATGCAGGATGCGCAGGTGGTTTCCAGCTTCCTGCTTACCGCCAGCATGATACCCACCGGCAATGCCTGTGATGCGGATGGCCGCGGCTACATCAATGCGCTGGATGCGTTTACCGGGACCAGTGCGGGCAGTTCCTATTTCGATCTGGACAGGAACTCCTCGACCAGCGACACAGTCAACAACCTGCCGGTCGGCTCGGTGGACGCGGGCGTGGGTATGCCCACGTTGCCAAACCTGATGCGCGGCGTCATGTTGGTGGCGGGCAGCAACGGCGAGATCGTGGCTGTGCCGACGATTCCTCCGCGTTGGGAGCGGGTATCGTGGCGCGATCTGAAGGGAGATTGAGAATGAAGAGTGGACGATATGCCCGGGAATCCGGCTTCAGCCTGATCGAATTGATGGTGGTGGTGGCGATACTGGCGATACTGGCCAGCATCGCATTGCCCAGCTACAACGACCACATGCGCAAGGCGCGCCGGGCGGCCGGTGCCGCCTGCGTGGCGGCGGTGGCGCAGAGGCTGGAGCGCGTGTACACGACCGACCTGAGCTACGCGGCGGCTCCGAATATCGCCACGTTGACCGCTTCGTGCGATAGCGACGCGCTGCGTTACTACAACCTGCAAAGGCAGGTCCAGGCACGGACATACACGGTGTCCGCCGCGCCGCAGGGGAAGCAGTCGGGTGATTCGTGCGGGACGTTGAGCATCAACCAGCTGGGCGTCAAATCCCCCAGCAGCCCTGGCTGCTGGTAATCCGGCAGCGCGGCACGTGTGGGGGAGCGTGGGCCGACAGGAGGTCGGCCAGGCAAATAAAAAAGCCTGCGAGTGATCGCAGGCTTTTTCTTTATCTGGCGCCCGAAGTTGGACTCGAACCAACGACCCCCTGATTAACAGTCAAGTGCTCTAACCGGCTGAGCTATTCGGGCGGGGAGGCGCATTCTACGCAGCGCCGCAGGGGCATGCAAGTCCCCGGTGCCCGTATCGGGCCGCTTTCGGCGGAGCACGCTTCAGCTTGGACAGGCCCGCGGCGTCTTCGGGCGTTCGCTTCGTGCGCGGCCGGCGTTGTTGACGATGACCGCTGCCAGCAACTGCCCTTTGGCGTTGCAGAGCGAAAAGGTCAGGTTGCTGCCGGCGCTGCGGCCGTCGGGCAGGTAGCGGACCTGCCTGCGTCCGGCGGAGCTGACCACCCGCAGGTGGTGCGACGCCGGGGGAATGTCCTGCCGCACGATGTCGCCCGGGGTATCGGGCTGGTGGTTGCCGTCGCGATCGAGGAACAACAGCCAGCCATTGCTCCAGTCGGTCGAGCGCGCGCAGGTGATGCCATCCGTTGAGGGGCAGAGCGCGGCGGTGCTGCGCCTGCTGACCGCGGTGAGGCGGGCCAGGGCGAGGTTGTTGAGCAGCGTGTGGGTCGCCGCGCGGGTGCGTTGCCGTTCGATCAGGTCGTCCATGGATGGCAGGGCGATGACGGCAAGGGTCGCCAGGATGAAGGTGCCGACCAGCATTTCCAGCAGGCTCATGCCCCGCGGGTGCGGGCACGATGGGGCAGGGAGTGGGGTGAGGGGCGTCCAGGCCATGTCCGGCTTTCCCATGGAGCGGCGCGCGGCGCGCCTGCAGCCAGACTGGATGGTGGCGACGATGTCGGGAATCGGCCGCAGGGGTCGGCTGGCATGGGAAACATCCTCAGCCGGCCGTCATCCGTGCGCTGGCTATACTTGCCGGTCCATACCGCCGACGCCGCCATGTCCGACCGCTTCCAGCTCGTATCGCCCTATTCGCCGGCAGGCGACCAGCCGGCCGCCATCGAGAAGCTCGCCGCCAACTTCGAGGCGGGCATCGCCAAGCAGACGCTGCTGGGCGTGACCGGTTCGGGCAAGACCTACACCATCGCCAACGTGGTGCAGCAGATCCAGCGGCCGACCCTGGTGATGGCGCCCAACAAGACGCTGGCGGCGCAGTTGTATGGCGAATTCAAGTCATTCTTCCCGCACAACGCGGTGGAGTACTTCGTCAGCTACTACGACTACTACCAGCCCGAAGCCTACGTGCCGGCGTCGGATACCTTCATCGAGAAGGACAGTTCGATCAACGAGCATATCGAGCAGATGCGGCTTGCGGCGACCAAGACATTGTTGTCGCGGCCGGATGCCATCGTGGTCGCCACGGTGTCCGCGATCTACGGCCTCGGCGCGCCCGAAGACTACCTGTCGCTGCGCCTGATCCTGTCCAAGGGCGAGCGCATCGACCAGCGCGACCTGATCAACCACCTGACCCAGCTGCAGTACACGCGCAACGAATACGAGCTGCAGCGCGGCACCTTCCGCGTGCGCGGCGAGGTGATCGATGTTTTCCCCGCCGAACTGGACAGCGAGGCGGTGCGCATCGAACTGTTCGATGGCGAGGTGGAGCAGCTGAGCATGTTCGACCCGCTTACCGGCGAGAGCCTGCGCAGGATGCAGCGCTACACGATCTACCCGAAGACCCACTACGCCACCACGCGCGAACGGGTGCTGGCGGCGATCGAGACGATCAAGGCCGAGCTGAAGGAGCGGCTGGAACTGCTGTACGCGCAGAACAAGCTGGTCGAGGCGCAGCGGCTTGCGCAGCGTACCCAGTTCGACCTGGAAATGATGACTGAGGTCGGTTATTGCAACGGCATCGAGAACTACTCGCGGCACTTGACGGGCAAGGCCGCGGGCGAGCCGCCGCCGACCCTGTTCGATTACCTGCCGGCCGATGCGCTGCTGGTGATCGACGAATCGCACGTGACCATCCCGCAGATCGGCGCGATGTACAAAGGCGACCGCTCGCGCAAGGAAACGCTGGTGGAATTCGGCTTCCGCCTGCCGTCAGCGCTGGACAACCGCCCTCTGCGCTTCGAGGAGTGGGAGGCGCGCTCGCCGCGCAGCATCTATGTGTCGGCCACGCCCGGCCCTTATGAACTGCGCGAATCGGGCGACGAGATCACCGAGCTGGTGGTGCGCCCGACCGGCCTGGTGGACCCGCAGGTCGAGATCCGTCCGGTGGGCACCCAGGTCGACGACCTGATGTCCGAGTGCCACGAGCGCATCAGGATGGGCGACCGCGTGCTGGTCACCACGCTGACCAAGCGCATGGCCGAGAACCTCACCGAGTACCTCGGCGAGCACGGCATCCGCGTGCGCTACCTGCATTCGGACGTGGATACGGTCGAGCGCGTGGAGATCATCCGCGACCTTCGCCTTGGCAAGTTCGACGTGCTGGTCGGCATCAACCTGCTGCGCGAGGGCCTGGACATGCCCGAGGTCTCGCTGGTGGCGATCCTGGATGCGGACAAGGAAGGCTTCCTGCGTTCGACCGGTTCGCTGATCCAGACGATCGGCCGCGCCGCCCGCAACCTGCGCGGCAAGGCGATCCTCTATGCCGACAGGATCACCCGCTCGATGCAGGCGGCCATCGACGAGACCGACCGTCGCCGGCAGAAGCAGGTCGAGTACAACGAGGCGCATGGCATCGTGCCCAAGTCCGTGGCGCGGCCGATCACCGACATCCTCGAGGGGGCGCACGAGGAGGGGCCGGCCAGGTCCGGTGGCAAGGGCAAGGGGCGTCGTGTGGCGGAGCCCGAGGCCGACTACAGGGCGCTCGATCCGGCCCAGGCCGCTGCCCGCATCAAAGTACTGGAGCAGCAGATGTACCAGCACGCGCGCGATCTGGAGTTCGAGGACGCGGCGCGGGTGCGCGACCAGATCCACCGCCTCAAGGAGGCGAGCCTCGGCTGATGCGGCGGGTGCTTGCCGGAGTGTGTTGTCCAGGGAGAAGAGGGGCGGGGAGGGACGATGTGAAAATTTTTCCAGAAACCTGTTGCTCTTCCCCCGATCGCTGGACTAAGATACGCGCCCTCGCAACGAGCAATTGATTGCGACGCGAAGGGCGGTTAGCTCAGCGGTAGAGCACTACCTTGACATGGTAGGGGTCACAGGTTCGAACCCTGTACCGCCCACCACTCCGGTGAGGAGTGGATCAATGACCCGGCAGATGCCGGGTTTTTTGTTTCCGTGATCCAGCGTTGGGTGGCATGCCGGCAGGCGATTGTGAAGGCCGTTTCCGATGGCTTTTCATGTCCCGGGCCTGATCGGGTCGGCGACGCTTCGCCGCGTGACCGGCGAAAGGGCGCTCGAACGTGCATGGAGGCGAAATGACCGCGATTGGTTTACCATCGTGCCCGACCTCCTTCCGGAAAAGGTGGCCCGCGGAAACGCCGGCCGAGTGTGCGACATGAGCACTACCCACTCCTGACGCCAGATCCCGCCACGGCCCTGCAGCAGGCGCCTTCGTGGCGCTTTTTTATTGCCCCAGTTCCCCGGCAGCGTGCCCTCGCATCGCGCGCTCCGCGACCCGCCACGACCCCGGCGGGCCATGACCCAGGTGAAGCCATGATCAACATCACTCTCCCCGACGGCAGCGTCCGTCAGTTCGAAAATCCGGTCAGCGTCATGGACGTGGCCCAATCCATCGGCGCGGGCCTGGCCAAAGCCACCATCGCCGGTGCGGTCGATGGCGTGCTGGTCGACGCAGGCGACGTCATCGATCACGATGCCGCGCTGCGCATCATCACCGCCAAGGACGAGGAGGGCGTGGAGATCATCCGCCATTCCTGCGCGCACTTGGTCGGCCATGCGGTCAAACAGCTGTACCCGGACGTGAAGATGGTGATCGGCCCGGTCATCGCCGAAGGCTTCTATTACGACATCTACTCCGAGCGCCCGTTCACCCCGGACGACATGGCTGCGATCGAAAAGCGCATGGGCGAGCTGATCGCGCAGGACTACGACGTCATCAAGAAGATGACGCCGCGCGCGGAAGTCGTCGAGATCTTCAAGGCCCGCGGCGAGGACTACAAGCTGCGCCTGATCGAGGACATGTCCGACGACATCCAGGCCATGGGCATGTACTACCACCAGGAATACGTGGACATGTGCCGCGGCCCGCACGTGCCGAACACGCGTTTCCTGAAGGCGTTCAAGCTGACCCGCATCTCCGGTGCCTACTGGCGCGGCGACGCCAAGAACGAACAGCTGCAGCGTATCTACGGCACCGCCTGGGCCGACAAGAAGCAGCTCGAGGCCTACATCAAGCGCATCGAGGAAGCCGAAATGCGCGACCACCGCCGCATCGGCAAGCAGCAGGAGCTGTTCCACCTGCAGGAAGAGGCGCCGGGCCTGGTGTTCTGGCACCCGAAGGGCTGGGCGCTGTGGCAGGTGGTCGAGCAGTACGTGCGCCGCGTCTACCGCAGCAGCGGTTACGGCGAGGTGCGCTGCCCGCAGATCCTGGACGTGAGCCTGTGGAAGAAGTCCGGTCACTGGGACAACTACCAGGACAACATGTTCTTCACCGAGTCGGAGAAGCGCACCTATGCGGTCAAGCCGATGAACTGCCCGGGCCATATCCAGGTGTTCAACCAGGGCCTGCACAGCTACCGCGACCTGCCGATCCGCTACGGCGAGTTCGGCGCCTGCCACCGCAACGAGCCGTCCGGCGCGCTGCATGGCATCCTGCGCGTGCGCGGCTTCACCCAGGACGACGGCCACGTGTTCTGTACCGAGGAACAGGTGGAGTCCGAGGTCCGCGCCTTCCATGCGCAGGCGCTGAAGGTCTATGCCGATTTCGGCTTCGAGGACATCCAGATCAAGATCGCGCTGCGCCCGGAATCGCGCCTGGGCGACGATGCCACCTGGGACAAGGCCGAGGACGCCCTCCGTTCGGCGCTGTCCAGCTGCGGCGTGGAATGGCAGGAGCTGCCGGGCGAGGGTGCCTTCTATGGCCCGAAGATCGAGTACCACCTGAAGGACGCCATCGGCCGTACCTGGCAGCTGGGCACCATGCAGGTGGACTTCATGATGCCGGGCCGCCTCGGCGCCGAATACGTCGATGAAAACAGCCAGAAACGGCACCCGGTGATGCTGCACCGGGCGATCGTCGGCTCCATGGAGCGCTTCATCGGCATCCTGATCGAGCACCATGCCGGCGCGTTCCCGGCCTGGCTGGCGCCGGTGCAGGTGGTGGTGGCCAATATCACCGATGCCCAGGCTGAATACGTTCAGCAGGTCCGTCAAACCCTTGCGGAGCAAGGGTTCCGGGTCAGCGCCGATTTGCGGAACGAGAAGATCGGCTATAAGATTCGCGAGCATACGCTGCAGCGTGTGCCGTATCTGCTGGTCGTAGGCGACCGCGAGAAGGAGAACGGCGCGGTGGCGGTACGCACCCGTTCGGGCGAGGATCTGGGCAGCATGTCGCTCCAGGCCTTCATCGAACGCCTGCAGGCGGAACACAGGCAGTAAGCATCCAGCCCCGGTCCCCGCGGACGTTCCGTCGGGGCCGGTTCGATTCCATCCGGAGATTGCAATATCAGTACCCTTGACACCAAGCAGAATCGTCGCAACCACGAAATCCGCGTGCCGCGCGTGCGCGTGATCGGCAGCGACGGTGAAATGATCGGCGTGTTGTCGCGCGACGAAGCGCTGTCGATGGCCGAGGATGAGGGCCTGGACCTGGTCGAGATCCAGCCGCAGGCCGATCCGCCGGTCTGCAAGATCATGGACTTCGGCAAGTTCAAGTTCGAACAGCAGAAGAAGGCCAACGAGGCCAAGAAGAAGAGCAAGCAGGTCGAGATCAAGGAAGTGAAGTTCCGTCCGGTCACGGACGAGGGCGACTACCAGATCAAGCTGCGCAAGATGCGCGGTTTCCTCGAGGAAGGCGACAAGGTCAAGGTCAACATCCGCTTCCGTGGCCGCGAAATGAGCCACCAGGAGCTGGGTCGCGAGATGGCCGGCCGCATCGAGGCGGACCTGGGTGAGGACATCGTGATCGAATCGCGCCCGCGCCTTGAAGGCCGGCAGATGGTCATGATGATCGCGCCGAAGAAGAAGTAAGGCCGTCGCGGCCAAGGCCGCTGCCTTGCTGGACGGGGAGGGGCGTCATGCCGGCTCCCCGTTCCGCGTTCATGTGCCTGCCCGTCCGATTGCCTGCGATTGCAAGCGACCGGATCCGCAGGCATAATGGGCGGCCCGGTTCGCCGGGTTTGTTGTTTGCATCACCTACAGGACCTGCCTGCCTCCATCGGGAGCGCAGGCTTCAAGCAGGCAAGGGCAAGGATGGAAAGCGTGGTTCCGGCCACCGCCCCGGCCAGTAAAAAGAGACCATCAAGGACATAGCAATGCCCAAGATCAAGACCAACCGGGCGGCGGCCAAGCGTTTCCGCAAGACCGCTTCCGGCAAGTACAAGGCTGGCCACGCCAACCGTAGCCACATCCTCACCAAGAAGGCGACCAAGCGGAAGCGTAACCTGCGTCAGACGAATCACGTCCGCGCAGAAGACGCAGGCCGTCTGGACCGCATGCTGCCCTATCTCTGAGGAACTGAACCATGGCACGAGTTAAGCGTGGTGTGCAGGCGCGTCGCCGCCACAAGAAAATCATCAGCCAGGCGAAGGGCTACTACAATGCCCGCCGCAAGGTTTTCCGCGTCGCCAAGCAGGCGGTCATCAAGGCGCAGCAGTACGCCTACATCGGCCGCAAGCAGAAGAAGCGCAATTTCCGTTCGCTGTGGATCACCCGCATCAATGCGGCTGCCCGCATCAACGGCATGAGCTACAGCCGTTTCATGAACGGCCTGCTCAAGGCTGGCATCACCCTGGACCGCAAGGTGCTGGCGGACATCGCCGTGCACGACGCGGCAGGTTTTGCCGCGCTGGCCGAGAAGGCCAAGAGCGCGCTGGCGGCATAAGTCCTTCTCCTGCCGGCGCGGTTCACCCGCGGCGGTGGTGAATGAGACAATGCATGGGGAAGGGCGCAAGTCCTTCCCCTTTTCTTTTTCCAGCTTGGCCGTTCCCTTCTCCCGTCGGGAGGAGGTGCCCCGAGGGGGCGGATGAGGGTGCGCCGCAGGAGCCTACGGCAGTAGCAAGGTTGAACGCGTCGCCACGCGCCGGATTGGGAAACAATCAGGGCATCGGCGTTGGAGCAATCTGACTGCGCTAGGATTCGCTCGTGCCCTCACCTCGACCTTTCTTCCTGTGGAAGAAGGGGCAGGGGGTTCCGGGGTAGTGCCCGGCGCGGAACGTGTGAGGCGACCAATCCGAGATCCGTCGATCCATGAGTGACATCCAATCCCTGACCGCACAGGCGCTGGCCGACGTGGCCGCGGCGCAGAATCCGGAAACACTGGAAAACCTGCGCGTCGCCCTGCTGGGCAAGAACGGCAGCATCACCGCACAGCTCAAGCAACTGGGCGGCCTGCCTGCCGACGAGCGCAAGGCGGCGGGCGAGGCGATCAACCGCGTCCGCGACGAGGTGTCCGGCGCCTTGGGTGAGCGCAAGGCGCTGCTGGAGAACGCGGCACTGGACGCGCGCCTGGCATCCGAACGCATCGACGTCACCCTGCCGGGGCGCGATGGCGGGCGCGGCGGCCTGCATCCGGTCACGCGCACGCTGGAGCGCATCACCGAGATCTTCGGCCGCCTCGGTTACGAGCTCTCCGAGGGCCCGGAGATCGAGGACGACTGGCACAACTTCGAGGCGCTGAACTTCCCGCCGCACCATCCGGCGCGCGCCATGCACGACACCTTCTACTTCGGCGACGGCCGCCTGCTGCGCACGCATACCTCCGGTGTGCAGGTGCGTTACATGGACGATCACCACCCGCCGCTGCGCATGATCGCCGCCGGCAAGGTCTACCGCAGCGACAGCGACCAGACTCATTCGCCGATGTTCCACCAGGTCGAAGGCCTGCTGGTGGACGAGCATTCCACCTTCGCCGATCTCAAGGGCACGCTGAGCGAGTTCGTGCGTGCGTTCTTCGAGCGCGATTTCGAGATGCGCTTCCGTCCCAGCTACTTCCCGTTCGTTGAGCCGGGCGCGGAAGTGGACATCGCCTGGCAGCAGCCCGACGGCAGCACCCGCTGGCTGGAAGTGCTGGGCTGCGGCATGGTGCATCCGAACGTGCTGCGCAACTGCGGCATCGATCCGGAGCGCTACACCGGCTTCGCTTTCGGGCTGGGCGTGGAGCGCTTCGCGATGCTGCGCTATGGCGTGAACGATCTGCGCGCGTTCTTCGACAACGACGTGCGTTTCCTGCGCCAGTTCGCGTAAGTCGCGGCACGGCGGCAGGGTTCCCCACAGGCATACACACGGCGGGCGATGCAGGCCCGCACAACGGATCGAGCAACGATGAAATTCTCCGAAAGCTGGCTGCGCAGCCATGTCCCCACCGATGCTTCGCGCGACGAACTGAGTACGGTGCTGACCGCCATCGGTCTGGAGGTCGAGGAAGTCACCGCACTGGGCGATGGGCTGGACAACGTGGTGGTGGCGCGCATCGTCGAGGCCGTGCGTCATCCGGAAGCCGACCGCCTGCAGGTGTGCAAGGTCGATGCGGGCCAGGGCGAACTGCTGCAGATCGTCTGCGGTGCGCCGAACGCACGCCCGGGTCTGGTCGCGCCGTTGGCGATGGTCGGTGCGCAGATCGGCGAACTGAAGATCAAGCCGGCCAGGCTGCGCGGCGTGGAATCCAACGGCATGCTGTGCTCGGCCAAGGAACTGGGCCTGGACAACGACGCTTCCGGCCTGCTGGAGCTGCCGGATGATGCGCCGGTGGGCGTGGCGCTGGTGGAGTACCTCGGCCTGCCCGACGCCAGCATCGAGATCAAGCTCACGCCGAACCGTGCCGACTGTTTCAGCGTGCGCGGCATCGCTTTCGATGTGGCCGCCGCGACCCGCAGTGAAGTGAAGTCGTTCGCTGCCGACGCGGTACCGGCGCAGGGCGCGCGCGAACTTGCCATCACGCTGGCGGCCGGCGCCGAAGCGCCGCGTTACCTCGGCCGCGTGATCGAAGGTGTCAACGCGCGTGCGGCCACGCCGCTGTGGATGGCCGAGCGCCTGCGCCGCAGTGGCGTGCGCCCGGTGTCGCTGCTGGTGGACATCACCCAGTACGTGATGCTGGAGCTGGGTCAGCCGATGCATGCCTACGACCTGGATACGCTCAAGGGCGGCATCGGCGTGCGCCGCTCGCACGCCGGCGAAATCCTGAAGCTGCTCGATGGCCGCGACGCCGCGCTGGACGACAGCTTCCTGGTGATCACCGACGCCGACCGCCCGGTCGGCCTCGCCGGCATGATGGGGGGCTTCGACACCCGTGTCACCGACGCCACCACCAATGTGTTCCTCGAGGCCGCGCACTTCGCGCCGGCCGCGATCATGGGCCGCGGCCGCAAGCTGGGCCTGCACACCGATGCCGGCCATCGTTTCGAGCGTGGCGTCGATCCGCAGTTGCCGCGCGCGGCGATCGAATACGCCACCCGCCTGGTGCTGGACCTGGCCGGCGGCGTGCCGGCACCGGTCACCGAAGCGGTGCGCGAAGCCGACCTGCCGGTGACGGCAACGATCCTGCTGCGCCGCGCGCGTATCGCGCGCGTGCTGGGCGTCCAGATCGCCGATGCCGAGGTCGAGCGCATCCTGCGCGCGCTGGGCATGGAGGTCGTGCCAGTGGCGGAGGGCTGGAACGTGACCGCACCGAGCCGTCGCTTCGACATCGCCATCGAAGAAGATCTGATCGAAGAGCTGGCGCGCATCCACGGCTACGAGCAGATCCCGACCACGCTGCCGGGCGGCGCGGCGCGCATCGCCATGCCGAGCGAAACCCGTCTGGACGACCTGAGCGTGCGCCGCCAGCTGGTGGCGCGCGACATGCTGGAAACCATCAATTACGCCTTCGTCGATGCGCAGCTGCTCGACCAGTGGGCGTTGACTGACGGGCGCGTCGCGCTGGCCAATCCGCTGTCGGCGGAGTTGGCGGTGATGCGGCCGATGCTGCTGCCGGGCCTGGTGGCGACGCTGGGCCGCAATGTCGCGCGGCAGGCGGGCCGCGTGCGCCTGTTCGAACTGGGGCGCGTGTTCGCGCAGCAGGCCGGCGAAGCCGGGCAGGCGCCGCAGGAAACCGTGCGCGTGGCCGCTGCGGTCTGCGGCGATGCGACGGCGCTGCAATGGGGCGGGAAAGCGCGCAAGGTCGATTTCCACGACCTCAAGGGCGACCTGCAGTCGCTGGCCGCCGCCTCCGGCGCGCAGCTGGAGTTCCGCGTCGCGCAGCACCCGTTCGCGCATCCGGCGCGTTCGGCCGACGTCTGGCGCGACGGCCGGCGCATCGGCTGGATCGGCCAGCTGCACCCGCGTCTGGTCGCGGCGATGGAGATCGACGTGGACGTGCTGGCGTTCGAACTGGACCTGGAGCCGCTGGCAGCCCGCCTGTTGCCGCGTGCCGGCGAACTGTCGCGGTTCCCCGCGGTGCGGCGCGATCTGGCGTTGATGGTGGCCGAGCCGGTCGAGTGGGAGGCGCTGTCGGCGACGATCCGCCAGGCCGCGGGTAGCCTGCTGCGCGAGATTGTGCTGTTCGACCGCTACGTCGGCCAGGGGGTCGAACCCGGTTTCAAGAGTCTGGCTATGGGCTTGATTTTGCAGGACACCTCGCGCACTCTGACGGACCGCGACGTGGACGCCGTGGTCGCCTCCGTGGTGGCCGCCGTCGAGCATGAACACGGCGCCAGGATCCGGGGTTGAAGCGGAAGTAACAGGGAACAGGCATGGCATTGACCAAGGCGGAGATGGCCGACCGGTTGTTCGACGAGGTCGGCTTGAACAAGCGCGAGGCCAAGGAGTTCGTCGATGCGTTCTTCGACGTGCTGCGCGATGCATTGGAACAGGGACGCCAGGTGAAGCTGTCCGGTTTCGGCAATTTCGACCTGCGGCGCAAGAACCAGCGCCCGGGCCGCAATCCCAAGACCGGGGAGGAAATTCCGATTTCCGCCCGCACGGTGGTCACCTTCCGTCCGGGCCAGAAGCTCAAGGAGCGGGTGGAGGCATATGCTGGATCCGGGCAGTAACCGCGAACTTCCGCCGATTCCGGCCAAGCGCTACTTCACCATCGGTGAGGTCAGCGAGCTGTGCGACGTCAAGCCGCACGTGCTGCGCTACTGGGAAACCGAATTTCCGAGCCTGGAACCGGCCAAGCGCCGCGGCAACCGCCGTTACTACCAGCGCCACGACGTGCTGATGGTGCGGCAGATCCGTGGTCTGCTGTACGAACAGGGCTACACCATCGGCGGCGCCCGCCTGCGCCTGGAAGGCGAGGGCGCGCGGCAGGAGTCGGCGCTGAGCAACCAGATCATCAAGCAGGTCCGCATGGAGCTCGAGGAAGTGCTGCAGCTGCTGCGGCGTTGACCGCTTCCACGGCAATACGCGTATAATCGCCGGCTCGCCATCACGGTGGCGGCATGCAGTAACGATCGGGGCGTAGCGCAGCCTGGTAGCGCATCTGCCTGGGGGGCAGAGGGTCGTCGGTTCGAATCCGGCCGTCCCGACCAACTACTGCATTTGGATCAAGGGCTTGCACTTCGTTGTGCGAGCCCTTTTTTCGTTCATCACCCTAATTTCACCCTATCGGATGGCGAGCGAACCCCGGTGTTGATCTCCGTCCACGGCGCCTCGTGACCATCAAGATACATTTTGGTCATCGCTTCCGTGCTGTGGTCAGCAGGTCCTGCACCTGGCCAGGTCACGGTCACGTTTCGCCGCCGGCCGCGCCGCACGCATCATATTCCGACCGAGGAGGGGTTCTACGGCTCGGAGGAAAACCCCGGCGCCCTCGCCGATGTCGCCGCAGACTGCGTTACTCCCTCAGTGGATGTCGCAGGAGAAATAGACATATGGGGGGCTATGAGCAAGTAGGCGAACAAGAAGACTTCCCGGGGAACAGTAGCCCGGCCGCGGGTTCGCGCATCGGTTGCCCGCCATTGAGTAGTGGCTGGTGGAGGGGGTAGGTCTACATGCGTTGGCTGCTTGCACTGACTGCGCTAGCTGCATCTATGGGGGAGCATTCACCCGGCAGCACCGGCCGCAGCCAAGGCCAACCCCGGCAGGCCAGCCAAGGACTATGGGCAGTTGCGCCTTGTAGGAAAAGTCTGATCTTCTTGGAATTGTGACCTGCTGCTGGAAGCTCGTTTCCCCGAATCAATAGCCTCGCTCAAGCCCAGCTAGTGGGCAAATTGGGGAAACGAGATGAAGATGAAGCGCATGATCGCTGCAGCCGTGCTGTCTCTTTCGTTCTTTGGCAGTGTTCTCGCGGCGCCACCGTGTGACCTGAAGTGCTTCCAGTTGCTCAACGCATGCCTGACCGCTGGCAATGATTATGTCCATTGCTACGATCTGCATACGAAGTGCATCCAAGACAACTGTCCGGCGCCTTAACTTGGGCATCCTATAGTGGACAAGGCCCCGCCTGGTGCGGGGCTTTTGCCGTGAGGGCAGGCGGTATGCCCAGCCCCACCGAAATCGGGATAGAGCCTGGGGCGGGAACAGTAGGTCAGGTGGGCAACACCATTGCACCTTATCCACTCGCAATTCATTGATACGAAAAGGAGAGAATCGGCATCGTAGAGGCATGGAAGCCAGCCTGGTATTTCCTTTTTCATCAATTACCTGTCGCTATCGGTGGCGTTGCTTGGGGGCAGATGGTCGTCGGTTCGAGTCCGGTCGTATCGTCCAATACTGCCGTACGACGCGGTGAACGTTCCGCTAACTCGCGCGCATGTGGAACCGGCTAAGGTCGCGCCTTTCCCATGAGGCAGGAAGCGGCATGCGCATTGCGAAATGGAGTTTGCTGGCAGGTCTGTGGCTATTGCCTCCGTCGCCCTTGTACGCAGAGCCACCCGTCGAGGTGGAGAGTGAGGCGGGAAAGGCGCCGATCCGTGATCTGGAAACACTGGTGGTGCACGGTGTGCAGCCCGGGCCGGGGTTGTGGAAGGTCAGCAGGGACGACCACGTGCTGTGGATATTGGGGACGGCGTCGCCGCTGCCTGACCGGATCCAGTGGCAGTCGGGCGAGGTGGCGGCGATCGTCGCGCGCTCGCAGCAGGTGTTGCTGCCTCCCTCTTTGTCCTTCAACGCCGATGTTGGCTTCTTCGGCATGCTGGCGCTGGCGCCGGCCGCGTGGAAGGCGATGCGCAACGAGAATGGCGCGAAGCTGGAGGATGTATTGCCGCCCGCGCTGTATGCCCGCTGGCAGGCGCAGAAGCACCGCTATCTTGGCCGCGATGGTGGGGTCGAGCGCAAGCGGCCGATGATCGCCGCGAACGAGTTGTATGCGGCGGCGATCAAGTCGGCCGGGCTCGGGCAGAAGCCGGTCGTCTGGCCGGTCGTGCAGAAGGCCGCCAGGACGGCGGGCATCAAGCCGACCTCGACGACGTTGAAGTTCGAGATCGACGATCCGAAGGCGGCGATCCGCGAGTTCCGCGCTGGCGGTTTCGATGACGTGGCCTGTTTCGAGCGCAAGCTTGCCTCGGTGGAACACGATCTGCCCCGGCTGGTGGAGCGGGCCAATGCCTGGGCGGTCGGCGACATCGCAGCATTGCGCGACCTGCCGCTGGAAGACGCCGATGGCGCCTGCCTGCGCGCCCTTGCCGATTCCGGCTTCGCCCGCGATCGTGGCTATGGCGATCTCCGGGAGCGGGGCCGCCAGCACTGGGTGACGATCGCCGAGGAAGCGCTGCGCCGGAACCGCGAGACGTTCGCGATGCTGCCGGTCGATAGCCTGTTGGCCGCCGATGGCTACCTCGTCCGGCTGCAGGCGCGCGGTTACGAGGTGGAAGCACCCTGAGCCGGCGCTGCGTCAGCTCGCTGCCAGCAGGCCGGCGATGGCCAATGCGAAGAATAGTAGCGTCAGCGCACCGAACAGCAGTGGCCGCGCGCGGAAGGGGGCCGGTGGGCGCTGCTCGATGCGGGCGGTGCTGGTGCGCAGGATCAGCCCGGCAGGGAATCCGCTGCGGGCCATGGTGTCGTCGCAGGCGTCCACGCAGGCGCTGCATTCGATGCAGGAAGCTGTGCTTCCGTTGCGGATGTCCAGGCCGATCGGGCAGGCGAGCAGACAGGCATCGCAATCGGTGCAGTCGCCGAGATGGGCGTCGCTGAAGGTCGGGCGCGGGCCGGCGCTGGCCGGGTGCGCGGCGCGGAATACATAGTCGCGTGCGGTTACCGGGTCCAGCAGGCCGCGTGCGCGCTGCATCACGCTGCCGCCACCTGCGGGGCGCGTGCCGCGTGGTTCGCCGCGCCGCGCGTCGTAGTGGATCGACGGCGTGGAGGCATCGGTGAGCCAGGGCTGCACGCGGCTGTACGGGCACAGGTAGGTGCATACCTGTTCGTGCAGGAACAACACGTTGGCCCAGGTGGCCAGGGCGTAGAAGACGATCCAGAACGCTTCCCAGCGGCCCAGATCCAATGCGGGCAAGCCGGTGACGAGCCCGTCGACCGGCGAGAAATAGCCGACGAAAGTGATGCCGGTCCACAGCGCGATCGCTACCCACAACGCATGCCGCAGCACCGGCTCGAGCCGTTCGCCGGCCAGGCCGTTGAGTGTGGTGATGCGACGCAACGCCCGGTGCAGCCGCGTCAGCACGGTCTGTGGACACGCGTAGGCGCACCACAGCCGGCCGTACAGGCTGGTGGCCAGGCAGAGCGCGGCCAGCGCTGCCAACGCCAGCCACAGCATCGGCAGGATGGCGTCCATGCGCAGGTCCAGGCCGAAAAAGTGGATGTGGCGCGCTTCGACGTCGAACAGCAGGAGCGGCGCGCCGTGCCGGCGCAGCCATGGCAGGCCATAGAACAGGCCCAGCATCGCTGCCGGCACCAGCCATTGCATGAGGTGGCGCCGGTTCATCGGCGCCTGTCGCGCGGGTGCGGCGGGATGTGCGGCCGGGGAGTAACCGGGGCGATGGAGGCTGCTCATTCCAGCGGTGGCTCTTCATCGCCGCCCGGAGAGCGCAGCAGCAGGGCGGTCACGCTGCAGGCGGAGAAGATGCCCAGCCAGGCAAGGAAGAAGCCGGCGGTATAGCCGAGGCCGCGGCTGATGCCATGGCGCGGGAAGCCGATACGCTGCAGGTCCAGCGGATCGAAGAAGGCGAAGAACACCACCGACGCGACCACCGCGACGAAGAAGCTCGGCCACAGCACCGCACCCAGCTGCTGCACAGGGGGGCGTCGTGTACGGGGCGAAGTATCGAGGTCGATCATGGTGGCGTCGGACGCGGAGTCTGGCAGGCGTACAATCGATGCTTGCCGCCTCGCCGGGGCGGCGGTGAAGGCAAGGGCGAACTTGCCGTCAGCCTAGGCAGCCCGGAAGCGGGCAGCCTTGATCTGGATCAAGCCGTGCCCGGAAGCCATTCAGCAGAATGCGGGGGCAGGGCGAGGAGTTTTTGCAGCGATGAACGACGAACGCCTGCCGCAGCCGGCGGCGGACCTGTGCAGCGAGGAGGAAATCGACCGCCTGGTGCGGCGCTTCTACGGGCGCGTGCGCGAGGACGACCTGCTCGGGCCGGTATTCGAGGCCCATGTCCACGACTGGGAAGCGCACATGCGCCACCTGGTCGATTTCTGGTCGGCGCTGCTGCGCGGCACGCGCCGCTTCCAGGGCGCGCCGATGCAGAAGCACATGGTGATCGACGAACTGCGCGAGGAACTGTTCGAGCGCTGGCTCCTGCTGTTCCGGCAGACCACGGCCGAACTGGGCAACGTGCCGATGCAACGGCTGGCCGACGATGCCGCCGAGCGCATCGCGGGCAATTTCTGGCGGCGCTTCCAGATGTCGCGCTGGCCCACGCTGCAGGTGCTGGGGCAGTAGCGGGCGTGGAGGCGGCGGCTTTTGCTGTCGCCTTCTCTTGTTCCTCGTTCCTGCTCCATTGATCTGGCTCAAGGCAGCCGCGCGCGGCATGGGGCAGGCTGTGCGCATGGACACGACCACCGCATTGCCCGACCCGCTGGGCTGGACCTTCGATCCGGACATCCTGCGCCGTCACGACCGGCCGGGGCCGCGCTATACCTCCTATCCCACCGCGCCGCATTTCCACGACGGTTATGGCGCAGGGCAGTTCCGCGCGGCCATCGCGCGCAGCAATGCGTCGGCGCGGCCGCTTTCGCTGTACGTGCATGTGCCGTACTGCACCAGCCCGTGTTTCTACTGCGGCTGCAACCGCGTCATCAGCCGCGACCGCGACAAGGGCGCGCTCTATGTCGACCGCGTGCTGGCCGAAGCAGACCGGGTGGTGCCGTTGTTCGCGTCGGAGCGGGAGGTAACCCAGCTGCATTTTGGCGGAGGTACGCCGAATTTCCTCGAGCCCGAGCAGCTGTCGCGTCTGGTCGAGGGGTTGCGCCAGCGTTTCCGCTTCAGCAATGACGCCGGGCGCGATTTCTCCATCGAACTCGATCCGCGCTTTGTCTCTCCCGCCGACATCGCGGTGCTGGCGCAACTGGGCTTCAACCGCGCCAGCCTCGGCGTGCAGGATTTCGACCCGGCGGTGCAGCAGGCGATCAACCGCGTGCAGGGCGTGGACGAAACCCTGGCGATCATCGAGGCCTGCCGCGGTCATGGCCTGCGCTCGGTCAACGTCGACCTGATCTACGGTCTGCCGAAACAGACCCCGGCAGGCTTCGCGCGCACGCTGGAAACCGTGCTGGCGGTGCGTCCTGACCGGCTGGCGATCTATGGCTATGCGCACATGCCGCACCTGTTCAAGGCGCAGCGGCAGATCGTCGATGCCGACCTGCCCGACGCCGAGCACAAGCTCGCACTGCTCGGCCTGGCGGTGGAACGCCTGTCGGCGGCCGGCTACCAGTACATCGGCATGGATCATTTCGCGCTGCCGGAAGAGGACCTGTCGCGTGCGCAGCGCGCCGGCAGCCTGCACCGCAATTTCATGGGCTACACCACCCATGCCGACACCGACCTGCTGGGGCTGGGCGTGAGCGCGATCAGCCGGATCGACAGCAGCTACAGCCAGAACCCGCGCGACCTGAAGGACTGGGAGGCGCGGATCGATGGCGGCGGCCTGCCGGTATGGCGTGGACTGGAGCTGGACGCCGACGACCTGCTGCGCGCCGAACTTATCCAGCAGCTGATGTGCCATGGCCACGTGGACGGCCATGCCCTGGCCGCGCGCCATGGCATCGATTTCGAGCGGTATTTCGCCGCTGAACTGGTGGCGCTGCGGCATCTGGCCGCCGACGGCCTGGCCCGCTACCGCGATGGTGTCGTCGCCGCGACCCGGCAGGGACGGCCGCTGCTGCGCCTGATCGCCATGTGCTTCGACCGCCATCTGCAGGCCCCGCAGCAGCCGGCGCGCTATTCGCGGGCGATCTGAGCGATGCCGGAGCGCACCTTGGTGCGCTCCGGCGCAGCCCCGGATTCACAAGCGCGCGCCGATCAGGCACGCTACCGCGATGCCCGGATGGCGAAACTGGTAGACGCATCGGACTTAAAATCCGCCGGGGGCAACCCCATGCCGGTTCGATTCCGGCTCCGGGCACCAGCATGCAACCTCGAGGAATGGCATGAGTGCCGATATTTCCGCCGCCAGCGCGCCGCGCATCGCCATCATCGGCCTGGGCTATGTCGGCCTGCCGTTGGCGGTCGAGTTCGGCCGGACGCTGGACACGCTCGGCTACGACATCGACACCGCGCGCGTGGCCGAGCTGCGCGAAGGCCATGACCGCACGCTGGAACTGGATGCCGCCGAACTGGCCGCCGCCACCTGCCTGCGCTATTGCGCCGATGCGGTGGAACTGGCGCAGTGCAATGTATTCATCGTCACCGTGCCGACGCCCATCGACGCCTGGGAGCAGCCCGACCTGGAGCCGCTGCGCGGCGCCAGCCAACTGATCGCCGGCGTGCTCAAGCGCGGCGATCTGGTGATCTACGAATCCACCGTCTACCCCGGCACCACCGAGGAAGTCTGCGTGCCGCTGCTGGAGCAGGGGTCGGGCCTGCGCTTCAACCAGGATTTCTGGTGCGGCTACAGCCCGGAGCGGATCAACCCCGGCGACCGCCAGCGGCGCCTGCCGGACATCCGCAAGATCACCTCGGGTTCGACGCCGGAAGCGGCCGAGGTGGTGGACGCGCTGTACCGGCGCATCATCGCCGCCGGCACCTGGCGCGCGCCGTCGCTGCGCGTGGCCGAAGCGGCCAAGGTGGTGGAGAACATCCAGCGCGACGTGAACATCGCCCTGGTCAACGAGCTGGCGCTGATCTTCGATCGGCTCGGCATCGATACGCTGGATGTGCTCGAAGCGGCCGGCACCAAGTGGAACTTCCTGCCGTTCCGGCCGGGCATGGTCGGCGGCCATTGCATCGGCGTGGACCCGTATTACCTGCTGCACAAATCCGAGAGCGTCGGCTACCACCCGGACCTGATCCACACCGCGCGCCAGGTCAACAACCGCGTGGTCGCGCACGTGGTCGCGCGCGTGGACGCGTTGTTGGCCGGCAAGGGCAAGCCGCTGCGCGGCGCCAGGGTGCTGGTGCTGGGCGTGACCTTCAAGGAGGACTGCCCGGACCTGCGCAACAGCCGTGCGCTGGACCTGGCTCGGCTGTTGGCCGGGCAGGGGGCGGCGGTCGATGCCTTCGATCCCTGGGCCGATCCGGCCGAGGCCGAACGCGAATCGGGTCTGAAACTGGTCGATGCGCCGGCTTCGGCGCACTACGATGCGGTGGTGCTGGCGGTGGCGCACCGCCAGTTCCGCGAACTCGATGCCGCGCGGATACGCGCGCTGGGCGTCGCGGACATGGTGGTCTACGACGTCAAGTCGGCGTGGCCGCGGCAGGTGGTGGACGACCGGTTGTAGAATCCGCCTTTCCCGGTCACGAGGACGGCAATGCATCGTTATCTGGTCTATGTACTGGCGCTGGTCCTGTTGCCGGTGTCGCTGGCGCTGGCGGACCGTTGGCCCGCCTGGTATTGGGGCGTCGGCCTGTTCGGCGCGATGGCCCTGCTCGGCACCTGGGACGTGCTGCAGCGGCGCAGCGTGCTGCGGCGCAATTACCCGGTGCTGGCGCACTTCCGCTACGGCTTCGAATCCATCGGCCCGGAAATCCGCCAGTACTTCGTGCAGAGCGACCTGGACGACGTGCCGTTCTCCCGCCAGCAGCGGCAGCTGGTCTACCAGCGTGCGCGCAACGTGATGGACGTGGTGCCGTTCGGTACGCTGCGCAGCACCTATGCGGTGGACTACGAGTGGATCAACCATTCGATGGCGCCGACCAGCATTCCGCACCATGATTTCCGCGTGGTGATCGGTGCCGGCTGCGCGCGGCCGTATTCGGCCAGCGTGTTCAACATCTCGGCGATGAGCTTCGGTTCGCTGTCGGCCAACGCCATCCGCGCGCTCAACAAGGGCGCGAAGATGGGCGGCTTCTACCATGACACTGGCGAGGGCTCGATCTCGCCCTATCACCGCGAGAACGGCGGCGATCTGGTGTGGGAGATCGGTTCGGGCTACTTCGGCTGCCGCGACGAGCAGGGCCGTTTCAGCGAGGAGCGTTTCGTCGAGAACGCCAACCACGACCAGGTCAAGATGATCGAGATCAAGCTGTCGCAGGGCGCCAAGCCCGGCCACGGCGGCGTCCTGCCGGCGGCCAAGGTCAGCGCGGAGATTTCCGTCACCCGCGGCGTGCCGATGGGCGTGGACTGCGTGTCACCGTCGCGGCACTCGGCGTTCTCCACCCCGGTGGAACTGCTGCAGTTCGTCGCGCGCCTGCGCGAGCTGTCCGGTGGCAAGCCGACCGGCTTCAAGCTGGCCATCGGCCATCCGTGGGAATGGTTCGGCATCGCCAAGGCCATGCACGAGACCGGCCTGTTGCCGGACTTCATCGTGGTCGATGGCGCCGAGGGTGGCACCGGCGCATCGCCGGCCGAGTTCATCGACCACGTCGGCGTGCCGATGAACGAAGCGCTGATCCTGGTGCACAACACGCTGGTCGGCCTGAACCTGCGCGAGCGCATCCGCATCGGTGCAGCCGGCAAGGTGACCAGTGCCTTCGACATCGCGCGCACCCTCGCGCTGGGCGCGGACTGGTGCAACGCCGGGCGCGGCTTCATGTTCGCGCTGGGCTGCATCCAGTCGCTGAGCTGCCACAACGACAAGTGCCCGACCGGCATCGCCACCCAGGACCCGAGCCGCTGGCGCCACCTCGACCCGACCGACAAGGCCGAGCGGGTGTGCAATTTCCACGAGAACACCCTGCGCGCACTGCGCGACCTGCTGGGCGCGGCCGGATTGAACGATCCTTCCGAGCTCGGCCCCGAGCACATCCTGCGCCGGGTGTCGCCGATCGAGATCCGCTCGATGGCGACGCTGTACCGTTACCTGTCGCCGGGCGAGCTGCTGGACCGGGTGCCGGGCCATGCAGTGTTCCGCGAATACTGGGCCGACGCGCGCAGCGACTCGTTCGCACCGCCGCCGCGCATCGAGGCGCTGCGCGGGACCAAGCTGCATTGAAACTCTGAAGTCCTCTCCCTCGGGGGAGAGGAGGGCGACGCACGCGATGCACGGCGCCTCGTGCGTAAAGCGCCATGCGGGAGCATGGTTCCGCGTCCATGGCCGGCGCTGCGGTGATACATCGTTGGGAGCTGCGCCTGCTGCATCGGCGCTTCTCCGGTGATGCCCCATGCGGGACAAGCCCGCAGCTACAGATCGGGGTTCACCGGAGCCAGCCGATCACGCCCTCGGCCGCGCGCAGCGCGCTGGCATAACAGGCGGTAAGCAGATAGCCGCCGGTCGGCGCCTCCCAGTCCAGCATCTCGCCGGCGCAGAAAACGCCGGGCAGGGCCGGCAGCATCAGTCCCGCGTCCAGCGCTTCCAGGCGCACGCCGCCGGCGGTGCTGATGGTCTCGGCCATCGGTCGCGGCCGCAACAGGCGCAGCGGCAGGCGCTTGAGCGTGCGCGCCACCGCGTCGGGATCGTTGCCGGCGTCCTTGCCCAGGACTTCGAACACCAGCGCGGCCTTGGCCGCATCGATGCCGGCGGCACGGCGCAGGTGTTCGCCAAAGCTTCGCCCCTTGCGCGGGCGCAGCAGGTCCGTGCGCAGGCGCGCTTCGTCGCGGCCGGGCACCAGGTCAAGTTCCAGCAGCGCATGACCATCGCGGTTGATGGTTTCGCGCAGGTCGGCGGCAATGGCGTAGAGCAGGCTGCCCTCGATGCCGTATTCGCTGGCGACGCACTCGCCCTGCAGTTGCTGGGGCATGCCATGCAGATCCTGCCAGTGCGCGACGACCGGCTTGAGCGGGCTGCCGGCATGGCGCTGGCGGAAATGCCCGCTCCAATCGATGTCGAAGCCGCAGTTGGCTGGTTGCAGCGGGGCCACGTCCACACCGCGTGCGCGCAGACTCTCCGCCCACGCGCCATCGGAGCCGAGTTCCGGCCAGCTGCCGCCGCCCAGCGCCAGCACGGTGGCGTCAGCGGTCACTGCGGCTTCGCCTTCGCCGGTCTGCATGCGCAGCGTGCCGTCGTCGTTCCAGCCCAGCCAGCGATGCTGGACATGGAAGCGCACCCCCTGTTCCTTCAGGCGCCGCACCCAGCCGCGCAGCAGCGGCGCGGCCTTGCGGTCCAGCGGGAACACGCGGCCGGAACTGCCGACATAGGTCTCCACGCCCAAGCCCTGCGCCCAGCGGCGCAGGGCGTCGGCGTCGAAACCGTCCAGCCAGCCGGCGACCGCCGCCGCGCGCTCGCGGTAGCGATGGTCGAACTGCGGGCGCGGTTCGGAGTGGGTGAGGTTCAGCCCGCCCTTGCCGGCGATCAGGAACTTGCGCCCCGGCGAGCCCTTGGCTTCGTACAGATCGACCGACAGGCCCGCCGCGCGCAGGCGCTCGGCAGCGAACAGCCCGGCCGGGCCGCCGCCGATCACCGCGACGCGCTTGGCCACGGCGCCGGGCTCAGCGCGGCTGGACATCGAGCAGTTCGACGTCGAACACCAGCGACGAGCCGGGTGGAATCGGGCCGGCGCGACGGTCGCCGTAGCCGTAGTCGGCCGGGATCATCAGCGTGCGCTTGCCGCCGACCTTCATGCCGGCCACACCCTCGTCCCAGCCGCGGATGACCTGCTTCTCGCCGAGATTGAAGGTGAACGGCTCGCCGCGGTCGAGCGAGCTGTCGAATTTTTCGCCGTGTTTGTCGACCGTGCGCTCGTCGTAGATCCAGCCGGTGTAATGCACCGTGACCTTGGTGCCGGGGACGGCTTCGGCGCCGGTGCCCGGCACGCTGTCGATGCGCTCGAAGGCGGCGACGCTGCCTCCCGGCGGCGGGCCGGGAGGGGTGCAGCCGGCGGCGAGCAGGGACAGCAGCAACGGGACGAGCAGGCGACGCATGGTGGGCTCCAGGTTGAAGGCGACCCACGGGGTGCGCGGGTTTCACGAGGGTGTGAGGGATCTGCGAAGTGGCATCCCCGCGCGGGGATGCACGGTGCTCTTGCAGGGGGCTTGCACGGGTGCTGCAAGGGTAGCGCATCGCCAGCGGGTATCATGGCGCGATGGCGAAACTGCTGCTCAATCTGCGCAATGTCGACGAGGACGAAAGCCGCGAGGTCGGCGAACTGCTCGACCGCCACGGCATCGCCTGGTACCGCACCGAACCCAGCCCCTGGGGCATTTCCTTCGGTGGCATCTGGCTGCGCGAACGCGATGATCATCCGCGCGCGAGGGAACTGATGGCCGCGTACCAGGCCGAGCGTTCCCGGCGCGTGCGCGCCGAGCGCGAGGCCGCGCTGCGCGAGGGCACTGCCGAGACCTTCGGCTCGCTGTTCCGGCGGCGGCCGCTGTATGTGGTCGCCGTGCTGCTGGGCATGCTGGCCGCGGCGGCGCTGGTGCTGCTGCCGTTCATGCTGCTGCGTGGCTGACGGCTGGCGGCACCGTAAAATACGCCGATGATCGCCAATACCGCCGCCTATCACTTCGTTCCCGTCGCCGATGCCGACGCCCTGGCCGCCACCCTGCTGGAACGGGCGCAGGCGCGCGGACTGCGCGGCACGATCCTGGTGGCGGACGAGGGCATCAACCTGTTCCTGGCCGGCGACCGCGACGGCATCGATGGTTTCTATGCCGAACTGAAGGCCGACGCGCGCTTTGCCGCCATGCGCGTCAAGTACAGCTACAGCCAGATGCAGCCGTTCGCGCGGCTCAAGGCCAAGGTCAAGCCGGAGATCATCAGCTTCCGCCGCGACGACGGGCAGCCGCTGGACTATCCGCGCGCGCCGTCCGTGGCCCCGGCCACGCTGCAGCGCTGGCTGCGGCAGGGCCACGATGATGACGGCAGGCGCGTGGTGATGCTCGATACCCGCAACGAGCAGGAGTTCGGGCACGGCACCTTCACCGGCGCGCTGACCCTGCCCATCGCCCGGTTCACCGACCTGCCGGAAGCCCTGGAGCCGCACCGCGCGGAACTGGCCGACGCCACCGTGGTCAGTTTCTGCACCGGCGGCATCCGCTGCGAGAAAGCCGTGCTGTGGATGCGCAACGATGGCATGGACAACGTGCTGCAGCTGGAGGGCGGCATCCTCGGCTATTTCGAGGAAGTCGGCGGCGAGGGCTACGACGGGCGCTGCTTCGTGTTCGACGAGCGTGTGGCGCTGGACCCGCAGCTGCGGCCGCTGGTGGACGACGCTGCGGCCTGACCGCGCTTCCGTCGCAGGAGCGGCTTCAATCGTGAAGAAGTTGTCGCACGGATACTGCCACCGCAGTACGCACGTCCGGTGACGTCAGTCGGAAAGCCCGTTCGCGGCTGAAGCCGCCCCGCGGGAGTCGCCCGGAAAACAGTGTTCGGCCGATGGGGCCCGTGCAGGCATGGGAAACCGCGTCCCGCACCCCATGTCTTCGTGATCCCCTGCCGGAAGCCGCCGCATGATTCCACTTTCCGTCCTTGATCTGGCCCCCGTCTGCGAAGGCGCCACGCCGGGCCAGGCTTTCGCCAACATGCTCGATCTCGCGCGGCATGCCGAGCGCTGGGGCTACCGCCGCTACTGGCTGGCCGAGCACCACAACATGCCGGGCATCGCCAGCGCGGCGACCTCGGTGCTGATCGGCCATGTCGCTGGCGGCACCTCGACCATCCGCGTCGGCGCCGGCGGCATCATGCTGCCCAACCACTCGCCGCTGCAGGTGGCCGAACAGTTCGGTACGCTGGCCTCGCTGTATCCGGGGCGCATCGATCTGGGCCTGGGCCGTGCGCCGGGCACCGACCATGCCACCGCCCGCGCGCTGCGCCGCTACTTCGACAGCGCCGACCAGTTCCCGCAGGACGTGACCGAACTGCTGCATTTCTTCGAACCGGTGCAGCCGGGGCAGGGCGTGCAGGCGGTGCCGGGCGCGGGCATCGAGGTGCCGGTGTGGCTGCTGGGTTCCAGCCTGTTCAGCGCGCGACTGTCGGCGGCGATGGGCCTGCCGTTTGCCTTCGCCTCGCATTTCGCTCCGGACGCGATGGACGAGGCGGTGGCGCTGTACCGCCGTGATTTCCGTCCCTCCGCGCGCCTGCGCGCGCCGTGGGCGATCCTGGCGCTGAACGTGGTGGCCAGCGGATCGGAGGCGCAGTCGCGGCGCCTGTTCACCACCCAGCAGCAGAGCTTCGTCAATCTGCGCCGCGGCCGGCCGGGCCGGATTCCGCCGCCGATCGACGACATCGAGGCGTTCTGGGAGCCGCACGAGAAGGCGGGCGTGGAGCGCGCGCTGGCCTGCACGGTGCTCGGTGATACCGCCCAGGTCGGCGAAGGGCTGGCGGCCTTCGCCGCGCGCCACCGGCCGGACGAGATGATGCTCACCGCCAACATCTTCGACCATGCTGCGCGGCTGCGCTCGTTCGAACTGGCGATGCAGGCCTGGCAGGCGCGGCACTGAGGTCCGCGTGATGCGCGTAGGAGCGCACTTCAGTGCGCGATGAGGCTTGCGCGCAAATTCTTCTGCAACAGCTCTCACGAGGGATTCAAATGGAAAGCCCCGTCGCGCACCGAGGTGCGCTCCTACAGGTCAGCCGCCGGTCCAGCGCTGGAACAGGTCGACGGTGTGGCTGACCAGCTGTCCGGAGCCGAGTCCGAAGAACAGGCCGGCGGCGACGGCGGCGATCCAGTTGAACAGCATCAGCGCGCCATCGCGCTCGATCAGCGCCAGTGCGAACAACAGCAGCTGGAAGCCGAACAGATAGTTGGTGAAGGGGATCGGCAGCGACAGCAGGACGCCGACCATGACCAGCAGCAGGCCGGTGAACACCCGTGCCGGCAGCGGCCACACCACGGCCGGCAGGCGCGGCTTGAGCATCCGGTCCAGGCGCCGCAGTGGCCGGTCGATGCGACCGAGGAAGCGATGCATGGTGCCGCGCTTCGGCCCGCGCCGGGCGATGAAGCCCGGCACCCACGGCCGCGACAGGCCGCCCATCATCTGCAGGCCGATCAGCAGTACCAGCGGACCGCTGACCGCGCCGCCGATCCCGGGAATGGGAATGAACGAGGGCAGGATGGCGACGAACAGGAACACGCCGAACGCGCTTTCCTGCAGCCCCTGCAGGATCCTGCCGAGCGGCTGGTGTTCCTGGGGATCACCCTGTTCGAACATCGCCAGCAGGGTACGGATGCCCTCGTTGCGGTAGGTGCCCGAAGCCGGACCCGGCTCCGGTACGTCGCCGCGCTCAGCCGGTGGTGTCATCTTCGTTTTCTTCCGGCAGGCGGCGCAGCAACAGCTTGTCGATGCGGGCACCGTCCAGATCGACGATCTCGATGCGCCAGCCCGCCCAGTCGAAGTATTCGCCGGCGTGCGGGATGCGGCCGAAGGAGTGCATGCACATGCCGGCCAGCGTGTAGTAGTCGCCTTCCTCGGCGTCGGGCAGTTCGACGCCGCCCATCAGTTCGCGCAGGTCGTCCACCGGCAGCGAGCCGTCCACCAGCAGCGAGCCATCCTCGCGGGTGACCACCAGTGCGTCCTCGTCGGTGTTCTCCGGCGCCTGCAGGCGGCCGACCACCGCGCCCATCAGGTCGCTGATCGTGACCAGACCCTGGATCTCGCCGTACTCGTCCACCACCAGCGCCATCGACTGGTGCTCCTCGCGGAAGATCTCCAGCAGCTTCATCGCATGGGTGGATTCGGAGACGTAGAGCGTCTCGCGCAGGTTCTCGAACAGCGCGTGCGTGTCGCCCTGAAGGCGGCGGGTGACCAGCGACTTGACCTCGAGGATGCCGGCGATGTCCTGGTCGTTGCCGCGGTAGACCGGATAGCGCGAGAACGCATGCTCGTGCATGGTCTCCAGGTTCTTTTCCGCATCGGCGGTGGTATCCAGCCAGGCGATGCGGTTGCGCGGGGTCATCAGGCTGTCGGCGGTGCGGTCGCCCAGGCGCATGACCCGGTTCATCATGTCGCGTTCGTGGATGTCGATCACGCCGGCCTCGTGGCTTTCGGCCACGAGCATGCGGATCTCCTCTTCGGTCACCGACGCCGAGTCGGTGTTGCCCAGCCCCAGCAGGCGCAGCACCAGCCGGGTGGTCCGTGACAGCAGCCACACGAACGGGAAGGCGAGGGTGGCCAGCCAGCCCATCGGCATCGCCACCAGGCCGGCGATGTCCTCCGAACGGGTCAGCGCCAGTCGCTTGGGTACCAGTTCGCCGAAGATCAGCGTGACGAAGGTGATCAGGGTGACGGCCAGCGCCTTGCCCACCGCGCCGGCGTAGGCGAAGCCGGGCATCAGGCCCTGGATCCACGCGGCGATGGCCTCGCCCAGCGCTTCGCCGCCGAGGAAACCGGTCAGCACGCCGATCACGGTGATGCCGATCTGCACGGCGGACAGGAAGTTCTCGGGTTTCTCGGCCAGCGCCAGGGCACGCTCGGCGCGTTTGCTGGAGGCGGACATCTGCTTGAGCCGGCTCTTGCGCGAGGTCATGACCGACATCTCGGACATGGCGAAGAAACCGTTGAGCAGGATCAGGGCGAAAACGATGAGGATCAGTTCAAACACGGGTCGCTCCCCGGGTCGATGGCAGGGAGGGCGGGTGCTTGCGGTGGCGGCAGGAATCCAGGGGCGTGCCCGGGGGCTGCGGCGGGGGAGAAGGGTCGTCGTCCATAGGGTGCGCCCGTGGGGCGCCGGCGCATCTTAGCAAACCGGCATGCCGGGCCGGCAACCGCCCGTTCATTTTTGCCGGCCCGGATGGGGCGGGAATACCCGAGAAGTCATCCAGCCGTCATAATTCGCCCCGGTGCCGTCCCTTCCGCGACGGCGAACAGGCATCCCCAATGTTTTCATTGCAGACCATTTTCGGCTCCGGCAAGCAGTTCTATACCTACCTCGACGAGGCCGCCCAGGCCGCCGCCGACAGCGCCAAGGCGCTGCACGCGATGATGCGCGAGGCCGACCGGCAGCCGGCTCTGGATGCATTCAAGCTGGCGCGCCTGCGCGAGCGCGCCGCCTCGGACAAGATCAGCCAGGCGCTGGTGGACAGCTTCATGACCCCGATCGAGCGCGAAGACATCGAGGCGCTGGGTTCGGCGCTGTACAAGATTCCCAAGCAGATCGAGAAGTTCGCCGACCGCTATTCGCTGGCCACCCAGCACCTGGCGCAGATCGACTTCGCGCCGCGCGCGGCGATGCTGGAGCAGGCCGCCGGCGTGGTGGTGGACATGGTCAAGGACCTGCGCCACATGAACATCGACCGCATGACGGCGATGAACGAGAAGCTGCGCGCTCTGGAGAACGAAGCCGACCGGCTGATGCTGGAGCTGTACCGGGAAATCTATTCCGGGCGCCTGGACAACCTGCAGATGTTCCTGCTCAAGGAATTCTTCGAGATCCTGGAAAAGGCCATCGACCGCTGCCGCGAGGCGGGCGTGGTGGTGTACCAGATCGTGTTGAAGAACAGCTGACGGGGACGGTCGATGCTCACCCTCGTACTGGTGGTGATCCTGGCAGCCCTCGTCTTCGAGTTCATCAACGGCTTCCACGACACCGCCAACTCCATCGCCACCGTGGTGGCGACCAAGGTGCTCTCGCCCGGCTGGGCGGTGATGCTGGCTGCGGGCATGAACCTGCTTGGCGCGCTGACCGGCACCGCGGTGGCGCTGACCATCGCCAACGGCCTGCTCAATGCCGACGTGGTCGAGGTCACCCCGCAGGTGATCCTGTGCGCGCTGCTTGGCGGCATCGTCTGGAACCTGATCACCTGGTGGAAGGGCCTGCCGTCCTCGTCCTCGCACGCGCTGATCGGCGGCCTGTGCGGTGCCGGTCTGGCCGCCGCGCACAACAACTGGGACGCGCTGATCTGGTCGCAGAGCGTCGGCAACTGGGCGCAGAACAAGGGCCTGCTGTGGAAGGTATTCGTGCCCATGATCACCTCGCCGATCGCCGGATTCCTGCTCGGCATCGTGGTGATGTGCCTGCTGTGGGCGATCATCGCCGGCATGGCGCGGATGGGCGGCGTGCTGCGGCGGCTGGCGCGTCCGCGCTGGGTCAACGCGTTCTTCGGCAAGGCGCAGATCGCTTCGGCCGCCTACATGGGCTTCGCCCATGGCCACAACGACGCGCAGAAGACCATGGGCATCATCGCCATGACCCTGATCGGTGCCGAGGCCACCGGCGCCTTGAACGACCTGCCGTCGTGGCTGGCGTTCATGCACCCGGATGCGCATGCCGGCGACGGCATCGCCATGTGGATCGTGCTGACCTGTGCGGTGGTGATGGCCGCAGGTACCGCCTCGGGTGGCTGGAAGATCATCAAGACCCTGGGCCACAAGATGGTCAAGCTGCACCCGATCCACGGTTTCGCCGCGGAGACCAGCTCGGCCACCATCCTGACCCTGGCCGCGCACTTCGGCATGCCGGTCTCGACTACGCACAGCATCTCCACCGCGATCATGGGCGTGGGTTTCGCCAAGAACCCGAAGTCGCTGCGCATCGGCGTGATCGAACGCATCGTCTGGGCCTGGATCCTGACCATCCCGGCGGCCGGCGGCTGCGCCTACCTGATCCTGAAGCTGTTCGCCGTCCTCGGTTGGAGCTGACCACCGCGTTCCTGCCGGACGCATGAGAAAGGCCCGCCGTTCCCGGCGGGCCTTTCGTTTGTGGATCGGGTCGGGAGCGGTTTCAGTTGCGCTGGTACATGGCGCGCACGTCGCGGCGGAACGCGGCCTGGCTGTCGGCGCGGCTGTAGAACATGTGTCCGCCCGGATAGCTGCGCACCTGCACGCGCTGCGGGTCGCTGCCCATGGCCGGCATCTGGTCCACGGTCAGGATCGAACCCATGAACGGGCACGACAGGTCGTTCCAGCCATGCGCGATCAGCACCTGCAGGCGCGGGTCGATGGCCACCGCCTGGCGCAGCTGGGTGACGGCGCCGGCGCGCAGGTCGCCGTTGCGGTCCCACAGGCGGTTCACTTCATAGCTCAGCGCGTTGTAGCGGGCGTCGACCTTCCAGCCGACCACGCGGGTGGCGAAGTCCACCATCGCCGTGGTGGTCGGGGCGATGATGCTGTCCAGCAGCGGATCGTTGGCGCGCTGCTCGGGGTCGGTGGGAAACGGATCGAAGGCGGTGACGTTGGAGTCGTAGCGGCTGCCCAGCGTGCCCTTGTCGCGGAACACCTCGCGCAGATAGGCCTGCGTTTCCAGCCGGCCGCCGGCGCGGCGCACGAATACCGGGTCCAGGCCGGTCAGTTCGGTGACTTTGCGGACCATAGCCTCGGTCGCCTGCGGGTCGGAGCGGCCTTTCATCAGCGTGGTGGCGTAGTCGCCGCGGGTGTATTCGACGACCTCGCGCATGGCCTCGTCGGTCAGCCGGCCCTGGCGTTCCAGGTGCGCGGCGGCGATCGAGGGCAGGGTCTGGATCCAGGCCATCGGCGAGACGTCGCTGTTGTCCTCCAGCGTCGGGCTCAGGTAGGGCGAGACCAGCACCAGCCCGTTCATCGCCACGCCCAGGCGGGTCTGCAGGTAGTGGGTGATGCGCGGGCCGCGGTAGCCACCGTAGCTCTCGCCGGTGAGGTATTTGCGCGAGGTCATGCGCTGGTTCTTCAGCAACCAGTCGTAGACCGCGCGCGACAGGTACTCGACGTCGGCGGTAGGGGTGAAGAACTGCTTCTTCGCTTCTTCGTCGGGAATGCGCGAGCGGCTGAAGCCGGTGCCGACCGGGTCGATGAACACCAGGTCGGTGAAGTCCAGCCAGGTGCCGGGGTTGTCGTGCAGCGTGGCCGGGGCCGAAGCGCTGTCGCCTTCGCTGCCGAAGGTGACCACCTTCGGGCCGATCGCGCCGAGGTTCAGATAGACCGACGAGGCGCCGGGGCCGCCGTTGAGGGCGAAGGTGACCGGGCGATCCTTGCCGGGCATCGTGTAGGCGGTGAATACCACGTCGCCGATGGTTTTGCCCTGCGCGTCGCGCACCGGCAGCGAGCCGACCGTGGCGGTGTAGTCGAGGGTGCGGCCTTCCAGACGCATGCTCTGGCGGGCGGAGGCATCGGCCGGAAGCGGCGTGGGGGCGGCCGGGGCGGCCTTGTCCTCGCCAGCGGTGTCGGCGGGTTTGGCCGGGGCAGGCACGGCGAACAGCAGGCCGGCGCCGAGCGCGGCCACGTACAGCAGGTGTTTCATGCGGAGGATCACAGGATCAGGGAATTCCTGATCCTATGCCTGCAAGGAGAGCGGCAAATGTGCTCAAAGCCATGGAGAACCTGCCAGCAGGAGCACACCATGATGCGATTCTGCGAGCTGGAAGCCGGATCGTCCTTGCACTCCAGCAGCGGCAGGCCGGCCTGTCCATCGCCGGAGTGACTGTGCCGTCGCCGCGGCAGGTGGCGACGAGTCGCCGGGGGCAGACTTCCAGTGAAGCAAGGTCGCCCTTGCTCTCCAACCGCGCCAAGCGGGACTGTCCGTTGCCAGAGTGTTTGCGCCGTCGCCACGGCAGGTGGCAACGAATCGCGGGGATCAGACTTCCAGCGAAGCCAGATCGCCCTTGCTCTCCAACCGCGCCAAGCGGGACTGTCCGTTGCCAGAGTGTTTGCGCCGTCGCCACGGCTGATAGCGGTGAATAGCCGGGGTTAAACCTCCAGCGAAGCCAGATCGCCCTTGCTCTCCAACCAGCCCTTGCGATCCGGAGCCCGCTTCTTCGCCAGCAGCATGTCCATCAGCGAGTGGGTCTGTTCGTCGTCGTCCACGGTCAACTGCACCAGCCGGCGCGTATCGGGGTGGATGGTGGATTCGCGCAGCTGCGCCGGATTCATTTCGCCCAGGCCCTTGAAGCGGGTGACGCTGAGCTGGCCGCGGATCTTCTCGCGTTCGATCTTCTCCAGCAGCGAGCGCTTTTCTTCCTCGTCCAGCGCGTAGAACACCTGCTTGCCCACGTCCACGCGGAACAGCGGCGGCATCGCCACGAACACGTGGCCGGCGGCGACCAGCGCGGGGAAGTGCTTGAGGAACAGCGCGGCGAGCAGGGTGGCGATATGCAGGCCATCGGAGTCGGCGTCGGCCAGGATCACCACCTTGCCGTAGCGCAGGCCGGAAAGGTCGTCCTTGCCCGGGTCGCAGCCGATGGCGATGGCCAGGTTGTGCACTTCCTCCGAGGCCAGCACGCTGCCCGAGGCCACCTCCCAGGTGTTGAGGATCTTGCCGCGCAGCGGCAGGATCGCCTGGAAATCCTTGTCGCGGGCCTGCTTGGCGCTGCCGCCGGCCGAGTCGCCTTCCACCAGGAACAGCTCGGTGCGCGACAGGTCCTGGCTGATGCAGTCGGCCAGCTTGCCGGGCAGGGCCGGACCTTGGGTGACCTTCTTGCGGACGACCAGCTTCTCGGTCTTCAGGCGCGCGCTGGCGCGCTCGATGGCGATCTGCGCGATCTTCTCGCCGATTTCCACGTTCTGGTTCAGCAGCAGACTGAAGGCGTCGTGCGAGGCGCTCTCGACGAAGCCGGCGGCCTGGCGCGAGGACAGGCGCTCCTTGGTCTGGCCGCTGAACTGCGGGTCGGTCATCTTCAGCGACAGCACGAACGACACGCGGTCCCACACGTCTTCCGGCGCCAGCTTGACGCCGCGCGGCAGCAGGTTGCGGAAGTCGCAGAACTCGCGCAGCGCCTCGGTCAGGCCGGTGCGCAGGCCATTGGCATGGGTGCCGTGCTGGGCGGTCGGGATCAGGTTGACGTAGCTCTCCTGCACCAGCTCGCCTTCCGGCAGCCACGCCACGGCCCAGTCGACGACTTCGGTTTCCTTCTTCAGGCTGCCGGTGAACAGGTCGGCGGGCAGCATTTCGCGCTCGCCCAGCTCGGCCTTCAGGTAGTCGCGCAGGCCGTCCTCGTAATGCCAGGTGTCGACTTCGCCGGTGGCCTCGTCGGTCAGCTTGACGGTCAGGCCCGGGCACAGCACGGCCTTGGCGCGCAGCAGGTGGCGCAGCGCGCGCACGTTGAACTTGCTGGTGTCGAAATACTTCGGGTCCGGCCAGAAGCGCAGGCGGGTGCCGGTGTTCTTCTTGCCGACGCTGCCGACCACTTCCAGCGGGCTGGCACGGTCGCCGTCACGGAAGCTGATGCGGTGCTCGCTGCCTTCGCGGCGGATGTGGATCTCCACCAGCGTGGACAACGCGTTGACCACCGACACGCCGACGCCATGCAGGCCACCGGAAAAGGTGTAGTTGCGGTTGCTGAACTTGCCGCCGGCATGCAGACGGGTGAGGATCAGTTCGACACCGGGGATCTTCTCCTCGGGGTGGATGTCCACAGGCATGCCGCGGCCATCGTCGCTGACCTCGCAGCTGCCATCCTTGAACAGGATGACTTCGACGGTCTTCGCGTGCCCGGCCAGCGCCTCGTCCACCGAGTTGTCGATGACTTCCTGCGCCAGATGGTTCGGGCGCGCGGTGTCGGTGTACATGCCGGGGCGGCGTTTGACCGGGTCCAGGCCGGAGAGGACTTCGATGTCGGCGGCGTTGTAACGGGCGTTCATGTATCTCGATAAAGCGCTGATGCGACGGGCAAGTTTGCGGTCTGGCGGGGAAATTTGCACGCCGGTGTTCAGTGCGGGGAGGGGCGGGCAGGGGTATCCTGCACGGGCTGGAAAGTGCGCAACCGGCCCCCATGTGTCGGTGGAAACTCCGGAGGATGAGGATGAAATCGTCGAAATTGCTGGTTCTGGCCGTGGCTGCCGCCGCCGTCGTGGCGGTGCCGCTGGTGATGGCGCAGAGCGCCGACAAGGGCAAGACGGGCGAGGCCGCCCAGAACGCCGCCGCGGACAAGGCGCAGAGCGAGGCCGAGCAGAAGGCCAAGCGCCGAGCCGCCGCCGCCGCCCAGGAAAAAGCCAAGGGCGAGCAGTCCGCCCCGCGCGAAGAGGAAGAAGAGGAAGCCCGCAAGCGTCGCTGACGCGGGTCTTCCGGTGTCGATGGACGCCCCGGCGCAGGCCGGGGCGTCTTTTTTGTTACGTCCCCGTGGCGGTAGGGCGCCGCCGCCGCCGCGATGCGGGACGGGATTTTTCGAGGTCGCCGCATTCCGCGCTTGGGTGTTCGCGCGACAACCTTTAAACTAGGGCTTTCCGGGAGGCAAGTGAGCCATGACCCCCCTTATTTTCGTTACCGGCGGTGTGGTGTCCTCGCTTGGCAAGGGCATTGCCGCCGCGTCGCTGGCCTCCATCCTCGAGGCGCGTGGCCTGAAGGTCACGATGATGAAGCTGGACCCGTACATCAACGTCGATCCGGGCACCATGAGTCCCTTCCAGCACGGCGAGGTCTACGTCACCGATGACGGTGCCGAGACCGACCTGGACCTGGGCCACTACGAGCGCTTCGTCCATACCCGCCTGAGCCGGAAGAATTCGGTCACCACCGGGCGCATCTACGAGAACGTGATCCGCAAGGAACGCCGCGGCGACTACCTTGGCGCGACCGTGCAGGTGATCCCGCACATCACCGACGAGATCCGCCGCTGCATCGACGAGGCCACCGAGGGCTTCGACGTGGCGCTGGTGGAGATCGGCGGCACCGTTGGCGACATCGAATCGCTGCCGTTCCTTGAAGCCATCCGCCAGGTGCGCACCGAGCGTGGCCCGGAGAAGGCGCTGTTCATGCACCTGACGCTGGTGCCGTACATCGGTGCCGCCGGCGAACTGAAGACCAAGCCGACCCAGCACTCGGTCAAGGAACTGCGTTCGATCGGCATCCAGCCGGACGTGCTGCTGTGCCGTTCCGAGCAGGCCATCCCCGATTCGGAACGGCGCAAGATCTCGTTGTTCACCAACGTCTCCGAGCGCGCGGTGATCAGCGTGCCGGACGTGGAGGTGCTGTACCGCGTGCCGATGGGTCTGCATGCGCAGGGCCTGGACGACATCGTGGTCAACCAGCTCAAGCTCGCCGACAAGGCCGGTCCGGCCGATCTGTCCGAGTGGGAGGCGGTGCTGGATGCGGCGCTGCACCCGCTGGACGAAGTGACCATCGCCGTGGTCGGCAAGTACGTGGACCACCAGGACGCCTACAAGTCGGTCGGCGAGGCGCTCAAGCACGGCGGCCTGCGCCAGCGCACCCGCGTCAACCTCAGGTGGCTGGAAGCGCAGGAACTGGAAGAGACCGGCATGTCCGCGCTGGAAGGCGTGGACGGCATCCTCGTGCCCGGCGGCTTCGGCGACCGTGGTTTCGAGGGCAAGGTGCTGACCTCGCAGTACGCCCGCGAACACCGGCTGCCGTATTTCGGCATCTGCTACGGCATGCAGGCGGCGGTGGTGGACTACGCCCGCCACGTGGCCGGGCTGGACGGCGCCAACAGCACCGAGAACGACCGCCAGTCGCCGAACCCGGTGATCGGCCTGATCACCGAGTGGCGCACCGCCAGCGGCGAGGTCGAGAAACGCGACGAGAAGTCCGACCTGGGCGGCACCATGCGCCTGGGCCTGCAGGAGCAGCGCCTGAAGCCGGGCACGCTGGCGCGCGAGCTGTACGGCAAGGACGTGGTGGCCGAGCGCCACCGCCACCGCTACGAGTTCAACAACCGCTACCGCACCCAGCTGGAAGACGCCGGTCTGGTGATTTCCGGCAAGTCGATGGACGACACGCTGGTGGAAGTGGTGGAACTGCCGCGCGAGGTGCATCCCTGGTTCCTCGCCTGCCAGGCCCACCCGGAGTTCCTGTCCACGCCGCGCGGCGGGCATCCGCTGTTCATCGGCTTCATCCGCGCCGCCCGCGAGAAGAAGGCCGGCGGCAAGCTGTTGAAGGAAGCGCGGGCCTGATGTTCCGCCTTCTCCCGCAGGGGAGAAGGTGCCCCGAAGGGGCGGACGAGGGTCGGGGGCAAAGCCCCGGGTACCTGATTCCGCAAGGGCTTCGCCCCCGACCCTCACCCCAGCCCCCCTTCCACCGGGAGAGGGGCTTCAAACACGAGGTAGTTGAATGAAGCTCTGTGGATTCGAAGTCGGCCTTGACCAACCGCTGTTCCTGATCGCGGGCCCCTGCGTCATCGAGTCGATGCAGCTGCAGCTCGACGTCGCTGGCAGGCTCAAGGAAATCACCGGCAAGCTGGGGATGAACTTCATCTTCAAGTCCAGCTTCGACAAGGCCAACCGTACCTCCGGCACCAGCTTCCGCGGCCCGGGCATGGAAGAAGGCCTGAAGGTGCTGGCCGAGGTGAAGAAGCAGATCGGCGTGCCGGTGCTGACCGACGTGCACGAATACACGCCGATGGACGAAGTGGCCTCGGTCGTCGATGTACTTCAGACCCCGGCCTTCCTGGTGCGCCAGACCGACTTCATCAAGAAGGTGTGCAGCGCCGGCAGGCCGGTGAACATCAAGAAGGGCCAGTTCCTGTCGCCGTGGGACATGAAGCCGGTCGTGGAGAAGGCCAAATCCACCGGCAACAACGACATCATGGTCTGCGAGCGCGGCGCCAGCTTCGGCTACAACAACCTGGTCAGCGACATGCGCTCGCTGAGCGTGATGCGCGATACGCAGTGCCCGGTGGTGTTCGATGCGACCCATTCGGTGCAGCTGCCGGGCGGGCAGGGCAGCAGTTCCGGCGGCCAGCGCGAGTTCGTGCCGGTGCTGGCGCGCGCGGCAGTGGCGGTCGGCGTGGCCGGCCTGTTCGCCGAGACCCACCCCGATCCGTCCAAGGCGCTGTCCGATGGCCCCAACGCGTGGCCGCTGGACAAGATGGAGGCGCTGCTGGAAACCCTGCTGGCGCTGGATTCGATCACGAAGAAGAACGGGTTCCTGGAGAGCACGGTCTGATGGCCGGCGGCGCTGGGCCAGCATGGGAGCGTGGCGCATGAAGCGAGCCATTCTTGTGACTGTGGCCTGCGCGCTGTTCGTGTTGGCGGGCAATGCCGGTGCATGCCATACCGACCCGCCGATCGTGACGCCGACCCTGCGCGAAGCCACTGAATCGTCGGAGATCGTGGCCGTGATCCATGTCGATTGGGTCGGGTGGCGGACATCGGAAGAAGAGGCGGAGTTTCGTCGCTTGTGGGAGCGCCCGCCAATGAATACGCCATTTTCCTATCCTGCCCGCTCGGCGCGTTTCAGTGTGAAGCGCGTCCTCAAGGGCAACATTCCGGCCGGTACCTTGATCCGCAGCGGCTCCGTCAGCTGCGAGGTCGGCCTGGCGGAAGGCCGGGACTATGTATTGTTTGCCAGCCTGCCTTCGGGAGAAGATGGCCGACTCATGCCGCTGCTCGGCACGTTTTCTCTGGATGCGCCCCCCTACACCGACGCCATGCTGGCCGAAGTGGAATCCTTCCTCACTCACTCCAACGCCCCCACACCATGACGACTATCGCCAAGATCCACGCCCGTGAAATCCTCGACAGCCGTGGCAACCCCACGCTGGAAGCCGAAGTCACCCTGGCCGACGGCTCGTTCGGTCGTGCCGCGGTGCCGTCGGGCGCTTCCACCGGCACCAAGGAAGCGGTGGAACTGCGCGATGGCGACAAGACCCGGTACCTGGGCAAGGGCGTGCGCGACGCGGTGGCCAACGTCAACGGCCCGATCGCCTCTGCGCTGAAGGATTTCAATGCGCAGGACCAGGCCGGCCTGGACCGCCGCCTGATCGACCTGGACGGCACCGAGAACAAGGGCCGCCTGGGCGCCAACGCGCTGCTGGGCGTTTCGATGGCCGCCGCGCATGCTGCCGCCGCCTCGAAGAAGCAGGCGCTGTGGCAGTACCTTGCCAGCAAGACCGGCGCCACGCCGTCGCTGCCGGTGCCGATGATGAACATCATCAACGGCGGCGCGCATGCCGACAACAACGTCGACTTCCAGGAATTCATGGTGCTGCCGGTCGGCTTCACCTCGTTCAGCGAATCGCTGCGCGCCGGTACCGAGATCTTCCACGCGCTCAAGTCGGTGCTCAAGGGTCACGGCCTGAGCACCGCGGTGGGTGACGAGGGCGGCTTCGCGCCGGACTTCCGCAGCAACGTCGAGGCGCTGGACACCATCCTGGAAGCCATCGGCAAGGCCGGTTACACCGCAGGCGAGGACATCCTGCTGGGCCTGGACGTGGCCTCCAGCGAGTTCTACGAGAACGGCAAGTACAACCTGGTCGGCGAGAACAAGCGCCTGACCTCCGAGCAGTTCGTCGACTTCCTGGCCGACTGGACCGCGCAGTACCCGATCATCACCATCGAGGACGGCCTGGCCGAGAACGACTGGGCTGGCTGGAAGCTGTTGACCCAGCGCATCGGCAGCAAGGTGCAGCTGGTCGGCGACGACCTGTTCGTGACCAACCCGAAGATCTTTGCTGAGGGCATCGAATCGGGCACCGCCAACGCGATCCTGATCAAGGTCAACCAGATCGGCACCCTGAGCGAGACGCTGGAAGCGATCGCCATGGCCGACAAGGCGCATTACGCGGCGATCGTTTCGCACCGTTCGGGCGAAACCGAGGACACCACCATCGCCGACATCGCCGTGGCCACTACCGCCACCCAGATCAAGACTGGCTCGCTGTGCCGCAGCGACCGCGTGGCGAAGTACAACCAGTTGCTGCGCATCGAGGAAGCCCTCGGCGGCAATGCGCGCTACGCCGGGCGTGACGCGTTCGTCTCGCTCAAGCGCTGACGCCGATGCGTGACTGGCGCTGGCTGCTGCTGGTGCTCGCGGTGCTGCTGGCGCTGCTGCAGTACCGCTTCTGGTTCGGTCCGGGCAATTCGGGCGAGGTGATGATGCTCGAGGCCCAGGTCACCAACCAGAAGCGCGACAACGAAGGCCTGCAGCAACGCAACGACGCGCTCGCCGCCGAGGTCAAGGACCTCAAGGAAGGCGAGGCCGCCATCGAGGAGCGTGCGCGCAGCGAGCTGGGCATGATCAAGCCAGGCGAGAAGTTCTACCGCGTGGTCGAGGACGCACCGGTCGCACGGCCGGCTGCGGCGCAGGCCGGCGCGCATGACGCCACGACGCAGGAGGTCGTGCCATGACCACGCAGGTCTGGGCGGTGGTGCCCGCCGCCGGTCGCGGCGCCCGCTTCGGCGGGCCCGTGCCCAAACAGTACCTGCTGGCTGCCGGCGAGCCGCTGCTGGCGCATGCACTGGCGGCGCTGCTGTCGCATCCGGGCGTGGCCGGGGTGATGGTGGCCATCGCCGAAAACGACGCCGACTGGCCGGGCTGGAGCGATTTCGCCGGCAAGCCGGTGCTGACCTGCACCGGCGGCGATACCCGCGCCGCCTCGGTGCTGGCCGGGTTGCAGGCCCTGCCGGAGAGCGTGCGCGCCGACGATTTCGTGCTGGTGCACGACGCCGCGCGGCCGAACCTGCCGGCGGTCGACCTGGGGCGCCTGCTGGAAGTGGGGCGTGCCGACCCGGTCGGCGCCATCCTTGCCGCACCGGTGCGCGATACGCTCAAGCGTGCCGGCGACGACGGTGGCATCGACCGCACCGAGCCGCGCGAGCGGCTGTGGCGCGCATTGACGCCGCAGTTGTTCCGCCGCCACCAGTTGACCCGCGCGCTGGCCGAAGCGACCGCCTCCGGCATCGAGGTGACCGACGAAGCCATGGCCATGGAGCGCCAGGGCGCGCGGCCGCTGCTGGTCGAAGGCGATGAGTGCAACTTCAAGGTCACCACGCCGGCCGACCTGGCCCGCTTCGAGTTCGAGCTGTCGCGGCGCGACTGAATCCCTGCCCGGCGCCCTGATGCCGGGCCCGACACGATGTATCCCAATGCCATGAATGCTTCCGCTGTCTTTCCGCCCATCCGCATCGGCCAGGGCTATGACGTCCACGCCTTCGGCGAGGGCGACCACGTCATGCTCGGCGGTGTGCGCGTACCGCACCGCTGCGGCGTGCTCGCGCACAGCGATGGCGACGTGATCCTGCATGCGTTGTGCGACGCGATGCTCGGCGCGCTGGCGCTGGGCGACATCGGCCAGCATTTCCCGCCCAGCGACGACCGCTGGAAAGGTGCGGACAGCAGCGATTTCGTGCGCCACTGCAACGGCCTGCTGCGCGAGCGCGGCTGGCAGGTGGGCAATACCGACATCACCGTGATCTGCGAGCGGCCCAAGGTCGGCCCGCATGCGCTGGCCATGCGCGAAACGGTGGCGCAGCTGCTGGGCGTCGCTCTGGACCGGGTCAGCGTCAAGGCCACCACCAGCGAGAGACTGGGCTTCACCGGCCGCGAGGAAGGCATCGCCGCGCAGGCGGTGGTGCTGCTGGTCGCGGCGTAAGCCCCGTTTTCGATTGCCCGGTATCCCGTAGGAGCGCACTTCAGTGCGCGAAGAGGCTTTCCCGGTCAATCTCCACGCGTAACCGGTGAAAGCAGAAATCGCATGCAAGCTCCGTCGCGCACTGAAGTGCGCTCCTACAGGATGCCGCAGGCCCGACCTCGTTCCAAAGGACTGACATGACTGCCATTCCCACGCTTCCCTTTGCCTACGGTGTACCGGTGTTGAGCGCGCAGATGCGCAGCACGCCGGAAGATTTCCAGGTCGATGAGCTGCCCGCCTTCGAGGCGAGCGGCGAAGGCGAGCACCTGCTGCTGGACATCCGCAAGCGCGGGGCCAACACCGTGGCCGTGGCCAGGCAGCTGGCGCAGTGGGCCGGTGTGCCGGAAATGGGCGTCAGCTATGCCGGGCAGAAGGATCGGCATGCGGTGACCACCCAGCGTTTCAGCGTGCACCTGCCCAAGCGCGTCGCGCCTGATCTGTCGTTGCTGGAATCGGACGAGGTCCATGTGCTGGCTTCGACCTGGCACAACCGCAAGCTGCAGCGCGGCGCGCTGGCAGGCAACCGCTTCAGGCTGGTGCTGCGCGGCGTGCAGGGTGAGCGGGCGGACATCGGCGAACGCCTGCAGGCCATCGCCGCGCGCGGCCTGCCCAACTGGTTTGGCGAGCAGCGCTTCGGTCGCGATGGCGGCAATGTGCCGGCGGCGCTGGCGATGTTCGCCGGTCGCCGTGTGCGCAAGGACCAGCGTTCCATGTTCCTGTCGGCGGCGCGTTCGGCGCTGTTCAACCGCGTGTTGGCCGCGCGGGTGGAGCAGGGCAGCTGGGATGGCGCGCTGGAGGGCGAGGTGTGGATGCTCGACGGCAGCCGTTCGGTGTTCGGTCCCGAACCGATGAGCGAGGCGCTGGCCGAGCGCCTGGCGCGTTTCGACATCCATCCCAGCGGACCGTTGTGGGGAGCGGGCGAACTGCGCGTCACCGGCGCCGCGCTGGAACTGGAGCAGGCCGCGCTGGCCGACGAACAGGCGCTGGCGCTGCGTGCCGGCCTGGAACAGGCCGGGTTGAAGCAGGAGCGGCGCGCACTGCGGTTGCGGCCGGCGCTGATGCGGCACGCCTGGCTGCAGGACGACGTGCTGGAGCTTTCCTTCGCGTTGCCGCCGGGCTGCTATGCCACGGCGGTGCTGCACGAGCTTGGCGAGGTGAGCGACGCTGGTCGCGCCGAATCGTCGGGAGCGGAGTAAACCGCAGGCTCCATCCATACGGACTGCCCTGCCGCGCAGCCGGGACGGGCTCCGGCACCCGGGCGGTCCGCGATCGCAGGTTGCAGCGCATCACCCGCCGCGCGACGAACGCAATACTCCTGCCGCAAGCGCGTAACCCGGCTGCCGATTAACGGTTCGCCGGCAGGCCGCCGCTCAGCGCCGCGCCAGCAGCACCAGCATCGCGCCGGTGCCGCCCTGCGCGGGCGGCGCCGAATGGAAGGCCAGCACATCGTTGCGCTGGCGCAGCAGGCGGTCCACCAGATTCTTCAGTACCGGTGCGCCGCCGTCGGACTGCAGGCCCTTGCCGTGGATGATGCGCACGCAGCCATGGTCGTGCGCATGCGCTTCGAGCAGGAACCCGCGCAGCAGGTGTTCGGCCTGGGCGGCATTGGCGCCGTGCAGGTCCAGTTCGTCCTGCACCGAATACTGGCCGCGCTTGAGCCGCTGGAACATGCGCGCGGGCAGGGTGTCGCGGCGGTAGCTGGCCACGTCGCCGGCTTCCAGCGGCGTGCTCGAATGCAGCAGCCGGGCGAACTCGCCCAGCGCCTGGGCTTCGTCCTGCTCGGCCATGCGCGCACGCGGCTTCGGGCGCGGGCGGGTGGTGGCCGGCGCGTCCACCTTGCGCAACGGCTTTACTTCGCCGATGGCCGAGCGGAACAGGGCGCCGTCGTCTTCGTCTTCTGGGTGCGACATGCGCATAGCGTAACGGCTGCGGCAATGGGGCGGGCGTCACGGGAAGGCGGTGGGCGCATTCCGGTATCATGCCGGATCGGGCCATGCCCGCCGGCGCGCAGCACACCGGCGGAGTGGCGGTGGACGGCGAGGCAGCGGGAGCGCCGTCATGGATTCAGCGATTCAGGTCTTCAATGCGCGTACTTGTAAGCAACGACGACGGCGTGGACGCCCCCGGCATCAGGATGCTCGCCGAGGAGCTGCGCAATGCCGGCCACGAGGTCACCGTGGTGGCGCCGGACCGCGACCGTTCCGGCGCCAGCAATTCCCTCACCCTGGACCAGCCGGTGCGGCTGCGCCGGATCGACCACTACACCTGCGCGGTGAGCGGCACGCCCACCGACTGCGTGCACCTGGCCCTTACCGGCATGCTGGAGCATGAGCCGGACATCGTGGTCTCGGGCATCAACAATGCTGCCAACCTCGGCGACGACGTGATCTATTCCGGCACCGTGTCGGCGGCGATGGAAGGACGTTTCCTCGGCTTGCCGTCGGTGGCCGTGTCGCTGGTGACCCAGCGCCATGAAGCGAAGCATTTCCTCAGCGCCGCGCGTGCCGCCATCGAGATCGTGGCGCGGCTGGTAGCCGATCCGTTGCCGGCCGATACCATCCTCAACGTCAACGTGCCGGACCTGCCGTGGGACGAGATCCGCGGCTTCGAGGTGACGCGCCTGGGCAACCGCCACCGCGCCGAGGCCTGCATCCCGGCCACCGATCCGCGCGGCAACACCGTGTACTGGATCGGCCCGGCCGGTTCCGAGCAGGATGCCGGCCCGGGCACCGATTTCCATGCGGTGCGCACCGGCCATATCTCGATCACGCCGATCCAGGTCGACCTGACCCGCTACGAGGCGCTGGAGAAGGTAGCCAGCTGGGTGGGCGGGCTGTCCTCGACATTGGGACGCCCGGCATGACGCCACGCCTGCGTCTTTCCCCGGAGGCGGTCGGCAGCGGCATGACCTCGCAGCGGGTGCGCGACCGCCTGGTCGACCGCCTGCGCGACGGCGCCAACGGCGGGGGCATCGGCGACGAGCGCGTGCTCAACGCGGTGCGGGTGGTGCCGCGGCACCTGTTCATCGACGAGGCGCTGGCCTCGCGCGCCTACGAGGACACCGCGCTGCCGATCGGCCATGGCCAGACCATCTCCCAGCCCTGGGTGGTGGCGCGCATGACCGAGGCGGTGCTGCAGGTGGCGCCGAAGACGGTGCTGGAAGTGGGCACCGGTTCGGGCTACCAGGCGGCCATCCTGGCGGCGGTCGGCCTGGAAGTGTTCACCGTCGAACGCATCGGCGATCTGCTGCGCCAGGCCCGCAAGCGCCTGCGGCAGCTGGGCATGAACGTGCGCAGCAAGCATGACGACGGCCGCATCGGCTGGCCCGAGCATGGCCCGTACGACGCCATCGTCGTCACCGCCGCCGCACCGGCGCTGGTGGACGTATTGATCGAACAACTGGCCGTCGGCGGCCGCCTGGTCGCGCCGGTCGGCGGCCCGGGCGGGCAGATGCTGCTGCAACTTACCCGGCAGGCCGACGGCATCGTGCAGGAGGAACTGGCGCCGGTCAGCTTCGTGCCGCTGCTGTCGGGCATGCTGGACTGACAGGGAAATCCTGCGACGATGAAGATATTCGGGCCGCTGTACGACCGCGCGCTGCACTGGGCCAGCCACAAGCGTGCGCCTACCTACCTGACGGTGCTGAGCTTCGTCGAGGCCATCATCTTCCCGGTGATGCCGGAAGTGATGCTGATGCCGATGTGCGTGGCGCAGCCGCGCAGGGGCTGGCGCTTCGCCACCCTGAGCCTGGCCGGTTCGATGGTCGGCGCGATGGTCGGTTATGCGCTGGGCCACTACGCGTTCGAGGCGATCAAGCCGCTGTTCGCGGCGATGGGCATGCTGCCGGGCATCGAGGCGGGCATCGCCACGCTGCAGGCGAAGATGGTGGAATCGCCGTGGGCGGTGTTCACCTTCCTGGTGTTGGGCGGCTTCATGCCGATCCCGATGAAGGTCTTCACGTGGGCATCCGGTATCGTCGGCGTGCCGCTGCCGCAGTACGTGCTGAGCATGCTGGTCGGGCGCGGCAAGCGCGTGTTCGTGCTGGCCGCGGTGATCCGCTTTGGCGGCGCGCGCGCGGCCGAGGCGCTGCGGCGCTGGATCGAACCGCTAGGCTGGATCGCGACCGCGCTGGTCGTCGGCCTGGTGGGTTGGCTGGTATGGAGGACGAAATTCGCATGAGTGCAGAGGTGAGATTCAAGGGCGCGTTCAAGGCGGCCGCCGGCGCGGCGGCATTGCTGCTGGTCGCGGCGTTGGCCGGCTGCGGTACGGCCACGGTGGTCCGGCCTTCGGGCGGCGCATCAACGGCGCAGGCAACCCCGCGCACGTCGGTGCCCAAGCCCGGGCAGACCGTGGTGGTGCGCCGTGGCGACACGCTGTACGCGCTGGCCCGCATCCACAACATCACGCCGGGCGACCTGGCGGCCTGGAACGGTTTGTCCAACCCGAACGCGATCTATCCGGGGCAGACGCTGCGGTTGTATCCGGGCAGCGGCGCCACCGCCTCGCGCCCGACAACCGGCAGTGGGGGAACCGCCACACGGCCGGCTACGCCGCCACCGGCGGCGACGCCGGCGCCAGCTCCGGCCAACAGCGGCATCGGCTGGCGCTGGCCGGCCGACGGCGCGCTGGTCGGGCGTTTCGTCGCCGGCGAGACCACCAAGCAGGGCATCGACATCGCCGGCAGCAGCGGCCAGGCGGTACGTGCGGCCGGGCCGGGCGTGGTGGTCTATTCCGGTGCCGGCCTGGTCGGCTACGGCGAACTGATCATCATCAAACACAACGACCAGTGGCTCTCGGCCTACGGCCACAACCGCAAGCGTCTGGTCAACGAAGGGCAGAACGTCAAGGCCGGCGACCAGATCGCGGAAATGGGCCGCACCGGCGCGTCGCGCGACATGCTGCACTTCGAGATCCGCTACAACGGCAAGCCGGTGGATCCGCTGCAGTATCTGCCGCAGAAGTAGCCGGCGGATACCGGGCCGCCGCGCGCGGCCCCACATCGGGACATGGAGGACAGGGATGCCGTTCGTCGATGCCATGAAGGAAGCGTGTTTCGCCGTGTTTCCCGTTTATGTCGTACTGACGGTGTTGGCCTGGGCATTCGACTGGCGCCGCCTGCTGATGGCGCTGATGGTCGGGATCGGCCGGTACCTGTTCGATCTGCTGGAGCGCAGGGCGCGGCTGCAAGGCAGCTGAGCCGTCGCAAGGAGCTGGTGTTCGGACGGGTGCTGCGGGCAGTGGCATCCCGGCCGCGCCGCAGTCATGGACGTATACGCTGGCCCGGTGCCGGTCGAGGAGGAGGAGCGTGGGGAAATCGCGTTACTGGTTCGCCGCCAAGGAACTCGGATGGGGCTGGGGATGGCCGCTGGCGTGGCAGGGATGGCTCGCCTATGCGGCGACGGCAGCGCTGCTGGTCGCCGGTTTCGTGATGTTCCCGCCCGTGGCCGAGCCCGTTCTCTCCCTCGCCTGCAACGTGGGCGTCATCCTGCTTCTCCTGCTCGTCTGCTGGCTCAAGGGCGAGCCATTGCGTTGACCGCAGGACGCGCGCGCGGGAACAGGGGTTGCGGATGAGCGTGTCACTGCACCATTGCCCGGTGCGTGGCGGAGAGCATCAGCTGCCGTTGGTTTCCAGGATGAACGCAGCGACCACGCGGCGGTTTTCGCCGGCCAGCACGTTGAAGGTGCGCGCGGCCGAGGCGTTGTTCATCACTTCGATGCCGATGCCGCGGGTCAGGCAGGCGGCCATGACCTCCACCGGCGGGAATACCTGCCGCTCGCCCGTGCCGAGGATGAACACGGCCGGGTTCTGTTCCAGCGCGGGCGTCAGGTCCGCCACGGTGAGCTGGCCGACCGCGGCCACCGTCCAGTTTTCGATCAACTGGTCGGGGGAAAGAATGAAGCTGCGCCCCAGCGTCCGGTCGTTGACCCGGGCCTGGTGGCCATCGGCCGAACGCAGGGAATAGGTGTAATCGGGCAGTTCGCGGCTCAGTTGCATCTTCTGCTCCTGGGCGGTCAGCCGCGGGGCAGCACGATCTGGCGCTTTTCCCGGGCCGGGCGGTACAGGACGGCGACATGGCCGATGCGCTGGATCAGCGCGCTGCCGCTGGCGTCGACCAGTTCAGCCACCATGCTGTCGCGCGCCTCGCGGTCTTCGGCGGCGATCTTCACCTTGATCAGTTCATGCCGTTCCAGCACCTCGTCCAGTTCCGCCAGGAAAGCGGGGGTGACTCCCTTGCCGCCGATCTGCAGCAGTGCTTTCAGATCGTGCGCCATGCCGCGCAGGAATCGGTTCTGGGACGGGGTGAGGACGATGGACATGCAGTGATTACGGGTTATCAAGGGGGTTCAGGGTATCATGCCCACCCCTACAGGCCCCATTCCGATGTCCCGCAGCAAGAGCAGTCAACGCTGGTTGAAGGAGCATTTCTCCGACCCCTTCGTGAAGAAGGCGCAGTCCGAGGGCATGCGTTCGCGCGCCGCCTACAAGCTGGAGGAACTGCTCCAGCGCGACCGCCTGCTGAAGCCGAACATGGTGGTGGTCGACCTCGGCGCCGCGCCGGGCGGCTGGTCGCAGCAGGTGCGGAGACAGATGGGCGACAGCGGCCGGGTGCTGGCGCTGGACATCCTTGAGATGCCGCCGCTGGCCGGCGTGGAGTTCCTTCACGGTGACTTCAGGGAAGAAACCGTCCTATCCCAGTTCGAAGCCATGCTCGGCGACCAGCCGGTGGACCTTGTCCTGTCGGATATGGCCCCCAATAAGAGTGGCATGGATGCGGTGGACCAGCCGCGGATGATGCACCTGGCGGAGCTGGCGATGGATTTCGCCGACAACCATCTCAAGCCGGGTGGGGCGTTCCTGATCAAGCTGTTCCAGGGCGTCGGCTTTGACGATTACGTGCGGGAAATGCGCCGCCGTTACGACAAGGTCGTGATCCGCAAGCCGGAAGCCTCGCGCAAGCGCTCGCCCGAGGTCTATGCCCTGGGCCAGGGCAAGCGCACGCAGATCAAGTAAGCTCGATACCATACGAATCGCGTCAGAAATTAGAGGAACGCCGGAGCCGATGAGGATGAACGACCTGACCAAGAACCTCCTGCTATGGGTGGTTGTCGCCGTCGTGCTGATGGTGGTGTTCCAGAGCTTCGCCCCGCGCGGCGGCACGCCCACCGTCGGTGACGCCAACAACTACACCCAGTTCCTGCAGGAAGTGGATGCTGGCCGGATCAAGTCGGTGGAGTTCACCGACGATACGACCCTGACCACCAATGCCATCCGCTTCAAGCGCAGCGACGGCAGCGAAGGCTCGCTGTACGCGCCGCGCGACGAAAAGCTCATCGACCAGCTCTATACCAAGAAGGTCGACATCGTGCGCATGAAGCCGGCCACCGGCCCGAGCTTCTGGAGCATCGCGCTGCAGTTCCTGCCGGTGCTGCTGCTGATCGGCTTCTGGATCTTCATGATGCGGCAGATGCAGGGCGGCGGTGGCGGTGCCAAGGGTGCGATGTCCTTCGGCAAGTCGCGCGCCAAGCTGCAGGGCGAAGACCAGATCAAGGTGACCTTCGCCGACGTGGCCGGCTGCGACGAGGCCAAGGAAGAAGTCGGCGAACTGGTCGATTTCCTGCGCGACCCCTCCAAGTTCACCAAGCTCGGCGGCAAGATCCCGCGCGGCGTGCTGATGGTCGGCCCACCCGGCACCGGCAAGACCCTGCTGGCGCGTGCCATCGCCGGCGAGGCCAAGGTGCCGTTCTTCAGCATTTCCGGCTCGGATTTCGTCGAGATGTTCGTGGGCGTCGGCGCCAGCCGCGTGCGCGACATGTTCGAGCAGGCCAAGAAGCATGCGCCGTGCATCATCTTCATCGACGAGATCGATGCGGTCGGCCGCCACCGCGGTTCCGGCATGGGCGGTGGCCATGACGAGCGCGAGCAGACCCTGAACCAGATGCTGGTCGAGATGGACGGCTTCGAGGGCGGCGAGGGCGTGATCGTGATCGCCGCCACCAACCGTCCGGACGTGCTCGACAAGGCGCTGCTGCGCCCGGGCCGCTTCGATCGCCAGGTCATGGTCGGCCTGCCCGACATCAAGGGCCGCGAGCAGATCCTGCGCGTGCACCTGCGCAAGGTGCCGGCCGCCGACGACGTCAAGCCGGAAGTGCTGGCGCGCGGCACCCCGGGCTTCTCCGGCGCCGACCTGGCCAACCTGGTCAACGAGGGCGCCCTGTTCGCCGCGCGCCGCGGCAAGCAGGAAGTGGGCATGCAGGACTTCGAGGACGCCAAGGACAAGATCTACATGGGTCCGGAGCGCCGCAGCATGGTCATGCGCGAGGACGAGCGCCGCAACACGGCCTACCACGAGTCCGGCCATGCGGTGGTCGCCATGACGCTGCCCAAGGCCGATCCGGTGCACAAGGTCACCATCATGCCGCGCGGCTGGGCGCTGGGCGTGACCTGGCAGCTGCCCGAGCACGACCACATCAGCAAGTACAAGGACCGCATGCTCGAGGAACTGGCGATCCTGTTTGGTGGCCGCATCGCCGAGGAGATCTTCGTCGGCGAGATGTCCACCGGCGCCTCCAACGACTTCGAGCGCGCCACCAAGCTGGCCCGCGGCATGGTCACCAAGTACGGCATGTCCGACGTGATGGGCACCATGGTCTATGCCGACGAGGAAGCCGGCTACGGCATGCACAGCAAGACGATTTCCGAGGCCACCCAGCAGAAGGTGGACGCGGAGATCCGCCGCATCCTCGACGAGCAGTACACCGTGGCGCGCCGCATCCTGGAAGAGAAGCGCGACATCGTTGAAGCCATGACCGCCGCGCTGCTCGACTGGGAAACCATCGATGCCGAGCAGGTCAAGGCGATCATGGAAGGCCGCAAGCCCTCGCCGCCGGCCGGTTGGGTGGACAAGGGCAAGAGCGACCCGTCGGACGGTGACAAGGGGGGCGACGAACGTCCGGTGGCGCCGATCAGCGATCCGGCCGGGCAGCATTGAGCCTGCCGCCAGGGTATTGAACAGGACAGGCCGGATATTCCGGCCTGTCCTGTTTCCGGGAACCGGAAACCAGGCGTGGAGTGGGCCTGTCCGCGGATGGCCTGCTGCCGGCTCCCGGGAGTGCATTGCAGGGCATTCGTAGACAGGTCCGTTGCCACGCACGCCGGTCTTTTCCCATCATGGAAGCCCCCGTTTTCGGCCTCGATGGTTCCGATGGCCGCATCCGCGGGAGACAATGGGTCGCCGTGCCCCAGCCGCCTGCCGTATGACTACCCAGACTCCCGCTCCCAAAACCTCCACCCACCTGCCGGAAATGGTGATCGCCACCGTGGCCGGCGTCGCCTTCGGGGTGAAGACCGGTCATTACCTGGCAGGCATCTTCATCGGCATCGTGCTGGGCGTGGCGCTCAGCGTGCTGGGCACCGTGGTCCGGGCGAGGAGCAGGCGCTGATGTTCGACACGTCTCCGGTACTGGATTGCGCCGGCCGGCCGTTGCGGCTGGACCGCCCGCGGGTGATGGGCATCGTCAACGTCACCCCGGATTCGTTCTCCGATGGTGGGCTGCACTTCGATGCCGCGGCGGCCATCGCCCATGGGCTGGCGCTGGTCGAACAGGGCGCGGACCTGCTCGACATCGGTGGCGAGTCCACCCGGCCCGGCGCCGCGCAGGTGTCGGCGCAGGAGGAGATCGCGCGCGTGGTGCCGGTGATCGAGGCGCTGGTCGCGCGCGCGACGGTGCCGGTCAGCATCGATACCTGCAAGCCCGAGGTGATGCGCGCGGCGCTGGCCGCCGGCGCCGGCATGGTCAACGACGTGCAGGCCCTGCGCCAGCCCGGTGCGATGGAGGCCGTGGCCGGTTCCGGTGCCGCCGTGGTGCTGATGCATGCGGTGGGCGGGCCGCACGACGCCGGTGTGGCCTGGGACAGCGACGACGTCGCCGGCGACGTGCAGCGCTTCCTCGCCGAACGCATTTTCGCCGCGGAGATGGCCGGCATCGCCCGCAACCGGCTGGTGGTCGATCCCGGCTACGGTTTCAACAAGGACACCGCGCAGAATTTCACGCTGTTGGCGGCGCAGGAAAAACTGTTGGCGCTGGGCGTGCCGCTGCTGGCAGGGCTGTCGCGCAAGCGCTGCATCGGCGAGGTCACCGGCCGCGCCATCGCCGCCGAGCGCGTGGCCGGTTCCGTTGCCGCGCACCTGCTGGCAGTGCAGCGTGGCGCGAAGATCGTGCGCGTGCACGACGTGGCCGCCACGGTCGATGCGCTCAGGGTGCTGGCCGCGTTCGATGCGGTACCGGCGCAGCGCGCCGACCGTCCCGCGCCGCCGCGCTGGCCGGACGAGGACTGATGGCGGCCGACACGCGGCCGCTGGCGATCGCGCTGATGGGGCCCACCGCGTCGGGCAAGACCGCGGCGGCGATCGAACTGGCCAGGCGCCATGGCGGCGAGATCGTCAGCGTCGATTCGGCGCTGGTATATCGCGGGCTGGAGATCGGCGCGGCCAAGCCCGACGAAGCCGAGCGCGCCGGCATTCCCCACCATCTGCTGGACCTGCGCGACCCCTGGCAGAGCTACTCGGCCGCCGAGTTCGCCGCCGATGCCGCCGCCGCGGTGCGCGACATCGTCGCGCGTGGCCGGCTGCCGATCCTTGCAGGCGGCACCGGGCTGTACTTCCGCGCGCTGCTGCAGGGGCTTTCGCCGATGCCGGAGGCCGACCCGGCCATCCGTGCGGCGATCAGTGCCGAGGCCGGGGCCGTGGGCTGGCCGGCGCTGCACGCGCAGCTGGCGCAGGTCGATCCGGCCGCGGCCAGGCGCATCCACGCCACCGATCCACAGCGCATCCAGCGCGCGCTGGAGGTCTACCGGCTCACCGGCAGGCCGATCAGCCATTGGCAGGCGTTGCCCGGCGTCGCCCGCCTGCCGGCGCGCGTGCTCAAGCTGGTGCTGGCGCCGGCCGACCGCGCCGTGCTGCACGCGCGCATCGAACGCCGCTTCGACCTGATGCTGGAGGCCGGGTTCCTCGACGAAGTGCGGCGCCTGCGCGCGTTGCCGCCGATGGCGGACGTGCCGGCGCCGCTCGACCTGCCGGCGATCCGCGCCGTGGGCTACCGCCAGGCCTGGCAGTTCCTGGATGGGGACGACAGCGCCGCCGGCTTCCGCGACAAGGCGATCTTCGCCACCCGCCAGCTGGCCAAGCGCCAGCTCACCTGGCTGCGCGGTGAACTGGACGCGCGCTGGTTCGACCCCGCCACCGACATGCCGCGCCTGCGCGAGGCGATTTCCCTGTTTCTGGCAAGGTGAGCGGGCCTGTGGCGGTGTACCATCGGCAGTCCGGCGCGGCGGGGGAGACTGCGTCGGCCCATAAGAACAATAACGAGGAGTTGAAGATGTCCAAGGGGCAATCCTTGCAGGACCCGTTCCTGAACGCACTGCGCCGCGAGCGCGTGCCGGTTTCGGTCTACCTGGTCAACGGCATCAAGCTGCAGGGCACGATCGAGTCGTTCGACCAGTTCGTGGTGCTGCTGCGCAATACGGTCAGCCAGATGGTCTACAAGCACGCCATTTCCACCGTGGTGCCGGCGCGCAACGTGCGCGTGGGACCGGGCGGCGGCTACGTGCAATCGGCCGACAGCAATCAGGCAGGCGATGACGACAACGACAACGAATAAGCAGGACGTGGCGCGTGTTTGACCGTTCGAAACGAGGCGAACACGCGCTGTTGATCCAGCCGCACGCGGGGCGGCTGGAAGAGGATGTGCTGGAAGAGTTCACCGACCTGGCCCGCTCGGCCGGCGCCAGCATCGCGGCCACCGTGACCGCGCGCATCGACCGACCCAATCCTTCCACCCTGATCGGCAGCGGCAAGCTGGACGAGGTCAAGGCCATGGCCGACGCCACCGGCGCCGACCTGGTGCTGGTCAACCATGCGCTGACCCCGGTGCAGGAGCGCAACCTGGAGCGGTTCCTGGAGCGGCGCGTGATCGACCGCACCGGGCTGATCCTGGACATCTTCGCCCAGCGTGCGCACAGCCACGAAGGCAAGCTGCAGGTGGAACTGGCGCAGCTGCGCCACCTGGCCACGCGCCTGGTGCGCGGCTGGACCCACCTGGAGCGCCAGCGCGGCGGTTCCATCGGCCTGCGCGGCCCCGGCGAAACCCAGCTGGAAACCGACCGCCGGCTGCTGCAGAAGCGCGTGGAACAGCTGCAGAAACGCCTGGAAAAGGTGGAAGTGCAGCGCACCCAGATGCGCCGCGCGCGCGTGCGCAGCGAGATGCCACGCGTGGCCCTGGTGGGCTACACCAACGCCGGCAAGTCGACCCTGTTCAACGCGCTGACCGGTGCCGGCGCCTACGCCGCCGACCAGCTGTTCGCCACGCTCGACCCGACCGTGCGCCGCATCGCGCTGCCCGGCGGCAACGCGATGCTGGCCGACACCGTCGGTTTCGTGCGCGACCTGCCGCACGAACTGGTGGCGGCGTTCCGCTCCACCCTGAGCGAGGCGCGCGAGGCGGATTTCCTGCTGCACCTGGTCGATGCCGCCGATCCGCTGCGCGAGGAGCGCATTGCCCAGGTGGACGAGGTGCTGGAGGCGGTGGGTGCCGGCGGGCTGCCTCAGTTGCTGGTGTTCAACAAGATCGACCGCATCGAAGGTGCGGACGTGCGCCACGACGCGCAGGACGGCGTGCCGGACGAAGCGCGGCGCGAACGCGTATGGATTTCCGCGCGCGACGGCCGCGGCCTGGACCTGCTGCAGTCGGTACTGGGCAAGCGCCTGGGCCTGCAGCACGTCACCGGCCGCGTGCGCCTGCCGCCCGGCGCCGGCAGGCTGCGTTCGCGCCTGCACCAGCTGGAAGTCATCCGCAGCGAACAGGCCGACGAGGAAGGCTGGCTGATCGAGGTGGACATCCCCGTCGCCGAAGCGGAGAAGCTGGCCGCCGGCGCCGATGGGCAGGTGATCCGCGCATTGCTGCCGGAGCGGGAGCCGGAATGGTGAGCCGCCCACGATGGGTGTGGGCTGGAAACGAAACAGGAGCGACGCGCGTCGCTCCTGTTTCGTTTTCCGCGTTGCTGTTTCTGTCGGAGGCGCACAACCTCGCGCCGGAACGGGGGATTACTTCAATCGCGCAAGCATCTGCCCCAACTGCACCGGACTTTCCGCCTTCAATGCCGGGTCGAACTCGGCCACGCCCGGCGGCAGCAGCGCGATCACGGTGCTGCCGTAGTTGAAGCGCGCCGCGCCTCAATAACAGCAAGGCGCTAGAGGGGGGGCGCGTCGCCACGCGTAGTGATGTGGCCGCGTCGGAACGGGGGATTACTTCAATCGCGCAAGCATCTGCCCCAACTGCACCGGACTCTCCGCCTTCAATGCCGGGTCGAATTCAGCCACGCCCGGCGGCAGCAGCACGATCACGGTGCTGCCGTAGTTGAAACGCGCCGCGCCTCAATAACAGCAAGGCGCCAGAGGGGGGGGGCGCGTCGCCACGCGTAGTGATGTGGCCGCGTCGGAACGGGCCGTTACTTCAATCGCGCAAGCATCTGCCCCAACTGCACCGGACTCTCCGCCTTCAATGCCGGGTCGAATTCAGCCACGCCCGGCGGCAGCAGCACGATCACGGTGCTGCCGTAGTTGAAGCGCGCCATCTCCGCGAACCGCTCCAGCGTGATGCCCTTGCCGCGCCAGTCCTTGCGGGTGATGCGGTCGCCGTAGGCGGGGATTTCTTCGCCACTCCAGACCGTTTCCACGCCGCTGACCAGCAGCGCGCCGACCATCACCTGCACCATCGGGCCGAAATCGGTGTCGAAGTGGCATACCAGCCGCTCGTTGCGGGCGAACAGGCGCGGCACCTTGGCCACCGCGTCCGGGCCGACGCTGAACAGGCGTCCGGGCACGTGCACGGTCTCGCGCAGGGTGCCGGTCCAGGGCATATGCACGCGGTGGTAATCGCGCGGGGACAGGTACACCGTGGCGAACAGGCCGTTGGCGAAGGGGGCGGCAGCGGTGGCGTCGCCGAGCAGTTCGGCGGCGGTGAACGACTGGCCCTTGGCCTGGAAGATGCGCCCGCCCTCGATCGCGCCGAGCTGGCTGATGCGGCCATCGGCCGGCATCAGCAGCGCGCGCGGGTCGGCATCGGCCACGCGTGCGCCCGGCTTCAGGGCGCGGGTGAAGAAGGCATTGAAGCTGGCATAGCTGCGCGGGTCCGGATCGGCCGCTTCGGCCAGGTTGACGTCGAATTTCCGCGTCACCGTGTCGATCAGCCAGCGCGAGACGCGCGGGCTGCGCGAATAGGCCAGAGAGCGCGCCATCGACGACAGCAGCCGATGGGGCAGGGCATAGGTGAGCGTGGTCAGCAGACTCATGGTGCGGTTTTTCCGGTGAGCTTGGTCAGGTCGCTGGCGATCAGTTTCGGGTCGAACGGCGGGCGCATCAGGCCGGCCAGGCGGCCTTCGGGATCGAGCACGGCGATGCTGGCCGAGTGGTCCATGCTGTAGTCGTCCGGGTTCCTGTCGAAGTTTTTGCCCGGCGCCTTCTGGAACACCAGGCCGAGCGGGGTGGCGAAACGTTCCAGCGACGGCACGTCGGCGGTAGCGGCCAGCGTGTCCTTGTGGAAAGCGTGGGCGTACTCGCCCAGCCGCGCCGGCGTGTCGCGTTCCGGGTCGACGGAGACGAACACCACGCGCGGCCGCAGGCTTTCGGGAATGGTTTCCCATTGCTTCTGCGCCAGCGCCAGTTCGGCCAGCGTGGTCGGGCACACGTCCGGGCAGGAAGTGAAACCCAGGAATACCAGGGTCCAGTGTCCGCGCAGTTCGCCGGGAATCAGGCGGGTGCCATCGGACTGGCTGAGGCTGAAATCCGGCAGCGGCCGTGGCGTGGGATAGAAAATGATCGAACCGGTCTGGTGGCCGCCGTTGCCGGCCGGGTCGAACACCTTCTGCGCCAGCAACAGGCCCAGCCCTGCTGCCAGCGCGATGGCCAGGACGATGCCGGTATTGCGGTTGAACATGGACCGTTTCTCCGTACGGGTGATGGCGGCGCCGGGCCAGGGCGGAGCGCGGGCCTGCGGGCGGCGATGGCGGGATCCGGTGGCATGCCGGCCCTTGCCGGGGTATTGCGGCCTGATGCCGGGACATCGCCGCAGTTTCGGCTGCAACCGGGCGCTCAATATACCGGGTGCACGCCTATAATCGCAGACCATCCCCTGTTTCCCGTATTGCCATGACAGCCCAGGCGGCCGCCGAACTCCACACGATCATCGACCTGATCCGCTACGGCGCCAGCCGTTTCAATGCCGCGGGCCTGACCTTCGGGCACAGCTATGACAATGCGCTGGACGAAGCCACCAGCCTGGTGCTGCATACCCTGCACCTGCCGCCGGACCTGGGCCCGGCCTACGGCCAGGCGCGCCTGCTGGCCGACGAGAAGCAGCAGGTGCTGGCGCTGTTCGAGCGCCGCATCGCCGAGCGCGTGCCGGCGGCCTACCTTACCGGCGAGGCGTGGTTCGCCGGGCTGAGCTTCAAGAGCGACGCGCGCGCGCTGGTGCCGCGCTCGCCCATCGCCGAGCTGATCCTCAATGGCTTCGAGCCCTGGCTGGCCGGGCGCGACGTCACCCGTGCGCTGGATCTGTGCACCGGCTCGGGCTGCATCGCCATCGCCATGGGCCACTACTACCCGAACTGGCAGGTGGACGGCAGCGACATCAACGACGCCGCGCTGTCGCTGGCGGTCGAGAACAAGGAGCGCCTGCTCGCGCACAACGTCGAGCTGGTCAAAAGCGACCTGTTCGCCGGCCTGCAGGGTCGCGTCTACGACCTGATCGTCACCAATCCGCCGTACGTCACCAACGACGAGACCGATGCGCTGCCGCGCGAATACGCGCACGAGCCGGACCTGGCGCTGCGTGCCGGCGACGACGGCCTGGACCTGGTGCTGAAGATCCTGCGCGACGCGCCGGACCACCTGGGCGAGGACGGCCTGCTGATCTGCGAAGTGGGCGAATCCGAGCAGCACCTGGTCAAGCTGCTGCCGGAAGTGTTCATGTCCTGGATCGAGTTCAAGGTCGGGCAGATGGGCATCTTCGCGGTCGAGGCCGCCGAACTGCGCGCCCATCATGCGCGCATCGCCGAGCTGGCGGCGCAGCGATGAGCTCCAACGCCTTCGGCAAGCTGCTGACGGTCACCACTTTCGGCGAATCGCACGGGCCGGCGATCGGCTGCGTGATCGATGGTTGCCCGCCAGGGCTGGAGATCGCGCCGGAGGAGTTCGCCCACGACCTGCAGCGCCGGGCCACCGGCAAGAGCCGGCACACCTCGGCGCGGCGCGAGGCCGACGAGGTGGAGATCCTGTCCGGCGTGTACGAAGGCCGCACCAGCGGTACGCCGGTCGCGCTGCTGATCCGCAACACCGACCAGCGCAGCAAGGACTACAGCAACATCGCCGCGCAGTTCCGCCCCGGCCACGCCGACTACAGCTACTGGCAGAAGTACGGCATCCGCGACCCGCGCGGCGGCGGCCGTTCCTCGGCGCGCGAGACCACCATGCGCGTGGCCGCCGGCGTGATCGCCAAGAAGTGGCTCAAGCAACGTTACGGCGTGACCGTGCGCGGCTGGCTGTCGCAGCTGGGCGAGATCACCCCGACCGGCTTCGACTGGAGCGCGGTGGAGGACAACCCGTTCTTCTGGCCCGACGCTGCCCAAGTGCCGGAGCTGGAGGCGTACATGGATGCGCTGCGCAAGTCCGGCGATTCGGTCGGCGCGCGCGTGAACGTGGTCGCCGATGGCGTGCCGCCGGGCTGGGGTGAGCCGATCTACGGCAAGCTCGACGGCGAGATCGCCGCGGCGCTGATGAGCATCAACGCGGTCAAGGGCGTGGAGATCGGCGACGGCTTCGCCAGCGTCGTGCAGAAGGGCACCGCGCACCGCGACCTGATCGTGCCGGAGGGCTTCCAGTCCAACCATGCCGGCGGCATCCTCGGCGGCATCGCCACCGGCCAGCAGATCGTCGCGTCGATGGCGCTCAAGCCGACCTCCAGCCTGCGCCTGCCCGGCGCGACGGTGGATGTGGAGGGCAACGCGGTCGAGGTCATCACCACCGGCCGCCACGACCCCTGCGTCGGCATCCGCGCCACGCCCATCGCCGAGGCGATGCTGGCGCTGGTGCTGATGGACCAGGCGCTGCGCCACCGCGCGCAGTGCGGCGACGTCGGCGTGGTTACGCCGCGCATCCCCGGGAGCCTCGATGGCTGACCGGCGGCCCCGCGTCTGGGTATCGCAGCCGCTGTTCGACGACACCGTCGCGCAGCTGGCCGCGTACTGCGACGTGGTGGCCACGCCGACCGTCACCGCGCACGACAGCGCGGCGCTGGCGACGCACCTGGCCGACGCCGATGGCGCCCTGGTCACGCTCAACGAACGCATCGGCGCGGCCGAGATCGCCGGCGCCAACGCACTTAAGGTCGTCGCCAACGTTGGCGTCGGCTACAACAATCTCGACATCCCGGCGCTGGGCGCGGCGGGCATCGTCGCCACCAACACGCCGGACGTCCTCACCGAGACCACGGCCGACCTCGGTTTCGCGCTGTTGATGGCCGCGGCGCGGCGCATCGTCGAGTCCGACCGCTGGCTGCGCGAGGGCAACTGGGGGCAGTGGTCGTTCACCACCATGCTCGGCGCCGACCTGCATGGCAGCACCCTGGGCATCCTCGGCATGGGCCGTATCGGCCAGGCCATCGCCCGCCGCGGCCACCATGGTTTCGGCATGAAGGTGCTGTACCACAACCGCTCGCGGCTGCCCGCGGACGTGGAGCTGACGGTCGGCGCGCGTTACACCGGTTTCGACGAGCTGCTGGGCAGCGTCGATCATCTGGTGCTGGTGCTGCCATATACCGCGCAGAACCGCCACATCATCGATGCCGCCGCACTGGCGAAGATGAAGCCCACCGCCACGCTGGTGAACATCGCCCGCGGCGGCATCGTCGACGAACTGGCGCTGGCCGAGGCACTGGCGCACGGCCGCCTGGCCTCGGCCGCGCTCGACGTTTACGAGAACGAGCCGGACGTGCGTCCGGAGCTGCTGGCCCTGCGCAACATCGTGCTGACTCCGCATGTCGGCAGCGCCTCGCTGGCCACGCGCCGGGCAATGGTGCAGGTGGCGGTGGACAACCTGCTGGCGGGCCTGGGCATCGGCCCGGATGCCGGCCATCCCGCCAATGCGGTCAATGCCGGCCTGCTGGCCGATGGCATGGCGCGCACGGGCAATGCCGGCACCAAAATCGACATCAAGAAACGGTAGGGAGCCTCCGAGGCTGTCGCCGGAGGTTCCCCGAACCTGGCTCGACGTGTGTGTCCCCCCATCTCTTTCTTTCGAGTACACCCCATGAGCAATGAAGCCCGTCGTTTCCACGTAGCCGTCGTCGGCGCCACCGGCGCGGTCGGCCAGACCATGCTGGCCATCCTCGCCGAGCGCGATTTCCCGGTCGGCAAGCTGAGCCTGCTCGCCTCCGAGCGCTCGGCCGGCCAGCAGGTTGAGTTCAACGGCGAGAAGGTCACCATCCAGGATCTGGCCACGTTTGATCCCGCCGGCGTCGAGATCGCCCTGTTCTCCGCCGGTGGCGGCATCTCGAAGGAATATGCGCCGAAGTTCGCCGCCGTCGGTGCGGTCGTCATCGACAACTCGTCCTCGTTCCGCTATGACGACGACGTGCCGCTGGTGGTCTCCGAGGTCAATCCGGAAGCGGCGAAGAACCGCCCGCGCGGCATCATCGCCAACCCGAACTGCTCGACCATGCAGCTGATGCCGGTGCTGGCGCCGATCCACCGCGAGTACGGCATCGAGCGCATCAACGTGGCCACCTACCAGTCCGTTTCCGGCGCCGGCCAGAGCGGCATGGAAGAGCTGGGCAAGCAGACCGCGCAGTTGTTGGGCTTCCAGGAAATCGAGCCGAAGAAGTTCCCGGTGCAGATCGCTTTCAACCTGATCCCGCACATCGACGAGTTCCTGGACAACGGCTTCACCAAGGAAGAAATGAAGCTGGTCTGGGAGACCCGCAAGATCCTCGGCGACGACAGCATCCAGGTGAACCCGACCGCCGTGCGCGTGCCGGTGTTCTATGGCCACTCGGAGGCGGTGAACGTCGAGACGAAGAAGAAGATCAGCGTGGAGCAGGCGCGCGAACTGCTGGCCGCCGCACCGGGCGTGAAGGTCGTGGACGAGCGCAGGGCCGGCGGCTACCCGACCCCGGTCACCCATGCTTCGGGCACCGACCCGGTCTACGTGGGCCGCATCCGCGAGGACTTCTCGCATCCGCGCGGGCTGAACATGTGGGTGGTGGCCGACAACATCCGCAAGGGTGCCGCGCTCAACGCGGTGCAGGTCGCCGAGCTGGTCGCCAACGGCGGCTGAGGCAAGACAAGCCGGAATATCCTGCACTGCCGACCAACGGTCGGCACCCCATCGGTACCTGCCAACACCCACCTGAAAGCATCTGGAGCAAAGCCCCCTTGGTAAGGGGGCGCGCCACTGCGCGAAGCGCGAACGGCGAAGCCGGCCCAAAGGGCGAGCCGCTTGCGGCGAGTCAAGGCGGGGGGGCAAGCGAGAGACGGGGCCCGCGGTTTGCGGAGCAGACCGTGGGGCGGCAGCGCGCAAGCGCGCAGCGCTGGTGTGTCTGTGGCAAAGCGAAAGACGGGCCCCACGGTTTGCAACGCAAACCGTGGGGCGACAGCGCGAAGCGCTGGCGTGTCGTCCCTGCGGTATTCGGAACCCCGGCTCAGCCGGTATATTTGCCGGCATGAAACCAAGGGGCAGGAGCGCGATGCGCTCGATACAAGGCGTGCTCGTCCTCGCGCTGGGGCTGTACAGCAGCGCTGCGCTTGCCCTCGGCCTGGGCAACATCCGCGTGCTGTCCAGGCCCGGGCAACCGCTGGTGGCCGAGATCCCGGTGATCTCCAGCGACCCGGGCGAGCTGGAGAGCGCCACGGTGGGGCTTGCCTCGGCAGCGACCTTCGAGCGCGTGGGCCTGTCGCGTCCGGAAGGACTGGTCAGCGAGCTGCAGTTCCAGTTCGCCCAGGATGCGCAGGGGCGCGCCGTGGTGCGGGTGACCAGTGCCGCGCCGGTGCAGGTGCCGGCGCTGAGCTTCCTGATCGAGGTCGACTGGGGGCAAGGGCGGCTGGTGCGCGAATATTCGGCGCTGGTCGCCGCGCCCGAGGCCGCCACCGCGGTGGCCGAGCCGGTGATCGACGCGCCTGCGGCGGCGCCCTCCAACCTGATCGTGCGCGAGCCCGAACCGGCACCGGCGCCCGCGTCCGGACCGGCGAAGGAGCCGGTGGCGGTTGCCGCACCCGCACCGACCACGCCTCCGGCGCCCCGTCCGGGACCAACCGCGCGGCCGGCGGCCACGGCCGACGGGACGCTGGCGCCCGTGCAGCACGGCCAGACCCTGTCGGGGATCGCCCGCGACCTGGCGCGCGACAACGGGGTTTCGCTGGACCAGGCGATGGTGGCGCTGCTGCGTGCCAACCCCGAAGCGTTCATCCGCGGCAACGTCAACCTGCTCCGGCAGGGTGCGGTGTTGCGTGTTCCCGGAAGCGGGGAGCTGGAACGCATCGATACGGCCGCGGCACGCGCGCTGGTGCGCGAGCATGCCGCGCAATGGCGCCAGGCGCACGCACCGATCCCGCAGCCGGCGGTGGCCGGCACGGCGAACGCAACGGCCAGGCCGGTTGCGGCAACGCCGGCGGCGAACGATGCGCGGCTGGAAATCGCGCCGGCGGTGGCCGGTGCGCAACAGACGGCAGGAATGACGACCGGGCTCCAGGCCGGTGGCGAGGGCGACATGGCGGCGAACGAACAACTGCGGCAGGCCAGGGAAGACCTCGCCACGCGCGACGCGGAACTACAGGAACTGCGCGAGCGCGTGGCCGAACTGGAGAAGCTGCAATCGCAGCAGCAGTCGCTGATCGCGATGAAGGACAGCAACCTGGCCGCGGCGCAGCAGCACCTGGCCGAGGTGGCGAAGAAGGAGCCGGCGGGCACCGCACCATGGGCGTGGCTGGGCGTACTGCTGCTGGCGGTGGCCGCGGCAGGCTGGTGGCTGTCGCGCCGTCGCCGGCCGTCGCCGCTTCCGCCCGCGCCGCCTGTCGACCGTGCCGCCGAAGGCGAACTGTCCGCGCTCGCCGCGGCGATGCCTGCGGTGGAGGAAGAGATCGCCACCGGGGTCGCGCCCGTGCAACCGGCTGCCGCCTCCGTCGGGGATGAGCACGAGGCCGTGCCGTTCTGGTCGCAGCCGCCCGCCGGCGCGAATCCGCCGCATCCGGTCCGGCAGGAACCGGTGCTGCTGTTCGAGGCTTCGCGTACGCCGGCCGACGACATCGCGCCATCGGAACCGACGGAGCAGGAGGAGAGTGGCTGGCTCGCCGGCGACATGGCCCGCCTGGCGCCGCTCAATCCGGCGCCCGCCGGGCGCGAGCGGCTGGAACTGGCGATCGCCTATCTGGACCTGGGCGATGCGGAAACCGCGCGCACGCTGCTGAACGAAGTAGCCGCAGGCAGCGACCCGCAGGCGCGCGCCGAAGCGGTCGAGCTGCTGGGGCGGCTGGGATGAGCGGACAGGAGGCGGCGATGAAACACGAGCGGCGCATCGATTATGTCGAGTTCGCATCGCGCGATCCCGCCGCGAGCCGGCGTTTCTTCGAACAGGTATTCGGCTGGCGTTTCGAGGACTACGGCCCGGACTACACCGCGTTCGACGACGGCGGCCTGCAGGGCGGTTTCTTCCGCGGCGAGCCGGCGACGAGTGCGTCCGGCGCACCGCTGGTGGTGCTGTATGCGGCGCAGCTGTCGTCGTTGCAGGCGGCGGTGCTGGCGCAGGGCGGTGCGCTGAGCAAGGCGGAATTCACCTTCCCCGGCGGACGCCGCTTCCAGTTCGTCGAGCCGGGCGGCAACGAACTGGCCGTGTGGTCCGAGCGTGACGCGGATTGAACGGGCGCCCGCTGCGGGCGCCAGCTCCGGCAGGCGCCGGCGAAACGAGAGGTTTGACGATGCGCTATGCGCTGGGCGTGGAATACGACGGCAGCGACTTCAAGGGCTGGCAGCAGCTGGGTGAAAGCGGCTGCGCGAGCGTGCAGGCCACCCTGCAGGATGCCCTGTCCTCGGTGGCCGATGCGCCGGTGAGCGTGGTCTGCGCCGGCCGCACCGATGCCGGCGTGCACGGCGAATGCCAGGTGGTGCATTTCGACAGCGACGTCGCCCGCGAACCGCGCGGCTGGGTGCTGGGCACGACCACGCGGCTGCCGCCCTCGGTGTGCGTGCGCTGGTGCGTGCCGGTGGCCGACGACTTCCATGCGCGCTTCTCGGCGCGCGCGCGGCGCTACCGCTACCGCCTGCTCAACCGCCAGGTGCGGCCGGCGCTGTACCGGCAGACGCTGAGCTGGGAACGCCGCCCGCTGGACGCCGATGCGATGCACCGAGCCGCGCAGGCGCTGCTGGGCGAGAACGATTTCAGCTCGTTCCGCAGCGTGCAGTGCCAGGCGCTGCATGCCCGCCGCGAACTGCAGTCGATTTCCGTCGTGCGGCAGGGCGAAGTGGTTGAAGTGCAGGTACAGGCCAATGCCTTCCTGCACCACATGGTGCGCAACATCGTCGGTTCGCTGCTGCTGGTGGGTGCCGGCGAGAAACCGGAATCGTGGATCGGGCAGGTGCTGGCGCTGCGCGACCGCACGCAGGCCGGGCCGACCGCGCCGCCGCAGGGGTTGGTGTTCGTCGGCCCGCTGTATCCTGACCAATGGCAACTGCCGGCCGAGGTGACGCTATGACCCGCATGCTGTTCCGCACCCGCATCAAGTTCTGCGGCATGACCCGCGCCGGCGACATCCGCCTGGCCAGCGAGTTGGGCGTGGACGCGATCGGCTTCGTGTTCGCCCGTGGCAGCGCGCGCCGGGTGGCGCCGGCCGAAGCCCGCGCGATGCGCCAGGCGATCACGCCGATGGTCGACGTGGTGGCGCTGTTCCGCGACAACAGCCGCGAGGAAGTGCGCGAGGTGATGCGCACGGTACGGCCGAGCCTGCTGCAGTTCCACGGCGACGAGGACGACACCTTCTGCCGCGCGTTCAACATGCCCTACCTGAAGGCGGTGGCGATGGGCGGGACGGAGGCGGTCACCGCGCGCAGCCTGCAGCTGGCGCATCCGCACGCGGCCGGTTTCCTGCTGGACAGCCACGCGCCGGGCGGCAGCGGCGGCAGCGGCGTGGCCTTCGACTGGTCGCAGGTACCCTCCGGCCTGCACCGGCCTTTCCTGCTGGCCGGCGGCATTCACCCGGACAATGTGTTCGACGCGATCACCACCGTGCAGCCGTGGGGTGTGGACGTCTCCAGCGGCATCGAATCGGCGCCGGGCATCAAGGATGGCGAGCGGATGCGCCGCTTCGTCGAGGAAGTGCGCCGCGCCGACATGCACGACGCATCCGCGTAACCGTAGGAGCGCACTTGTAGGAGCGCACTTCAGTGCGCGATGGCGCTTTACCGGGAAGGCCTCATCGCGCACTGAAGTGCGCTCCTACGGTGCGCTCCTACGATGCCAGCTGCCGCCGCAACCAGTCCGCCAGTGCCTCGACCTGCGGATGCCGGTCGTCGCCGGCGGTGCACAGCGCCCATTGCCCTTCGGTGTCGACGAAGCCCCATGGGGCGATGAGGCGGCCATTGACCAGGTCATCCGCCACCAGCGGTTCGGGGGCGATGGCGATGCCGAGGCCGGCGACCGCGGCTTCGAGCAGGTAGTACAAGTGTTCGAAACCGGTGCCTTCGCGCAGCGCTGCCGCATCCAGATCGTTGAGCGCGGCCCAGGTGGGCCAGGCCTGCGGCCGCGAGCGGGTGTGCAGCAGCACATGGCCGAGCAGGGCGTCGGGTGGCTGGTGGGCGAGCACATGCGCGCCATGCATGGACGGGCTGAATACCGGGCCGATGCGTTCGCTGCCCAGGCCATGCACGGTCCAGCCTGGTGGCCATGGCGCCTGGCCGAGCAGCAGGGCCGCATCCAGTCCCGCCAGCCGCGGGGCGAAATCGCCCTCCTGCGCGGCCAGATGCAGGGTCAGGCCCGGCAGGTCGCGCTGCAGCTGCTGCAGGCGCGGGATCATCCAGCGCGCCAGCACGCTGCCCGGGCAGCCGAGCACGAAGGCGTCGCTGCGGTGCCCCCGGCGCAGCGCGGCCACGCAGTCGCGCAACTGCGAAAACGCCCCGGACGCGGCTTCCTGCAGGCGCCGGCCGGCGGCGGTCGGGCGGATGCCGCGGCCATCGCGCTCGAACAGCGCCACGCCGAGCTCTTCCTCCAGCGCCCGCAACTGGCGGCTGACCGCGCCATGGGTCACATGCAACTCGTCGCCGGCCAGGCTGACGCTGCGCAGGCGGGCGGCGGCCTCGAAGGCGCGCAGCGCATTCAGCGAGGGCAGGGCGTGGTCGTCTTTCATGGCGCACATCTGACCGCCATGGATGGCGGGAATGCCGGTTTTGCAGGAGCAAAAACCGGCCGTGCGCCACCCTGCGGGCGGCTTCGCCGTGAAAAACGGCTGTCCTGCCGTTTTTTCATGGCGTAAACCTGACCGCCATGGATGGCGGGAATGCCGGTTTTACAGGAGCAGAAACCGGCCGTGCGCCCCCCTTCGGGTGGCTTCGCCGTGAAGAACATCCGTCCCGCTGCTTTTTCATGGCGAACATGCCTGTGCGCCACCCTTGCGGGCGGCTTTGCCGTGAAAACGTCTGTCCTGCTGTTTTTTCATGTGAGTTTTTCTAACACATGATGCTCCATATATCGATTTTCATCGCCGGGCATGTGCGCTACGGTGCTGGCCTGTCCTGCCGACCGTGATGCCATGACCGCCGCACCGATCACCGATTTCCACGCCTTCCCCGATGCCCGCGGGCATTTCGGCCGCTTCGGCGGCAGCTTCGTCGCCGAGACGCTGGTCGGGCCGTTGCAGGAACTGGCGGCCGCCTACGACCAGGCGCGGGTCGATCCGGCTTTCATCGCCGCCTACGACAAGGACCTGAAGCACTACGTCGGCCGGCCCAGTCCGATCTACCACGCCGAACGCCTGAGCCGCGACGTGGGCGGCGCGCAGATCCTGCTCAAGCGCGAGGACCTGAATCACACCGGCGCGCACAAGGTGAACAACACCATCGGCCAGGCGTTGCTGGCCGCGCGCATGGGCAAGACCCGCATCATCGCCGAGACCGGTGCCGGCCAGCACGGCGTGGCCAGCGCCACCGTGGCGGCGCGGCTGGGGCTGGAGTGCGTGGTCTACATGGGCTCGACCGACATCGAGCGGCAGAAGATAAACGTCTACCGGATGAAGCTGCTCGGCGCCACGGTGGTGCCGGTCAGCAGCGGCTCGGCCACGCTCAAGGACGCGCTCAACGAGGCGATGCGCGACTGGGTGACCAATGTGCGCGACACCTTCTACATCATCGGCACGGTCGCCGGTCCGGACCCGTATCCGCGCATGGTGCGCGATTTCAATGCGATCGTCGGGCGCGAGGCGCGTGCGCAGATGCTGGAGGACTATGGCCGCCTGCCCGATGCGATCACCGCCTGCGTCGGCGGCGGTTCCAACGCCATCGGCCTGTTCCATGCCTTCCTCAACGACCGCGACGTGAAGATCTACGGCGCCGAGGCGGCCGGCGACGGCATCGCCACCGGGCGCCACGCCGCCTCGATCTCGGCCGGCCGCCCCGGCGTGCTGCATGGCAACCGCACCTACGTGCTGTGCGACGACGACGGCCAGATCACCGAGACCCACTCCATTTCGGCCGGACTGGACTACCCCGGCGTCGGCCCGGAACACGCCTTCCTGGCCGACAGCGGCCGCGCGCGGTATGTCGGCATCACCGACGACGAGGCACTGGCCGCGTTCCACCGCCTGACCCGTACCGAGGGTATCCTGCCGGCGCTGGAATCCAGCCACGCGGTAGCGCAGGCGATCAAGCTGGCGCGCGAGCTGCCGAAGGACGCGCTGGTGCTGTGCAACCTGTCCGGACGTGGCGACAAGGACGTGCATACGATCGCCGCGCGCGAAGGGCTGTCGCTGTGAGCGCGGCGATGATGCGCAGGAAGGGCGCGCTGGCCTGCATCGCGTTGGCGCTGGCGGCCTGCAAGCCCGTCGAGCCCGAAGCCACGCCGGCACCGGCCGCCACGCCTGCGCCGCCCGCCGCCTCCGTTCCAGCACCGGGCACGACGCCCCCGGCAGCGGATGCAGCGGCGCAACTGGCTGCCGTCGGCGAGCTGCGCGTCGGCGCCCCGTTCGGCGATGCGCCGGGCGACAAGGCTTTCAAGTCCGCCGGCATGCGCGAAGTCATGGAAGGCGACTGCGAGTACTACGATCGCGGTACCTTGCCGGAAGGCCTGTCGATGATGGTGATCGCCGACCATATCGCGCGCTTCGACGTGCATGGCGAAGGCAACCCCGGCGAGCGCATCGATGCGCGGCCGGCCGGCGCGCCCGTGATTCCTTTCGGCCTGTGGGTGGGCATGGACGCGGCCGAGGCGAAGAAGCGCCTGCCGGCCGGCGTCGTGGTCAGCCCGCATGCCTATGTGTCGCCCGATGGCGATTACCTGACCTGGACCGACAAGCGGGCCAACCTGGCCCTGCGCCTGGAAACCCTCAACGGCGTGGTGACCTCGATCTACTGGGGCCAGCCGGACGCGGTGGAACTGATCGAAGGATGCGCTTGAGATGACCGTGACCCGTATCGACGAATGCTTCGCCCGCCTGCGGGCTTCCGGCCGCAAGGCGCTGATCCCGTTCATCACCGCCGGCGACCCCGCGCTGGAGGCCACGGTGCCGGTGATGCACGAACTGGTCGCCGCCGGCGCCGACGTGATCGAACTGGGCGTGCCGTTCTCCGACCCGATGGCCGATGGTCCCACCATCCAGCGCAGTTCCGAGCGCGCGCTGGCGCGCGGCGCCGGTCGCCGCTACGTGCTGGAGACCGTGGCCCGGTTCCGTGAGCAGGACGCGCTTACCCCGGTGGTGCTGATGGGCTACCTCAACCCGGTGGAGATCCGCGGCGCCACCGAGTTCGCGGCCGAGGCGGTCGCCGCCGGCGTGGATGGCGTGCTGCTGGTCGACCTGCCGCCGGAAGAGGCGCAGGAAACCCGCGCCGCGTTCACCGCCGCCGGCTTGGCGCTGATCTTGCTGGCCTCGCCGACCAGCAGCCAGGCGCGGCTGGACGGCTTGTGCGATGCCGCGCAGGGCTATCTGTATTACGTCAGTTTCGCCGGCGTCACCGGCGCATCGGAGCGGCTGGACAGCGCCGCCGCCGGCGAACGCCTGCGCCTGCTGCGCAGCCGCTCGAAGGTGCCGGTGGTGGCGGGATTCGGCATCAAGGACGCGGCCAGCGCCGCGGCGATGGCGGTCGATGCCGATGGCGTGGTGGTCGGCAGCGCGCTGGTCGCGGCGATGGCCGAGGCCGGCTCGGTGGAGCACGCGGTGCGTGCGGCGGGGGCGTTCCTCGCACCGTTGCGGCAGGCGCTCGACGCCTGAGCCACGAAGCCGGCGTGCACCAGCGCCAAGCGCATGGATAATGCGGGCCGGCTCCGTTTCGCAGGTTGACGCTTGAACGTTTCATTGGTGCAGGCCGGTGGCCGCAATCCCGGCATCGACACGTTGCGCGGTGCATCCATCCTGATGGTGGTGCTGCACCACCTGGCCCTGCGCATCCCGCTGCGCGATACCGCGCTGGGCGAGGTCCTGCCGCGGCGCCTGCTCAATGCATTGAGCTACAACGGCTATGAGGCGGTCTTCGTCTTCTTCGTCATATCCGGCTTCCTGATCGCATCGCATTCATTGCGGCGCTGGGGTTCGCTGTCGTCCATCGATCCACGCGCGTTCTATGTGCGCAGGGCGGCGCGCATCCTGCCGTGCCTGCTCCTGTTGCTGGCGGTGTTGAGCGTGCTGCATCTGGCCGGCGTGCCTTTCTACGTGGTCGACGGGGAAGGGCAGACGCTGGGCGGCGCGCTGTTCTCGGCGCTGGGCCTGCACCTGAACTGGTACGAAGGTCGCACTGGCTGGCTGCCCGGCGGCTGGGACGTGTTGTGGTCATTGTCGATCGAGGAAGTGTTCTACCTCGGTTTCCCGCTGGTCTGCCTGCTGGTGCGCGGACGCACGCTGCTGATCGTGCTGCTGGCCCTGTTCGCGCTGTCGTTGCCGCTCACCCGCGCGGCCCTGGAGGGCAACGAGATATGGCAGGAAAAAGCCTACCTGCCCGGCATGGCGGCCATCGCCACCGGCGTATTGACGGCCTTGCTGGTCGAGCACTGGCAGGCGCCGGCGCGGACCGCGCGGCTGCTGCGCTGGGCCGGCGGCCTGGGCCTGCTGGCCGTGCCGCTCTACGGGCGTGAACTGTGGGTTTCGTTCGGCAACGGCTACATGCTGGTGCTGACCGGATCGGCGGCGATGCTGATCGCCGGCCTGCAGCAGCCCGGCGCCGGCGCGCCGATGCGCGGACTGGGCTGGCTGCGCGCCTTCGGCCGGCTCAGCTACGAGATCTACCTGACCCACATGTTCGTCGTGTTCGCGCTGGTGGCCCTGTACCGGCACGGCGGCAGCGATGTCCGCTCGGGTTTCTGGTGGTACCTGCCGTTGCTGGTCCTGTGCTGGGCGCTCGGCGCGCTGGTGGCGCGGTTCTATTCCGATCCCTGCGACCGGGCCATGCGGCGGCGCTGGCTGGAATCCTCCAGCGTGGACGCCAATGCCCTGCCGGGCGCGCTCAGTCAGGGTCGGGAGTAGCGCCGGCGTCGTCGCCGAACAGATCGTCGGGTCCAGCGACAGGCAGGGCGCCTTCGAGCCGCAGCAGGAACCGCTTGGCGGCCAGCCCGCCGCTGAAACCGGTGAGCGCGCCGTTGGCGCCGATCACGCGGTGGCAGGGCAGGAGGATGCCCAGCGGATTGCGGCCATTGGCAGCGCCCACCGCGCGGCTGGCGGTGGGGCGCCCCAGTCGCGTGGCCAACTGCGCGTAACTCCGGGTCTGGCCGTAGGGGATGTCCGCGAGCGCGAACCAGACCTGGCGCTGGAACGGCGTGCCCTGTGGGGCCAGCGGCAGGTCGAAGGCACGCCGCTCGCCGCGGAAATATTCGTCGAGCTGGGCCTGCGCCAACCGCAGCAGCGGGTGATCGCCCTCGCGCCAGCCATCGCGGGGCAGGAACCAGGCGTCCTGCGGGAATTCCAGCGCATGCAGCCCGCGATCGGAGGTGGAGGCGGCAAGCGGCCCCAGCGGGCTGTCGATCTGGCGGAAGTGGATCGTCATCGTGTTTCCCGAAGGGGTGGCATGGCGCGGGCCCCGGTTCTGTACGCTACCGTCGGTTTGCCGCTGCGCGCTAGACTGTCGGCCTTCTCGTGGCCTCTGGCCGCCCCGAACGGAACCGTCATCCCGCATGAGCTGGCTCAGCAAATTGATGCCCTCGGGCATCCGCACCGACAACTCGCCCAACAAGAAGCGCAGCGTCCCCGAGGGCCTGTGGGAAAAGTGCAGCAGTTGCGGTGCCGCCCTGTACCGGCCGGAACTGGAGGAGAACCTCGAGGTCTGCCCGAAGTGCGGCCACCACATGGCCATCCGCGCGCGGGCGCGCCTGGTGTCCCTGTTCGATGCCGACAGCACCACCGAGATCGCCGCCCGCCTCGGGCCGACCGATCTGCTCAAGTTCAAGGACCAGAAGAAGTACGCCGAGCGCATCAAGGCTTCGCAGAAGAACACCGGCGAATACGACGCGCTGGTGGCCATGCGCGGCACCCTGAAGGAGCGTCCGCTGGTCGCGGCCTCGTTCGACTTCGCCTTCATGGGCGGCTCGATGGGGTCGGTGGTCGGCGAGCGCTTCGCGCTTGCGGCCGAGACCGCGCTGGAGATCGGCGCGCCCTTCGTGTGCTTCTCCGCCAGCGGCGGCGCGCGCATGCAGGAAGGCCTGTTCTCGCTGATGCAGATGGCCAAGACCTCGGCCGCGCTGGGCAAGCTGCGCGCCGCCGGCCTGCCGTACATCTCGGTGCTGACCCATCCGACCACCGGCGGCGTGTCGGCTTCGTTCGCCATGCTCGGCGACATCAACATCGCCGAGCCGCAGGCGCTGATCGGCTTCGCCGGCCCGCGCGTGATCGAGCAGACCGTGCGTGAAAAGCTGCCCGAAGGTTTCCAGCGCGCCGAGTTCCTGCTCGAGCACGGCGCCATCGACCAGATCTGCGACCGTCGTGAAATGCGCGAGCGCCTGGCCGACCTGCTGGCCATGCTGATGCGCCAGGAGCGCCCGGCCGACGACGCGGCCGCTGCCTGATGGTGGCCCGCAGGTATTTCGGCACCGACGGCATCCGCGGCCGGGTCGGCGAGGGCGCCATTTCCGCCGATTTCGTGCTGCGCTTGGGCAACGCCTACGGACAGGCGCTGGTGCGCGCGACCCAGGCGCGCGGCACCGGCCGCAAGCCGCTGGTGGTGATCGGCAAGGACACCCGCATCTCCAACTACATGTTCGAGGCCGCGCTGGAAGCAGGACTGGTAGCGGCCGGCGTGCACGTGCAGCTGATGGGGCCGATGCCGACCCCGGCGGTCGCGCACCTGACCCGTTCGCTGCGCGCCGATGGCGGCATCGTCATCTCCGCCTCGCACAACCCGCACCACGACAACGGCATCAAGTTCTTTTCCGCGCAGGGCGAGAAACTCGACGACGCGACCGAGCTGTCGATCGAGGCCGCGCTCGACCAGCCGTTCTCGACCGTGGCTTCCGAACGCCTGGGCAAGGCGGTGCGCACGCGCGATGCGATCGGCCGTTACGTCGAGGCCTGCAAGAATTCGGTGCCGCGCGACTTCGACCTGGATGGCATGCGCATCGCGGTGGACTGCGCTAACGGCGCAACCTACCAGGTAGCGCCGCTGGTGCTGCGCGAACTGGGCGCCAGCGTCGATGCGATCGGCATCGAGCCCAACGGCGTGAACATCAACGACGGCGTCGGCTCGATGCACCCCGAGGCGCTGGCCGCCAGGGTGCGCACCGGTGGGGCGCACCTGGGCATCGCCTTCGATGGCGACGGCGACCGCCTGCTGTTCGTGGACAGCGATGGCGGCGTCCACGATGGCGACGACCTGCTGTACCTGCTGGCGATGGACTGGAAGGCCAGTGGCCGCCTGCACGGGCCGGTGGTGGGTACGCTGATGACCAACTACGGGTTCGAGCAGGCGCTGCTGCAGGCGGGCATCGACTTCCTCCGCGCCAACGTCGGCGACCGCTATGTGCACAAGGCGCTGCTGGAACACGACGGCGTGCTCGGCGGCGAAGCGTCGGGCCACCTGTTGTGCCTGGACCGGGCCACGACCGGCGACGGCATCATCAGTGCGCTGCAGGTGCTGGAAGTGCTCAAGCGGCGGGGCATCACCCTGCAGGAGGCGCTGGCCGGCCTGAGCCGGGTGCCGCAGCAGACCGTCAACGTCCGGGTCGGGCAGGGCATGTCCGCCAAAGAGATTGTCCAGTCCTCCGCGGTGGCTACGGCGCTGGCCGGCGCGCAGCTGGCCATCGTGGGGCGTGGTCGTGCCTTCCTGCGCCCTTCCGGCACCGAGCCGGTGGTGCGGGTGACGGTGGAGGCTGACGACGCAACGCTGATGCAGGCCACGCTCGACCGCCTGGCCGAAGCGGTCAAGGCCGCCGCGGCATGACGAAACGCCCGGGATTCCCGGGCGTTTTTCTTTTCGTTGCCGCTCTACGTGCCACCGGCAAGCGATGCCGGAAATCGCGCCGGGCGATTCCTTGCGGCAACGGGCAGCACCCGATGCCCCCTGGCCGGCTACGGCCCGGCCACCATGCCCCTGCGGCGTGCCTTGAAGCGGTTGAAGAACGGCGCGATCAGCGGGCTGTAGCTGCTGGCGATGCGCTTGCGCAGCCACTTTGCCGGGCGGTTGCGGATGGCGAAGCGGTAGATGTGCTCCGGATCGCCGCCGACGAGATTGCGGCCGAACGGATGGGTGGTGTGCAGGTAGCGGAAGCCGAGTTCGCGTGCGATCCGCACGTAGTCCTCGTCGAAATCGCCATAGGGCCAGCACAGGGTGTCGGAGGCTTCGCCCAGTTCCCTGCGCAGCTCCTCGCGCGCCTGGACCAGGTCGTCGCGGATGCCCGCGCATTTCTCCTCGCGGCTGATCTCCCGGCGCAGCCAGCGGGTATGCGAATGGGTGTGGCAGTGCATCTCGAACGTACCGGCGGCGATGGCCGCGCGCGCTTCGCTCCAGCGCATCATCACCTCGTCGGCGCGGTCCTGCCGGAAGATCGCATCCTCGCAGCCGCGATGGTCCGGCGTGGCCGGCAGGGCCGCACCCTGCTGGCCGGCATGCGGGCGTACTTCGCCCTGGCCCATCCAGCCGGTGACCAGGAACACCACCGCGTGCATGCCATATTTCTGCAGGATGGGGTGGGCATGCACCCAGTTGTCCAGGTAGCCATCGTCGAAGGTGATGAGGATGGACTTGCGCGGCACCGGCGCGCCGGCCAGGAAACCGGCGTACTGCTGCATCGTCAGCGAGGTCCAGCCATCGGCGGCCAGCCAGGCGATCTGGCTTTCAAAGTTTTCCGGGGAGACCGTGATCATGCCCGGCGACGGGCTGACGTGATGGTGCATCAGCACCGGTACCGACTTGGCGTGGGCCATGTCCCAATTCCTCGAGCCACTGGTGGTAATGATGTTCGGTGGCTTCGCAGTGCCCGGCCACGGTGAAGCGGTGTTCGTCATGGAGCCATTCCCGGCCGGCGCGGCCCATTTTCCGCCGGAGTTCGCCGGAGGTGGCCAGTGTACGCAGTGCAGCGGTCAATGCGGCCTGGTCGCCGAGTTCGACGAGCAGCGCATTGACCTGCTCGACCAGCATTTCCGGGATGCCGCCCACGCGCGTGGCGACGATCGGCACGCCGGCCTCGGCGGCCTCCAGGAACACGGTTCCGGCGGCTTCCTTGTGGCTGGGCAGGGCGAACACGTCGAACCCGGCCATCAGGCGCGCGGCATCGCTGCGGTAGCCGGGCAGGTGGACCTGGCGTTCGATGCCGTACTGCGCGCTCGACGCCTTCAGCCGCGACATGACCGGCTCGCCATCGCCGATGATGAGCAGGTGCAGTTTCGGGTTTTCCCGGCACAGCGGCGCGATCGCATCGAGCAGGTCGAGGTGGCCCTTGGGCTCGCGCAGCACGGCCACGCAGCCGACGACCACATCGTCGTCGTTGAAGCCGAATTCGTCGCGGACCTCGGCTCGCAGCCGTTGCAGTTCCGGCCAGGAACGTTGCATCGGCTCCTCGCCGGTAGCCTGCGGCGATTGCGCCATGGGCGGCACCACGCCGATCCGGCCGGGGGCGATGCCGCGTTCCTGCAGCAGACGCTTGACGAACTGGCTGACGGTGATGATCCGGTGCGGCAGCCAGGTATAGGTCAGCAGCGAGTGCACCGGACTCATCAGGTGACGCGAGCGCACCACCAGCGGCGCGCCGGCCAGGCGTGCGCCGGCCGCGGCGATCAGCGCGTCGCGGCGGCTGGTGACATTGACCACGTCATAGCGGTGCGCGCGGACCAGGTGGCGCACCGCGGGGATGCCGCGCAGCAGGCGCGACAGGCCGCCCATCTCCAGCGTGTGCACGACGAAGCCGTGGCCGCGGGCGGCTTCGGCCAGGCGGGCGCCGGGCTGGCACAGCAGCGAGACGTCATGGCCGCGGGCGCGCATGGCCAGCAGGTGGCGGAGCAGGTAGATCTCCTGGCCGCCCATGCCGCGCGCGGCTTCGGTGTGCAGGATCTTCAGCGGGCGGTCCGCCAGGGGTGCGGGTTCCATATGGAGTGGGCGCGGAGTTGGGTGGGCGGGAGTGCGTCGCCGGTCCGGCGTCGGCCCCGGGTCGGGGGATTGTATCTCTTTGTATCAATGTATCCGCGGCCGGCCGATGGGGCGATCTGTCACAATGTTCAGACGGGCGACAGGCGGCTGCCGGCCCGGATATCCACGACACGCCTCCATGACAAGCCAGGAACCGCTGTGAGCAAGATCCCAACCCTCGACATCACCCGCTTCGACAGCGACCGCGAGGCCTTCGTGGCCGAGCTGGGCGCGGCCTATCGCCAGTGGGGGTTCGCGGGCATCCGCAACCATGGCATCCCGCAGGCCGACATCGACGCGGCCTACGATGCCTTCAAGGCCTTCTTCGCCCTGCCTGAGGAGGTCAAGCGCAAGTACCACGTCGCCGGCGGCGGCGGCGCCCGCGGCTATACCCCGTTCGGCGTGGAGACCGCCAAGGGCTCCAAACACTTCGACCTGAAGGAGTTCTGGCATATCGGCCGCGAGATCCCGGACGACTCGAAGTACCGCGAGGTGATGCCGCCGAACCTGTGGCCGACCGAGGTCGAGGGTTTCCGCGAACGCGGCTATGGCCTGTACCAGGCGCTGGACAACCTGGGCTCGCGCGTGCTGTCGGCGCTGGCCCTGCACATCGGCCTGCCGCAGGCGTTCTTTGCCGACAAGACCAACAACGGAAACTCGATCCTGCGCCCGATCCACTACCCGCCGATCACCACCGACGACATCCCGAACGTGCGCGCCGGCGCCCATGGCGACATCAATTTCATCACCCTGCTGGTCGGCGCCAGCGCCGCCGGGCTGGAAGTGCAGTCGCATGAAGGCGAGTGGGTGCCGTTCACCTCGGACGCGGACACCATCGTGGTCAACATCGGCGACATGCTGCAGCGCCTGACCAACCACGTGTACCCGTCGACCATCCACCGCGTGGTCAATCCTCCAGGCGAACTGGCCCGCCAGCCGCGCTATTCGGTGCCGTTCTTCCTGCACCCGAACCCGGACTTCCTGATCGACGTGCTGCCGTCGTGCATCACGCCGGAAAACCCGAGCCGGTATCCGGAGCCGATCACCGCCCACGGCTTCCTTGAAGAGCGCCTGCGCGAGATCAAGCTGAAGTAAGCAACGAAGGCCGCCGCGAGGCGGCCTTCGCCGTCATGGCGGGCGCGGCGCGGCGCGGAGTACGGGGCAACGTGGGTGGCGCCTTCGCCGCGATGGGTGAGTCCGTCCTGTCCCGTGTTGTCTGCCGGTTGTCCTGTGGCTGTCCGGAGTGGGCTATCCTTCGCCCACTTTTCATTGGGGGTCGCTCCTGAATGCGCCGCAAGATCGTTGCCGGTAACTGGAAGCTGCATGGCAGCCGTCAATTTGCCACCGAACTGGTGGAGCAGGTCGCTGCCGGCCTGCCGCTGGATGGGGTCGAACTGGTGATCCTGCCGCCGCTGCCCTACCTGGGGGATCTGGTCGAGGACTTCGAAGACACCGTGCTGGCGTTCGGCTCGCAGGACGTCAGCTGCAACGAGAAGGGCGCCTATACCGGCGAGGTGTCGGCCGCGATGCTGGTGGACGTGGGCGCCACCTACGGGCTGGTTGGCCATTCCGAGCGCCGCCAGTACCACCACGAAAGCAGCGAACTGGTCGCGCGCAAGTTCGTGGCGGCGGCCAATGCCGGCTTGACCCCGGTCTTGTGTGTCGGTGAGACGCTGGAGCAGCGCGAGGCCGGGCAGACCGAGCAGGTCATCGCCGCGCAGCTGGCACCGGTGCTGGATCTGGCCGGGATCGAGGCCTTCGCCGGGGCGGTGGTCGCGTATGAGCCTGTCTGGGCCATCGGCACCGGCCGTACGGCCAGTCCGGAACAGGCGCAGGCCGTGCATGCCTTCATCCGTGGCGAAGTCGCCGGGCGCGATGCTAGAATCGCCGATTCGCTGCCGATCCTGTATGGCGGCAGCGTCAAGCCCGACAATGCTGCAGAGCTGTTTGCACAGCCTGACGTCGATGGCGGGCTGGTAGGCGGCGCTTCGCTGGTGGCGGCAGATTTCCTGTCCATCGCGAAGGCGGCGGCCGGTCACTAATTCGGGTGGAATTGTCCGGGACGGATTTCAAATGTTGATGTTGATCCTCAATGTGGTCTATGTGCTGGTGGCGGTCGCGATGATCGCGCTGATCCTGATGCAGCGCGGCTCCGGTGCGGCCGCGGGCTCGGGTTTCGGTGCAGGCGCTTCTGGCACGGTGTTCGGCGCGCGCGGCGCGTCCAACTTCCTGTCCAAGTCCACCAAGTGGCTGGCCGTGGTGTTTTTCGGCATCAGCCTGTTCATGGCCTGGTACGCCACCCATGGTTCGCGCCCCGCCGAACAGGGGCTGGGCGTGATGTCCCAGGCGCAGGCGCCTGCCGCTCCGGCGGGCGAGTTGCAGTCCGTTCCGCAGGCCGCGGCCGCGGGCGAAGTGCCGCAGGCGACGCCTGCCGCGAATAATCCGGCGCAGAGCGAAGAAAAGCCCGCCGAGGGCTCGCATAAAGACTGAAGACGGTTACAATACGCGCCGCACTGCGAAGCCGGTGCGCTGACGTAAGTAAGCCCAGGTGGCGGAATTGGTAGACGCACTACCTTGAGGTGGTAGCGACGCAAGTCGTAGGGGTTCGAGTCCCCTCTTGGGCACCATGAGTTTGTTATGCGGGTTATGCGGGATGCGGCAGCTCCCGCCGTGGCAAGTCCCGTCAATCCCCATGCGCGGGCGCCTGCAGGTGTCCGGGCAGAGGCAAGAGAGAATCGCTGTGCTGGCCGAATATTTGCCGTCCCTGCTGTTTCTGATCGTCGCCACCGGCATCGGCGTCGCCCTGATGCTGATCGGCCGTTTCCTTGGCCCCCGCAGCCCCGACGAGCAGAAACTGTCGCCGTACGAGTGCGGCTTCGAGGCGTTCGAGAACGCGCGCATGAAGTTCGACGTGCGCTATTACCTCATCGCCATCCAGTTCATCGTCTTTGACCTGGAAATCATCTTCATCGTGCCCTGGACCCAGGTCTTCATGGAGCTGGGCGCCCGTTCGCTCGTCACCATGGGTCTGTTCGTGGGCATGCTGTTCCTCGGCTTTATCTACGTGTGGAAGAAGGGAGCGCTGGAATGGGAGTGATTCAGACTCTCGATGGCCTGATGAACAACCCCATCCCGGAAGGGCGGGTTGACGACATCCTCCGGCCCGAAGGCGACAACCCGCTGCTCGAGAAGGGCTACGTCACCACCAGCGTCGACGCCCTGCTGAACTGGGCGCGCACCGGTTCGATGTGGCCGATGACCTTCGGCCTGGCCTGCTGCGCGGTGGAGATGATGCACGCCGGCGCCTCGCGCCTGGACCTGGACCGCTACGGCGTGGTGTTCCGCCCGTCGCCGCGCCAGTCCGACGTGATGATCGTCGCCGGCACTCTGGTCAACAAGATGGCCCCGGCGCTGCGCAAGGTCTACGACCAGATGCCCGACCCGAAGTGGGTCATCTCGATGGGCAGCTGCGCCAACGGCGGCGGCTATTACCACTATTCATATGCGGTCGTGCGCGGCTGCGATCGCGTGGTGCCGGTGGACGTGTACGTCCCGGGCTGCCCGCCGACCGCCGAGGCGCTGGTGTACGGCATCCTGCAGCTGCAGAAGAAGATCTGGCGCACCCAGACCATCGCCCGCTGATCCCCTTTCAAGTCAAGAGCACGCCAGCCCCCATGGCCCAGCAAGCACCTTCACTCATCGACCGGCTTCGCGCACGTTTCGCCGGTGCGCAGGTCTCCGTGGTCGAACCGCGCGGCGAAGTGACGCTGGAGGTTCCGTCGGCCGACTGGCATGCCGTCGCCGTCGCGCTGCGTGACGAGTTCGGTTTCGAGCACGCCACCGACCTGTGCGGCGTCGATTACCTCGGCTTCGGCAGCGACGAGTGGGATACCGCCGACGTTTCCTCGCAGGGCTTCAGCCGCGGCGTGGAAGGCAAGGGCGCCGGCCGCTTCGCCTGGGGCGAATTTCCCAGCCACGAAACCGGCGAGGGCGCGCAGCCGGACGCGCTGCCGAAGCAGCGCTTCGCTGTCGTCGTGCAGCTCCGCTCCTACCAGCACAACCAGCTGCTGCGCATGCGCTGCTTTGCCCCGAGCGAAGCGCTGCCGGTGGTTGCGTCGCTGACCAGCGTGTGGCCGGGCCTGAACTGGTTCGAGCGCGAGGCGTTCGACCTGTACGGCGTGATCTTCGAGGGCCACCCGGACCTGCGCCGGATCCTGACCGACTACGGTTTCGTCGGCCATCCGTTCCGCAAGGATTTCCCGCTGATCGGCAACGTCGAAGTGCGTTACGACGAAGAAAAGAAGCGTGTGGTCTATGAGCCGGTGACTTCGGTCGAGCCGCGCGTGGGTGTGCCGCGCGTGATCCGCGACGACGCCCGCTTCGAGACCGCCGAAGGCGAGCGCGCGCAGACGGAGGCAAGCAAGTGAGCGAGTTCCACCAGGCCTCCGAGGCCTTCGCCAGCAATCCCGCCGAAGGCAGGCAGGAGATCCGCAACTACACCATGAACTTCGGCCCGCAGCACCCGGCCGCGCATGGCGTGCTGCGCCTGATCCTGGAGATGGACGGCGAGACCATCATGCGCGCAGACCCGCATGTGGGCCTGCTGCACCGCGCCACCGAGAAGCTGGCCGAATCCAAGCCGTTCAACCAGTCGATCGGCTACATGGATCGCCTGGACTACTGCTCGATGATGTGCAACGAGCACGCCTACGTCCGCGCCATCGAGACCCTGGCGGGCATCGAGGTGCCGGAGCGCGCGCAGTACATCCGCACGATGTTCGACGAGATCACCCGCATCCTGAACCACCTCATGTGGCTGGGTTCGAACGGGCTCGACCTCGGCGCGATGGCGGTGATGCTGTATGCGTTCCGCGAGCGCGAAGAGCTGATGGACTGCTACGAGGCGGTGTCGGGCGCGCGCATGCACGCGGCCTACTACCGTCCGGGCGGCGTGTACCGCGACCTGCCTGACGCGATGCCGAAGTACAAGGAGTCGCGCTGGCACAAGGGCAATGCGCTCAAGCGCCTGAACGCCGCCCGCGAAGGCTCGCTGCTGGACTTCCTGGAGAACTTCACCAACGAGTTCCCGGCGCGTGTCGATGAGTACGAAACCCTGCTGACCGACAACCGTATCTGGAAGCAGCGCACCGTCGGCATCGGCGTGATAAGTCCGGAGCATGCCCTGGCCTGGGGCATGACCGGCGTCATGCTGCGTGGTTCGGGCATCGCCTGGGACCTGCGCAAGAAGCAGCCGTATGCCAAGTACGACGCCGTCGATTTCGACATCCCGCTGGGCACCAACGGCGACTGCTACGATCGTTACCTGGTCCGTGTCGCCGAGATGCGCGAGTCCAACCGCATCGTCAAGCAGTGCGTGCAGTGGCTGAAGGCCAATCCCGGCCCGGTCATGGTCCGCAATTTCAAGGTCGCCCCTCCCAAGCGTGCGGAGATGAAGGACGACATGGAAGCGCTGATCCACCACTTCAAGCTGTTCAGCGAAGGCTATTGCGTGCCGTCCGGCGAGACCTACGCCGCGGTCGAGGCGCCGAAGGGCGAGTTCGGCTGCTACCTGGTGTCCGACGGCGCGAACAAGCCGTTCCGCGTGCACCTGCGCGCCCCGGGTTTCGCCCACCTGTCCTCGATCGATTCGATCGTGCGCGGCCACATGCTGGCCGACGTGGTGGCGATGATCGGCACCTACGATCTCGTGTTCGGCGAGGTCGACCGGTAATGCCGGGCAAGCGCACAACGCCCGATGCCAGCGCGGTCATGCTGCGGCAGGCATCGGTTTCCCAGGATCTGCTATTGGTTGAGGTCGGCCGATGAAGGCGACAGGTAATTTCGAGGCGGCGCGCGACGTCGACCCGATGGTGGTGCTGAGCGACAAGACCCGCGCTCACATCGATCACTGGCTGTCCAAGTTCCCGCCGGAGCGCAAGCGCTCGGCGGTGCTGCAGGGGCTGCACGCCGCGCAGGAGCAGAACCAGGGCTGGCTGAGCGACGAGCTGATCGCCGCGGTGGCCAGGTACCTGGACCTGCCGTTCGTGTGGGCCTACGAGGTCGCCAGCTTCTACTCGATGTTCGAGACCGAAAAGGTCGGCCGCAACAACGTCGCCATCTGCACCAACATCAGCTGCTGGCTCAATGGTGCCGACGACATCGTGCGCCATTGCGAGAAGAAGCTGGGCATCAAGCACGGCGAATCGACCCCGGACGGCCGCGTCTACCTCAAGCGCGAGGAAGAGTGCCTGGCCGGCTGCGCGGGCGCGCCGATGATGGTCATCAACGGTCACTACCATGAGCGCCTGACGCTGGACCAGGTCGACGCGCTGCTGGACGGGCTGGAGTAAGGCATGGCACACCACGAATCCAGGGGCCCGGTCGGTCCGGCGCCGCTTCCGCACAACGTGGTCTACACCACGCTGCACTACGACACCCCGTGGTCGTACGAGAACTACCTCAAGACCGGTGGCTACGCTGCGCTGCGCAGGATCCTCGAAGAGAAGATCGCGCCGGCCGACGTGATCGAGATGGTCAAGCAGTCCGGCCTGCGCGGCCGTGGCGGCGCGGGCTTCCCGACCGGCCTGAAGTGGTCGTTCATGCCCAAGGATGCGCCGCAGAAGTACATCCTGTGCAACTCGGACGAATCCGAGCCGGGCACCTGCAAGGACCGCGACATCCTGCGCTACAACCCGCACTCGGTGGTGGAAGGCATGGCGATCGCCTGCTATGCCACCGGTTCGACCGTGGGCTACAACTACCTGCGCGGCGAGTTCCACCACGAGCCGTTCGAGCATTTCGAACAGGCCCTGGCCGATGCCTACAAGCATGGCTGGCTGGGCAAGAACGTGCTGGGCAGCGGCGTGGACATCGACATCTATGGCGCGCTGGGCGCCGGCGCCTACATCTGCGGCGAAGAGACCGCGCTGATGGAGTCGCTGGAAGGCAAGAAGGGCCAGCCGCGCTACAAGCCGCCGTTCCCGGCCAACTTCGGCCTGTACGGCAAGCCGTCGACGATCAACAACACCGAGACCTATGGCTCGGTGCCGGCGATCATCCGCAACGGTCCGGAGTGGTTCAAGGGCCTGAGCAAGACTGCCAACGGCGGCCCGAAGTGCTTCTCCGTGTCCGGCTGCGTGGTCAAGGGCGGCAATTTCGAGGTGCCGCTGGGCACCACCTTCGACGAGCTGCTGGAAATGGCCGGCGGCCTGCGTCCGGGTCGCACGCTCAAGGCGGCGATTCCCGGCGGCGTGTCGATGCCGGTGCTGACCGCCGGGCAGCTCAAGGGCCTGCCGATGGACTACGACACCATCCGCGCGCTGGGCTCGGGTCTGGGCTCGGGGGCGATCGTGGTGCTGGACGACAGCGTGTGCTGCGTCAAGTTCGCCTGCCGCATCAGCCAGTTCTTCCACAAGGAATCCTGCGGCCAGTGCACGCCGTGCCGCGAGGGCACCGGCTGGATGCACCGCGTGCTGGAGCGCATCGTCGCCGGCAAGGCCACGATGGAAGACCTGCACCAGCTGCGCACAGTCGCCGGCCAGATCGAAGGCCACACCATCTGCGCCTTCGGCGAAGCGGCGGCATGGCCGATCCAGGGGTTCCTGCGCCAGTTCTGGGACGAATTCGAGTACTACATCGTCAACGGTCATTCGATGGTTGACGGCAAGAAGGTGGAGGCTGCTGCCGCATGAGCGCGCAACCCATGAACCCGAGCGAGGCACCGGTGGTGCCGGAAGGACACGTCACCATCGAGATCGATGGGCAGACGATGTTCGCGCCCAAGGGGTCGATGATCATCCAGGCCGCCGACAAGGCCGGCATTCCGATCCCGCGCTTCTGCTACCACGAGAAGCTGCCGATCGCGGCCAACTGCCGCATGTGCCTGGTCGACGTGGAAAAGTCGCCCAAGCCGTCGCCGGCCTGCGCCACGCCGGTCATGGACGGCATGAAGATCCAGACCCGCAACGAGAAGGCGCTGAAGTACCAGCGCTCGGTCATGGAATTCCTGCTGATCAACCATCCGCTGGACTGCCCGATCTGCGATCAGGGCGGCGAGTGCGAGCTGCAGGACGTGTCGCTGGGCTACGGCCGTTCGGTCAGCCGCTTCAACGAGCGCAAGCGCGTGGTGGCCGACGAGGACATGGGCCCGCTGGTCGCCACCGAGATGACCCGCTGCATCCAGTGCACCCGGTGCGTGCGCTTCACCGCGGAGATCGCCGGCACCTATGAGCTGGGCGGCATGTACCGCGGCGAGAACCTGCAGATCGGCACTTACGACGGCAAGCCGCTGACCACCGAGCTGTCCGGCAACGTGATCGACGTGTGCCCGGTCGGCGCGCTGACCAACAAGGTGTTCCAGTTCAAGGCCCGCCCGTGGGAACTGACCGCGCGCGAGTCGCTGGGCTACCACGACGCCATGGGCTCGAACCTGTTCCTGCACGTGCGCCGTGGCGAAGTGCTGCGCGCGGTGCCGCGCGACAACGAACTGGTCAACGAGTGCTGGCTGTCCGACCGCGACCGTTATTCGCACCAGGGCCTGTACGCTGCCGATCGCGCGGCCAAGCCGCTGCAGAAGGTCAACGGCGAGTGGAAGGAAGTGAGCTGGGCCGAAGGTCTGGCCGCTGCCCGCGAGATCCTTGAAGCCAACCGTGGCGACGACCTTGGCGTGCTGGTGCATCCGTCCACCTCGAACGAGGAGGGCGCGCTGCTGGCCCGCCTGGCCGCCGGCCTGGGCTCGAACAATATCGATCACCGCATCGACAACCGCGACTTCTCCGACGCCGCGACCGCCGAGGTGTTCGGCGCCCCGCTGGCCGGAATCGAGAACGCCGATCGCATCGTGCTGCTGGGCAGCAACATCCGCCACGAACTGCCGCTGCTGCATGCGCGCCTGCGCAAGGCGCAGACCAGCAATGGCGCGCAGATCTTCGCGGTCAATCCGGTCGATTTCGATTTCGCTTTCAAACTGGCCGGCAAGCAGATCGTCGCTCCGTCGAAGTTCGCCGAGGCCATGGGCGATGCCGGGCTGCGCGAGGCGGTGAAGGCCGGTGGCAACACCGTCGTCATCGTCGGCGCGATCGCCGAGAACCATCCGCAGGCCGCCGCGATCCGCGCCGCCGCGCGCGACTTCGCCGCCGCCACCGGCGCGAAGCTGTGCCGCGTCCCGCAGGGTGCCAACGCCATCGGCCTGTCCCGCGCCGGCGTGCTGCCGGCTGGCAAGGATGTCGCCGCGATGCTGGCGCAGCCGCGCAAGGCCTACGTGTTGTATGGCATCGAGCCGGGCCTGGACTTCGCCGATGGCGCCGCCGCGCGCAAGGCGCTGGCCGGTGCCAAGGTGGTGGCGTTCAGCCAGTTCGCCTGTGTTTCGACCCGCGACATGGCCGACGTGATCCTGCCGATCGGCGCGCTGCCGGAAATCGATGCGACCCTGACCAACCTCGATGGCCGTGAGCAGCAGGCCCGCGCTGGCGGCAAGCTGCCGGGCGAGGCCCGCGAGGGCTGGCGCGTGCTGCGCGCCCTCGGCGGCGACCTGCAGCTGGCCGGTTTCGGCTTCACCGATCTGGCCGGCCTGCGTGCCGGCCTGCAGCCGGTGCAGGTGAATGTGGCCGCCTCGGTGCAGCCGCAGGCGGCGGGCGAGGGCCTTGAAGTGGCTTCGACCCCGGCGATCTACCGTACCGATGCGGTGGTGCGCCGTGCCGAAGCGCTGCAGGCGCATCCGCTGAACAACGCGCCGCGCATCGTGCTCAATGCCGATGACGCCGCACGCCTGCAGCTGGCGGAAGGGCAGATGGCCAAGGTCGGCACCGACGCCGGCAAGGCGACCCTGCCGGTCGTGGTCGACGCGCGCGTCGCCGCCGGTACGGTCTGGATTGAATCGGGCCACGGCGCCACCGCGCCGCTGGGTGCCGCTCGGGTAACGGTGGTGGCTGCATGAACGAGTTGCTGTTGAACGCGGTCGACCCGCTGCACCAGTGGTTCCTTACGCTGGGCGACATCGGCATCGTGCTGTGGACGGTGCTGAAGATCCTGGTCATCGCCATGCCGATCATCATCTCGGTGGCGTTCTACGTGCTGTGGGAGCGCAAGCTGATCGGCTGGATGCACGTGCGCCACGGACCGATGTACGTCGGCCTGGGCGGCCTGCTGCAGGCTTTCGCCGACGTGACCAAGCTGCTGTTCAAGGAAATCGTGCAGCCGGCCAACGCGCACAAGGCGATCTACGTGCTGGCGCCGCTGATCGTGCTGGCGCCGTCGTTCGCGGCCTGGTCGGTGGTGCCGTTCGACTACAAGCTGGTGCTGTCCAACGCCAACGTCGGCCTGCTGTACCTGCTGGCGATGACCTCGCTGGGCATCTACGGCGTGATCCTGGCCGGCTGGGCGTCGAACTCCAAGTACGCCTTCCTCGGCGCGATGCGATCCGCCGCGCAGATGGTCAGCTACGAAATCGCGATGGGCTTCGCCCTGGTCGGCGTGATGATCGCCGCCGGCAGCCTGAACCTGAGCGAGATCGTGCTGGCGCAGAAGGGCAGTTCCGGCCTGTTCGACTGGTTCCTGCTGCCGCTGCTGCCGCTGTTCGTCGTGTACTGGGTGTCCGGCGTGGCCGAGACCAACCGCGCGCCGTTCGACGTGGTCGAAGGCGAGTCGGAAATCGTCGCCGGCCACATGGTCGAGTACTCCGGCGGTGCGTTCGCGCTGTTCTTCCTGGCCGAATACGCCAACATGATCCTGATCAGCTTCCTGATCTCGATCTTCTTCATGGGCGGTTGGCTGAGCCCGATCCAGGGCTGGGTCACGGCGGACGTGTCGCCCTGGGTCAACTGGATCTGGAACGGCGGCTGGCCGTGGCTGCTGGCCAAGGTCTTCTTCTTCGCCAGTTCGTACATCTGGTTCCGCGCCACGTTCCCGCGCTTCCGCTACGACCAGATCATGCGCCTGGGCTGGAAGGTGTTCATCCCGCTGACCATCGCGTGGATCGCGGTGACCGCATTGCTCGTGTTCTACGGCGTGATCCACAGAGGCGTTTGATTCATGAAAAAGATCACCCACTATTTCAAGAGCCTGCTGCTGCTGGAGCTTGTCTCCGGCATGTGGCTGACGCTGAAGTACGCGTTCAAGCCGAAGTACACCGTGCTGTACCCGATGGAGAAGTTCCCGCAGTCGCCGCGCTTCCGCGGCCTGCACGCGCTGCGCCGCTACCCGAATGGCGAGGAGCGCTGCATCGCCTGCAAGCTGTGCGAGGCGGTGTGCCCGGCGCTGGCGATCACCATCGACTCGGCCAAGCGCGAGGACGGCACCCGCCGCACCACGCGCTACGACATCGACCTGTTCAAGTGCATCTTCTGCGGTTTCTGCGAGGAGAGCTGCCCGGTGGACTCGATCGTGGAAACCCACATCCTCGAGTACCACTTCGAGAACCGTGGCGAGAACATCGTCACCAAGCCGCAGCTGCTGGCCATCGGTGATCGGCTGGAAGCCGAGATCGCCGAGCGCCGTGCCGCCGACGCCGCCTTCCGCTGAGGACCGAAAGATGGATTGGGTAAATATCGCTTTCTGGTTCTTCTCGATCGTGGCGGGGCTTTCGGCCCTGTCGGTGATCAGCGTGCGCAACCCGGTGTATGCCGTGCTGTGCCTGATCCTGACGTTCTTCTCCGTCGCCTGCGTCTGGCTGCTGGTCGGCGCCGAGTTCCTGGGCGTCACCCTGGTGCTGGTGTACGTCGGCGCGGTGATGGTGCTGTTCCTGTTCGTGGTGATGATGCTGGACGTGGAAACCGCCAGCCTGCGCGAAGGCTGGGTGCGCTACCTGCCGGTCGGCCTGGTGGTCGCGGTGGTGATGCTGGTGCAGATGCTGACCCTGATCGGCATCAAGGCCCGCACGGCCGCGCCGTTCCCGGCAGACAACGCCGCCGCCGTCGCCGCTGACAACTCCAACATCACCTGGCTGGCGCGCAGCCTGTTCACCGAATACCTGCTGCCGTTCGAGTTCGCCGCAGTGATCCTGACCGTGGCGGTGATCGCCGCGGTGATGCTGACCCTGCGCCGCCGCACCGGCGTGAAGACGCAGAATCCGTCCGAGCAGACCCGCGTCCGCGCCAGCGACCGCCTGCGCATCGTGAAGATGGCGGCCGAGAAGCCGGTCGTGCTGACCGATACCAAGCACAACGAAGGCGGCGAGGAGGCCAAGCCATGATTTCCCTGGGCCACATGCTCGCTCTTGGCGCGGTGATGTTCTGCATCTCCGTCGCCGGCATCTTCCTCAACCGCAAGAACATCATCGTGCTGCTGATGTCGATCGAGTTGATGCTGCTGTCGGTGAACATCAACTTCGTCGCCTTCTCGCGCCAGCTCGGCGATACCGCCGGCCAGCTGTTCGTGTTCTTCATCCTGACCGTGGCCGCGGCGGAAGCCGCCATCGGCCTCGCGATCCTGGTGACCCTGTTCCGTACCCGCCACACCATCAACGTGGGCGAAGTCGATTCGTTGAAGGGCTGACCCACAGATGGAAATCACTCTCTCCAAGAGTCTGTTGATCGCAGTGGTGCTGGCACCGCTGTTCGGCAGCATCATCGCCGGCCTGTTCGGTCGCCAGGTGGGGCGCAAGGGCGCCCAGTACGCCACCATCCTCGGCGTGGCGGTCAGCTGCGCGCTGTCGATGCACACCCTGTACCAGCTGCTGTGGGGCGGGGCGCAGCCGTTCAACCAGAACATCTACACCTTCTTCGAAGTCGGCCAGTACTCGGCCCACGTCGGCTTCATGGTCGACCGCCTGACCGCGATGATGATGGTGGTGGTGACCTTCGTGTCGCTGCTGGTGCACATCTACTCGATCGGCTACATGTCCGACGATGACGGTTACCAGCGCTTCTTCAGTTACATCTCGCTGTTCACCTTCTCCATGCTCACCCTGGTGATGAGCAACAACTTCCTGCAGCTGTTCTTCGGCTGGGAAGCGGTGGGCCTGGTGTCGTACCTGCTGATCGGTTTCTACTTCAGGAAGCCGAGCGCGATCTTCGCCAACATGAAGGCCTTCCTGGTCAACCGCGTGGGCGACTTCGGCTTCCTGCTGGGCATCGCGGGCGTGCTGTGGGTGTTCGGCACCCTGGACTACGCGACCGTGTTCGCCAACGCGCCGCTGCTGAACGATCCGAACGCGCTGATCCAGGTGTGGTCAGGCTCGATCAACCTGTTCGGCCATCCGGTGCAGGTGCTGGGCGAACCGGTGATCTGGTCGATCGCCACCCTGATCTGCATCTGCCTGTTCATCGGCGCGATGGGCAAGTCGGCCCAGGTGCCGCTGCACGTGTGGCTGCCGGACTCGATGGAAGGCCCGACCCCGATCTCGGCGCTGATCCATGCCGCGACCATGGTGACCGCCGGCATCTTCATGGTCACCCGCATGTCGCCGCTGTTCGAGCTGTCGCAGACGGCGCTGAACTTCATCCTCTTCATCGGTGCGACCACGGCCTTCTTCACCGGCCTGATCGGCATCGTGCAGAACGACATCAAGCGCGTGGTCGCCTACTCGACGCTGTCGCAGCTGGGCTACATGACCGTTGCACTGGGCGTGTCCGCCTACTCGGGCGCGGTGTTCCACCTGATGACCCACGCCTTCTTCAAGGCGCTGCTGTTCCTGGGTGCCGGCTCGGTCATCATCGGCATGCACCACGAGCAGAACATGATGAAGATGGGCGGCCTGCGCAAGTACATGCCGATCACCCACATCACCATGTGGATCGGCACGCTGGCGCTGGTCGGCACGCCGTTCTTCTCCGGCTTCTACTCGAAGGACACCATCATCGAGGCGGCCGAGCTGCATGCCCACGCGTCCGACAGCTGGGTGGCGACCTACGGTTACTGGGCGGTGCTGGGCGGCGTGATCGTCACCAGCTTCTACAGCTTCCGCCTGCTGTTCCTGACCTTCTTCGGCAAGGAACGCTTCCGCGACGCGCATGACGACCACGGTCACGACGCCCATCACCGTGACGACCATCATGGCCACGGCGCGCACGAGCCGCACGAGTCGCCGTGGGTGGTGACCCTGCCGCTGGTCCTGCTGGCGATTCCGTCGATCCTCATCGGCTTCTTCACCGCCGGTCCGATGCTGTTCGGCACCGACTGGGCCGGCCACGCCAGCGGCAACGGCATTCCGGGGCAGGTGATGTCCTTCTTCACCGGCATCGTCGACTTCTACGATCCGGCGCGCGACACCATCGCCGCGGTGGGCAAGGAAGGCTGGCATGGCGCCGTGCAGTTCGCGCTGCATGGCCTGACCGCGCCGGCGTTCATCCTGACCGTCGCCGGTTTCGTCCTGGCCTGGGTGTTCTACATCTGGAAGCCGGAGCTGGCCGGCCAGTCCCGCAAGGCCCTGGCGCCGGTGGTATCGGTGCTGGAGAACAAGTACGGCTTCGACAAGCTGTGGATCGATGGTTTCGCAGGCGGCAGCGTCAAGCTCGGCAAGGCCGCCCGCGCCGTGGACAGCAACGTGGTGGACGGAGTGGTGAACGGAGCGGCCCGCGTGGTCGAACTGGCCGCCAACCTGCTGCGCCGCACCCAATCCGGTTTCCTCTACCACTACGCCTTCGTGATGATCATCGGCCTGATTGCCCTGCTGGGCCTGCTGATGCATTTCTGGCGTTGACCTGTACGGAATAAGAAGACGTGTCGAACTGGCCCCTACTCAGTATCCTCATCTGGCTGCCGATCCTCGGCGGTGCGTTGATTCTTGCCGTGCGCAACGCCCAGGCCGCCCGATGGGCGTCCCTGGCGGTGGCACTGCTCACCTTCCTGTTGAGCCTCGGCCTGCTCGCCGGTTATGACCGCGCCGCCGCCGAGGTGATGCAGTTCGTCGAGCAGCACCCCTGGATCCCGGCCTACGGCATCGGCTACAACCTGGCCGTCGACGGCATCGCCATCGCGCTGGTGCTGCTGACCACCCTGGTGGGCGTGTTGGCGCTGATCGGCGCCTGGGGCGTGATCGACAAGCGCGTGAACCAGTACGTGGCCGCCTTCCTGATCCTGGAAGGCGTGACGGTGGGCATCTTCGCCGCCACCGACGCGATGCTGTTCTACGTGTTCTTCGAAGCCATGCTGATCCCGATGTTCCTGATCATCGGCGTCTGGGGTGGCCCGCGCCGCATCTACGCCGCGCTGAAGTTCTTCCTGTACACCTTCCTCGGTTCGGTGCTGATGCTGGTGGCGCTGATCTACCTGTACATCAAGGGCGGCAGCTTCCAGCTGGCCGACCTGTATCAGCTGCAGCTGTCGGCGCGGGAGCAGACGTGGATATTCTTCGCGTTCCTGATCGCCTTCGCGGTCAAGGTGCCGATGTTCCCGGTGCACACCTGGCTGCCGGACGCGCACGTGGAAGCGCCGACCGCCGGTTCGGTGATCCTGGCCGCCATTGCGCTGAAGATCGGCGGCTACGGTTTCCTGCGCTTCAACCTGCCGATCGTGCCGGACGCCAGCGCCGAGTGGGCCTGGCTGGTGATCGCGCTGTCGCTGGTGGCGGTGATCTACGTCGGCCTGGTGGCGCTGGTGCAGGACGACATGAAGAAGCTGGTGGCCTATTCCTCGGTCGCGCACATGGGCTTCGTTACCCTGGGCACCTTCACCGCCCTGTGGCTGGTGCGCGAGGCCGGCAATGCCGATGCCGCGCGCCTGGGCCTGCAGGGTGCGATGGTGCAGATGATCTCGCACGGCTTCGTGTCCGGCGCGATGTTCTCCTGCATCGGCGTGCTCTACGACCGCCTGCATACCCGTCGCATCGCCGACTACGGCGGCGTGGTCAACGTGATGCCGTGGTTCGCCGCTTTCGCGCTGCTGTTCTTCATGGCCAACTCCGGCCTGCCGGGCACCAGCGGTTTCGTCGGCGAGTTCATGGTGGTGCTGGCCAGCTTCCAGTGGGAGCCGCTGGTGGCGCTGGGCGCTGCCACGACGCTGATCATCGGCGCGGCCTATTCGCTGTGGCTGTACAAGCGCGTGTTCTTCGGCGAGGTGGGCAATGCCCACGTGGCCGAGATGAAGGACATCAACGGGCGCGAATGGCTGGTGCTGGGCGTGTTCGCCGTCGGTACGCTGGCACTGGGCGTGTATCCGCGGCCGCTGACCGAACTGATGGAGCCCTCCATCGCCAAGCTGGCGATGCAGATCGCATCGAGCAAGCTGCTGTAAGCGGCCCCGTCGAGAGTATTGATTCCAGGATTTGATGATGACAACGCCGACGCTACTGCCGTTGACCGCCGCCGACCTCCCGCCGCTGCTGCCAGAACTGGTGGTGATCGGCGGGGCCTTCGCCCTGCTGATCCTCGACCTGTTCATCAGCAACCGCCACAAGGTCTGGACCCACTTCCTGTCGGTCGCCATCCTCGCCATCGCCTTCGCGCTGCTGCTGGGCGGCGTGGGCGGGCAGGGCGAGGCGTTCCATGGCATGTTCATCCGCGACAACGCCGCCGACATCATGAAGACCGTGGTGGTGCTGGTCAGCGGCCTGACCCTGATCTACGGCTGGAGCTATCTGCGCGAGCGCAGCCTGTACCAGGGCGAGATCGCGGTGCTGATCCTGTTCGCCACGGCGGGCATGATGATCCTGGTTTCGGCCGGCAGCCTGCTGATGGTCTACCTGGGACTGGAACTGCTGGCGCTGTGCTCCTACGCGCTGGTCGCCAGCAACCGCGAGAACAAGCTGGCCGCCGAAGCGGGCATGAAGTACATCGTGCTCGGCTCGCTGGCTTCGGGCCTGCTGCTGTACGGCATGTCGCTGATCTACGGCGCCACCGGCTCGCTGCACCTGGACGTGATCCACGCTGCCGCCGCGCATTCGGACGAACGCATGCTGCTGCTGACCGGCGCGGTGTTCATGGTCGCCGGCGTCGCCTTCAAGCTCGGCGCCGCGCCGTTCCACATGTGGCTGCCGGACGTCTACCAGGGCGCCCCGGCGCCGATCGCGCTGTTCATCAGCTCGGCGCCGAAGCTGGCCGCGTTCGGCATGGCCTATCGCCTGCTGGAAGCCGGCGTCGGTCCGCTGTCGACCGAGCTGCAGTACGTGCTGACGGGCCTGTCGGCGCTGTCGCTGGTGGTCGGCAACCTGATGGCCATCGCCCAGGTCAACCTCAAGCGCATGCTGGCCTATTCGACCGTCTCGCATATTGGCTTCCTGCTGATGGGCGTGGCCGGCGGCGGCGCGGCGGGCTACTCGGCGGCGATGTTCTACGCCGTGGCCTACGCGATCATGTCCACCGCGGCCTTCGGCGTGATCATCGCCCTGTCGCGCGCCGGCTTCGAGGCCGAGAGCATCGACGACTTCAAGGGCCTGAACGCACGCAACCCGTGGATGGCCGGGCTGATGCTGTGCGCCATGTTCTCGCTGGCCGGCATCCCGCCGTTCCTGGGCTTCTGGGCCAAGCTGGCGGTGCTGGGCGCCGCGGTCAATGGCGGCCTGCTGTGGCTGGTGATCCTGGCCGTGATCAGTGCGGTGGTGGGCTGCTTCTACTACCTGCGCGTGGTCAAGGTCATGTATTTCGACGAGCCGGTGGGCGAGCCGCTGCCGCGCAACAATGACCGCATCCTGGGCATCGTGCTGGGCGTGAACTGCGTGGCACTGCTGGTGCTGCCGGTGGCCTTGGGGCCGCTGTTGGCCTGGATGCGCAACGCATTTGCACATTTGTCATAAAAAGCGATACAAAACGGCGCGATTCATGTAATATGCGCGCCCTGAGTTGATGGTGACGCCGGCAAGCCGGTATCGCCGGGCCATCGGAAGATGGCCGACCGGAACGGAATCGTTCCGGGTTTCAGTGGAACCCTCGGGTCTCCTGAAACAATGAGGTAAAAAAGACTTGCGGTAACGGTCCAATTACTTCATAATTCCGCTTCTGCTGCGGGGTGGAGCAGTCTGGCAGCTCGTCGGGCTCATAACCCGAAGGTCGCAGGTTCAAATCCTGCCCCCGCTACCAGTTCCGGCCTTCTTCAACAATTTGTTGTCGAAGGCTGAATCTGGGCTCGTAGGAACGATTGCTTCCGTTCCTGCAACCGGAATCCAGTCACCGGATTCATATCGGACAAAGGGCCCAGTCGGGCCCTTTGTTGTTTCCGCAAAACGAAAAGTCCGGCTGGGTTTTCCCGTTCCCCATCATCGAAATCAAGGCAGGCTGTGAGCGACAAGGCTACTGAAATCGCTAATCTGCTGGGCCCCACCGTGCAGGCGCTCGGCCTGGACCTGCTGGGTGCCGAGTATCTGCCGGCGCCGGGCGGCGCGACGCTGCGTCTGTACATCGACGTGCCGCTGGCCGAGCAGCCCGAGCGCATGGTCAACATCGACGACTGCGAGCGGGTGAGCCGCGAGGTGTCCGCGCAGCTGGACGTCGAGGATCCGATCAGCGGCAATTACACGCTGGAAGTGTCCTCGCCGGGCGTGGATCGCCCGCTGTTCACGCTGGAGCACTTCGAGCAGCACCTGGGCCAGTCCGCAAAGGTGGGCCTGAAGCTGCCGCAGGAGAATCGCCGCCGCCTGCAGGGCGAGATCGCTGCAGTGGATGCCGGCGCCGGCACCGTGACCTTCGTCGTCGATGGCAGGCCTTTCGTGGCCGCCTTCGACAACATCGACAAGGCGCGCATCATTCCGGACTGGGCCGCGCTTGGCCTGGCTCCGACCAAACCGACCGGTCCGGCCCCCAAGCAGGGCGGCGCGGCCAAGAACAAATCCAATAACGAAACCGCGGCCCGAAAGCCGCGCGCGGAGTAAGCCGATGAGCAAGGAACTTCTGCTGGTAGTCGACGCGGTCGCCAATGAGAAAGGCGTGCCGCGCGAAGTGATCTTCGATGCGATCGAGGCCGCGCTCGCCTCGGCGGCGAAGAAGCGCTATGCGGACCAGGACGTGCTGGCGCGTGTATCGATCGACCACAAGGACGGCAGCTACGAGACCTTCCGTCGCTGGGAGGTCGTGGCCGACGACGTGGTGATGGAATCGCCGGACCGCCAGATCCGCATGATGGACGCGATCGACGAGGCCGATGGCGTCGAGATCGGCGACTACATCGAGGAGCAGATCGAGAACCCCGACTTCGGTCGCATCGCCGCGCAGGCCGCCAAGCAGGTGATCGTGCAGCGCGTGCGCGAAGCCGAGCGCCAGCAGGTCGTGGACGCGTGGAAGGATCGCGTCGGCGAACTGGTGACCGGCGTGGTCAAGCGCGCCGAGCGCGGCAACATCTACGTCGATCTGGGCGGAAATGCCGAGGCCTTCATTCCGAAGGACAAGGGCATTCCGCGCGATGTGCTGCGTGCCGGCGACCGCGTGCGCGGTTACCTGGCCGAAGTGCGTTCCGAGCCGCGCGGCCCGCAGCTGTTCATCAGCCGCGCCGCGCCGGAATTCATGATCGAGCTGTTCAAGCTGGAAGTGCCGGAAGTCGGCCAGGGCCTGGTCGAGATCAAGGCCTGCGCCCGCGATCCGGGCGACCGCGCCAAGATCGCCGTCATCGCCCACGACAGCCGTACCGACCCGATCGGCGCCTGCATCGGCATGCGCGGTTCACGCGTGCAGGCCGTGAGCAACGAGCTCAACGGCGAGCGCGTGGACATCGTGCTGTGGAACGAGAATCCGGCCAATTTCGTCATCAACGCGATGGCGCCGGCCGAGGTGCAGTCCATCATCGTCGATGAGGAAAGGCACTCGATGGACCTGGCCGTGGCCGAAGAGCGCCTGGCCCAGGCCATCGGCAAGGGCGGCCAGAACGTGCGCCTGGCCAGCCGCCTGACCGGCTGGCAGCTCAACGTGATGACCCAGGACCAGGTCACCGCCAAGTCGGAAGCCGAGCAGACCGTCGCCCGCCAGCTGTTCATGGACAAGCTGGAAGTGGACGAGGAAATCGCCGGCATCCTGGTCAGCGAGGGCTTCAGCACCGTCGAGGAAATCGCCTACGTGCCGATCGGCGAGCTGCTGGCGGTGGAGGGCTTCGACGAGGACATCGTCGAGGAACTGCGTGCCCGCGCCCGCGATGCACTGCTGAACGAAGCGCTGGCAGTGGAAGAGGGCGCCGAGGAAGGCGTGCCGGCCGAGGACCTGCTGGCACTGCCGGGCATGGACGAGGCAACGGCCTATGCGCTGGCCGGCAACGGCGTGCGCACGAGTGAGGATCTGTCGGACCTGGCTGCCGACGAGATCCTGGAGTTCGGCATCGAAGGCATGGACCTGGAACGCGCAGCGGCGCTGGTCCTGGCCGCCCGCGCCGAGGAGATCGCCCGTCTGGAGCGCGGCGAATGAGCCAGCGATGAACAGTGCCCTGAGCCGCTCAGGGCGTAGACTCCGCGCTGCCTTCGTCCGTATCGAGGGGGCGCCAACAAGATCATAGGATCCGAATGTCGCAGCAAACCACCATCCGCAAGCTCGCCCAACTGGTCAACACGCCGGTGGAGAAACTGCTGGAACAGCTGGCCCAGGCCGGCATGAAGTTCAGCGGTCCCGACCAGGTCGTGACCAGCGCCGAGAAAGTGAAGCTGCTCGGTTTCCTTCGCCGTTCGCACGGCAAGGACGAGCAGGTCGCCGACGAGGCTGACGCCGCGCCGAAGAAGATCACCCTGAGCCGCCGTACGCAGCAGGAAGTGACCGTCAATGCCGGCCGCAGCAAGACCACGGTCAATGTCGAGGTGCGCCAGAAGCGTACCTACGTCAAGCCGGCTGCCGGTGCGCCGATGGATGCGAATGCCGAGCGCGCCGAGATCCTGCGCAAGCTCGAGGAGTCGCGCCAGCGCAACCTCGACGAGCAGCGCATGCTGGCCGAGAAGGACCGTGCGCGCGACGAGGAGATCGTGGCACGCCAGAAGGCGGTCGAGGATGCCGAGCGCGAGCGCGTGGAAGCCGAGCGCCAGGCCGCGGAGGATGCTGCCAAGGCGGCTGAAGCAGCCAAGGCTGCGCCTGCGGCGCCGGCCGTCAGGCAGCCGATCATCGAGACGCTGACGCCGCGTCCTGCGCGCAACACCTCGGCCACGCCGCGTCCTGCGACGCCGGCGCCGGCACCTGCGCGCGACGAGCGCGGCAGCGCACATGCCAAGCCGGGCAACAAGTCCCGTGGCGGTCAGTCGGAGGATGAGGGTGGCAAGCGCTTCGGCGGTCAGCTGCACCTGTCGCCGTCCGACCGCGCCCGCCGCGGCAACAACAGCAATTCGCGTGGCCGTCCGGGCGCGCGTGCGCCGCAGGGGCGTCGCGGCAACGAGCAGTCCCGCGGCGGTGGCGGCAGCCATGGCTTCGAGCGTCCGACCGCGCCGGTGGTGCGCGAGGTCGCCATCGGCGACACCATCACCGTGGCCGATCTGGCGCAGAAGCTGGCGCTGAAGGGCGGTGAGGTGGTCAAGGCGCTGTTCAAGATGGGCGTGATGGCGACCATCACCCAGTCCATCGACCACGACACCGCCGCGCTGGTGACCGAGGAGCTCGGCCACAAGGTGGTGCGTGCCGGCAACAACGATGCCGAAGACGCGCTGCTGGCCATTACCGATGTCGACCAGGGCGACGCCGTGCCGCGTCCGCCGGTGGTCACCATCATGGGCCACGTCGACCACGGCAAGACCTCGCTGCTGGACTACATCCGCCGCACCAAGGTCGCCAATGGCGAAGCCGGCGGCATCACCCAGCACATCGGCGCGTACCACGTGGAGACGCCGAAGGGCGTGATCAGCTTCCTCGACACCCCGGGCCACGCCGCGTTCACCTCGATGCGCGCCCGCGGCGCGCAGCTGACCGACGTGGTGGTGGTGGTGGTGGCGGCCGACGACGGCGTCATGCCGCAGACCAGGGAAGCCATCCAGCACGCCCGCGCGGCCAACGCGCCGATCGTGGTGGCGATCAACAAGATCGACAAGTCGTCGGCCGACCCCATGCGGGTCAAGAACGAACTGCTCGCCGAGCAGGTCGTGGCCGAGGATTTCGGTGGCGACACGCAGATGGTGGAGATCTCGGCCAAGACCGGCCAGGGCATCGACGACCTGCTGGATGCGATTTCGATCCAGGCCGAACTGCTGGAGTTGAAGGCCGTGGCCGAAGGCCGCGCCGCCGGCGTGGTCATCGAATCCTCGCTGGACAAGGGCCGTGGCCCGGTCGCGACGGTGCTGGTGCAGCAGGGCCAGCTCAAGAAGGGCGACTACCTGGTGTGCGGCATCCAGTACGGCCGCGTGCGCGCACTGTTCGACGAAACCGGCCGGCAGGTTGCCGAGGCCGGCCCGTCGATCCCGGTGCAGGTGCTGGGCCTGTCCGGCGTGCCGGACGCCGGCGACGACTTCGTGGTCGTCGAGGACGAGCGCCTGGCCAAGGACGTGGCGCAGCAGCGCGAGACCAAGCGCCGCGAGTCGCGCCTGGTCGCCACGGCGGGCAGCCGCATGGAAGACATCATGGCGCAGATGGGCAAGGGCGAAGGCCAGCAGGTGCTGAACCTGCTGATCAAGGCCGACGTCCAGGGCTCGGTGCAGGCGCTGAGCCAGTCGCTGGTGGGGCTGTCCAATGACGAAATCCGGATCAACGTGATCCATTCCGGCGTGGGCGGCATCACCGAGTCGGACGCCAATTCGGCGGCGGCCTCCAAGGCGACGGTCATCGGCTTCAATGTGCGCGCGGATGCTTCGGCCCGTCGCATCATCGAATCCAACGGCATCGACCTGCGTTACTTCTCGATCATCTATGACGTGATCGACCAGGTGAAGCAGGTGGCTTCGGGTCTGCTGGGCGTGGAGATCCGCGAAGAGATCATCGGTATCGCCGAGGTCCGCGATGTCTTCCGCAGCTCGAAGCTGGGCGCCATTGCCGGCTGCATGGTCATCGAGGGCGTGGTCAAGCGGAACAAGCCGATCCGCGTGCTGCGCGACAGCGTGGTGGTGTTCGAAGGCGAACTGGAATCGCTGCGCCGCTTCAAGGAGAACGTGGAAGAGGTCCGCAACGGTACCGAGTGCGGTATCGGCGTGAAGGCCTACAACGACGTCAAGGCCGGCGACCAGATCGAATGCTTCGAGCGCATCGAAGTGCCGCGCACCCTGTAACAACGCAGTACCGGCCGGCCCGCACGACGCGGGCCGGCCGCGCTTTCCCCCGCAGCAACCAGACGAGCGAGATTCCGTGCCCAAGACTTTCCACCGTACCGACCGAGTTTCCGCGCAGATCCGCCGCGATCTGGGCACGCTGGTGCATGCCGCCGTGCGCGAGCATGGGCTGCCGTCGGTCAGCGTCTCGGACGTGGAAGTCACCCGCGACATGGCCCATGCCAAGGTGTTCGTCACCGCGCTGATGCCGGAGCGTTCGGTCGAGGCGGTCAAGGGCCTGCGCGAGCTGGCTGGCGAGCTGCGCATGGGCCTGGCCCGGGCGATGAAGCTGCGCCATGTGCCGGAGCTGCATTTCCACTACGACGACTCGGTGGACCGCGGCGAGCGCATCGACAACCTGCTGCGCGACCTGCCGGATACGCAGGCGGCCCAGGCCGGCGGCGACGCCGACGACAAATAAGTCCGGTCCGGACCGGCATTGCGCCGGCCATCCCGGCTGGGCATCCTCTTTTTACCTCACGACATCCGTCGCTTCCGGTCCTGCTGGCGGCAGGGTGCCGGTTTCCTCCTGTTCCCGCCGGCATGCGGACGACCGCGCCGGCCCGAGAAGGGTGTTCCATGCGTCCCCGTATCCAATTCCGCCGCCTGGATGGCATCGTCCTGCTCGACAAGCCCGCCGGCATGAGCTCCAACACCGCGCTGCAGGTGGCGCGGCGCCTGTTCCGGGCGGAGAAGGGCGGGCATACCGGCAGCCTCGACCCGCTGGCCACCGGCCTGCTGCCGCTGTGCTTCGGCGAGGCGACCAAGATCGCCGGCCTGCTGCTGGGGTCGGCCAAGGCCTACGACGCGGAGATCGCTCTGGGCGCGACCACCGATACCGATGATGCCGACGGCGCGGTGCTGCGGCAGCGCCCGGTGCCGGCCATCGACGCGCAGGCGCTGCGCCAGGCACTGGAGCCGCTGACCGGGCACATCCGCCAGCGCGCGCCCATCTACTCGGCGCTGAAGCAGGGCGGCGAGCCGCTGTATGTGAAGGCGCGCCGCGGCGAGGCCATCGAGGCGCCGGAGCGGGATGTCCACGTGCAGTCCATCGAGGTGCTGGAACAGCAGCCGGAACGGCTGCGCCTGCGCGTGACCTGCGGTTCGGGCACCTACATCCGGAGCATCGCCCGCGACCTGGGCGAGCGGCTGGGCTGCGGTGCCCACATCACCGCGCTGCGCCGGTTGTGGGTGGAGCCGTTCCTGTCGCCACGCATGATCGGCCTGGATGAACTGCGCACCGTGGCTGAAGGCGGGGACGATGCGGCCCTGCTGGATTGGCTGCTGCCGCTGGACGCCGGGCTGAGCCATTTCGGCCGGGTCGAGCTGGACGCCGCCCGCGCGCAACGCTTCTGCATGGGGCAGCGGCTGCGCGAGCCGGCATGGCCGCACGGGCTGGTGGCGGTATTCGCCGACGACGGCAAGGCGCTCGGGCTGGGGCAGGTGGATGCCGCCGGGATGCTGGCGCCGCAGCGCCGTTTCAACCTCTGACCGGCCGCGGCCTGCGGGCGGAAACACGCTGCGCCTTGTGGCGGCAGGCGCGGATCGTTACAATTCTGCGGCCCTTTGTCGGGCACCGGTCCGCCGTCGGCGGGCCGCCTTCCTTAAACGGCGAGCTGCGCGGTGCGTCATCAGCACGTTCCTGCCGGCCACGCATCCAGAGAAAACATCATGTCGATCGACACCCAGAAAGTTATTGAAGACAACAAGCGCGGCGCCAACGACACCGGTTCGCCGGAAGTCCAGGTGGCCCTGCTGACCGCCCGCATCGAGCAGCTGACCGAACACTTCAAGCTCCACAAAAAGGATCACCACAGCCGCCGCGGCCTGCTGCAGCTGGTCAACCGCCGCCGCAGCCTGCTCGACTACCTGAAGAAGAAGGACGTCGAGCGCTACAAGGGCCTGATCGAAAAGCTTGGCCTGCGTCGCTAAGCAGCAACCCCTCCGCGGCGCAGCGATGCGCCGCGGTTTTGTTTTTGCGGTTCAACAGTATTCCCGGGCCGGAACAACCGGCCGCCCGCTGGCGACAAGGGTCGCCGACGGTCCATTCGCAGACAGCATCCCCAAGGACACCCTCCGTGGCAAAAATCACCAAAACCTTCCAGTACGGCAAGCACACCGTCACGCTTGAGACCGGCGAAGTCGCCCGTCAGGCCAGCGGCGCCGTCATCGTCAAGATGGACGACACCGTGCTGCTGGTCACTGCCGTCGCCGCCAAGAGCGCGCGCGAAGGCCAGGACTTCTTCCCGCTGACCGTTGATTACCAGGAAAAGTTCTACGCCGGTGGCCGCATCCCGGGTGGCTTCTTCAAGCGCGAAGGCCGCGCGACGGAGAAGGAGACGCTGATCTCGCGCCTGATCGACCGCCCGATCCGCCCGCTGTTCCCGGAAGACTACAAGAACGAAGTGCAGATCATCGCCACGGTGATGTCGCTGAACCCGGAAGTGGACGGTGACATCGCCGCCCTGATCGGCGCCTCGGCCGCGCTGTCGCTGGCCGGCACCCCGTTCAAGGGCCCGATCGGCGCCGCCAAGGTCGGCTACAAGAACGGCGAGTACATCCTCAACCCGACCGTGTCGGAACTGAAGGAATCGCAGCTGGAACTGGTCGTGGCCGGTACCGCCAACGCCGTGCTGATGGTCGAGTCCGAAGCCGCGCTGCTGTCCGAAGAGGTGATGCTGGGCGCCGTGACCTTCGGTCACCGCGAGATGCAGAAGGTCATCAACGCGATCAACGAGCTGACCGTCGAAGCCGGCACCAAGCCGAGCGACTGGGTCGCCCCGGCCAAGAACGAAGCGCTGATCTCCGCGCTGAAGGAAGCCGTCGGCACCCAGCTGGCCGCCGCCTTCCAGGTGCGCGACAAGCTGCAGCGCCGCGACGCCATCGCCGCGATCAAGAAGGACGTGACCGAGCAGCTGGCCGGCCGTGTCGCTGCCGAGGGCTGGAACCCGGCCGAGCTGTCCAAGGAATTCGGCGAGCTGGAATACAGCACCATGCGCAACTCGGTGCTGGACACGAAGGTCCGCATCGACGGCCGCGCCCTGGACACCGTGCGCCCGATCAGCGTGAAGGCCGGCGTGCTGCCGCGCACCCACGGCTCGGCGCTGTTCACCCGTGGTGAGACCCAGGCCATCGTGGTCACCACCCTGGGCACCGCCCGCGACGGCCAGATCATCGATGCCGTCGCCGGCGAGTACAAGGAAAACTTCCTGTTCCATTACAACTTCCCGCCGTACTCGGTGGGCGAGTGTGGCCGCATGATGGGGCCCAAGCGCCGCGAGATCGGCCACGGCCGCCTGGCCAAGCGCGGCGTGCTGGCGGTGATGCCGACCATCGAGGAATTCCCGTACACCATCCGCGTGGTGTCGGAAATCACCGAATCCAACGGCTCCTCGTCGATGGCTTCGGTGTGCGGTTCCTCGCTGGCGCTGATGGATGCCGGCGTGCCGGTCAAGGCGCCGGTGGCGGGCATTGCCATGGGCCTGGTGAAGGAAGACAACCGTTTCGTCGTGCTGAGCGACATCCTGGGTGACGAAGACCACCTGGGCGACATGGACTTCAAGGTCGCCGGTACCTCCGAAGGCGTGTCCGCGCTGCAGATGGACATCAAGATCGAAGGCATCACCGAAGAGATCATGAAGCAGGCGCTGCAGCAGGCCAAGGCCGGCCGCCTGCACATCCTCGGCGAAATGGCCAAGGCGCTGACCGCGCCGCGCGAGGAGCTGAGCGACTATGCCCCGCGCCTGCTGACCATCAAGATCCACCCGGACAAGATCCGCGAAGTGATCGGCAAGGGCGGTTCGGTGATCCAGGCGATCACCAAGGAAACCGGCACCCAGATCGACATCCAGGACGACGGCACCATCACCATCGCCTCGGTGAACAACGCCGCCGCGCAGGAAGCCAAGCGCCGCATCGAGCAGATCACCTCGGACGTCGAGCCGGGCCGCATCTACGAAGGCAAGGTCGCCAAGATCATGGACTTCGGTGCGTTCGTCACCATCCTTCCGGGCAAGGACGGCCTGGTGCACGTCTCGCAGATCTCCAGCGAGCGCGTGGAGAAGGTCGGCGACAAGCTGAAGGAAGGCGACGTGGTCAAGGTCAAGGTGCTGGAAGTGGACAAGCAGGGTCGTATCCGCCTGTCGATGAAGGCCGTCGAGGAAGGCGAGGGCACCCCGGCCGAATAAGCCTGGGCACCTGCGCTTCATCCGGGAAAGCGGGCCTCTGGCCCGCTTTTCTTTTGGGCGATGTTCCGCGCTGGCATTTCCGGGGAACATGGTTGCCGACGGGCGGTCAGCTGCCGCTGCGGCTCCGGGAGTGAAGGCTTCCGCGCGGCTTTCCCTGCGCTCCGGATGCGTGACTGGCCTACAGCTCTCGTCTCGTCGTCCCGGCAGCATGGGGGCGAACCGGTAGATGGGGCGGGTGATGCGGGAGCGGGTCAGCCGATGTTTCGTTCTGGCATGGCGACGACGGGACCTGGCGATGGCTTTTCCACTGCTGGGCAAGGCCGTCGCGGTCTGTTTTCTCGCGGGCATCGGCGTGGCGTTGTGGGCACCGACCCTGCCACCCTCCTGGTTGCGCTGGATGATGTTGCTGGCCGGGCTGGTGTTCTGGGGTATGAGCCGGGTGCCCTGGTGCGGCGCGTTGCTGGCAGGTGCCGGCTGGGCCGCGCTGCATGCCGGCTGGGCGCTGCAGGCGCAGTTGCCGCCAGCGCTGGAGCGCGGCGAGGCCGTCATCGCCGGAAACGTAGTGTCCCTGCCCGAAGTGGAATCCAACCGGACGCGTTTCCGCTTCCGGGTCGACGACGATGCTGCCCAGCCAGGCGCGGTGCGGGGGCGCCTGCTGCAACTGGCGTGGTACGACGATTTCGGGAGCGCGCAGCCGGGGCCGAGGCTGGCGGTGCATGCCGGTTCGCGCTGGCGGTTCCAGGTGCGGCTGCGTGCGCCGCGCGGGCTTGCCAATCCCGGGGGCTTCGACGCGGAGCGCAACGCACTGGCGCAGCGGATCTCCGCCACCGGACTGATTGCGGACGGAAGCGGGAAGCAACTGGCGGTGCCGGGGGGAATCGACGCATGGCGTGAACGCATGGCCGGACGGATCGACGCCGCCGTTGGCACATCCGGTTCGCGCTATGTGCGGGCCCTCGCGGTAGGCGACACCCGGGCGCTGGACGATGGCGACTGGCACATGCTGCGCGCAACCGGCCTGACCCACCTGATCGCGATTTCCGGCTTCCACGTCGGCATGGTCGCTGGATTCGTCGCCTTGGCCGCATCCGGAGCGTGGTGGCTGCTGCCCTGGCTGGGGCGCTGCTGTCCCCGTTCCCATGCCGCGGCCATCGCCGCCGTGGCCGGCGCCGCAGGCTACGCGGCGGTGGCGGGCTTTGCCCTGCCGACGGTGCGCACGGTACTGATGGTGGCCGTGGTGGCATTGGCGAGACTGGGCCGCCGCCCCACCCGCGTGGCCGGCTCGCTGGCGCTGGCGGCCCTGGCGGTGCTGGGCTGGGATCCGCTGGCGATGCTGACGGCGGGGTTCTGGCTGAGTTTCGCGGGCGTGGCCTGGCTGGTCTGGTGTCTGCCCGAGCGCATGCACTGGCTGCGCGGATTCCTTTCCGCCCAGTCGGTGGCGACCGTGGGGTTGCTGCCGTTCACCACGATTCTGTTCGACCAGGCTTCGCTCGCCGGGCCGCTAGCGAATCTGGTGGCGATTCCCTGGTGGAGTCTGGTGGTGGTACCGCTGGCACTGCTCGGAACAGGGCTGGAAGCGGTGCTGCCCGGCGCCGGCAGCTGGCCATGGCGTGTATCGGCGTGGTGCTTCGAATCGAGCTGGTCAGGGCTGTCGTGGCTGGGAGGGAGCCGCTTTGCATTGTGGTGGCTGCCCGAAGCGCGAAGCATGGCATTGCCGTTCGCCCTGCTCGGCGCGGTGTGGCTGCTGCTTCCGCGTGGAATTCCGGGCAAGGGGCTGGCCGTGCTGCTATGGCTGCCCTTGTTGTGGCCGGTGCGTGAGCTTCCACGGTACGGCGAAGTCGAACTGGTGCTGCTCGACGTGGGGCAGGGGCTGTCGGTCCTGGTGCGCACCCGTGGCCACCGCCTGCTCTACGACGCAGGACCGGCGGTCCGCGATGGCTTCGATGCGGGTGAACGGGTTGTCATACCGGCCCTGCATGCCCTGGGAGTGAGCCGGCTCGATGCCGTGGTCATCAGCCATGGCGACAACGATCACGCCGGCGGTGCCAATGCCGTCCGCAGGTCAGTGCCGGTCATGGTCTGGCACGCACCACCGGGCATACAGCCGGCGATGGCGGCCCGCGATTGCGGTGCAGGCCTGCACTGGCAGTGGGACGGCGTGCATTTCCAGTACCTGCATCCGCATGCCGGCTTTCCCTATCTGCGCAACGAGTCCAGTTGCGTGCTGCGGATAGGGTCCCGCCACGGTGCGGTGCTGCTGGCCGGGGACATCGGCGAAGTCATCGAGGCCGGGCTGGTGCGGCGACAGCGGCCATCGCTGCGGGCCGATGTGGTGCTGGCGCCGCACCATGGCAGCGGAGGCTCGTCGCTGCCAGGGTTCGTGGCGGCCACGCAGGCGCGGCTGGTGCTGGTGTCGGCCGGCCATGGCAACCGGTTTGGCCATCCCCGGCCGGAGGTGGTGGAGCGCTGGCGCAGGGCGGGTGCCGAGGTGTTGGCGACTCCCGAGAGCGGCGCAGTCAGGCTCTGGCTGGGAGAGCAGGGCCTGCAGGTACGCGAACGCCGCCCGTGGCGTCGGCGCCTCTGGGATGCTGCTGGGCGGGCGCGGGCGGCTGTTATCCTATCGGAGGACGAAAACACGGCCGTCGCGCCGGAGGGTTGAAACGTGTGGGAACTGGTCAAGGCCGGCGGTTGGCCAATGGTGCCGCTGCTGCTGTTGGGTGTGCTGGCTTTGGCGATCGTCCTGGAGCGCTTCTGGAGCCTGCGGCGTAACGAAGTGCTGCCGCCCGGCCTGGGGCAGGAAGTCCGCAACTGGGCGGCGCGCGGCAAGCTGGATGCCTCCCACATCGAATCGCTGCGCGCGAATTCGCCGCTGGGTGCGCTGCTGGCCGCGGCGCTGGAAGCCCGCAACCGTCCGCGCGACCAGATCCGCGAACGCATCGAGGACACCGGCCGTCACCTGGTGCACCGGCTGGGGCGTTACCTCAACGCGCTGGGCACCATCGCCTCGGCGGGCCCGCTGCTCGGCCTGCTGGGCACGGTGATCGGCATGATCCAGATGTTCCTTGGCATCCTCGACCATGGCGTGGGCGACGTTAACCAACTGGCCGGCGGTATCGGCAAGGCCTTGGTGTGCACCGCCACCGGCATGATCGTGGCGATCCCCGCACTGATGTTCCACCGCTATTTCCGCGCGCGCGTCGATGGCTACGTGATCGAGATGGAACATGAAGCCGGCGCGCTGCTGGATACGCTCGACGGCCGTCCGGCGGTGATGGCCGCCGCCAGGCCGGCCCCGCCGACAGCGGCAGCGGCCAAGGCCTGACCCCGCATGCGCATCCGCAACGACCGGGCCCAGGAAGAGCCGCATATCGATCTTGTGCCGCTGATCGACGTGATCCTGGTGCTGATCATCTTCTTCGTGATCACCACCACCTTCGACGCGCGCTCCACCCTGCAGGTGCAACTGCCGACCGCCAGCGACCAGCACAGCGCCGAGCCGCCGCGCTCGCTCAGCGTGCTGGTCAACGCCGATGGCCGCTATTTCATCAACGACCAGGAGGTGCTGCGCACCGACGTGGAATCGGTGAAGCGCACCATCGTCCAGGTCGCCGGCGACGACCGCGAGCAGACCGTGCTGCTGCGCGCCGATGCGCGCACGCCTTACCAGGCCGTGGTGACGGTGCAGGATGCGCTGGGACAGCTCGGCTTCCGCCGCATCGCGATCGCCACCGCGCCGGAGGTGCAGCGATGACCAGCGAACAAAGCCCTTGGCAGGTATATAAGCGCCTGCTTGGTTTCGCACGGCCGTATCGCGTTTTGCTGTTGATGGCCCTGTTGGGCATGTTGATCGAGGCCGGTGCCGGAATGGGTTTCCTGGCGTTGATGAGCCCGATCACCAACAACCTGGTAAATCCGGAAGACATCAACCCGTGGATGCCGCTGGCCATCGTCGGCCTGTTCCTGTTGCGCGGCATCGCCGGTTACCTCACCGACATCGGCATGGGCAAGGCCGCGCGCAGCATCGCCCGCGATCTGCGCGTGCGCGTGCTGGGCAAGTACCTGCGTCTGCCCGGGCTGCAGTTCGACAACGAGCCGGTGCCGTCGATGCTGGTGCGGCTGGGTTCGGACAGCGACCAGGTGGCGCAGGCCGCGGTCGACGCGATGAAGGTGGTGCTGCAGCAGTCGCTGCAGGCGCTGGGCTCGCTGGTGATGATGTTCGTCTACAGCTGGCAGGTGACGCTGGCGATCTTCGTGCTGGCGCCGCCGCTGGCGTGGGTGATGGACAAGGTCGCCAAGCGCTACCGCAGCATCAGCCACCGCATCCAGGAGAGCGGTGCGGAACTGCTGCAGGCCGCGGACCAGACCCTGTCCAGCCAGCAGGAGGTCAAGATCTACGGCGCGCAGCGCAGCGAACTGGACCGTTACGGCGGGTTGGCCGATACCAACCTGAAGCTGGCGATGAAGGTCGAGGCCACGCGCAGCATCTCCTCGGCGATGGTGCAGCTGATCGGCGCGGTGGGCCTGGCGGTCCTGCTGCTGATCGCCGGCCATGAAGCCGCCGCCGGGCGCCTGTCCGTCGGCAACTTCGTTTCGTTGATGTTGGCGATGATGACGATCATCCCCGCGCTCAAGCAGCTGACCAATGTGCAGAACATGACCCAGCGCGGCATCGCCTCGGCGCAGCGCCTGTTCGTGGTGCTCGATGCCGAGGACGAGCCGGACAAGGGCACTCTCGAACTGCGGCGGGCCGAAGGATTGCTGGAATTCCGCGAGGTCACCGCGCGTTACCCCGGGCAGACCCGGCCGGCGATGGAGGGTGTCAGCTTCGTCGCGCGCCCGGGCACGGTGACGGCGATCGTCGGACGCTCGGGCAGCGGCAAGTCCACCCTGATCAAGCTGATCCCCCGCTTCTACGAGCCCGAATCCGGGCAGATCCTGCTCGACGGCCATCCCGTGCAGGATTACCGCCTGGCCGATCTGCGCCGGCAGATCGCGCTGGTCGGGCAGCAGGTGGTGTTGTTCGACGGCAGCATCGCCCAGAACATCGCCTACGGCGAACTCCAGGATCGCAGTGCCGGGCAGCTGGAGCAGGCCATCGCCGGCGCGAACGCGCGCGAGTTCGTCGACCAGCTGCCGCAGGGCGTGGACGCGCAGGTCGGCGCCAAGGGCGGACGCCTGTCCGGCGGCCAGCGCCAGCGCCTGGCGATCGCGCGCGCCATGCTCAAGGACGCGCCGATCCTGATCCTGGACGAGGCCACCGCGGCGCTGGACAACGAATCCGAACGGCTGGTGCAGGATGCGCTGCAGCGGCTGATGCCCGACCGTACCACGCTGGTGATCGCGCACCGCCTGTCCACCATCGAACACGCCGACCAGGTGCTGGTGATGGACCAGGGGCGGATCGTCGAGCGCGGCACGCACCAGCAACTGCTGGCGCTGGGTGGCCTGTACGAACACCTCTACCGCATGCAGTTCCGGGAAAGGCAGGTCTGATGGCCGGCAAGGGAACGCAGACGCCGGCATGGTGGTATGACGGCGCCCCGGTGCCATGGACGGCCCGCCTGCTGGCGCCGCTGTACGGCGCCGTCGCCGGCCTGCGGCGCGGGCTGTACCGCCGCGGCTGGCTGCGCCGCCGCCAGGTGCCCGTGCCGGTGATCGTGGTCGGCAACATCACCGCAGGCGGCACCGGCAAGACGCCGTTGACCATCGAGCTGGTGGAGCGCCTGCGTGAGGCCGGCTGGAAGCCGGGCGTGGCCAGCCGCGGCTATGGCCGCGACGATGCCGGCACCGCCCGCTGGATCACGCCGGACCTGGCGCCGGGACTGGGCGGCGACGAACCGGTGCTGATCGCCTGGAAGACCGGCGCACCGGTGCGCGTGGACAGGGACCGCGTCGCCGCGGCCCGGGCCCTGCTGGCGGCTGGTTGCGACGTCGTGGTCTGCGACGACGGGCTGCAGCATTACCGGCTGGCGCGCGACATCGAGATCGAAGTGGTCGACGCGCAGCGGCGCTATGGCAATGGCCTGCTGATGCCGGCCGGTCCCCTGCGCGAACCGGTGGCGCGGGCGCGCGACTGCGATTTCCGCGTGGTCAACCTGGGGCAGGCCAGCGATGCCGGGCAGGCGCCGCCGGCATCGGGATTCGGCGAATGGACGATGCAGCTGCGCATCGACAGCGCGCGTCCGTTGCGCGGTGGCCGCGAGCGCCCGCTGCAGGGATTCGCCGGGCAGCGCGTGCATGCCGTGGCCGGCATCGCGCATCCGCAGCGCTTCTTCCAGATGCTGCGCGCCCGCGGCATCGGCGTGGTGCCGCATGCGTTCGCTGATCATCATCGCTATCAGGCATCGGACCTGTCCTTTGGCAGCGAACTGCCGGTGCTGATGACCGAGAAGGACGCGGTGAAGTGCAGGGCATTTGCCACCGACTGGCACTATGCAGTGCCATTGCAGGCCGAATTGCCGGCGGCGTTCTGGGTCGCGCTGCTGGACCGGCTGGGCAAGCTGGCGCGGGCGTGATCCTCTGTGGGAGGCGCGCCCGATGTGGACGCGGCGCCAGATGCGCCGGCTGCGATGCGGACTGCCGGACCCGGTGCGGAAGACAGGTTTCCGCCAAGGGGCGTGCGGGGCAAGTGCGAACCCGGTCGAAGCCCTGCCATGCTGCTGTATGTCGCGACGGCTCCAGCCCCTTATTCTCATCCGTGACTTTCTCTCCTGCGGGACCGCCTGCGGCCGTCGCTTGGAGGGGAGCCATCAAGTTGTGCCCGGAGCGGGCAAGGAGTGCAGATGAACGCGGTTCCTGAATTCGTCGTGGCGATCCCGGCGCGCCATGCGTCCACCCGCCTGCCGGGCAAGCCGCTGGCCTTGCTGGCCGGGCAGCCGATGGTCGTGCATGTGGCGCGGCGCGCGCTCGCCGCCGGCGCCCGTGAGGTATGGGTGGCCACCGACGACAGCCGCATCGCCGATGCGCTCGATGGCCTGCACGGCATACGCGTGGCGATGACCCGCCAGGACCATGCCTCGGGTACGGACCGGCTGGCCGAGTGCGCGCGTCACGCCGGCTGGGATGAGCAGGCGATCGTGGTCAACCTGCAGGGCGACGAACCGTTTGCGCCGGCGGCGGGCATCCGCACGGTCGCCGCGACCCTGGCGGCCAGCGGCGCACCGATGGCGACCCTGGCCACGCCCGTGGAGGACGCCGGGACGCTGTTCGATCCCAACGTGGTGAAGCTGGTGCGCAACGCGCAGGGCGACGCGCTGTACTTCAGCCGCGCGCCGATTCCCTGGCACCGCGACGCCTTCGCCCGTTCGACGGCGCAGCTGCCGCAGGCGCAATGGCTGCGCCACATCGGTATCTATGGCTACCGTGCCGGCTTCCTGCAGCAGTTCGCGGCGATGCCGCCGGGTACGCTGGAGCAGATCGAATCGCTGGAACAGCTGCGCGTGCTGGAGGCGGGTTTCCGCATCGCCGTCGCCCTGTCGCCCGAGCCGTTCCCGCCGGGCATCGATACCCCGGAAGACCTCGCGCGCGCCGTCATGCTGCTGGAGCAGGGCCGTTGAAGCTGCTGGTAGTGTGCCTGGGCAACATCTGCCGCTCGCCGATGGGCGAGGGCGCCCTGCGCGCCCGGATCGAGCGCTCGCCGCTGGCCGGGCGGGTCGAAGTGGATTCGGCCGGCACCGCCGGTTGGCACCACGGCAAGGCGCCGGACCCGCGGGCGGTAGCCTGCGCGCGCCGGCACGGCGTGGACATTTCCGGGTTGCGCGCGCGCCAGCTGCAGCCCGCCGACTTCCTGCGTTTCGACCACATCCTGTGCGCGGACCCGAGCAACCTGGACGATGCGCTGGCGTTGGCGCCGACCGAGGCGCGCGCAAAGGCCGCGTTGCTGCTGCCCTGGGCCGGCATCGCCACCGCCAGCGTGGTGCCGGATCCCTATTACGGCGATGACACGGATTTCGAGCACAGCTGGGCGCTGCTGGAGGCTGCCGCCGAAGCAGCGGTGCGGCGCCTGTCGGCGCGGCCCGACTCCGGCATAATCGGCCCATGAACGCTCAGCCCGCGGTGGATCTTCCCAAGTCCGGCATCTGGCTCAACGCGGCGCCGTCCACGTTGCAGGACCATGCGGGCCGTCCGCTGGTATTGGCCTTCGTCAATGCCGCCTCGGTCTGGTGCGTGCAGCGGCTGCTCGAGGTAGTGCAGTGGCAGGCCCGCAATCCCGGGCGCCTGCAGCTGCTGGTCGTGCAGATCCCGCGCTTCGATTTCGAACGCGAGCCGCAGCCTGCCTTGAAGCTGCTGCGCCGTCACGGCGTCACCGCGCCGATCCTGCTGGACGCGCAATGGGAGGCCTGGCGCCGCTTCGGTATCGAGGCATGGCCGACCCTGCTGCTGATCGACGCCCAGGGCCAGGAGCGCGAACGCCTGGTGGGTGCGACAGGCGACCTGGAGCGCAACCTCAACGCATTGTGCGAAGGACTGGCGCGGCCGCTGGACGAGGACCTGCACGCGGTCCCGGAAACCAACGTGGAGCCGCGCCTGCCGCTGCGTTTTCCGGCGGGGCTGGCGGCCAGCGCCGACCGGCTCTATGTCGCCGATACCGGCCACCACCGCATCCTGGAGTGCACCCACGGTGGCCGCGTACTGCGCCAGTTCGGCGTGGGCAGTGCGGACCTGGTCAACGGCCCCGCGGCCGAGGCGGCCTTCAACCGGCCGCATGGCCTGGCGCTGGAGCGCGAGATGCTCTACGTCGCCGATACCGGCAACCACGCCCTGCGACGCATCCACCTGCCGAGCGGACAGGTGGATACGCTGTGCGGCACCGGGCGCGCCGGCGACCCGGTGGCCGGCGTGCTGTCGCAGCCCTGGGACAGTCCGCTGAACCATCCGCTGGACATCGCCATCGCCGACAACCAGCTGCATATCGCCATGGCCGGCGACAACCACATCTGGAGCTACGACCTTGGCATCCGCTCGCTGCGCTGGCGTGCGGGCGCGGGCGCCGTGGAAGTGCGCGACGGCGGCGGCCACCTGGCTGCGTTCGCCCAGCCCTGCGGCGTGGTAGCGGTGCAGCAGGTGCTGTACGTCTGCGACGCGCTGGGGTCGGCGATCCGTTCGATGCAGCTGCGCGGCGACGTGGTGCAGACGCTGGTGGGGCAGGGGCCGTGGGAATCCGGCAATGCCGACGGGCCGCGCGTGCGCGCGCAACTGCAGTACCCGCAGGCGATTGCGATGGGCAGCGAATCGCCGCTGCTGTGGATCGCCGATGCCGGCAACGGTTGCCTGCGCATGCTGCGCCTGGGTGGCGGCGACCTGTCCACGGTCAACCTGCCGCGGCGCCTGCATGGCCCGGCCGCGTTGGCGGTGGCCGCGGGCGCGGTGTGGGTCGCCGAGACCGACGCGCACGCGATCCTGCGTTTCGACCCGGTCAGCGGCGAACTGGGCCACGTGCCGATCGAGGAATGAGCGGCGCGGCGACAAGCGGGTTCGACGGCAGGGCGTATGCGGCGGCGCTGAGTACTGCGCCGGGCGTCTATCGCATGTACGCGGCCGACGACACGCTGTTGTACGTCGGCAAGGCCGGTGCGCTGCGCAAGCGCGTGGGCAGCTATTTCAACGGCTCGCCGAAGAGCCGGCGCATCATGATGATGCTCTCGCAGGTGGCGCGGATGGACGTGACCGTCACCCGCACCGAGGCCGAGGCGCTGCTGCTGGAGAACCAGCTGATCAAGTCGCTGGCGCCGCGCTACAACGTGTCCCTGCGCGACGACAAGACGTACCCGCAGGTGCTGCTCACCCGCGAGCAATGGCCGCGCATTGCCCTGCACCGTGGCCCGCGTTCCGTACCGGGGCGGTACTACGGCCCGTATCCGGGCGTGGGCGCGGTGCGCGAGACGCTGAACCTGATGCACAAGCTGTTCAAGCTGCGCAGCTGCGAGGACAGCGTGTTCCGCAACCGCTCGCGCCCGTGCCTGCAGTACCAGATCGGCCGTTGCAGCGCGCCCTGCGTGGAACTGGTGGCGCAGGCCGAATACGACGAATCGGTGCGGCGCGCGGTCTTGTTCCTCGAAGGCAGGAGCGACCAGCTGGCCGACGAGCTGATGCAGGCCATGCAGCAGGCCAGCGACGCGCTGGAGTTCGAGCGCGCCGCGCGCCTGCGCGACCTGGTGGCGTCGCTGCGCAGCATGCAGAACCGGCAGTATGTGGACGGCCGCGCCGCCGACCTCGATGTGCTGGCCTGCGCGATGCAGGGCGCCAGCGCCTGCGTGCTGCTGCTGGCCTTCCGCGACGGCCGCAACCTCGGCACGCGCGCCTTCTTCCCGCGCACCAATGGCGAAGACAGCGCCGAAGAAGTGCTGGCCGCGTTCGTGTCGCAGTACTACGTCGAGCACGCGCCGCCGCCGGAAGTGCTGCTGGACCGCGGGATTCCCGACGCGGAGATGATCGAGGCCGCATTGACCACCGCGGCCGAGCGCAGGGTCGCGCTGAAGTGGAACGTGCGCGGCGAGCGCGCCGGCTACGTGGAACTCGCCAGCCGCAATGCGCAGATCACCCTGGTCAGCGAGCTGGACAGCCGTGGCGCGCAGCACGCGCGCAGCGAGGCCGTGCGCGAGATGCTGGGGCTGGCCGAGCCGGTCAAGCGCGTGGAGTGTTTCGACATCAGCCACACCATGGGCGAGGCGACGGTGGCGTCGTGCGTGGTGTTCGACGCCGCCGGCCCGGTGCGCGCGCAGTACCGGCGCTACAACATCAGCGGCATCGAACCCGGCGACGATTATGCAGCCATGCGCCAGGCCATCGACCGCCGGTTCCGGCGAGCGGTGGAAGAGCAGGGCGTGCTGCCCGACGTGCTGCTGATCGACGGCGGCGCCGGGCAGCTCGCGCAGGCGCAGGCCGCGTTGGCCGACCTCGGCGTCGAAGGCGTGCTGCTGGTCGGCGTGGCCAAGGGTGTGGAACGCCGCGCCGGCCACGAAGCGCTGGTGCTGCCGGACGGGCGCGAGATCCGCCCCGGCGCCGCGTCGCCTGCGCTGCAGTTCATCCAGCAGGTGCGTGACGAAGCGCACCGTTTCGCGATCACCGGGCATCGCGGGCGCCGGCAGAAGGCACGCATGACCAGCAGGCTGGAGGATATTCCCGGCATCGGCCCGCGCCGCCGCGCCAGCCTGCTCAAGCATTTCGGCGGGCTGGCGGGCTTGAAGGCCGCCGGCGAAGCCGAGATCGCGCGCGTGGAAGGCATCAATGCCGCCCTTGCAACGCGCATCTACGCTAACCTTCACGGACTGTCGATCCCGGATCCGACAGCGGAGTAAAGCTGTAATGACCCTGACCGTGCCCACCTGGCTGACACTGCTGCGGATCGTGATGATCCCGGTGCTGGTACTGGTGTTCTATCTGCCATACACGTGGACCAACTTCGCCGCGGCCGCGATCTTCGGCCTGGCGGCGATCACCGACTGGCTCGATGGCTGGGTCGCGCGCCGCTACCAGATGCACTCGGCGTTCGGCGCCTTCCTCGATCCGGTGGCGGACAAGCTGATGGTCGCGGTGGCGCTGTTCCTGATCGTGCAGGGGCACCCGACCGCATGGATGGCGTTCTGGGCTGCGGTGATCGTCGGCCGCGAGATCGCGGTATCCGCATTGCGCGAATGGATGGCCGAGATCGGCCAGCGCGCCAAGGTGCGCGTGGCGATGATCGGCAAGATCAAGACCACCGCGCAGATGATCGCGCTGCTGTGCCTGCTGTATTCCGTATCGCCCAACACGCCGGTCGCCAGCATCTGGATGGGCTGGCCGATATTCCACATCGGCGACTGGATGCTGGCGATCGCCGCCTTGCTGACGCTGGTGTCCGCGGTGCAGTACCTGCGCGCGGCCTGGCCGAGCCTGCGCGAGGACGAAATCGCCGCGCGCTCGCAGTCGAAAAAAAGATGAAACAGGGCTGTTGACAGGCAGGCGATTGCATGTAGAATTTCGCCTCCCAAGCGGGAATAGCTCAGTTGGTAGAGCGCAACCTTGCCAAGGTTGAGGTCGCGAGTTCGAGTCTCGTTTCCCGCTCCAGTCGATGAAGTTTCCGGGTTTGCAACGGAGCGGCATCAAGGGATTCACCTCCTGGATATCGAACGGTCTGGCGACTGGATCCGGTATTCAGCGGATGGCCGGAAGCCTCCGGAGAGTGTGAAGAAAGTTGTTAAAAAGCTGGCGCAATACCTACGAAGTCTGTAGAATGCACGGCTCCCCAAGCGGGAATAGCTCAGTTGGTAGAGCGCAACCTTGCCAAGGTTGAGGTCGCGAGTTCGAGTCTCGTTTCCCGCTCCAAATAAGGAAAAGGCCCCGCAAGCGGGGTTTTTTCATATCGGGAGGAGGTTTTTACTCCTGTACGATCAAAAAGATTGTGGCCTGGTAGCAGAGTGGTTATGCAGCGGATTGCAAATCCGCGTACGCCGGTTCGATTCCGACCCAGGCCTCCAGAATTTGATACCGGGTTATCCCGGAAAATAATTCAACCCCTGAGAAATCAGGGGTTTTTCTTTGCCTGCTGTTCGCCGGGGTACGTGGGGATCACTGGAGATAACCCGATATGTCGGCGCTCTATGGAGCGCGTGCCACCACCCGTATCGACAACACGGAACGGGCGCGGGTGATCCGCGTCCGATGGAACCAGGTGGAATGCGCTTCCCCGCGCAGCGAAGTGCGGATGAAACCGCAGTGGCAGATTGTCGCTCCGCAGTGCCGGGCGTAATGCCCTGGAACGGCGCATGCCCCAGAGACTCAAGCCGATGGCTGCCTGGGCAGCCATCGTTCCCATGGGGAGGGCGTGTCAGCCGGCGGCGCTCATGGGCGCGGAGGCGTTGCGCAGGTCGGGCCAGCGCCTGAGGATCGCGTCGCGGATGCCGGTGGCGTCGATGCCGGCCTCGGCCAGCAGGTCCTCGCGGCCGGCGTGGTGCTGGAAGCTGTCCGGCAGGCCCAGGTGCAGCACCGGCATGACGATGGCTTCGGCGTTGAGCAGTTCGGATACGCCCGAGCCGGCGCCGCCGGCGACCACGTTGTCCTCGACCGTGACGAAGCCGTCGTGGGTGCGCGCGAGATCGAGCAGCATGCCCCGGTCCAGCGGCTTGATAAAGCGCATGTTGACCACGCTCAGGCCGAGTTCGCGGCCGACCTGTTCGGCCGCGGTCACGGTCGCGCCGAACGCAAGGATGGCCAGGCGACGGCCCTGCGCGCGCAGTTGCGCCTTGCCGATCGGCAGGGTGGACAGATCGACGCCGGGCGCGACGCCCGGGCCGGTGCCGCGCGGGTAGCGCACCGCCGCCGGGCCCTTGTATTGCAGGCCGGTACTGAGCATCTGCCTGCATTCGGCTTCGTCGGCCGGCGCCATCACCACCATGTTCGGCACGCAGCGCAGGAAGCTCAGGTCGAGGTTGCCAGCGTGGGTGGCGCCGTCCGGGCCGACCACGCCAGCGCGGTCGATGGCGAACAGCACGTCCAGGTCCTGGACGGCGACGTCGTGCACCAGCTGGTCGTAGGCGCGCTGCAGGAAGGTGGAGTAGATCGCCACGACGGGCTTGGCGCCCTGCGTGGCCATGCCGGCGGCCAGTGTCACCGCGTGCTGCTCGGCGATGGCCACGTCGAAATAGCGTTGCGGGTATTCCCGGCTGAAACGCACCAGCCCCGAACCTTCGCGCATCGCCGGGGTGATGCCCATCAACTGCGGCTCGGCGGCGGCGGCATCGCACAGCCAGTCGCCGAACACGTCGGTGTAGGTCGGTTTCTTCGGCGCGCTCTTGGCCGGCAGGCCCTTGCTCGGGTCGAACGGGCCGACGGCGTGGTAGCCGATCTGGTCGCCCTCGGCCGGCTCGTAGCCCTTGCCCTTGGTGGTCATGATGTGCAGCAGGTGCGGTCCCTTCTTGCCCTTGAGGGTCTTGAGGGTGGACAGCAGCAGCGGCAGGTCGTGGCCGTCGATCGGGCCGGTGTAGTGGAAGCCCATCTGCTCGAACGCGGTGGACGGCACGAACATGCCCTTCCACTGCTCCTCCCAGCGCTTGACGAAGCGTGCCGGCGGGCTGCTGCGCTTGTCGCCGAGGATCTTCTTGCCACCCTCGCGCAGCGCGTTGAGGGTGCGGCTGGCGGTGGCGCGGCCGAGCATCTTGGTCAGCCCGCCCACCGCTTCGGAAATGGACATGTTGTTGTCGTTGAGGACGACAAGCACGTTCGGCTCCTCGTCCATGCCGCCGGCGTGCGCCAGCGCCTCGAACGCCATGCCGGCGGTCATCGCGCCGTCACCGATCACCGCCACCGTCCGGCGCTCGTCGCCCTGGCGCTGGCGCGCGATGGCCATGCCGAGCGCGGCTGAGATCGAGGTCGAGGAATGGCCGACGCCGAAGGTGTCGTACTCGCTTTCCTCGCGCTTGGGAAACGGCGCCACGCCGTCTTTCTGCTTGACGGTATGGATGGTGTCGCGGCGGCCGGTCAGGATCTTGTGCGGGTAGGTCTGGTGGCCCACATCCCACACCAACTGGTCGACCGGAGTGTCGTAGAGATAGTGCAGGGCGACGGTGAGTTCGATCACGCCCAGTCCGGCGGCGAAATGGCCGCCGCTCCGGCCCACGGATTCGATCAGGTAATCGCGCAGCTCGCCGGCGACCGCGGGTAGTTCGGTTTCATCGAACGTGCGCAGGTCGTGCGGGGTCTGGATGCGCGACAGGCGCGGATAGCGGACGGAGTCGATCATTTTCTTCGTATTTCAGCCGAACCGGTATTTTCGCCCCCATTCCGGGGTGGGGCAAGCAAACCGCCGGTGGCGTGAGCAGCCGATGACGGAAACGGAGGCCACGGTTCAGGGGGCGACGGTCCATGGAGCCTGTCGTAGGAGCGACTTCGGTCGCGACAGGGCCGTGCCGGGAGGTCTCCATCGCGACTGAAGTCGCTCCTGCGGAAGCGGCGGCGCCGGGGCGCTCTTGGAAGCTGCGCTTTCAGGACGGCCAATTGGTCGGTCAGGGTGAATGGAGGTGTGCTGCTCGCGGGCCGGCCATGTACGGGATCAAGCGCTGCGCCGTAACGCCTTCTTCGGCAACTGGGCTTTCAGGAAGGCCATCTGGTCGGCAAGGGCGAATGGACGCGTTTGCGGTCTGCCGGTGGCAGACCGCGCGTCCATGAACGCCCGCGCGTTGTGCGCGGGCCGGGCATCCGCCGACCGGCATTGCACGGAATCATGCGCTGCGCCGTAACGCCTTCTTCGGCAACTGGGCTTTCAGGAAGGCCATCTGGTCGGCAAGGGTGAATGGGCGCGTTTGCGGTCTGCCGGTGGCAGACCGCGCGTCCATGAACGCCCGCGCGTTGTGCGCGGGCCGGGCATCCGCCGACCGGCATTGCACGGAATCATGCGCTGCGCCGTAACGCCTTCTTTGGCAACTGGGCTTTCAGGAAGGCCATCTGGTCGGCAAGGATGTTGCGGTTGGACAGGATCAGATGCTCGATCCAGCTCGGCCGGTACGGTACTGCCAACAGCGGCATGTTGGCCTGCTGCGGGGTACGGTTGCTTTTGCGCGAATTGCACTGGAAGCAGGCGCTGACCACGTTTTCCCAGATGTCGCGGCCGCCCTTGGACAGCGGCATCACGTGGTCGCGGGTCAGGTGCGGGCGGCTGAACTGCTGGCCGCAATACAGGCACAGCTGCGCGTCGCGGGCGAACAGCGCGGTATTGGTGAGGTTGGGCGTGGGGTCGATGGCGCGCGAGCGGGCGTGGCCGCGCGAAGCGATGATCGGGTGCAGGTCCAGGCCGCTGCGCAGCCCGCTGGCGCGGTTGATGGCGCCGTGTACATGCAGGCAGGGGTCGCCCAGGGTCCAGGCCACCGCGCCACGCGCATAGAGGCAGGACGCCTCCTGCCAGTTGATCCAGTCGAGTACGCGGCCATGCGCATCCAGCGACAGCAGTCGCACGGAACCGAGGCGGTGCAGGGAAGGCGGGAGCGAAAACTCCGCGTCCGGAGCGGATGCGGCGACTCCGGTATCGATCAGACCACGCGGTGTAGTGTCTGTCTCCATCGGGAAAACAGCTTATACACGAAGCGTGACAGTTTGTGTAAACCCGGCCGCCATCGACGATGGCGGCCGGGCCGGTCTCACTCGCCGAAGCGCGCGGCGTCCAGCGCCATCAGCGGTTCGGCGCCGCTTTCCATGCTGGCGGCATGGGCCAGGGTGCGCGGCAGGATGCGCGCGTAGTAGAAGCGCGCGGTTTCCAGCTTGGCCTGCTTGAAGTCGTCGGTGTGGGACGAGGACTGCGCCGCGGCCACGGCACGCACCCACCAGTAGGCGAGGGCGACATAGCCGCTGTAGAACAGGTAGTCCCAGCTGGCCGCGCCCAGCTCTTCCGGGTTGGCGGCGGCGCGCTGCAGCACGTTCATGGTCAGCTTGCCCCATTCCCTGGCCCGCGTGCCCAGCACCGGCAGGAACTCGGCCACGGCGGGGTTGCCGGCGTTGGCGGCGATGAACGCCTCGATCTCGGCCAGGAACAGCTTCAGGCCCGCGCCCTGCGACACGGCGGTCTTGCGGCCGATCAGGTCCAGCGCCTGGATGCCGGTGGTGCCTTCGTACAGGGTGGTGATGCGCGCGTCGCGCGCCAGCTGTTCCATGCCGTGCTCGGCGATGTAGCCATGGCCGCCGAAGCACTGCTGCGCGTTGTAGGTGTTCTCGATGCTCCACTCGGTCAGGCAGGCCTTGACGATGGGCGTGAGGAAGCTGACCAGGGTCTCGGCATCGGCACGTGTCTGTGCGTCGCCGGCGCTCTGTGCGGCGTCGAGCTGGGTATAGGCGTGGGCGGCGAGCAGGCGGCCGCCTTCGGTCAGCGCCTTGATCGACAGCAGCATGCGTCGCACGTCCGGCTGGGCGATGATCGGGTCGGCCGGCTTGTCCGCCAGCTGCGCGCCCTTGGGCGCGCGCGACTGCAGGCGTTCGCGCGCATAGGCCAGCGCACCCTGCCAGGCGCGTTCGGACTGCGACAGGCCCTGCACGCCGACGCCGAGGCGGGCGGAGTTCATCATCACGAACATCGCCTGCAGGCCCTTGTGCGGCTGGCCGACGAGCCAGCCCTGGGCGCCGTCGAAGTTCATCACGCAGGTGGACGAGCCGTGGATGCCCATCTTGTGTTCCAGCGCACCGCAGCGCAGGGCGTTGCGCTCGCCCATGGCGCCGGTACGGTCGACCTTGTACTTGGGCGTGACGAACAGCGAGATGCCCTTTGGGCCGGGAGGCGCGTCGGGCAGCTTGGCCAACACCAGGTGAACGATGTTCTCGCTCAGGTCGTGCTCGCCGGCGGTGATGAAGATCTTGGTGCCGGTGATCGAATGGCTGCCGTCGGCGTTGGGCTCGGCGCGGGTCTTGATCAGGCCCAGGTCGGTGCCGGCGTGCGGTTCGGTCAGGCACATGGTGCCGGTCCAGTGGCCTGCCACCAGCGGCTTGAGGAAGGCCTCCTTCTGCCAGTCCTCGCCATAGTGCTTGAGCGCCTCGACCGCTCCGTGCGACAGCATCGGGAACAGGCTCCAGGCCAGGTTGGCCGAGGACACCATCTCGCTCAGCGCCATGCCCAGCGTTTCCGGCATGCCCTGGCCGCCGTACTCCGGCGCGGCGGTCAGGCCGGTCCAGCCGCCTTCGACGAACTGCGCATAGGCTTCCTTGAAGCCCGGCGCCGTGGTGACCTCGCCGGTGGCCTTGTCGAGCGTGCAGCCGTTCTCGTCGCCGATGGCGTTCAGCGGCGCCAGCACGCTGGCGCTGAAGCGGCCGGCTTCCTCGAGCACGGCGTCGATGACGTCGGCGCTGGCGTCCCCATGGCCCATCGCGGCGAACAGGGACTCGGCCTTGAGCACGTCGTGCAGGGCGAAGCGGAGGTCGGTAACGGGGGCCTTGTAGTTGCTCATCGGTGCGATCTCGGATGAAACGGATAGGGGAAGCGGATCAGCGCAGCACGCCGGGCAGGCCCGGTGCCTGGTTCAGGCTGTTGCGGGAGTTCACCTCGAAGCTGCGCTGTTTCTTCTCTTCGGGCGTGGCCTTGACCGTGCCTTCCAGTTCGTAGAACAGCGAGCGGCCGCCGGCCAGGGCGTCGGCCATGACGATGCGGGCCGGCGAGGTGGGCTGCAGGCGGACCTTGACCACGTCGGCAGATTCGGGGCCGATGGACAGCCCCGGAGTGGCATTCAGGGTGCCGGCGGCTTGGTCGCCCACCTTCAGCTTCAGGGACACATCGTCGAAGCGCATCGGCATCGAGCTGTAGTTGCGCAGGCGCAGCTCCACGTCCCAGCTGCCATCGTTGCCGACGGTGAGCTGCTGGATGCCGGCGGCGGGCTCGGATACCCGTTTCACCACGCCGCCGCCGCAGGAGGCGAGGGCGAGGCTGAGAACTGCGGTCAGGACGTACTGTGGGCGAAAACGCATACTGCTCGGTCCTCGGGGTCCGGAGGGATCGTCCAAAGGATACTACGCCGTATGGCGGGCGTGGCCGGGGGTGTGGCGGTGCGGCAGATGGCGGAACTTTTCCGCAGGCTCATCTAGGCATGTCAGGAGACCGACAGCGTCGCCGCATTCGCATATACCGGAGAGGGGTTCATCAATGCGTTCATTCAAGTTGTTGCCGCTGGCAAGCGCGATCCGTGGCGGGTTGGCCGCCGTGGCGCTGTGCGTGGCCATGCCGGCGCTCGCCGCACCGCCGCAGTTCGATATCGAGGGCGGCCGCATCGAAGAGGTGCTGCCTGAATTCGCCCGCCAGGCGGGCCTGCAGATCATCGCGCCGGCCGCCATGGGCGAGGAGGGAAGGATCGAGGTCGGGCAACTGAAGGGGCAGATGGACCCGCGGCAGGCGCTGAACCGCCTGCTCGACGGCACCGGGCTCACCATCGCGTCCGACGACGGCCGCACCATCACCCTGCGCGCTGCCGCGCCGATGCTGGCCTCGCTTGGCGGGCTGGGCGGCCTGGCCGTCACGCAGGCCGCCCAGTCCGAGCCGGTGGCTACGGCGCCGCAGGAGACGCCGGCCAGCGGCCCGGTGAATACGCTGGACCAGATCACCGTGGTCGGCAGCCAGATCAAGGGCAGCAAGTCGGCGGCGATCCTGCCGGTGGCGACGCTGCAGGCCGAACAGATCGAAGCCACCGGTGCGGTTTCCGGCGATGACCTGTACCGCTCCATCCCGCAGATGGGCAACGTCTCCTTCAGTGGCACCAACGGCGGCAACAGCTCCAACTACGCGCGCGGCGACATCGCCTCGGTCAACCTGCGCGGCCTCGGCGTGGGCAACACCCTGCTGCTGATCAACGGCCGCCGCACCGTGGTGCACCCGACCAGCCAGGCCGATGGCAACCTGGTGCCGGTGCTGACCTACAACGCCAATACCGTGCCGGTGGCGAACCTGCGCCGGGTCGAAGTGCTGCTCGACGGCGCCGCCGCGATCTACGGCACCGACGCGGTGGCCGGCGTGGTCAACAACGTGCTGCGCGACGACATGGACGGCGGCACCCTCAGCGTGCAGAAGGGCGTGGGCGAGGGCACCAATCTGAGCGACGTGTCGGTCAACGGCATGTGGGGCAGGAACTCCGAAGACCTGCGCTCCAACGTCACCATCGCCTTCAACTACTACAACACGACCGGCCTGAACTCGCTGGACCAGGACTGGACCCGCAGCGGCAACCGCATCGACGACTTCGCCGGCACGCCGTATGAAGGCCTTGCCGGCGTGGACAACCGCAACACCAACAGCCCGTGGGGCAACTTCACCGTCAACGGCCCGCGCGTGTCGCAGGGCGGCAAGTGGCTGACCACCGCCGCCGGTGCGTTCCACGTCAAGCCGACCAGCAACGGCAACTGCGGCGCGACGATCGGCGACGACTTGTGCGTGCAGTCCGGCAGCAAGGCGACCTCCGGCGCCGACGCCAACCTGCGCGACAACCACCAGTCGATGTATCCGGTGTCGATCACCCCGGATGTGCGCCGCATCAACCTGTTCGCCACCGGCAAGCACGATTTCGAGAACGGCCTGTCGCTGTTCAGCGAAGCCGGCCTGTACGACTCGCGCGCCTACAGCCTGCAGAACGGCGTCAACACCATTTCCTCGCTGCCGATGACGGTAGCCGCCAGTAACTACTGGAACCCGTTCGGCGCGATATACCTGCCCGACGGCACGCTCAACCCGAACCGCCTGCAGGGCCTGAACATCGGCCCGGATGGCCTGCCGGTGACGATCACCAGCTACCGCTTCGAGCGTCCGACCCGGATCGAGGTCAAGAACACCCAGATGCGCGCGCTGGCCGGCCTGCGCGGCTTCCATTTCGGGTTCGACTGGGAGAGCGCGGCGCTGTACTCCAGGGCCAAGGTGGTCGACACCCAGGACGCGGTGAGCATGACCCTGTTCCAGCAGGCGCTGGCCGATCCGACGTCGGCGGCCTACAACCCGTTCTGCGGCGGCTGCAACGACTGGGGCAAGCTGGACCGGTTCTTCTACAAGGCCAAGCGTCAGAGCGAGACCGAGCTGTACCTGTGGGACTTCAAGGCCTCGCGCCCGGACCTGTTCCGCACCTGGGCCGGCGATGTCGGCATGGCGGCCGGCGTGGAAGTTCGCCACGAGACCCAGAGCGATGACCGCGACGCACATGTCGACGGCTCGATGACCTTTACCGATGCGATCACCGGCATCCAGTATCCCAGCGACATGTACGGCGTCAGCCCGACCCCGGACACCTATGGTTCGCGCACCGTCGCCGGCGTGTTCGCCGAGTTCTCGGTGCCGCTGGTGTCGCCCGGCATGGAGATCCCGCTGGTCAGGTCGCTGGACCTGCAGGTGGCCGGCCGCGCCGAGCGCTACAACGACTTCGGCAGTGTCGCCAAGCCGAAGCTGGCGATGGGCTGGCAGATCATCGACGGCCTGACCGTGCGCTCGTCCTGGGCCAAGGGTTTCCGCGCGCCGAACCTGGAGCAGGTCAACGCCACCATGGTCAGCCGCTCCAACAACCGCACCGACTGGGTCCAGTGCCTGGCCGATGTGCGCAGCGGCGCGCAGGCATCGATGGCCGCCTGCAAGGGCTACACCGCCTCGACCACCGCACGCCGTTCGGGCAACCCGGACCTGAAGCCGGAAACCTCGACCAACACCAGCGCCGGCATCGTGTTCCAGCCGCAGTTCATCCCCGCGGACTTCGGCCGCTTCACCTTCGCCGTGGATTACTACAAGTACGAGCAGGAAGGCATCATCGGCCTGTTCGGCGAGGGCAACGCGCTGATCCTGGACTACGTGCTGCGCCAGCAGGGCGGCAGCAACGCCGACGTGGTGCGCGCCGACCCGACCGCCGACGACATCGCGCGCTATGCCGGTACCGGGCTGGGCGCGGCGGGCAAGGTGCTCTACGTCAAGGACCAGTACGTCAACCTGGAGCCGCAGACCGTGCGCGGCGTGGACTACACCTTCAGCTGGGCCTCGCCGGAAACCCGCGCCGGTCGCTTCGACGTGTCGGTCAACGGTACCCGCCTGATCGAGTTCTACCGCCAGCGCTCGCCGGCGCTGCAGGCGCTGGAAGACGCCAAGGCCAGCGGCCTGGTCGATCCGTCGATCCGCGTGACCGGCGGCGGCAACCTGATCGGCAACGGCGGCAACCCGCAGTGGAAGTGGTCCGGCACGCTGACCTGGCGCTACCAGCAGTTGTCGGTCGGTGCCAGCGCGCGCTACAGCAGCTCGTTCGTGGAGAACGGCCTGGTGCTGGCCGATGGCACGCCGTGGACGGTGAAGTCGCAGACGCTGGCCAATGCCTTCGTCAAGTACGACCTCAAGGGCGACGGCTGGATGGATGGCCTGTCGCTGAAGGTGGGCGCCAACAACCTGGCCAACAAGCGCCCGCCGGTTTCTAGCGACGCGTTCGGCTATTCCTCGGCGGTGTACCAGGCCTATCCGCGCTACTGGTACGTCAACGTGACCAAGGCGTTCTGATGGCCCGATGCGTTGCGCGTGAAAATGCCCGGCGCGCGCTGGGTACCGCGGCGGTGTCGCCATGACGGCGGCGCTCGCGGCGGAGCGTTCGCTCTGGCTCGCCGAGCATGTGCTGCCCTGCGAGCCGGCGCTGCGCGACTGGCTGCAGCGGCGGCTGCCGGTGCGCCAGGACGTGGATGACGTGATCCAGGAAACCTACGCCATCCTGGCGGCGATGGCGGACGTGTCCCACGTCCGCCAGCCGCGTGCCTACGTGTATTCGGTGGCGCAGTCGGTGGTGCTGCAGCAGCTGCGGCGCGCGCAGGTGGTGTCGATCGAGGCGGTGGCCGAGATCGAGCGGGTGGCCACCAGCGGCGAGGAGGCGTGCCCGGAGCGGACCGCCTCCTCGCGCCAGGAGCTGGCCCGGATCGGCGCGTTGATCGACAGCCTGCCGGACAAGTGCCGCGAGGCCTTCGTCCTGCGCCGGGTGGAGGGCTACTCGCAGCGGGAGATCGCCCAGCGCATGCAGATCAGCGAGAACACCGTGGAGAAACACATCTGCAAGGGAATCCGGGTACTGATGGATTCGATGAAGCGCGATGGAAAGGACGTGGAAGAGGGCAGGGAAAAATCCGGAGCCGGAGGAGCGAGACATGCGCGCACGCGATGAACGCGGCATCGACGATATCGCCGCGGCCTGGGTCGCGCGCGAAGACCGCGCCGCGCTGACCACGGAGGAGGCGGGTGCGCGCGACGCCTGGCTGCAGGCCGACGTGCGCCACTTCGGCGCCTATGCGCGGGCCCATGCCGTGCTGGCGCGCACCGGTCGCGCCCGCGCGCTGTCCAGCGGCGTGGCGCCTGTGGCGGCCGTCGTGCCGGCGCGGCCGCGTTTCGGGCGCTCGCGGCGCCTGCTGCGCTGGGCGGTCGGCGTGGCCGCGGTGGTCAGCCTGCTGGCGATCGGCGTGCACCGGCAGGACGACGATGCCGAGTACTACGCCACGCGCAAGGGCGAGATCCTGCGCGTGCCGTTGCAGGACGGCTCGGCGATCACCCTCGATTCCGATTCGCAGGTGCGCGTGCGCTACACCGATGCGCGCCGCAACATCACCCTGCTGCAGGGCGAAGCGCTGTTCGACGTGGCCAAGAATCCCGGCCGCCCGTTCGTGGTGCGGGCGCAGGAGACCGACGTGACCGCGGTGGGCACCAGCTTCGCGGTCAGCCTAAACGAGCGCCGCAGCGGCGGCGTCGAGGTGCTGGTGCGCGAGGGCGTGGTGGACGTGGCCGACACCCAGGGCGCGGTCGCGCCGGCGCGGCTGCTGGCCAACTACCGCGCACTGGCCAACCGCAGCCATGGCATCCGCATCGAGGCCGTTCCCAACGAAGACCTCGAGCAGCAGCTGGCCTGGCGCGAGGGCATGCTGTCCTTCAACGGCGACACGCTCTCGGTGGCGGCCGCGCAGTTCCTGCGCTACAGCGACACCCGCATCGTCATCGACGACCCGGTGGTCGGCAGCCGCCGCATCGTCGGCCTGTACTCGGCCAGCGACCCGCTCGGCTTCGCCCGCAGCGTCGCCCTGAGCCTGGGGCTGGTGGTGGAGCAGCAGGGCAAGGTGGTGCGCCTGCGCACGCCGGAGAGCGCGCCGCACGCGGCGCATTCCATGCAATGACTCTGGATTGAACACATGAACAGGAACCCCCGGCGCGTCCGCGCGCTCGCGTTGCTCACCGCGCTGCTGCTGTCCACCGGACAGGCCTGCGTGGCCGCCACTTCCACCGACAAGGCGCTGTTGATCCGCGGCGCGATGGTGTTCGATGGCACCGGCCGTCCGGCCTATCCGGCCAGCGTGCTGGTGGAGGACGGCAGGATCGCCGCGATCGCCGGTGCCGGCGAACCACTCGCCGCGCCCAAGGGGGCGCGCGTGGTGGATGCGCGCGGACAGGCGCTGCTGCCAGGCCTGTTCGACCTGCACACGCACTGGACGCCGAACGCGCGCCCGGCCGAACTGCCGCAGATCGCCAACCTGTACATGGCAGCCGGCGTCACCACGGTCAGCGATTTCCACGAGCCGCCGGAAGCCTACGCGCCGCGTCGCGCCTGGCTGGCCGGTATCGCCGCGCCGGACGTGAAATTCGCCGCGCGCATGAGCACGCCGCTCGGCCATGGGGCCGACTGGGCCGACGAGAACACCACGCGCTGGGTGAACTCGCCCGAGGCCGCGCGTGCCGGCGTGCGCGCCGTCGCCGCCTACAAGCCCGATTTCATCAAGGCCTTCACCGACGGCTGGCGCTATTCCAATGCCGCCGACAACAGCAGCATGGACGAGGAGACCCTGGCCGCGCTGGTGGACGAGGCGCACAGGCATGGGCTGAAGGTGTTCACGCACACGGTGATGGTCAAGCGCGGCAAGGTCGCCGCGCGTGCCGGCGTGGACGTGATCGCGCACAGCGTGCAGGACCTGCCCGTGGACGAGGAACTGGTGCGGCTGATGCGCGAGCACGGCACCGCCTATGCGCCGTCGCTGGCGGTCTACCTGCCCGAGCGCGTGGACGGCAGCGGCAAGGCCGGTGCGCGCCCGGAAGCGCTGCGGCAGCGCGAGCACAACTTCGCCAACGCCCTGCACAACGTGAAGGCGCTGCACGATGCCGGCATTCCGGTGGTGGTCGGCACCGACGCGGGCATGACCGGTACGCCGCACGGCGCATCGACCCTGCGCGAATTCGAGCTGCTGGTCGACGCCGGGTTGACGCCCTCCGAGGCGCTGGTTGCCGGCACCGCCAACAGCGCCCGCGCACTGGGCGTGGACGACCGCGGCACCATCGAGGTCGGCAAGCGCGCCGACCTGCTGCTGGTGAAGGGCCGGCCGTGGGAGCGCATCGGCGATATCCGCAACACCGAACGGGTCTACGTCGCCGGGCGCCAGGTGCATGGCAAGGGCACGCTGCTGCCGGCCGGCAACCGCGCGCTGTCGCTGCCGGCGCAACCGGTGGCGGCGCTGGTCGACGACTTCGAGCGGGGTGATGGGCGCACCGCGCTGGATACGCTGCGCATCGACGAGGCCGATGGCGGCAACGACCGCACCGTGCAGGTCAGCGAAACCGTCGCCCGCGAGACCGGCGGCAACGCGCTGTCGGTGCAGGCCCGACTGTCCACCAAGCCCAATGCCTATGCCGCGGCGATCCTGCCGCTGAGCCGCGGTTCGGTCGCCCCCGTGGATCTGCGTGCCTACCGCGGCATCCGTTTCGACGTGCGCGGCGGTACGCCGGCGCTGCGGCTGGAGGCCCGGGCACTGGGCGACCGCCGTTTCGTCGCGCCGGTGGATGCCGGTTCCGGGTGGCGCACGGTGGAGATTCCGTTCTCCGCGCTGCAGGGGCAGCCGCCCTATCGCGCCAAGGGGCCGGTGCCCGAATGGAAGGGCGACGACGTCCAGCAACTGGTGTTCTCGGCCGGCGGCGAGGCTGGCGACAAGGTCTGGTTCGAGATCGACAACGTCGCTTTCTATTGACGGCGTTGCCGTCCCAGGCATCGCGGGAGTGCACTTGTAGGAGCGCACTTCAGTGCGCGATCGGGCTTTACCGGGAAAGCTTCTTTGCGCACTGAAGTGCGCTCCTGCGGGTTGGTGGATGGGGTTTCGGAAAGTTGGAACAGGTGAAGCGGAGACAGGCGATGAAACAGGGACTGCTTGCCGGCGTAGTGCTGCTGGCGATGCTTGCCGGCGGTGCGGGTGCCACGGCGGGCGAGGGCGACGTGCTTGCTGACCTCGATGCCTATGCCGCGCGCCAGGCCGAAGTCGGCCGGCTGCTGTGGCGGCAACCGGAACTGGGCTATCTGGAAGTACAGTCCTCGCGCCTGCTGCAGCAGGAGCTGCGCCAGGCCGGCTTCCGCATCGAGGCCGGCGTGGCCGGCATGCCGACCGCGTTCGTCGCCTCCTACGGCACGCGCGGCAGCGGCCCGGTGATCGCGCTGCTGGCCGAGATGGACGCGCTGCCCGGCATGGCGCAGGCGGCCGAGCCGGTGCACACGCCGATCGACGGACAGGACGCGGGACAGGCCTGTGGCCACAACCTGTTCGGCGCGGCATCTGTCGGCGCCGCGCGCGCCATTGCGCAATGGCTCAAGGCCAGTGGTGCGCCGGGCGAAGTACGCCTGTACGGCACGCCGGCCGAGGAAGGCGGCTCGGGCAAGGTCTACCTGACCAGGGCCGGGTTGTTCGACGACGTGGACGTGGTGCTGCACTGGCATCCGGCGTCGGAGAACTCGGCCGCGCAGGGCACCAGCCTGGCCAACATCAGCGGCAAGTTCCGTTTCCACGGCATCGCCGCGCATGCGGCCATCGCACCGGACCGCGGCCGTTCCGCGCTGGATGCGGTGGAGGCGTTCAACCACATGGCCAACCTGATGCGCGAGCATGTGCCCGATGGCACGCGCATCCACTATGTGATCAGCAACGGCGGCAGCGCACCCAACGTGGTGCCGGACTTCGCCGAGGCCTACTACTACGTGCGCCACGTCGATCCGACAGTGGTGCGCGACGTGTTCGAGCGCCTGCGCAAGGCCGCCGACGGCGCGGCGATGGGCACCGGCACCACGGTCGAGTTCGAACAGACCGGCGGCGTGTTCTCGCTGCTGCCCAACGACACGCTGGGGCAGGTGATGCAGGCAGCGCTGCAGCAGGTGGGCGGCGTGCGCTACGACGCGACGGAGCAGGCCTTCGCCACGAAAATGCAGCAGAGCCTCGCGCAGCGGCCGCCGCTGGACGTGGCGATGCAGTTGCAGCCGTACCGCGCCGACATGGCCGGCAGCGCATCGACCGACGTCGGCGATGTCAGCTGGAACGTACCGACCGTCGGCCTGGGCACCGCCACCTGGGTACCGGGCACGCCGGCGCACAGCTGGCAGGCGGTGGCGGCCTCGGGCGCAAGCATCGGCGCCAAGGGCGCATTGAACGCCTCCAGGGCGATGGCGCTGGCCGCGGTGCGGTTGTTCCAGTCGCCGGACAGCATGCGCGCCGCGAAAGACGAGTTCGAGCGCCGGCGCGGCGCGGAATTCCGCTACGTCCCGCTGCTGCAGCGCGAAGCGCCGCCGCTGGACTACCGGCGCAGGTAGACACGCCATCGCTTCGCGCTGCCGCCCCACGGTCTGCGTTGCAAACTGTGGGCCCCGTCTTTCGCCTGCCACACCCCGCACCTTGACTCGCCGCAAGCGGCTCGCCTTTCGGGCCGACTTCGCCGTTCGCGCTTCGCGCAGTGGCGCGCCCCCTGACTCAGGGGGGACGTGCCATCGCTTCGCGCTGTCGCCCCACGGTTTGCGTTGCAAACTGTGGGCCCCGTCTTTCGCCTGCCACACCCCGCGCCTTCGGCGCGCCCCCTGACTCAGGGGGCTTTCCTCTCCATACATCCCGGTAGTGCCGGCCATTGGCCGGCATCACTGTATTGGTGCCGTGACTCGCAGCGGCGCCAGGTCGTAGCCCATGTCGGTGGCCTGGCGCTTGAGGCGTTCGAGCAGGGCGCCGTCCATCGACGGCGTGCGCGACAGGATCCACAGGTACTTGCGCTCCGGCTCGCCGATCATCGCCCACTGGTAATCCGGATCCAGCGCGATCACCCAGTAGTCGGCCCACGCCCACGGCAGCCACGACAGCCAGTCCGGCGCGAAACGGACCTGCAGGCGTCCGGCGTGCCCGGCGACCGGGCGCGCCACGCCTTCGGCCTCGATCGTGCCGCCGTCGGCGGTGCGGCAACGATTGAGTACGCTGATGCGGCCATCGGCGCGCAGCCGGTAACTGGCGGTGATGTCCGCCACGCAGTTCTTCTGGAACGACACCGGCAGGTGCGCGATCTCGTGCCACTGGCCTGCATAACGGTCCAGGTCGAAGCGTTCGACAGATTCGACCGGCGCCGCCGCCAGCGCGGTGGTGACGGGCAACAGCGACAGGAACAACGACAGGAGCAGGCGATGGTGCATGGTCTGGCCTCCGTGGGTCGGACGCAGGCTATGCAAAGCCGGACACGGTGAAGTAAAGGTTTTGTTGCCGCCATCCCTGGCGGCAACCCTTCGGGCCATCGACGGGCGATGTCAGGAACCGCTCCGGGCGGTTCCTTTGTTGCCGCCATCCGCGATGACCATCCTCCGGGCCATCGACAGATGACGCTCCTGCGGCTGCCATCCGCCCATGGGAAGCGGCCGTTGGCGGGCATCGCGAAAAAACTTCCGGATGGCGCTTGCCGAAACCGGAATACATCCGTATCATGCGCGTCCTCGCCGGCGGGAACGTCGCGAAAACAAAGTGGCCGGGTAGCTCAGTTGGTAGAGCAGGGGATTGAAAATCCCCGTGTCGGGGGTTCGATTCCCTCCCCGGCCACCACGAATCCAGAGGGCCTGCAGAAATGCAGGTCCTTTTTTTTGCGCGTGCGGCCGCCGGTTGTGCGATGGTGCCATCCACGGCGACGAACCATCGCCATGGAGGCCATGGTTCCGGTCCGGCATGCAACCGAATGCGGGGAGGGCGACGATGGCGATGGCGGTGGACCTGCGCAAACTGATACTGGCATTGGCCCTGCTGGGCGCTTTCCTGCCGTTCGCCAACACGCTCCATGCCAGCTACCAGGTGCAGCGGCAGCAGCTGATGGACAGCACCCTGGAAAGCAACCTGGCGTATGCGACCAAGCTGGCCAAGAGCACCGACGATTTCATCCAGTCGGCGCAGCTGCAGCTGGAGTACACCGCGCAGCTGCTGGTCGGACAGATGGACGATGCCGGGAAGCTCGGCAAGGAAGCGGCGCGGCTGCGGCTGATGAGCAAGAGCTTCAATTCCATCGTCATCTTCGACGATACCGGCAAGGTGCTGGCGACTTCGCCGGAAACGCTGCAGCTGCAGGGCAAGATCCTCGCCAGCGCCGCGGTAAAGGAATCGATCCGTTCGCGCCGGCCGCTCATCAGCAAGCCCTATCTTTCGGCGACCGGCAATTTCATCGTGCTCATGGTCAGCCCGATCCGCGACCCGCAGGGTGGTTTCCTCGGCGCGATCGGCGGCGCCATCCACCTGCAGAAGGAAAACATCCTCGACCGGCTGCTGGGCCAGCACTTCTACCACGATGGTTCCTATCTGTTCGTGGTCGATGGCGAAGGGCAGATCATCTATCACCCCGACGGCAACCGCATCGGCAAGGTGATACGCGGCAACCAGGCCGTCGACGACGTGACCCACGGCGGCAGCGGCACGGCTTCGGTCGTGAACAGCAAGGGGATCCCCATGCTGGCCGGCTATGCGCCGGTCGCCGCCACCGGCTGGGGCGTGATCGCCCAGCGCCCGCGCGACGTCACCCTGGCGCCGCTGACCTCGCTGATGCGCACGGTGTTCTTCAAGACGCTGCCGCTGGCCGTGGTCACGGTGCTGCTGCTGTGGTGGTGCGCGCGCGTCATCGCCCGCCCGCTGCACATGCTTGCCGACGGCGCGCGCACCATGGATCAGCCGGAGACCACGCAGCACCTCCGTTCTGTCCGCTCCTGGTACTTCGAATCGCGCGAACTGAAGAAGGCGATGCTGCTGGGCATCGGCCTGTTCCAGAAGAGCATCACCAAGCTGCGCGAGGACGTGAACACCGACCCGTTGACCGGGCTGGGCAACCGCCGCCACCTGCAGGCGAGGTTGCAGGAGCTGCAGGAACAGGCGACGCCGTTCGCGGTCGTCTCGCTGGACATCGACCATTTCAAGCAGGTCAACGACACCTGGGGTCACGACGTCGGCGACCTGGTCCTCAAACAGCTGGCCATGCACATGCAGGACGTCTCGCGCGTGGATGACGCGCCTTGCCGGGTCGGCGGCGAGGAATTCCTGCTGCTGCTGCCCGGCGCGTCCGTGGCCAGCGCCGCGCAGGTGGCCGAGCGGCTGCGCCAGCAGGTCGAGCGGGCCAGCATGCCGCCAGTCGGGCAGGTCACTGTCTCGCTGGGCGTAGCAGGTTGGCCTGAGAGCAGCCAGGACATCGCCGCGGTGTTCAAGAGCGCCGACGAGATGCTCTACGCGGCCAAGCGCGGCGGGCGCAACCGGGTGGAGTTCTAGGCGCCGGCGGCCTGAGCGGATCGGCGCGTGTCCGCGCCAGCGGCGGGCAAGAAAAAACCCCGGGGGATACCCGGGGTTTTCTGTTTGGTGGAGCCAGGGAGGATCGAACTCCCGACCTCGTCATTGCGAACGACGCGCTCTCCCAGCTGAGCTATGGCCCCGTACTTCAATTTTACTGTGATCGCAGTGCGCTGGATGAGGTTGGGGCCTCGCCAGCCGTGTGACTGCTTCACATGGCCCGCGAATTCTAACGCGATGCCGGCGTCGTCGCCAAGAGGGGCAGCAACAGCGCCTGCAGCTGGTCGCGACGCCAGCCGCCGAGCGCGGCCGGCCAGTCTCCGCCTTCCAGCAGCGCTTCCAGGTGCCGGCGCGAGGCGAGCAGGCCGTCGGGCAGGCCGAGCTCGGCGGTGCGGCGGGCCACCGCGTCCTGCAGGCGCTTGAGCGTGGCCTTGTTGCCATCGGTGGCCGCCAGCGCCTGCGGCGCCTGGTCTTCGTCGGGCAGTGGTGTCTGCAGGGTCTGCCACACGGCCTGCGCCAGCTTGCGGGGGGCCTTGGGGAACCGTTCGAACAGCCGCAGCAGCGCGTCGTAGTCGGCCGGTGGCGTACGCGCCAGCGCCGTGGCCAGTTCGTTGTCCAGGATCCAGCTGCGCGGCTTGTCGCTGTGCCGGGCCTGTTGGTCGCGCCAGCGCAGCAGGCGCAGCAGGCGGCGCTGCGCGTCGGGCTCCAGGAACTGCGCCGCGCGCATGGACAGGTGCGGCCAGCGCTCGCTCTCGTCGTGGTCGACGGATGCCAGCAGGCGCTGCGCATCGTCCTGCAGCCAGTCGCTGCGGCCGAGTTCGCGCAGGCGCGCGTCGATCGCATCGTGCAGCGCGAACAGGTACTCGACATCGTCGGCGGCGTATTCGAGCTGCGCGTCCGACAACGGCCGGCGCATCCAGTCCGAACGGGTCTCGCCCTTGGGCAGAGCGACGCCGGTGACCTGGGCAACGAGCTTCTGGTAGCCCATGCCGCCGCCGATGCCGGCCAGCGCAGCGCCGATCTGGGTGTCGAACAGCGGGCGCGGCAGGACGCCGCAGGCGCACTTGAAGGCGACCAGGTCCTCGCTGGCGCTGTGCATGACCTTCAGGATCGACGCATCTTCCAGCCACGGGCGCAGGGCGTCGGCCATGCCCGGCACCAGCGGGTCGATCAGCAGGATTTCATCGCCCACCGCCATCTGCACCAGCGCCAGCTGCGGCCAGTAGGTGCGTTCGCGGATGAACTCGGTGTCCAGCCCGATGCGGTCGGGGCGCTGGCGGTAGCGCTCTTCCAGTTCCGCCGGGTGTTTGATCCAGTGAGCCACATGTATTCCATCAACTGCAGGGTTTGCCCAGGCAGGCGAGAATAGCCTAACGTCGCAGCGCACCCGAGCGCTGCAGAGCCTGTATGGGAGGAAGTTTGCGTACAACCGGCCCATTGGCCTGCGTGGTCCTTTCCATCGTGCTGGCGTGCGTCGCCTGCAGGCAGGAGCCGCCTGCGGCCGTCGCGCCGCAGCCGGTCGCGGCCGAGCCGGTGGCGCCGGTCGCGGCGCAGGAGCCGCAGGCGATGGCCGTGCCGGATCCGGCGGCCGTGCCACTGCCGGCCTGGACCCCGCCCGCGGTCGAGCTGCAACCGGAGCAGGTGCGCGGTGCGCTGCAGCGGGCGGGCGCGGCGCTGGCCGAAGGGCGCCTGTACCAGGACGCGGATGCGGCCATCCCGTTGTACCTGGCGGTGCTGTCGCTGCGGCCACAGGAGCGCGAGGCCAGGCGCGGCCTGGAAAAGGCGCGCGTGCGCCTGCTGGCCTCGGTCCGCACCCTGCTGGAACAACAGGATGAACAACGCAGGGCGCTGGCCGAAGCGGCCACCCAGGTCGCGGTGCTCGTTCATCTGGCGCCCGAGGGCAAGCTGGAAGGGGATCTGCAGCAGCGCGTGCAGGTGGCACGGCGTCTGCTGGCGCTGAACCGTTCCGGCGAGGAGGCGCTGCGCAGCGGCAGCCCGGCGGTGGCGGCGGGCGCGTTCGCCCAGGTGCTGGAACTGGACGCGGGCAACAGCCGTGCCCGGCAGGGCCTGGCGGCGGTGGAAAGCGGCCTGCTCCGGCAGGCGGAGGATGCCGCGGCCCATGCCGATTTCAATGCGGCGCTGGACTGGCTGCGGCAGGCTTCGCGCATCCGCGCGGACGCGCCGACCGTGGCCGACGCGCGGGTGCGGATCGAGGCGATGCGCGCTGCGCAGCTCGCCGCCCTGCGCGATGGCGGATTGCGCGACCTCGCCTCGCCCAAGGGGCTCAAGGACGCGCGCGAGAAACTCGAACAGGCGCTGCGCATCGCCGTGCCCGGCGACACGGCGGTGGCGGTGCTGCGGCAGCGCATCGACCTGGTCGCGCATTACGGCAGCTTCCGTCCCGGGCAGGTATTCAGCGATTCATTGCAGGACGGCGGACGCGGCCCGCAGATGATCGTCGTGCCGCATGGCGGCTTCCAGATGGGCGCCGGCTACGGCGAGCCGGGTGCCAGCGATGCCGAGCGTCCGCAGCACTACGTGCGCTTCGACCGCGGCTTCGCCATGTCCATCACCGAAGTCACGGTGGCCGACTTCGGCCGCTTCGTGGCGGCGACCAAGGCGCGGCCGCGTGCGACACGACGCGGTCATTCGATCGTCTACGACGAGCGCAGCGGCAACTTCGTGCGCCGCAACGGTGCCGACTGGCAGGCCGATTACAACGGCGCCAGGGCGCCGCCGGACAACCCGGTCATGCACGTCAGCGTGCGCGATGCCGAAGCGTACGCGGCCTGGCTGTCCGCGCAGACCGGCCGCTACTACCGGTTGCCGAGCGAGGCCGAGTTCGAGTACGCGCTGCGCGCGGGCACCACCGGCCGCTATCCGTGGGGCGATGCCGGCGTGCCATCGGAGGGCAGCGGCAATTTCACCGGCAGCGAGGATGTCTCGCCCAGCGGCCGCCATTGGAAGAACGCCTTCATCGGCTACGGCGACGGCTACTGGGGCGCGGCGCCGACGGCCAGCTTCCGTCCCAACGGCTGGGGCCTGCACGACATGGCCGGCAACCTCAGCGAGTGGGTGGCCGACTGCTGGCACGCCAGCTACCGGCGCGCGCCGCCCGATGGCGCGGCCTGGTACAACCCGGGCTGCCGGCAGCGCGTGGTCCGCGGCGGCAACTGGGCCAATGCGCCGGAGCAGACCCGCGCCGCCTGGCGGCTGTCGCAGGACTCGGACGTGACCAGCGCGCGCATCGGCTTCCGGCTGGTGCGCGGCATCTGACGCGGCGCGCTACCATCGTTCCGTCCAACCGTTCCCGGCGGAGTCCACGATGCGACAAGATCCCCTCGGCAACCCGCGCGATACCCGGCGTCGCGGCGTGGGCGGCGGCCTGCGCTGGCTGATCCTGATCGGCTTCGCGATCTATGGCGGCTGTTATTACTTCGGCAACCGCACGGTGGACCCGTATACCGGCGAGAAGGTGCTGATCGACAAGGCGCTCGATGCCGAAGGCGAAAAGGCGCTGGGCCTGCAGGCCTACCAGCAGATCATGGCGCAGGAGCGGCCGGTCGATCCCAATACGCAGGTGGCGCGGCAGATCCGCGAAATCGCCCAGCGCCTGATCGCCAAGGTCGAACCGGTGGAGGCGGCGTTGGCGGCCGAGCACGGGCAGGCGCCCAACCGTTTCTCGCAGGGCTTCGACTGGGAAGTGAACGTACTGCAGTCCGACCAGGCCAACGCGTTCTGCCTGCCGGGCGGCAAGATGGCGGTCTACACCGGACTGGTGCCGGTGGCGCGCAACGCCGATGCGATGGCGGTGGTGATGGGCCATGAAATCGCCCACGCGCTGCTGCGCCATGGCGCGCAGCGCATGGCCCAGCAGAAGCTGACCGAGATCGGGCAGATGGCCGGTGCCGCCGGTGGCATGGACGCGCAGCAGCAACAGATGCTGATGTCGGCCTTCGGCTACGGCTATCTGCTGCCTTATGCGCGCAGCCACGAGACGCAGGCCGACGAAGTGGGGTTGATGCTGGCCGCCGCGGCCTGCTTCAACCCCGAGGAAGCGGTGCCGTTGTGGGAGCGGATGAGTGCGGCCAGCGGCGGCCAGGCGCCGCCGGAATTCGCCTCGACCCACCCCAATCCCGGCACCCGCATCCAGAACCTGCAGGCGCTGATGCCCAAGGCGATGGAGTACCGGCAAAGGTTCTGCGAAAGCGCGCAGGCGCGCTGAGCGGCGTATGCGTGCGTTGCGGGAGCAGCGCCGGGTGTGAGTTGAGTCGTGACCGGAGACATTGCCGCTGAAGCCCGGCCTGCTCATGCAGGGGCGTATCCATGGTTCCACTGGCTGCCTGCCTTGCGGGTGCCGGGCTTGCCCGGCACGGGGCTTCATCGGGAAAGCCCATGCGGGGCAGGCCCCGCATCTACGGGGTCTGCTCCCCGGCAACGACCTGTACGTCCACTACGCCGTCGCCCACGCGCGCGTGCAGCATGTCGCCTTCACGGACCTGCGTGGTGGAGCGCACCAATGTGCCGTCGTCGGCGTGGGTGAGGATCGCGTAGCCGCGCGCCACCGTGGCCAGCGGGCTCACCGCCTCCAGCGAACGGGCGATGCCGCGCAGGTGCAGGGCGTCGCGCTGCAGATGCCGTGCCATCGCCGCCTGCGCGCGCGGCGCCAGGGTTTCCAGGCGTCCGCGCAGCAGTTCCAGCCGGCGCGCGGGCTGCACCGCGCGCAGCACCGATTGGCCATGCGCCAGGCGTGCGCGGCGCTGCTCCAGCTGCCGCTGCCAGAAATTGCGCAGGCGCACGGACAGCGCTTCCTGGCGGTGCCGCAGCAGCGCCAGCCGTGCCTGCGGGCCTTGCGCCTGCAGGCGCAGCATGGCGCGGTCGGCGCGCTGCATGGCCTGTCCCAACGCGTGCGCCTGCAGCTGCGCCAGGCGCTGCTGCAGGCGGCGCAGGCGCAGGTCGAGATCGCGCCGGTCCGGCACCAGCAGTTCGGCGGCCACGGAGGGGGTGGGCGCGCGCAGGTCGGCGGCGAAATCGGACAGGCTGAAATCGGTCTCGTGGCCGACCGCCGAGACGATCGGGGTGGTGCTGGTGGCGATGGCGCGCGCCAGCTGCTCGTCGTTGAACGCCCACAGGTCTTCCAGCGAGCCGCCGCCGCGGGTGAGCAGGATGGCGTCGTAGCGGCCGCTGGCGTCGGCACGGCGCAGCAGCGCGGTGATCTGCGCGGCCGCAGTGTCGCCCTGCACCAGGGTCGGCAGCAGTTCCACGTCCAGTAGCGGGAAGCGCCGTGCCAGCACACTGAGCACGTCGCGCACCGCCGCGCCGCCGGGCGAGGTGATCACCGCCAGCCGGCGCACATGGGCCGGCAGCGGCTTCTTGCGCTCCGGGTCAAACAGGCCTTCGGCCTGCAGCCGTGCCTTGAGTTCCTCGAAAGCGCGGCGCAGCGCGCCTTCGCCGGCTTCCTCCATGTGGTCGAGTACCAACTGGTACTCGCCGCGCGCCTCGTACAGGGTCAGGCGGCCGCGTGCCAGCACGCGCAGGCCTTCGCGCGGAACGAACTTCAGCCACTGGCTTTTCGGCCGGAACATCGCCGCGCGTACCTGCGCGCGCGCGTCCTTCAGGGTGAAGTACAGATGCCCCGACGACGGGCGGCTGACGTTGCCGAGTTCGCCTTCCACCCACACCAGCGGGAACGCGCCTTCGAGCAGGTCGCGGGCGAGCGTGTTGAGCTGGCTGGGGGTGAGGACGTTGTCCATGGAGCGCGAAGGGAAACGGGAGGGCTATTGTTCCCGCGTACGGGCGGTAATGCCATGGTTGCAGGTGAGCCGACGCGGGAGCGGTTTCAGCCGCGGAGGGGTGTTTCCACCCATTCCTGCGAAAAATCCAATGCTCAAGGGCCCGACGTGGCTGAGGCTGCTCCTATTCGGGATCGCGGGTTTCGTCGTGGCGCTGCAGCGCCCACGCCACATGCTCGCGTACCAGTTCGGAGGGATGTTCGAGGCGGCTTTCCAGCGCCTGTCGCGCGGCGGGCGAGGGCGCCGCGTTGCCCAGTGCCACGGCGATGTTGCGCAGCCAGCGTTCGTGGCCGCTGCGGCGGATCGGACTGCCTTCGGTGCGCTGCAGGAATTCATCTTCCTCCCATGCGAACAACTCCGGCAGCGTGGCCGTGTCCAGGTCGTTGCGCGCGCGGAAATCCGGTTCGTCGGTGCGGCGCGCGAACTTGTTCCACGGGCAGACCAGCTGGCAGTCGTCGCAGCCGTAGATGCGGTTGCCCATCAGCGGGCGCATCTCCAGCGGGATGGCGCCGTCGTGCTCGATGGTCAGGTAGGAAATGCAGCGGCGCGCGTCGAGCCGGTGCGGGGCGATGATCGCCGCGGTCGGGCAGACGTCGATGCAGCGCGTGCAGGTGCCGCAATGCGCGCTGGCCGGCGCGTCCACCGGCAACGGCAGGTCCACGTAGATTTCGCCGAGGAAGAACCATGAGCCGCCGTCCCTGTCGATCAGGCAGGTGTGTTTGCCGATCCAGCCCAGGCCGGCGTTGCGCGCCAGCGCGCGTTCGAGCACCGGCGCCGAATCGACGAACACGCGATGCCCGAACGGACCGATCTCGGCGGCGACGCGCTCGGCCAGTTTCTGCAGGCGGTTGCGCATCAGTTTGTGGTAATCGCGGCCCAGCGCGTAGCGCGCGACGTAGGCGCGTTCGGCGTCGTCCAAGGTGGCCCAGGCCTCGGCGTCGTCCTTGTGGCCATAGTCCAGCCCGACCGAGATCACCCGCACCGTGCCCGGCAACAGCTCCTGCGGCCGCGCACGCATCGCGCCGTGCCGCGCCATCCATTCCATCGTTCCGTACAGGCCTTTGCCCAGCCAGTCGGCCAGGTGCGCCTCGTCGTCGCGCAGTTCGATGCCGCTGATGCCGCAGCGCTGGAAGCCGGCTTCGCGCGCGAGCTGGCGGATGCGCAGCGACAGCTGCGCCATGTCGGCGGTGGCAACGGCTTCAGGCATGGCGCAAGTATAGAATCGCGGGCATGAACCAGCCTGCCGGATTGTTCGATACCGCCGCCGCGCGCCGCATCGAAGCGCAGGCCACCGCCGCGCTGGGCGGCGATGGCTGCGTGCTGATGCAGCGCGCCGGGCAGGCCGCCTGGCAATGCGCGCTGCAGTATTGGCCGCAGGCGCGCCGCATCGTCGTGGTCTGCGGGCCCGGCAACAACGGGGGCGATGGTTATGTGCTGGCGCGGCTGGCGCGCCAGTCCGGGCGCCGGGTGTGCGTGCTGCATCTGCCGGAACATGCGCCGCGCACGCCGCTGGCGCAGCGCGCCTGCACCGACTACCTGGTCATCGGCGGGCAGGTCGAGCTTGCACGCGACTGCCTGCGCGAGGCCGACCTCGTCGTAGATGCCCTGTTCGGCATCGGCCTGGACCGCGCGCCGGATGCTGCGGCAGCGGAACTGATCGCCGCGGTCAACGCCATCGCCGCGCCGGTGCTGGCGCTGGACGTGCCCAGTGGCGTCGATGCCGCCAGTGGTGCGGTACCGGGAGCGGCGATCCGTTCCACGCGCGTGCTGCAGTTCATCGTGCCGCATCGGGGTCTGCATACCGGCGATGCGCTGGAATGCGTCGGGCAACGCCTGCTGGCCGGGCTCGATGTTCCCGGCGCCGCATTCGACGGCATCGAGCCGGCTGCATTCCGCTGGAGCGAGGCGTTGCTGTCGGCCCAACTGCCGTCGCGGCGGATCAATACGCACAAGGGCGAATCCGGACATGTGCTGTGCGTGGGCGGCAACCATGGCAGCGGCGGCGCGCTGATGCTGTGCGCCGAAGCGGCGCTGCGCAGCGGTGCGGGACTGGCCAGCGCGGCCACGCGCGCGACGCATGTGGCGCCGCTGCTGGCGCATTGTCCCGAAGCGATGGCGCATGCGGTCGAGGATGCTTCCGGGCTGGCACCGCTGCTGGCTCGGGCCGGTGTCGTCGCACTGGGGCCGGGACTGGGCCAGGACGACTGGGCGCAACGGCTGTGGGCGGCAGTACTGGATGGCGACAAGCCGCTGGTGGTCGATGCCGATGCGCTGAACCTGCTGGTGCGTCAGCCGCGCCCGCTCGCCCGGGCGGTGCTCACGCCGCACCCGGGCGAAGCTGCACGCCTGCTCGGCGTCGATGCCGCGTCCATCCAGTGCGACCGTTTCGCCGCCGCGCAGGCGCTGGCCGAGCGCTTCTCCGCCGTGGTCGTGCTCAAGGGCGCGGGCACGGTCGTCGCCGCGCCGGGACAGCTGCCGCGGGTGATCGCGGCCGGCAATCCGGGCATGGCGGTGGGCGGCATGGGCGACCTGCTGACCGGCGTGATCGCCGCGCTGCTGGCGCAGGGGCTGGCGCCGTTCGACGCGGCCAGTACCGGCGCGCTGCTGCACGGCCTGGCGGGTGATGCAGCCGCCGCGGGCGGACAGCGCGGCATGCTGCCGCGCGATCTGTTGCCGCACCTGCGCGCGCTGGCCAATCCATAATGACGGCCATGATCGAACTGTTCCTTCCCGATGCCGCGGCCACCGACCAGCTGGGCGCGGCCCTGGCCGCGACGCGGCCGAAACCGGCGGTGGTCCACCTGCAGGGCGACCTCGGCGCGGGCAAGTCCACCCTGGCGCGGGCGCTGCTGCGCGCGCTCGGTGTGCAGGGCGCGATCCGCAGCCCTACCTACACCCTGATCGAGCGTTACCCGCTGCCGGCCGGCGAAGCCTGGCATCTGGATCTGTACCGGATCGGCGACGCCGGCGAGCTGGATTTCCTCGGACTGGACGAGGCGGAGGCCGATCTGTGGCTGGTCGAATGGCCCGAGCGGGGCAGTGGCGCCTTGCCGCCGCTGGATCTGCGGGTGGCGCTGGACATGCAGGGGCAGGGCCGTCGCGCCCGCCTGCAGGCCTGCTCACCGGCCGGGCAGGCCTGGCTGGAACATCTGGGGCAATCGGGTCACTTGCAGGGGCTTCCTGCTGCCTGATGGAAAGAAAGTGTGGCAGGTTGCGGATTATTAAGGGAAAAGGTGTTGCAATTACGCAATTCCGGTGATTGAATCCGCCCCATGCCCAAGGGAAGCCGCCTTTTCGTCCTGTCTGCCTGCGTTGCCGGACTCTGTCTGGCCGGCGCTTCGGCGTGGGCCGGCGAAATCCGCAGCGTCGGCCTGCAGACCGGGACCACGGGTACCCGCGCCGAGATCCAGCTGGTGGGCGGCGGCAGCTACAAGACCCTGTCGCTGGCCGGTCCCAACCGCTTGGTCGTGGATTTCCCGGATTCGACCGCCGTACGCGGGCTCAAGCTGCCTGCCGCCGCGGGCGTCGTGACCGCGGTGCGCACCGGCATGCCGGCGCCCGGCACTTTCCGCGTGGTGTTCGATCTGGCCGAATCGGTGGTGGCGTTCAAGCCGCAACTGCAGGGACAGGGTGCCGAGTCGCGCCTGTTGATCGAGTGGCCCGGCGAGACCCAACTGGCTGCTGCGCAGCCCGAGCCGGCGCGCCCGGCGCAGGGCACCAGCGCCGAGGCACGGCAGGAAGCTGCGCGCGCCACGGCGGCGTTGACCGCGGCCGTGGTCCAGCAGGCGGCAACGACGCCTTCTTCCACTTCCACTGCCGCCGCGACAACGGCGCCTGTAGCCGTCAGTGGCAACGCGCCTTCGCCGGCCGCGATCCTCAACGGACAGGCGTCCGCAGCGGTCGTCTCCAGCAATGCAGCGGCGACGACGCCTGCGGCGGCTGTCGTTGCCTCAGCTCCTTCGCCGGCACCCGCAGCCGAACAGCCGGCACCGCGTCCGGTCATGCCCAGCGATGCCTCGCGCATCCGCATGCAGCCGGGCATGCGCACCCTGGTGGTGGCGATCGACCCCGGTCATGGCGGTCAGGATCCCGGCGCGCTTGGTCCGACCGGCAAGCGCGAGAAGGATGTCACCCTGGCGGTGGCGCGCGAACTGGCGCGGCAGGTCAATGCCACGCCGGGCCTGCGCGCCTATCTGACCCGCGACACCGATGTCTTCATTCCGCTGCCGATGCGCGCCCAGCGCGCGCGCGCGGCCAAGGCCGACATCTTCGTTTCGATCCATGCCGACGCGGCCGAGAACCGCGCGGCCACCGGTTCGTCGGTATACGTGCTCTCGACCAAGGGCGCGTCCTCGCAGCGTGCGCGCTGGCTGGCAGACAAGGAAAACGCGGCCGACCTGATCGGCGGCGTCAACCTGCAGCGTACGGAAGGCGCTTTGGCCAACGTACTGCTGGACCTGGCCCAGAGCGGCAACATGAAGGCCTCCGAAGACGCGGCCGGCCACGTGCTGGGCGGCCTGAAGCGGATCGGCAACAACCACAAGCCGAACCTGGAGCGGGCGAACTTCGCGGTGCTGCGCACCTCGGACATGCCGGCGATGCTGGTGGAGACCGCCTTCATTTCCAATCCGGACGAAGAGCGCCGCCTGATCGACCCCGCCTATCAGCGCCGTATCGCCGGCGCCGTGCTCGACGGCGTGCATACCTACTTCAGCCGGCAGCCACCGCCGGGCACGCTGTTCGCCGCCCGCGCGCAGGCCGAAATGGACGCCGCCGCGGGTACCGTGGCTGGCGGCAGCAAGTAAGCCTTCGGGTAGTGCCGGCCGCTGGCCGGCAATCTTGCATTGCCCAACATTCCTGCGGCTGCCGGCCAGCGGCCGGCACTACCGGCTATCATCTGCCGATGCATGATTTCCCCCTGATTCCGGTGCTTCTCCCCCTCCGTCCCACCGGCGGCGCGGCATGAGCGCCATCCGTCCGCTGCCCGAGATCCTGATCAACCAGATCGCTGCCGGCGAGGTGGTCGAACGCCCGGCGTCGGTGGTCAAGGAACTGGTCGAGAACGCGCTCGACGCCGGCGCCACCCGCGTCGATATCGACCTGGAAGAGGGCGGCGTGCGCCTGATCCGCATCCGCGACAACGGCGGCGGCATCGCCGCCGAACAGTTGCCGCTGGCGGTGTCGCGCCATGCCACCAGCAAGATCGCATCGCTCGATGACCTGGAATCGGTCGCCACGCTCGGCTTCCGTGGCGAGGCATTGCCGTCGATCGCTTCGGTCAGCCGTTTCACCCTGGCCTCGCGCCAGCCGCAGGACGAACATGGCGCCGCGCTGCAGATCGAGGGCGGCAAGATCGGCGAAGTGGCGCCGCGCGCGCATGCGCCAGGCACCACCGTGGAAGTGCGCGAGCTGTTCTACAACGTGCCGGCGCGGCGCAAGTTCCTGCGCGCCGAGCGCACCGAGCTGGGCCACATCGAGGAATGGCTGCGTTCGCTGGCGCTGGCGCGCCCGGACGTGGAACTGCGCGTATCGCACAATGGCAAGCCGTCGCGCCGCTACAAGCCCGGCGACCTGTATTCGGACGCGCGCCTGGGCGAAACACTGGGCGAGGATTTCGCGCGGCAGTCGCTGCGCGTGGACCACAGCGCGGCCGGCCTGCGCCTGCATGGCTGGATCGCGCAGCCGCAGTATTCGCGTGCCAGCGCCGACCAGCAGTACCTGTACGTCAACGGCCGTTCGGTGCGCGACCGCAGCGTGGCGCATGCGGTGAAGATGGCCTACGGCGACGTGCTCTATCACGGCCGCCAGCCGGCCTACGTGCTGTTCCTCGAGCTGGATCCGGCGCGCGTGGACGTCAACGTGCACCCGGCCAAGCACGAGGTGCGCTTCCGCGACGCGCGGCTGATACACGATTTCGTCTACCGCACGCTCAAGGACGCGCTGGCCGAGACCCGTGCGGGCATGGAGCCGGTAGGGGGCATGCCGCCGCATCCTGTCGATGCGGCGGCGCCGCTGCACGGCGGCGGCCATGCGCTGTCGCGGCCATCGGGCAATGCCGGCGCCGGTGGCTGGCAGCCGCGGCAGTCGCCGCTGGGCCTGCAGGTGTCCGAGGCGCCATCGGCCTATGCGGCCTTGTATGCGGCGCCCGCCGATGCCGGGATGCCCGCATCGTTTACCGGCAGTGGCACCGGCCTGCCGCCGGCTGCCGCCGACAGCGGCGTGCCGCCGTTGGGCTACGCCATCGCGCAACTGCACGGCATCTACATCCTGGCCGAGAACGCTGATGGCCTGATCGTGGTGGACATGCATGCCGCGCACGAGCGGATCGGCTACGAGCGCCTGAAGACCGCGCACGACGGCATCGGCCTGCATGCGCAACCGCTGCTGGTGCCGATCACCCTGGCGGTGGGCGAACGCGATGCCGACACCGCCGAGCGCGAAGCGGCGACGCTGGGCGAACTCGGCTTCGAGGTGACCCGCTCGGGCCCCGGCTCGCTGCATGTGCGCAGCATTCCCGCGCTGCTGGCCAACGCCGAGCCGGAAGGCCTGCTGCGCGACGTGCTCACCGACCTGCGCGAGCACGGCCAGAGCCGGCGCGTGGCCAGCGCACGCGACGAACTGCTCTCGACCATGGCCTGCCACGGCGCGGTGCGGGCCAACCGGCGCCTGACGGTTCCGGAAATGAACGGGCTGCTGCGCGACATGGAAGCCACCGAGCGCTCCGGGCAATGCAATCACGGCCGCCCGACCTGGGCGCGCTTTTCGCTGGCGGAAATCGACCGCTGGTTCCTGCGGGGACGTTGACGATGAAACGATGGGCAGGCGCGGTAGCGCTGCTGGCGGCGATGACGCTGGCCGGTTGCGGCGGTGGGGAGCGCTCGGCGGCGAACGCGGAAGCACCGCGCTTCGATCCCGCGTTCCTGATGAACAACGACATATGGCGCGAACAGCGCCAGGCCGAACTGCTCGCACCCGATGGCTGGACCAGCCTGATAGGCCTGCACTGGCTGGAACTGAAGGCGCATTACATCGGCAGCGGCAGCACCAGCGGCATTCGCCTGGCGATGGGCCCGCCGCGGCTGGGCATGGTGGTGCGGGAGGGTGGGCGCTACTGGTTCACGCCCGAACCGGGCGTCGCGATGCAGGTGGACGGGCAGGCGGTGAAAGGCCGCATCCCGTTCCATGCCGACGACGAGGCCAATCCCACCGTGATCGCCTTCGACGAAGGCAAGGGCGCATTGAGCCTGATCCACCGCGGGCCACGCCACGCCCTGCGGGTGAAGCATGCCGACGCGCCGGCGCGCACCCATTTCGGCCACCTGGATTATTGGCCGGCCGATCCGTCCTGGCGCATCACCGCGCGCTTCGTACCGCACGATGCCGGCAAGACGATGCCGGTGGTCGACATCACCGGCCTGATCACCGAACAGGCCAATGCCGGCGCCATCGAATTCGAACGCAATGGCCGCACCTGGCGGCTGGAAGCGCTGGGCGAACCGGGCCGGCCGCTGTTCGTGATCTTCGCCGACCGCACCAGCGGCCGCGGCAGCTACGCCGCCGGCCGCTACATCGACCTGGACGCCCCGGACGACAAGAGCCAGGTGGTGATCGACTTCAACCGCGCCTACAACCCCCCGTGCGCGTTCACGCCGTTCGCGACCTGTCCGTTGCCGCCGCCGGAGAACCGCCTGGACCTGCCGGTCGAAGCGGGCGAAAAAACCTACGTGAAGCCCGGGCAGGGAGATGCGGCATGAAATGGATGGCGCGGGCGGCAGTCCTGCTGCTGGGATCGGCGATGCTGCTGGGCGCGCCGGTGCCGCTGCTGGCGCGACAGGCGGAGCCGGTCGCCCGGCCGGCCCCGGCCCAGGCACCGCCGGTGCCCCTGCTGTGGAAAGCGACCGGGCCCAAGGGCGCGGAACTCTACCTGCTGGGGTCGTTCCACCTGCTCCGGGCCGACGACTATCCGCTGTCGGCGGACGTGGACAAGGCCTTCGATGCCTCGAGCCGGTTGCTGTTCGAACTGGCGCCGGAGGAAATGAACTCGCCCGCGCTGGCCACGCAGATGGCGCAGGCCGCGCTGCGCCGCGATGGCCGCCTGCTCCGGGATGAGCTGGATGCGGATACCTGGCGGCGGCTGCAGGATTACGCGGCCGCCAACGGACTGCCTATCGACCGCCTGGCAGGGCTCAAGCCCTGGTTCGTCGGGCTGACCATCAGCCTGGGGCAGATGGCCCGGCAGGGACTGGACGCCCAGGCCGGGCTGGACCGGCACCTGATGGCGCGCGCCGCCACCGCAGGCAAGCCGGCGCAGGGGCTGGAGAGCGCGGCCGCGCAGATCGCGATGCTCGACGGCATGAACGCCGACGAGCAGCGGCAACTGCTGCGCGAGGCGCTGGACCAGGTGGACAAGGGCGACGAGCAGGGCCGGCGCCTGCATGCCGCCTGGCGTCGCGGCGACGATGTGACGCTGTGGCGTGACATGGCCACGCAGATGAAGCGCGACTACCCGGCGCTGTACAGACGCATCAACACCGAGCGCAACGATGCCTGGCTGGCGCCGCTGCAGGAGCGCCTGCAGGCCGGGCCGGGCGCCACGCTCGTGGTGGTCGGCGCGCTCCACCTGCTTGGCAGCGATGGCGTGGTCGAGAAGCTGCGCGCGCGCGGCTACAAGGTCGAGCGGATCTGTTCGGCGTGCGCGCCGGTGGCGAAGGGGCGCGGCGGAAAGCCATAGGCCTGCCCATGCAACCGGTCGCGGAATCTCCGGCTGGAAACGATCACGGCGATCGCATCCTCAAGGTCGATCACGCTGGCGAACATGGCGCGGTCAACCTGTACAGCGGCCAGATATTCATGGCGCGGTTCACTGCGCCCGGCCTGGTGGATGAGCTGAAGGAGTTCCGCGCGCATGAGCAACGGCACCGGGCCCTCTTCGGCGCGGAACTGGCCCGCCGGGGGCGAGCGCGTTGCCGGAGCTATCGGCTATGTGGCATTGGCGGGCGCGTTCTCGGGCTCGTTACCGGGCTGCTGGGCGCGGGCGCCATTTCAGCCACGACGGTCGCGGTCGAAAGGGTGGTTCTTCGGCATCTGGAAAGCCAACTCTCGGCATTGCAGGGCAACGATCCCGCCGCCGTTGCCGCGATCTCCGCCATCGTTGCGGAGGAGCGGCAGCACCACGATCGCTCGGCAAGCCATATCCAGGGCGGTACGTTCTGGTCCCGGCTGCTGTCGTCCGTGGTGTCCGGCTCCACGGAGGCCGTCATCTGGCTGGGCATGCGGCTGTGAGCCGCCGGTTTTCCCGCCGGGAAGTGAGCTGACCCTGGAAATGAAGAAGGCCGACGCATGCGTCGGCCTTCCTGCATTCCGGCGGCTGCGCTCAGCGGCTGCCGCGGCGCTTGTCGCTCGGCGGCGGCGGTTCCGGTGGCTTGTTGGGGCCTGGCTGTGGGCGGCTGAAACCCGCGCCCATGCTGCGCTGGAATTCCTGCCACAGTTCCAGGTTGCGCTCGGTGAGCTGGTTCATCATCGCCCACGGCGTCTGCCCGAGCAGGTTGCCCATCTGCTGGCGGAACTGCTGCTGCTGGTCGAGGAACACCTGCATGCTGCGCTCCAGGTAGTTGCCCATGAAGCCCTGCAGCGAGTCGCCGTAGAAACGGATCAACTGGCTCAGCAACTGGGTGGACAGCATCGGTTCGCCGTCCTGCTCCTTGTCGGCGATGATCTGCAGCAGCACTGAGCGGGTCAGGTCGTCGCCGCTCTTGGCGTCGCGGACCTCGAAGTCCTCGCCGTCCAGGATCAGCTGGCGGACATCCTCGATGGTGATGTAGCTGGAGATCTCGGTGTCGTAGAGCCGCCGGTTGGGATACTTCTTGATGATGCGGGTCGCAGCCATTAAGCAGTCACTCTTCCTTCACGGTAGGCGCGCAGCATGGCGCAGTGCAACAGGCCTTGCAACCGCCATAAGTACAGGTTGCGTACCCGCCGGTCCGCTCCCGCGGCGTCGTGCAGCATGGATGCCATGGTGCGCAGCATTCCGGCCGCGGCCGGCCGGCGTGGGGCGTGGGGCGGGAGGCGGCCGGGGCGGGCGCCTACCAGCCCATGTGGTGGCCGCCGTTGATGTCCAGGTTGGAACCGGTGATCCACGATGCTTCCTCGGCGACCAGGAAGGCCACCGCGTAGGCGATTTCCTCCGGCTTGCCGAGCCGGCCGGTGGGAATGTCGGCGATGATCTTGGCGCGCACTTCCTCCGGTACCGCCATCACCATGTCGGTGGCCACGTAGCCGGGCGATATGGTGTTGACGGTGATGCCGAAGCCGGCGTTCTCGCGCGCCAGGGAGATGGTGAAGCCGTGCATGCCGGCCTTGGCCGCGGCGTAGTTGGCCTGGCCGTACTGGCCCTTGAGGCCGTTGATCGAACTGATCTGGATCACCCGGCCCCAGCCGCGCCGGCGCATGCCTTCGATGACCGGGCGGGTGACGTTGAACACCGAGTTGAGGTTGGTGTTGATCACCTCGTGCCACTGCTCCGGGCTCATGCGGTGGAAGGTGGTGTCGCGGGTGATGCCGGCGTTGTTGACCAGTATCTCGACCGGCCCCAACCCGGCTTCCACCGCCTGCACCAGTTCGCGCCCGCCGTCGGGCGTGGACACGTCGCCGGGGAACAGGGCGATGTCATGGCCCTTGGCGCGCATCTGCTGCTGCCAGAGGCCAGCCTTGTCTGCGTTGCGGAAATTGGTGGCGACACGATGGCCCTGGTCGGCCAGGCGTTGGCAGATCGCGGTACCGATACCGCCGGTGCCGCCGGTGACCAGTGCAATACGGGATGTCGTCATGGGATGCGCTCCAGGCGCAGGCGCTGGGGAACGTCCGATTCTATGTGAACTGGGCACCGTCACGGCAACGGCGGGACGGCGGCGATCGAATCGCGGCGCAGGCGGCCGGGTTGGAAAGCGGTCACCGCGCGTTCCAGCAGCACCGGCAGCGTGCCGATGCCCTCCAGTTCCGCCGCCGGCTGGCCGAGGGCGGCCCACAGCCAGCGCAGCGTCGGCAATGGATCGGCGGGATCGACCGGCTGCGCGGCCAGCGACTTGGACAGCTTGGCGCCGTGCGCGTCGAGCAGCAGCGGCAGATGCAGGTAGCGGGGTGTCGGCAGGTCCAGCGCGCGCTGCAGCAGGATCTGGCGCGGCGTGGAATCGATCAGGTCGGCGCCGCGCACCACGTCGGTGATGCTCTGCGCGGCGTCATCGACCACCACCGCCAGCTGATAGGCCCAGCAGCCATCGGCGCGCAGCAGCACGACGTCGCCGACCTCGCGGTCCACTGCCTGGTCGAAGCGTCCCTGCAGGCCGTCGTCGAAGGCGACGTGGCTGCCGTCGGCCACGCGCAGGCGGATCGCCGGATGCGGCCGCTCGCGACCGGCGACGCAGCGGCGATGGACGCCGTGCTGGCCAGCCAGGTCGGTGCGGCTGCAATGGCAGGCGAAAGCCCTGCCATCGGCCAGCAGACGCTCGATGGCCGCGCGGTAGAGCACATGGCGCCGGCTCTGGTACTGCACCGGTTCGTCAGGCTGCAGGCCGAACGCGGCCAGCGTCGCCAGTTGCGACGCGGCAGCGCCGGCCACCTCGCGAGGCGGGTCAACGTCCTCGATGCGCACCAGCCATTGCCCGCCGGCATGCCGCGCCAGCAGCCAGCTGCCGAAGGCGGCCAGCATCGAGCCCAGGTGCAGGGGGCCGGTGGGCGAGGGGGCGAAGCGGCCGCGGTAGAGAGTGAGGGACATCGAAACTGAATCGTCGGTCAGAATCGCGCTTGAATTCAACCTGTCCGCACCGCAGATTTAGCGCGTTCACCCAACCCCTTATCGGACCCTTCCGCATGTTTACCCGTATCGGCCTGTTCCTGTTGACCAACTTTGCCGTGCTGATCCTGGCGGGCATCGTGATGTCCCTGCTGCGCGTCAACCCGGCGCAGATGAGCGGCCTGCTGGTCATGGCCGCGATCTTCGGCTTCGGCGGTTCCATCATCTCGCTGCTGCTGTCCAAGTTCATGGCCAAGCGCGGCACCGGCGCGGTGGTGATCACGCAGCCGCGCAACCAGACCGAGCGCTGGCTGCTGGATACCGTGGCGCGCCAGGCCAAGGCGGCGGGTATCGGCATGCCGGAAGTGGCGGTGTACGACGGCCCGGAGATCAATGCCTTCGCCACCGGCGCCAACCGCAACAATGCGCTGGTGGCGGTATCCACCGGCCTGCTGCACAACATGAGCGAGGAGGAGGCCGAGGCAGTGCTGGGCCATGAGATCTCGCACGTCGCCAACGGCGACATGATCACCATGGCGCTGCTGCAGGGCGTGCTGAACACCTTCGTGATCGTGCTGGCGCGCGTGGTTGGCGGCATCATCGACAGCGCGCTGTCGGGCAACCGCGACAGCGGCCGCGGTTTCGCGTACTACATCATCGTGTTCGTGCTGGAGATGGTGTTCGGCCTGTTCGCGACGATGATCGCGATGTGGTTCTCGCGTCGCCGCGAGTTCCGCGCCGACGCAGGCGGCGCGAACCTGGCCGGCCGCCAGAAGATGATCGCCGCATTGGAGCGGCTGAAGCTCAACCATGGTCAGAGCACGCTGCCGACCCAGATCGCCGCGTTTGGTATCGCCGGTGCGACGGCGAAGAAGCTGTTCCTGAGCCATCCGCCGCTGGAGGAGCGCATCGCTGCGCTGCGCTCTTCGACGGTGGTGTGATCGGTTCGACGGCCCGCAGTATCCCAAGGACGCCCGGCAGATGCCGGGCGTTTTTCATTGGAGCTGCGTTTCGCTGTCGCCTTTTCCCAGCTTTTGCTTCGGCTTTGGCTTCTTTGCTTTTGACTTCAGATCCCCTTCTGTAGCGACGGAGCCGACGGATAAGACCCCGAAGGGGCGACGTGCAGGGGCGCACGTCGTTTTTCGACACGACAGGGATGTCGTGTCGAAAAATCCCGGCGGCGGAGTGGACCCGGAGTGCCGCAGGCACGGAGGGCGCGGAGGCAGGGGCGTGTTTCTTTGGGCCACGTTTCTTTGCACGAGCAAAGAAAGGTGGCTCGCGCCCCGAAGGGGAGCGAAAGCCTTTGATCCTGTTTCTGCCCTTGCTCTGGCTTCCCTTTGGACGTCTGTACCAACGCGACAGTCAAAGGACCAAACCAGAGACCAAGGCAGAGGCCAAGCATGAAAGCGGAAGCTTGAAAGCAGAGCTTTCGCCCCTGCTTCGCAGGAGCGAGTTACTTCTCTTTGCTCGTGCAAAGAGAAGTAACCAAGAGAAGCGCTTTTCCAACAGCCGAATGGCTGGTCAAGCACGCCCCTGCCTACGCGCCCACGGCACTTCGTGCCGCGGGTCCACTCCGCCAGCGGGATTTTTCGACGAGACATCCCTGTTTCGTCGAAAAACGACGCGCGTCCATGCGCGTCGCCCTTCGGGTTTTTCCCTCTGGCTCCGTCGCTGCGGAAGGGGGCCCGGAAAGTCAAAAGCAACAGCAACAGCAAAAGCTACAGCCAAAGCCAAAGCCAAAGCCGGAGCACTCATTCGGGGAGATTGCATGGCTGCAGCAGCGGGAACCGCCGGCTCGCGGCTGCCGCGGCGAACGTCAGGGCCAGAAACAGAAACGGCGCCCTCGCAGGCGCCGTCCAGGATCGCGGGAAAGGCCGGATCAGAACTTCGGATCGAACTCGGCGGCGTGGCCGGTGTTGACGATCACCTTCTGCAGCGCCTCGCACACCTTCAGGTTGCCGGCCACTACCTGCTGGGTTTCCGGGCCCTTGTCGTCCATGCGTGCCAGCGTGGCGCCGCGGTAGTTGCAGACCTTGCCGCCGGCCTCGCGCACCAGCAGTACGCCGGCAGCGATGTCCCATGCCTTCACGCCGGCCTCGAAGTAGGCGTCGGCGCGGCCGCAGGCCACGTAGGCCAGGTCCAGCGCGGCCGAACCGGTGCGGCGGATGTCCTCGGCCTGCACCAGCAGGGTGTCCACGGTCTTGAGCTGGCTGCCGGCACGGGCGCGTTCGCGCGGGGCGAAGCCGGTGTGGATCATCGTGCCTTCCAGGTCCTTGCGCTCGGCCACGCGGATGCGGCGGTCGTTGAGCACTGCGCCGGCGCCCTTGGAAGCGGTGAACAGTTCGTTGCGCAGCGGGTCGAAGATCACCGCGTCGGTGGGTTCGCCGTTCTCGACCAGGGCGATGGACACGCAGTAGTGCGGGAAGCCGCGCAGGTAGTTGCTGGTGCCATCCAGCGGGTCGATCACCCACATTTGCCGGCCGTTGCCCTGCAGGCCGCCTTCCTCGCCATAGATGCCGTAGTCCGGGTAGGCGCGCTTGAGTTCCTTGACGATGACCTTCTCGGCATCGCCGTCGACTTCGCTGGCGTAATCCATCCGGCCCTTCTGCACCACGTTCAGCGCTTCGAGCTTGTTGATGTTGCGCAACAGGACGTTGCCGGCGAGGCGTGCGGCCTTGACCATGACGGTGACGGCGGGTTTCTGCATGGCGAAGGGCTCCCGTGAAGGCGAATGGGTCGGACTGGCGGAGGAAAAGAGCGGTCCCGGCGCACGGGCCGGCCGCGCAGTTTACCATCTGCGGCTGTCCCGCTCCTGACTTTTTTCGCCATGTCCGCTCCCGCCCGCATCCGTTTCGTCCTCGTCGGTACCCAGCATCCCGGCAACATCGGCGCGGCGGCGCGGGCGATGAAGACCATGGGGCTGTCGAAGCTGGTGCTGGTGGCGCCCGAGCAGCCGCTGGACGATGTCGCTTTCCGGCGCTCGGCCGGTGCCGAGGACGTGCTGGGCGACGCCCCGGTGTTCGCCACGCTGGCCGAGGCAGTGGCCGATTGCCGGCTGGTGCTGGGCTGCACGGCGCGTTCGCGCCGCGTGCAGTTGGAGGAATTGCTGCCGGAAGCCGCCGGCCAGCGCGCCGTCGCCAGGGCCGCCGAGCTGGCGGAGGTGGCCTTCGTGTTCGGCCGCGAGCGTACCGGCCTGACCAACGACGAACTGCAGCTGTGCCATCTCGCCGTGCACATTCCCTCCGATCCGGAGTTCAGCTCCTTGAACCTGGCCGCGGCGGTGCAGGTGCTGGCCTACGAAGTGCGCATGGCGCAGCTGGAAGGGCTGGCCGCACCGGCAGCTGAGCCGGGGTATGGCGAGGCGCCGGCCAGCCACGCGCAGCTGGAGGGCCTGTTCGGGCAGTTCGGCGACACCCTGGACCAGATCGATTTCCACAAGGGCCGTGCCCCGGAATCGGCCATGCGCAAGCTGCGCCGCCTGTTCATGAAGGCCGACCTGTCCGAGCAGGAAGTCCGCCTGCTGCGCGGGATATTGTCCGATGCCCAGCGCATGGCGCGGCTGGCGAACGAACGGCAAAACTGAGACATCCGTCATCCGGGGTTTTTTCGGATAGTCTGTGCGGACACTCTGTGGGGGAGCGCCGGTTTGCGTGTTTCGAGATGGCTTTGGGGAGCCGTGCTGGTGTTGTCCGTGGCGTTGCCTGCCGTGGGGGCGGCAGCCGAGCGTTCGGTCCTGGTGCTGGGGCGGCTGAGCGATGATCCGAAGTCGCACTACGAACAGCTCAAGCCCTTGCTGGACTATGTGGTTCCAAGGATGCGCGACGTGGGGATCGTCGAAGGCCGCATCCTGATGGCCAAGGATCCGCAGCAGATGGCCAGCTACCTGCGCCGTGGCCGGGTGGATTGGGTGACCGAGACCGCGGGCAGTGCGATGGTGCTGCGCCAGCGCAGCGGCGCCGAGCCCTTGCTGCTGACTGAACGCGGCGGCGTGGCGGTCTACCATAGTGTGTTCTTCGTCCGCCGCGACAGCCCGATCAACACGCTGGAGGACCTCAAGGGACGCACCCTGGCGATGCAGAGCGAGCGCTCCACCAGTTCCTACCTGGTGCCGGCGATGGAGCTGCTCGCCCATGGGGTCCGCCCGGAAATCCTGCTGACGCCGCAGGACACGCCCACCGCCGACACGGTGGGCTATGTGTTCGCCCGCTCGGAGCTGAACATTTCCACTTTCGTGCACAAGCGCGTGGTCGATGCCGGGGTGGTCAGCAATATCGACTGGCTCGACGAGCGGCGCATGCCGGCGGTGTTCCGGCGCGACATGCGCGTGCTGTACGAAAGCGAGGACGTGCCGCGCGCGGTGGAGATGGTGCGGCCAGGGATGGACCCGGCGGTCCGCGCGCGCCTGCAGGAGGTGCTGCTGGAAGCCAGCAACGACCCGGCGGCCGGTCCGGCATTGCGCAAGTTCTTCGGCACGTCGGCCTTCCATCGCCTGGACCCGGCCAGCCAGCGCGCGCTCGACCGGCTGCGCGCCGGCCTGGCACGGGTCCGCATGGAGGTGGAATGAAACGGCCGCGCTTCGGGTTGCAGGCCCGTTTCCTGTGCGTGGCCGGCGGCGCGGTGCTGCTGGTGATCGCGATTGTCGCAGTGCTGCTGGCGCGGCAGGCGGCAGCCCAGCGCGAACTGTTGCAGGCCAGCGGCGGCGTGGTCAGCCAGGTGTTCGACGACAGCGTGCGCGAGCAGGGCGCCTCGCTGGCGACCTCATTGGCCGATGCGCTGGTCAACCCGCTTTATTTCTCCGATCTGGACGCGATCGGCGCGCTGGTGCGCAGTACTGCCAGCCAGAAATCGGTCAGCTACGTGCTGGTGCACGATGCCGACGGGCGGTTGATCCATGATGGCTCGGTCGAGGTCGCCGGCTACGGCCGGCAGATGCAGGATCCGCTGGCGCAGGGGGCGATCAGCGCCGAGAAACTGCGCATGCAGGAATCGCCGATGGTGCTGGAGGTGGACCTCCCGCTGCGTATCGGCGAGCAGCGCATCGGCGGTCTGCGGCTGGGCATGGACCTGGCGCCGGTGCGGGCGGAGGAGGCCGAGGCCAAGGCCGCGCTGGAACAGCGCATGGGGCAGGCCAACCGCCGCCAACTGGTCTGGGTGATGCTGATGATGGTGGCCCTGGTCGGCCTGGCCTGCCTGGTGGCGCTGTACGTGCAGCGCACCCTGGTCCAGCCGATCCGCTGGCTCGGTGCGACCGCGCGCCGCATCGAGGCAGGCGACTACCAGGTCGAGCAGCAGGACACGCGCCGCGGCGACGAGATCGGCGAGTTGTTGCGTACTTTCGGGCGGATGGGCCAGAGCATCGCCCGCCACGACCGCGAAGTGCGGCAGATGGCCTATACCGATTCGCTGACCGGGCTGACCAACCGCCTGGCCTTCCGCGAGGCGCTGGACCACCGCCTGCTCGGCGCGCGGGCATCGGGCCAGGGATTGGCGCTGCTGTTCATCGACATCGACGAGTTCAAGCGGGTCAACGACACCCTCGGCCACGAGGCCGGCGACGACGCGCTGCTGCAGTTCGCCCAGCGCATCGCCGCGGCCGTGGAACAGGATGGCGGCGACGATGCCCTGCTGGCCCGCTTCGGCGGCGACGAATTCGTGATCCTGATCGGCAACGAGGCGGGCAGGGTGGAGAACATGGCCACTGCCCTGGCCAAGCGGCTGGTGGCCGACCTCGGGCATCCGCTGCAGGTGCAAGGGCGCGAGATCTTCCTCGGCAGTTCGATCGGCATCACCCTGTTCCCGGAAGATGCCGCCGACGCCACCGGGCTGCTCAAGAACGGCGACATCGCCATGTACCAGGCCAAGCTGGCCGGCAAGAGCTGCTTCCGCTACTACAGCCGCGCGCTGGACCATGCGGTCGAGCGGCGCCTGCACCTGGAGCAGGAACTGCGCGGTGCCTGGGAGCGTGGCGAGCTGCGCCTGGTCTACCAGCCGATCTTCCGCACCCTGGACCGCATGCTGATCGGTGTCGAAGCGTTGCTGCGCTGGCAACATCCGGTGCTGGGCGCCATCCCGCCGTCGATGTTCATCGACATCGCCGAACAGAGCGGGCTGATCCAGTCGCTGGGGCCGAAGGTACTGCACGCCGCCTGCCAGCAGGCACGGCAGTGGCCGAGCAACGCCGCCGGCGAGGAACTGTTCGTCTCGGTCAACGTATCGCCGCGGCAACTGCGCAGCGGCGATCTCGCCGCAGCCGTCGAGCATTGCCTGCATGCTTCCGGGCTGGCGGCCTCGCGCCTGCACCTGGAGCTGACCGAGACCGCGGTGATCGGCGACGAGATGCTGGCCGCCTCACTGCTGGAAAAGCTGCACCGTACCGGGGTGAAGGTGTGGCTGGACGATTTCGGCACCGGCTTCTCCGGGCTGAGCCACCTGCGGCAGGTGCCGGTGGACGGGGTCAAGATCGACAAGAGCTTCGTTGCCGATCTGCAGCGCGATCCGGACGATCTGGCCCTGACCACCGCGATCATCGCGATGGCCCACGCGCTGGGCATCACCGTCGTCGCCGAGGGCATCGAGCACCAGGCCCAGTTCGACCTGCTCAACGCACGCGGGTGCGACCTGGTGCAGGGCTACTGGCTGGCCCGCCCGCTGGAGTCGGACGACCTGGTGCGCCTGGTGGATGCGGCGCCGAACCCGGCCTGAGGGTGGCCGACGGCGCGGCGGCCATCATCGGCCGCCGCGTCCGCTCAGAGCGGACGTTTGCCGGTGTCGCCGGCGATCTCGCGCACCAGTTTCGGCACCAGGTAGCCGGACAGGCGCGCCCGCAGCGCCGCGTGCAGTTCCAGCGCACGCGCGTCGTCGACCTCGAAATGGGCCACGCCCTGCACCCGGTCCAATTGGTGCAGGTAATAGGGCAGCACGCCCGCGGCGAAGCTGCGCTCGCTCAGGGCGGCCAGGGCATCGACGTCGTCGTTGACGCCACGCAGCAGTACCGCCTGGTTGAGCAGGTGCGCTCCGGCGCCGCGCAGGCGGGCGAGGGCGGCATCGACGTGGGTATCGAATTCGTTGGCGTGGTTGGCGTGGATCACGAAGGCCAGCGGCCACGGCAGGGCGGCCAGCCAGCGCACGAGGGCGTCGTCCACGCGTTCGGGCAGCACCACCGGCAGGCGGCTGTGGATGCGCAGGCGCTTGATATGGGGAATGGCGGCCAAGGCGTCGGTAAGCTCGGTCAGCTTGGCCGTGGCCAGCGACAGTGGATCGCCACCGGACAGGATCACCTCGTCGATCGACGGATCGGCGGCGATGGCGGCGACCGCTTCCTCCCATCCGCCGCGGGCGGCGTTTTCGCCGGCATAGTCGAAGTGGCGGCGGAAACAGTAGCGGCAGTTGATCGCGCAGCTGCCGGTGGCCACCAGCAGGGCGCGGCCGCGGTACTTCTGGATCACGCCGGTGGCCTTCTTCGCCGCGCCGTCGCCGACCGCGTCGAAACTGAATCCCGGCACCACCCGCATCTCGGCGTCGACCGGCAGCACCTGCCGCAGCAGCGGGTCGGCCGGGTCGCCGGGTCGCATGCGCGCGGCGAACCCGCGCGGCACCCGCAGCGGGAACTGTGCCAGCGCCTGCGCGGACACCCCGAGGTCGGCGGCCTCCAGCCCCAGCCCGGCCAGCAGTTGCGCCGGGTCACGGATCGCCTGCCGCCAATGCGCCTGCCAGCGGTCGGCGGGCAGGGGGGCGGGGGATTCCTGTGGAGCGGGGGCGAGGGCTGCGGTTATCATGGGCGACCAGAAAAACAGATGCCCGCCTTCGATGGCGGGCGTTCCATTCTAATCCGGCCGTCCCGCGCGCGCCGGTTTTGCCACTTATCAGGAGTTCCAGCATGGCCAGCTACGGCATGAACGACGTAAAGAACGGGATGAAGATCCTGGTCAACAACCAACCGGCGGTCATCATCGACACCGAGTACGTCAAGCCGGGCAAGGGCCAGGCGTTCACCCGCGTGAAGTACCGCCTGATCAAGGACGGCCGCACCCAGGAAGTGACCATGAAGTCGACCGATTCGGTCGATGCCGCCGACGTCGTCGATACCGACATGAACTACATGTACAGCGACGGCGAATACTGGCACTTCATGGACCCGGAGACCTTCGAGCAGGTGCAGGCCGACAAGGCCGGCATGAACGGCGCCGAGAAGTGGCTCAAGGGCGAGGAGTCCTGCGTGGTCACCCTGTGGAACGGCGCGCCGATCGACGTCACCCCGCCGAACTTCGTCGAGCTGAAGATCGTCGAGACCGACCCGGGCGTGCGCGGCGATACCTCCGGTGGCGGCGGCAAGCCGGCCACCCTGGAAACCGGTGCCGTGGTGCGCGTGCCGCTGTTCGTCAACCAGGATGAAATCATCCGCGTGGACACCCGCTCCGGCGAATACTCCGCGCGCGTCAAGTAAGTCCATGCGCGAACCCGCCCGCGTCGAGCAGGCTGTCGAGGAACCGGTCCGCGAGGACCGGTTTCCGCATGAGCGGGTGGTGAACTTCTGCGATGCGGTGTTCGCCATCGTCATCACCCTGCTGGCGATCGAACTGCGCCTGCCGGGCAGCGAGCTGATCGAACGGGTGGGCGCGGACCAGGCCTGGGGCGAGACCCTGGGCCTGCTGCTGTCCTACCTCATCAGCTTCTTCGTGACCGGGCTGTTCTGGGTGGGCCACATGCTCACCTGGACGCACGTGCGGCGGGTCAACGGCAAGGTGGTGTGGCTGGCCCTGCTGCAGTTGTTCTTCGTCGTGCTGATGCCGTTCGCCACGCGCCAGGTATCGGAGCATTTCCTCGTCTATGCGCTGGTGCTCACCGGCATTTCGCTGTTCTCCTGGCTGGTCCGGCGCACGGTGGTGAAGCAGGAGGACCTGCGCGCCACACTCGGTCCGGCGCAGACCCGGCTGCTGCTGGCGCGGGGGCTTATCCCGCTGCTGGTCTTTTCCTCCGCCATCCCGCTGGGCCTGTTCGTCCCGGGGAAGTGGGCGGTATTGGTGTTCGTGCTGATTTTCCCGCTGTCCACCCTCGCCAGGCGGCGCATCCTCGCCGGTGGCGATTGAGCGCACGACGGAAGTCCGGCCCCGGAAGGAAGTTTTGCAATGACAAACCATGAAACGGCAGCGCCCAGCTGCGACCTCCTGATCGAAGCCGGCTACGTGGTGCCGGTCGAGCCGCATGCGGTGGTGCTGGAAGACCACGCGGTGGCGGTCCGCGGCGGCGAAATCGTGGCGGTGCTGCCGCGCGCCGAGGCGCGTGCGCGCTTCCAGGCCAGGGAAGTGGTGTCGCGCCCGCAGGCGGCGCTGATCCCGGGCCTGGTCAATGCCCATACGCACAACCCGATGACCCTGCTGCGCGGCATCGCCGACGACCTGCCGCTGATGACCTGGCTGCGCGAGCACATCTGGCCAGTGGAAGCGGCGGTGATCGGACCCGAGTTCGTCGCCGACGGCACCACCCTGGCAATCGCCGAGATGCTGCGCGGCGGCACCACCTGCGCCAACGAGAACTACTTCTTCGCCGACGTGCAGGCCGCCGTGTACAGGAAGCACGGCTTCCGCGCGCTGGTCGGCTCGGTGATCATCGATTTCCCCAGCGCGTGGGCAAAGACCGACGACGAATACTTCGCACGCGCAACCGAACTGCACGACCAGTGGCGTGGCGATGCGCTGATCGGCACTGCTTTCGCTCCGCATGCGCCATATACGGTCAACGACGCCAATTTCGAGCGGGTGCGGATGTTGTCCGACCAGCTCGACATCCCGGTGCACCTGCATACCCACGAGACCGCGCAGGAAATCAGCGACTCGATCAGGCTGCACGGCCAGCGCCCGCTGGCGCGGCTGGACCGCCTGGGCCTGGTCAACGACCGCCTGATCGCGGTGCACATGACCCAGCTCACCGACGCCGAAATCCACCTGTGCGCCGAGCGCGGCGTGCATGTGGTGCATTGCCCGGAATCGAACCTGAAGCTGGCCTCCGGGTTCTGCCCGGCCTGCGCGCTGGTGCGCGCGGGCGTGAACCTGGCCATCGGCACCGATGGCTGCGCCAGCAACAACGACCTGGACATGTTCAGCGAGAACCGCACCGCGGCGATCCTCGCCAAGGCCGTGGCCAACGACGCCACCGCGCTGGACGCGGCCACCACGCTGCGCGCGGCAACGCTGGGCGGCGCGCGCGCGCTGGGCTTCGGCGAGAAGATCGGTTCGATCGAGGTCGGCAAGCAGGCCGACCTGGCCTGCGTGGACCTGTCGGCGCTGGAGACCCAGCCGCTGCACCACGTGCTGTCGCAGCTGGTCTATGCCGCCGGCCGCCACCAGGTCAGCGACGTGTGGATCGCCGGCCAGCCCAAGCTGGTGCAGCGCGAACTGGTCGGCATGGACGTGGCGGCGATCACCGCCAATGCCCGCCAGTGGCGCGACCGCATCCGTTCCATCCGCGCCTGAGCGCGCGGCGGCTTCACGAGGATTACGAAATGACCGCAGAACCGACCTCCAACAACTTCGATCAGGCCGAACTGGACAAGTTCGCCGCGCTGGCCAACCGCTGGTGGGACGCCGACGGTCCGCAGAAGCCGCTGCACGCCCTCAATCCCGTGCGGCTGCGCTACGTGGCCGAGCGCGCCGTGCTGCGTGGCGCGAAGGTGCTCGACATCGGTTGCGGCGGCGGCCTGCTGAGCGAGGCGCTGGCGAAGGAAGGCGCGCAGGTCACCGCCATCGACCTGGCGCCGGAACTGGTCAAGGTCGCGCGCCTGCACGGGCTGGAGTCCGGCGTGCAGGTCGATTACCGGCTGCAGGCCGCCGAGGACCTGGCCGAAGAGCAGCCGGGCGCCTTCGACGTGGTGACCTGCATGGAGATGCTGGAGCACGTGCCGGACCCGGGGGCGATCATCGCCGCCTGCCAGCGCCTGCTGCGCCCCGGCGGCAAATTGTTCCTGTCCACGATCAACCGCACCCCGGCCGCGTTCGCGGTGGCCGTGGTGGGCGCCGAGTACATCGCCGGGCTGCTGCCCAGGGGCACGCATCACTACCAGGAGTTCATCAAGCCCGCCGAACTGGGCGCCTGGCTGCGCCAGTCCGGGCTGCAGCTGCAGGACGTCAGCGGCATGGCCTATGAGCCGTGGCGCAACCGCGCGCGCCTGAGCCGCCGCACCGACATCAACTACCTGGCCTTCGCGGTCAAGCCGGAACAGGCCTGACCGTGGCCGCGTTCCCGCCGGTGGTGCTGTTCGACCTGGACGGCACCCTGCTCGACACCGCGCCGGATTTCGTCGTCACCGCCAATGCCATGCGCCAGGCGCGCGGCATGGAGGCGCTGACCGCCGGGCGGCTGCGTCCGGTGGTGTCCAAGGGGTCGCGGGCGATGCTGGCGGAGGCCTTCCCGCAGATGGCCGAGAGCGAGCGCCATGCGCTGGTGCCCGAATTCCTGGATGTCTACCAGTCGCTGATCGGCCGCCATGCGCGGCTGTTCGACGGCATCGCCGACCTGTTGCAGGCACTGGAACAGGCGGGCAGCCGCTGGGGCATCGTCACCAACAAGCCCGAATACCTGGCGCGGCTGATCCTGCCGCAGCTGGGCTGGGAGCAGCGCTGCGCGGTGTTGATCGGCGGCGACACCCTGGCCGAACGCAAGCCGCATCCGCTGCCGTTGCAGGTGGCCGCGCAGCGGATCGGAGCGACGCCGGAACACTGCGTCTATGTCGGCGACGACGAGCGTGACATCCAGGCCGCGCGCGCGGCCGCCATGCCGTCGGTCGCGGCGCTGTGGGGCTATCGCCCGGCCGGCGACGATCCGGTGCTGTGGCAGGCCGACGTGATGGCTGCCACGCCGGCCGCACTGCTGGAGCCGGCCGCCTGGCCGTGGCCGCGCGGCCTGCGCTGAGAGCGCGGGGCCGCAGGCCGGTCGATCAACCGCCGCAGCGGCGGTAGGCGAACGGAATCTCCAACTTCTTCCCGTCCTGTCCAGGGCCGGAGATGGACGCCCGCACCCCTTCGCCATCGCGCCGGTACTCGATGCGGTCGGGGAAGTCGTGCGCGGGGTTCGCGAAGACCACCCAGCCGTCGCCGTGGTCGCTGATGGCGAATACGGTGGGCGCCACGCCATTGGGCTGGACATGGAGGCCGGCGTCCTTGCCTGTGGGCACCAGGCGCATGAACTCGAACGACTCGGTGCGGCCGCCGCGGACCGTGCGCGACATGCCCAGCAGCGCGCCGCCGGCTTCCGGCAGCCAGACCTCCTCGATCTTCCGCTCCGCGCTGCCGCCGCACCATTGGCCCGCCAGCCAGTCGAACCCGCCCGCGGTGGCCGTCCCGGTCGCCAATGCCATGCCCGTACCCAGTGCGATTCCTGCCTTCAACATGTTCCGTCTCCCCTATGGATGGCCGCAGGCTAGCCTTGCCTCTGCCGCGGCGCTTGTAAAAATGCGCAGCGCGGGGTTCGATGGCGCATGGATTACATCGAGCATCCGCCGCCGCCCGACCTGCAGCGCCACGTGCAGTGCCTGTGGGTGCTGCGCGACGACACTCCCGACGGCGAGGTGCAGGCCATCTATCCGGACGGCTGCTGCGAACTGCTGGCCGAACTGGGCGTGCCGCTGCGTTTCCATGGTGCGGACGGGCAGGTCCGCTCCGACCAGCCGTTCTGCTTTGCCGCCCAGCAGCGCGGTCCGATCCGCCTGCAGGCGGCCGGCGCGGTGTTCTGCATCGGCGTACGGCTGAGGCCGGCGAGCAGCGCGCTGGTGGCTGGCGGGCAATTGCCCGGGCTGCGCGACCATGCGCCCGACCTGTATACGCTGGCCCCCGCCTTCGCCACCCGCTTCAGCGACGCCGCGCGCGCCCATGCCGCCACGCAGTCGCCGGAACCGCTGTGGCAGCTGCTGCGCGAGCATTGCACCGGCTTCACGCCCGATACGCTGGTCGAGCGCGCCGTTGCCATGCTCGACGCGGCCGATGGCGACCTGCGCATCGCCGAGCTGGCGCGGCGGCTCGGGACCGGGCTGCGTACCCTGCAACCGCGTTTCCTCGCGGCGGTGGGCATGACCCCGAAGGAATACGCCCGCGTGCGCCGCCTGCAGGCCCTGCTGCGCACGCTGGATGCCGAAGACGCGGACATCGCCGATGCGGCCGCGCGCCATGGTTACAGCGACCAGGCCCACGCCACGCATGACCTGCTCAGCTGGACCGGCACGACGCCGGCCCGGTTGGTTCGCGCCCTGCGCGGCGATCGTGGTGGCGAGGATGCGCTGCGGCTGGCGGCCGCCTTCGTGCGCGGAACCAGCACCGGGCGGGTCTTGCCGGCGCGCGGCGAGCATCCCGGGGCAGGAGCGCGTCGATCCGCCATCGCCTGATGCACCCGCGGATGGCCGGCGCAGGTGGAAGGCGGCAGACGGCGGGGGAGCGGGTTCTTACAATGTGCGCATGACTGGATCTGATTCGCTGGATGGTTTCCTGGACAAGTGGCGCGAGCGCTGGCCCGAATGGCCGCTGGTCGACCGTTTCGTCGCGCCGGAACTGCATCGCCGCACGCTGGCGTGGTTCGCCCTGCTGCAGGAATTCGACGACATGCTCAACACCGCCGGCGACCCGCTGCCGGCCAACGCCAAGCTCGGTTGGTGGGGCGAGGAGCTGCGCAGCTGGGCCGGGCAGCGCTCGCGGCATCCGCTGGGGCGGGTGCTGGAGCCGGTGCGGGCGCCCTGGGCGCAGTTGGCCGAAGCGCTGCCGGACCTGATCGAGGCCCGTGACGCTGCTGCGGACCCGACGCAGGCGCGCCGTGCGCTGCAAGGGTTCGCCGACGCGGTGGCGGCGGTGGAGGCGGCGCTGTTCGATGCGCCCCCGCAGCCGAAGGCGGGCGACGCGGTGCTGACCCAGATGCTGGCGCAGCGGATGCAGGACCTGGGCGCCGCCGTGGTGCCGGCGGGGAGCGGTGGCGAGCGCGAATGGCAGCAGGCCCTGCTCGCACGATGGCCGGCACGGGTAGCCGGGCCGCGTCCACGCCGGCTCTACGCCGTACTGGCCCGCGGCCGCCTGCAGGCGCGGCTGCGTGGCGGCGACTACCGGCCGAGCCCGGCCGGGCTGTTGTGGCGCGCATGGTGGGCCGCGCGCGGCTGACTCCGCGGACGCCTGCGCGGTCGCGGGCTGTCTGATCGGAGGCAGGCGCCACCGGAGACGTGGCGCTTCAGGTTGGCGGAGCCGCGAGCGGCTCCTTTGCCCTGGTCGGATAGGTGAGCAGGTAGAGCAGCACCAGGATGCCGCCTACTGGCGCCAGACTGATCAACTGCCACCAGGGGTTGAAGCCCGCGTCGCGCAGGCGCCGTGTACAGGCCGCGAGCCACGGCAGCAGCACCAGCAGCGAAGCCAACTGCAGTGGCAGCGGGCCGACAGCCTCGGCAAGCAGTTGGGCCAAGCCCAGGAGCATGACCACGGCCAGCGCGAACCACCAGAAATCCGCACGTGGCGTGGTGCCATTGAACTCCAGGCCGCGCAGCACGCCCTCGCGCATGGCCTGCAGGGCCGGCTGGCTGGGTGACGGCTCGCCCATCAGCAGGCTCTCGGCCGGCACTTCGAAAACGGCGGCCAGTGCCCGCAGGGATTCGGTCGAGATCTTCGTGCCCGATTCGAGGCGCTGGATGGTCCGCAGGTTCAGGCCGCTCAATGCGGCCAACTGCTCCTGCGACCATTGGCGGGCGATGCGCAGTTCCCGAAGTCGGGTGCCGTTGATGTGCATGAATGCTCCTCGAGGTAGTGGGCCGGATGTCCACCATCATCCTGCCGGATGCCCGCCTGTGGTGATGACACGACCCCGACACGGACAGGACACGGACCCGGCTGCAGACTGGCGGAACCGCGCCGCCGCGACCTTCCCGGGGGTTGAGACCGCGTGGGGAGCGGACTGGAAGACCGGAGCGGTTGGCCGGGGCCCACCGGGAACGAGGTGGCAACGGTGGAGGCCGCCGCCGCACGCCCATGGAGCGTGCAATGGACCTTTACTTCCCGCGCTCAAGAACCAGCAGTGGATCGATGCGCACATCGAACCAGTTCATTCCCCAATGCAGATGCGGCCCGGTCGCGCGCCCGGTCGCGCCGACCGCGGCGATCACCTGGCCCTGTTCGATGCGGTCGCCGACCTTCACGTCGATGCGCGACAGGTGCAGGAAGTTGGAGCTGATGCCGAAGCCGTGGTCGAGCACCAGCGTACCGCCGGTCAGGTAAAGGTCCGGGTTGGCGAAGGTGACGATGCCGGCGGCCGGCGCCTTCACCGGCGTGCCGGTCGGCGCGGCGATGTCCATGCCCGAATGGCCGGCGCCGGGCTGGCCGTTGTAGACCCGGGCATTGCCGAAGCGGCCGCTGATGCGGCCCTGTACCGGCCAGAGGAAGGTCTGGGTGAAATCGGTGCGGTTGTCATCGCGCCTGCGCGACTCGGTGACCTGCGCCTGTTCGCGGGCGATGCGCTCGGCGATGGCCGGAGGCGGGTTCACCGTCTTCGGCGGCACGCCGTTGACGCGCTCCACCGGCCAGTCGCGCGGTGTCACCGCGATCATCGCGGTCTCGCTGGAGCCATCGGGACGGCGTACCTGCACCTGCAGCGGGCCTTTCTCGTCGCGGCCGATGCCGAACACCACGCTGCCGTAGCCGCTGACCCGCAGGTCGCGGCCGGCGTGGCGCACGCTGCTGCCGGCGGGCACCTTGCCGATCACCATCGCGCCCTGCGAGGCGTTGGCCGGGAACACCACGCGGTTGTCCACGAGGTCGGCGATGCCGTCCTGCGCCTGCGCCGATGGAGCGGGAAGCAGGGGCGCTGCGAGCAGCAGTACCCCGAACACGAAGGCCGACCGCATCAGCGGGCGTAGGTCATGCGCTGGCCGGCCGGTGCGCCGACCAGCCGGCTGCCATCCCACACCAGTTGGCCGTTGACCCAGGTGGACGCGATGCGCGAACGGAAGGTGGTGCCCTCGAACGGCGACCAGCCGCACTTGGACAGCACGTCCTCGCGCCTGACCGTGAACGGCACGTCTTCGACCAGGACAAGATCGGCGAAGTAGCCTTCGCGCAGGAAGCCACGTTCTTCCACGTCGAACAGCTGCGCCGGCGCATGCGCGAACTTCTGCACCACCTGCTCGCGGGTCAGCTTGCCTTCGTGCACGCGCTCCAGCGCGGCGACCAGCGCGTACTGCACCAGCGGCAGGCCGGACGGCGCCTGCGCATAGGGCTTCTGCTTCTCTTCCCAGGTGTGCGGGGCGTGGTCGGTGGCGAGCACGTCCAGTACGTCGTCGGCCAGCGCGGCGGTGATCGCTTCGCGGTCGGACACTTCCTTGATCGCCGGGTTGCACTTGATCAGGTTGCCCTTGGTCGCATAGTCCGGGCGCGCGAAGTGCAGGAAGTGCACGCAGGTCTCGGCGGTGATTTGCTTGCGGCTGCCATCGGCGCGGATCAGCGGGCCCTTCTCGAACAGCGCCAGCTCGTCAGCGGTGGAGATGTGCAGCACGTGCAGGCGGGTGCCGTGCTTGCGCGCCAGCGACATCGCCAGGCGGGTCGACTTGATGCAGGCTTCGCGCGAGCGGATGTCCGGGTGCATGTCCGGGGTCAGCGCGTCGCCGTACTTCTCCTGGAAGGCCTTCAGGTTGGCATCGATCATCGGCGTGTCTTCGCAGTGCGTGATGATCGGGGTCGGGCAGTCGCGGAAGATCGCATCCAGCGTTTCCGGATCGTCCACCAGCATGTTGCCGGTGGAGGCGCCCATGAAGACTTTCACGCCCGGCGCCTTCTTCGGATCGAGCACGCGGATGGCTTCCAGATTGTCGTTGCTGGCGCCGTGGTAGAAGCCGTAGTTGGCCCAGGCGCGGCCGCGCGCCAGTTCGTACTTGGCTTCGAGGATGGTCGAATCCAGCGTCGGCGGGTTGGTGTTGGGCATGTCCATGAAGCTGGTCAGGCCGCCGGCCACGGCTGCCGCCGATTCGGTGGCGATGTCGCCCTTGTGGGTCAGGCCGGGTTCGCGGAAGTGCACCTGGTCGTCGATCATGCCGGGCAGCAGCCAGCGCCCGGCCGCATCCACCACCTGTTCGCCGTCGCGCGGCGTCAACCCGCTGCCGATCTGCGCGATGCGGCCGTCCTCGATGCGCAGGTCGCCGTCGAAGGTACGGCCTTCGTTGACCATGCGGGCATTGGTGATGAGCGTGGAGGACATGTCAGTGTTTTCCTGTGCAGCGGCAAGAGGGAGGGGCAGCCTTTTCGGGGACCGGATCGAAGCCGCCGGGATGGAGCGGATGGCAGCGGCCCAGCCGGCGCAGCGTAAGCCAGCAGCCCCGCAAGGGGCCGTGTACGCGGATCGCGTCCATCGAATATTCGGAGCAGCTGGGGACAAAGCGGCAGCGCGGCCCCAGCAGGGGGCTGATGAAGCGCTTGTAGAAGCGCAGCAGGGCGATGAGGAGTCGGCCGATCACCCCGGGATGATAAGCCAGCTGGCATTGCCCAAGGATTTGTCGCACGATGCCGGACAGGCGGCAGGCAGGCTTGAGATGCCTGCGGCCCCACCGGGTACGCCGGTCGTGCCTGGTCACGTTCCGAACTGCGCGGGACGATCCGGCGTTGGCGCCGGAACGCTCCCGGGCCGATCGGGCATCCGTTCATGTCGGGGCGGTCGGCGCGGTTGCCGCTGCTGGTCGGGTAGGCTATAAAGGCCCGCTTTCCCGGGCCCCGGGGGAAACAAGGAAGAGCGTTTCGTGGCTGCTAAAAAACCTGCAAAAAAGGCCGTCAAGGTCGCCAAGAAAACCGCCAAACCTGCAGTCAAGAAGGCGGCGCCGAAGCCGGTGGTCAAGAAACCGGTAGCCAAGGCCGCCAAGCCGGCTGCGAAGAAGGCGCCTGCGAAGAAGGTGGTGGCCAAGAAGGCCCCGGCCAAGCAGGCGCCCCCCGCCAAGAAGACGGTGGCCAAGACGGCCGCGGTCAAGAAGGCTCCCGTCAAGAAGGTTGCCGCCAGCAAGGCTCCGGCGAAGAAGGTGGCCGCTCCGGTGGCCAAGGTGGCGAAGGCCGCCAAGCCTGCCAAGCCAGTGGTCAAGAAGGCAGCCGAGAAGACTGCCGCCAAGGCTTCCAAGTCCCCGGTCAGCAAACCCGTCGTCAAGTCCGTACCGAAACCGGCCGCCAAGCCGGTTCCGGCCAAGCCTGTCCCGGCCGTAGTCGCCAAGACGGTTCCAGCCCCGGCCCCCGTGCCGGCGGCCAAGGCACCGGCTCCGGCAGCCAAGGCCCCGCAATCCAAGAATCCCGTGCCTGTTTCGAAAACCCCCGCAAAGACCGCCATCAAGTCCGCTGCACCCGCTGCCGTCCGTCCGGTCGGCAAGGTCGCTGTTGCCGTAACCGCACGCTCGGCCGCCCCGGCGCCGCGCAGCAAGCACAAGGTGGTCGAGTACAAGACCGACGAGGCGACCGGTCGCCCGATCCTGCCGGCCGGCTACAAGCCCTCGTCGGACGAGGAATACATGAGCCCGCTGCAGCAGGAGTACTTCCGCCAGCGCCTGCAGGACTGGCGCGCCGATCTGGTCGAGGAATCCAAGCAGACCATCGAGAACCTGCGCGAGGAAGTGCGCGACATCGGCGACGAAGCCGAGCGTGCCACCCGCGAGACCGAGAACTCGCTGGAACTGCGCACCCGCGACCGCTACCGCAAGCTGATCGGCAAGATCGACAGCACGCTCAAGCGCCTGGAAGCCGGCGACTACGGTTACTGCGTGGACACCGGCGAGGAAATCGGCCTGGATCGCCTGGAGGCGCGCCTCACCGCCGAGCGCACCATCGATGCGCAGGAGCGCTGGGAGCACCTGCAGAAGCAGCAGGGCGATTGAGGTCCAGCGCTTCGTGATCCTGGAAAGCCCCGCCTTGTGCGGGGCTTTCCGTTTCTGCAGTCCGTGGCCGCGATGTTCACGGCGCGATGCATGGAGTGCCGGACTGTTTTTGATCCATCCTTTTCGTCTGCCAGGGGGAAACATGCCGCACCGGTTGCCTTATCGCCTCGGTTGCCCGGCCTGGAACGAGCCGGCGTGGCGCGGCGGTTTCTACCCGGCCGATCTGCGGCAGGGCGAGAGCCTCGGCCACTACGTGCGTACCTTCAACGCGGTGGAGGGCAACACCACCTTCCATGCCCGGCCCGCCATAGCGACGGTACAGCGCTGGGCGGAGGCGATGCCGGCGGATTTCCGCTTCTGCGCCAAGTTGCCGCGCGACATCAGCCATGAAGGCGACCTGCGCGAGCGCCTGCAGGCCACCATGGATTTCCTGGAGCTGCTGGCACCGCTTGGTGCCCGCGCCGCGCCTCTATGGCTGCAACTGCCGGCCAGCTTCGGCCCTGAGCGGCTGGACGCGCTGGAGGCGTGGCTGGACCACGTCGCCGGACGCGATGTGGGGGTGGAGGTACGTCATCCGGCGTTCTTTGCCCGCGGCGCGGAGGAGCGCGCGCTCAACCGCCTGCTGCATGCGCGCGGCGTGGAGCGCATCTGCCTGGACTCGCGTGCGCTGTTCGCCTGCGCCGCCGGTGATCCGGCGGTGCGGCATGCGCAGTCGAAGAAGCCACGCCTGCCGGTGCGGGCGGCGGCCTTCAGCAACAGCCCGCAGGTTCGTTTCATCGGTGGGCCGGACGTGGAGGCGAACCAGCCATGGCTGTTGCCCTGGGTGGAACGTGTCGCGGGGTGGATCGAACGGGGACTCACGCCATGCGTGTTCCTGCATACCCCGGACAATCACCTCGCCGCCGAACAGGCGCTGCGTTTCCACGCGTTGTTGCGCGGGCGCCTGCCGGGCCTGCCGGAACTGCACGCGCCGGTCGCCGGTGCGCTGCAGCCGGGGTTGTTCTGAACTAGTGCAGGTCGCGCAGGTTCAAGCGCCGCAGCGTCGGATTCTTCCATGCGGTGATGCCTGCCACGCCCAGCACCGCGCAGCCGCCCACCACCACCGCGGGCACGAGACCGAGCAGCCGCGCCATGGTGCCGGCGTAGAACGCGCCCAGTTCGTTGGACGAGCTGATGAAGATGCCGTTGATGGACGACACCCGGCCGCGCATCTCGTCGGGCGTGGCCAGCTGCAGGATGGTCGAGCGCACCACCACCGACACGCCGTCGAAAGCGCCATAGAACAGCAGGATCGCCGCCGACAGCCAGAAGCTGCGCGACAGGCCGAAACCGATCACGCACAGGCCGAAGCCGGCCACCGCGTACAGCAGCACGCGGCCGGCGTTGCGGTGCAGCGGATGGCGGGCCAGCCACAGGCCCACGCATACCGACCCCAGCGCCGGCGCCGCGCGCAGGATGCCCAGTCCTTCCGGGCCGTAGTGCAGGATTTCCTGGATGAAGGCCGGCAGCATCGCCACCACGCCGCCGAGCAGTACCGAGAACATGTCCAGCGCCATCGCGCCGAGCATCACCGGCGTGGACAGCACGAAGCGCGCGCCCTCGGCGATGCTGGCGAAGATCGGCGCGCGGGTCTGCGGTGGCGGTGCTTCCTGTACCCGCAGCATGGCCAGCGCGACCACGGCCAGCACCGCCATCGACGCGGCCACGCCATAGGCCAGCCCCTTGCCGCCCCAGCCGACCAGCAGGCCGCCCAGCGCCGGTCCGATCACCATGCCGGCCTGGAACACCACGCTGCCGAAGCCGGCGCCGCGCGCGTACTGGCCGCGCGCCAGTACGCGCGCGAACAGCGCGTTGTAGATCGGCGACAGGAAGGCGCGGACCATGCCGGTCAACGCGATGGCCAGGTAGATCGGCCACACGCCCCGGAACGGCAACCCGCCCAGCGCGACCGCGCAGAGGATGGCCGCGGTGGCGACCAGCCCGAGGCCGGCGACCATGCCCAGCCTGCGGCGCGGCAGGTGGTCCACCAGATAGCCGGCGAACGGCGCCACGCAGAAGTAGGGCAGCACTTCGGCCAGGCCGATCAGGCCCAGCGAGAACGGATTGCGGGTGATCTCGTAGATGTGCCAGCCCACCGTGACCGCGACGATCTGGTAGGACAGCATCGCGGTGATGCGGTAGGCCAGCAGTTGCACGAAACCGGCCTGGCGCAGCAGCGCACCCATGCCGGCATCGGCGGCGCCGGCGGTCACTGCGGCTGCGACCGCGCTGTGTCGCGGATGAAGGACAGCATCGCCGCCAGCCCGTTGCTGCGGGTCGGCGAGAGGTGCCTGGCCAGGCCGATGGCGGCGACGTAGTCCGGCTCGGTGGCGAGGATCTCGGCGGCCGTGCGGTCAGAATAGACGCGCAGGGCCAGGTAGATCAGTCCGGAGACGATGGCCGAGTCGCTGATGGCATGGAACACCAGCCTGTCGGCATTGCCCTCCGGCACGATCCACACCATCGACTGGCAGCCATGCAGGCGGTGCTCTTCGGTCTTCCACTCATCCGGGAAGGCCGGCAGCTTGCGGCCGAGGTCGATCAGGTACTGGTAACGCTCGGACCAGTCGCCGAAGAAGGAGAACTCGTCGGCGATCGCGGCCTGCGCTTCGGCGGCGGTGGCTTCAAGGGGGAAGGGGGACTCGGTCATCTTGGCTCTTGCGTCGAGCCCCTCTGTTGCGGGGAGGGGCTGGGGGAGAGGAGGGCGGGGGAGATGGCCGGGATGGAGGTGCGTGCCCCCGCATCCGGCCTCGGCGCCCCGGAAGGCTCAGCCACGCTTCCAGCGTACGCCCTGTGGCGTGTCTTCCAGCACGATGTTCTCGGCGGCCAGCTGGTCGCGGATGGCATCGGCGCGGGCGAAGTCGCGCGCCCGCTTGGCGGCGATGCGCTCGTCGATCAGCGCCTGGATGCGGGCATCGTCGCCGGCGTCCGCGCCACGGCCGAACCAGGCTGCCGGTGCCTGCTGCAGCAGCCCCAGCGCCAGGCCCGCGCCCAGCAGTTCACTTTTCAGGCGCGCCTTGTCGCCCGGGCTCTCGGCCTTGCGGGCCTCGCCGGCGATGCGCGCCATCTCGGCCAGCGCCAGCGGGGTGTTGAGGTCGTCCTCCAGCGCCGCTTCCACCGCGGCCGGGATGGCCGCTTCGGCCGGGATGTCGCCCAGGTCGCGCAGGGTGCCGTAGAGCCGGTCCAGGGTGCGCACGGACTGCTCGATCAGGGCGTCGGACCAGTCCAGCGGCTGCCGGTAGTGGGCCGACATCAGCGCGTAACGCAGCGCTTCCGGCGGGTGCTGGCGTACCAGGTCGTGCACGCGTTCGATGTTGCCCAGCGACTTGCTCATCTTGGCGCCGCCGAAGTTGAGCATGCCGTTGTGCAGCCAGAAGCGGGCGAAGGTGCGGCCGCCGTGGGCGCATTCGCTCTGCGCGATCTCGTTCTCGTGGTGCGGAAACTGCAGGTCCACGCCGCCGGCATGGATGTCGATGGTGTCGCCCAGGTGGGCGGCGGCCATCGCCGAGCACTCGATGTGCCAGCCCGGGCGGCCGCGGCCCCAGGGCGACTCCCAGCCCGGCAGGTCGTCGCTGGACGGCTTCCACAGCACGAAGTCGCCGGCGTCGCGCTTGTACGGAGCCACCTCGACGCGGGCGCCGGCCAGCATTTCGTCCGGGTCGCGGCGCGAGAGCTTGCCGTAATCCTTGTAGCTGCCGACCGAGAACAGCACATGCCCCTCGGCCGCGTAGGCATGCCCGCTGGCGATCAGGCCCCCGATCATGGCGATGATCTGCGGGATGTGGGCGGTGGCTTCGGGCTCGATGTCCGGCGGGGCCACGCCCAGCGTGGCCATGTCTTCGCGGTAGGCGGCGGCGAAACGGTCGGTGATGGCCGAGATCTGCACGCCCTGTTCCCGCGCCGCGGCGTTGATCTTGTCGTCGACGTCGGTGATGTTGCGGGCATAGCGCAGGGCGCCGAAGCGGCGCCGCAGCAGGCCGGCGAGCACGCCGAACACCACAGGGCCGCGGGCATTGCCGATGTGCACGTAGTTGTAGACGGTCGGGCCGCACACGTACATGGTCGGGGCAGCGGGATCCAGCGGGGCGAACGGCTCCAGCTGCCGCGTCAGGGTGTTGTACAGGTGCAGGGCCATGGGGCGTGCCGTGGGAGGGGTAAGCAGAACCGGCAATTCTAGCGGGCCGGGGCGGAGCGGGCACGCCCGGGCTGTGCAGCGGGACGGCGGACGGGTAATGTTCAGCCTCCGTCCTTCGCGCTGCCTACACTATATCGGTGGTCATCCATCATCCGTCCCCGTTGAAGTGTCGATGAAGCGCGCTCCCGTGTCGCTGTCCTTGGCCTGCCTGATGGCCGTCTCCGCCATGCCGGCAGGGGCGCAGAATCCCGATCTGCGCAACCGCGTGGCCATCGTCGAGAACGTGCGCTACGACTATGCGCAGGTGCTCAACGTCGAGCCCGTATTCCAGACTCTGCGCGCCACCCGCACCGAGGAACACTGCGAGCCGGTCTCCACGCTCACCCTGGCGCCGGTCGAGGTCAAGGGCGAGGAGGAGAAGGGCGGCTTCCGTCGGTTCTGGGATTCGGTGAAGGGCATCTTCAACCACCAGGGCGGCGAGGACGAGGCCGACATGGATGCGCGCCGGGCGAACGCCGGCGGCAATGGCGCGCTGCTTACCCCGGAGTGCCGCATCATCGAGGTCGGCCGCGAGTTCCGCCGGCCCATCGCTTATGACGTGGATTATGTCTACAAGGGCGTCAAGTTCCGCTCGCGCCTGCCTGAAGACCCCGGCAACCGCCTGAAGCTGCGGGTGTCGATTACCCCCGAGCTGGGCGAAGGCCTGGAGCAGGGGCCAGCCAATCCCTGATGCTGCATCGCGACACTTGCGTGGTGCCGGGGCGCGTGCGACCATGCGCGACGATGAAGGCGAACAGCTTCCAGCACGAAACCAGCACCGCCCGGATGGCCTCCGGCATGACCTCGCGTGCCCGCCGACCGGAATCCCACATATTCGCTGGGTAAGCCGGAGCTTCGTGCTGTCTGTTCGGAAAACCCAGCCCAGGCTGGGTTTTTTCGTTTCTGTTCCGCGAAAGTTTCAACTGCAATGAGCCGCGCGTCCGCGCAACCTGCCGCCGGCAACGGTGGTTCCCCGCAGCAGCAAAGGATGGATCGATGTCTGTGAAGCACTTCTTGAACACCCAGGACTGGAGCCGCGCCGAGCTCGACGCGCTGCTGACCCAGGCCGCGCTGTTCAAGCGCAACAAGCTGGGCGACGACCTGAAGGGCAGGTCCATCGCGCTGGTGTTCTTCAACCCCTCCATGCGCACCCGCACCAGCTTCGAGCTGGGCGCGTTCCAGCTCGGCGGCCACGCCATCGTGCTGCAGCCGGGCAAGGACGCGTGGCCGATCGAGTTCGACCTGGGCACCGTGATGGACGGTGACACCGAGGAGCACATCGCCGAAGTGGCGAAGGTGCTGGGCCGCTACGTGGACCTGATCGGCGTGCGCGCCTTCCCGAAATTCGTGGACTGGCAGTACGACCGCCAGGATGTCGTGCTCAAGGCGTTCGCGAAGTACTCGCCGGTGCCGGTCATCAACATGGAGACCATCACCCATCCCTGCCAGGAACTGGCGCATGCGCTGGCGCTGCAGGAGCACTTCGGCACCAGCGACCTGCGCGGCAAGAAGTACGTGCTGACCTGGACCTACCATCCCAAGCCGCTGAACACCGCCGTGGCGAACTCGGCGCTGACCATCGCCACCCGCCTGGGCATGGACGTGACCCTGCTGTGCCCGGACGAGCAGTACATCCTCGACGAGCGCTACATGGGCTGGGCGCAGCAGAACGTGGCCGAGAGCGGCGGCTCGCTGGCCGTCAGCCATGACATCGAGAGCGCCTACCGCGGCGCCGACGTGGTCTACGCCAAGAGCTGGGGCGCGCTGCCGTACTTCGGCAACTGGGCGCCGGAAAAGCCCATTCGCGACCAGTACAAGCACTTCATCGTCGACGAGGCCAAGATGGCGCTGACCAACAACGGCGTGTTCTCGCACTGCCTGCCGCTGCGCCGCAATGTCAAGGCCACCGACGGCGTGATGGATTCGCCGCAGTGCATCGCCATCGACGAGGCCGAAAACCGCCTGCACGTGCAGAAGGCGATCATGGCCGCGCTGGTCCGCTGATTCCCCCGTCGTTTCCCTTTCCCCCGTATCCCCAACGGCGGCTTCCGCGCCGTTCAACGAGACCCCGCACATGACCACCCCCAACGACTCCCGCGACATCGTCCTGGCCTTCTCCGGCGGCCTGGATACCAGCTTCTGCGTGCCCTACCTGCAGGAGCGCGGCTGGAACGTGCATACCGTGTTCGCCGATACCGGCGGCGTGGACGCCGAGGAGCGCGAGACCATCGAGAAGCGCGCCGCCGAACTGGGCGTGACCAGCCATGTCACCGTCGATGGCGGCCCGGCGATCTGGGCAGGCTTCGTCAAGCCGTTCGTGTGGGCCGGCGAGGGGTACCAGGGCCAGTACCCGCTGCTGGTGTCCGACCGCTACCTGATCGTCGATGCCGCGCTCAGGCGCGCCGCCGAACTGGGCACCAACGCCATCGCCCACGGCTGCACCGGCATGGGCAACGACCAGGTCCGCTTCGACCTGGCGGTGAAGGCGCAGGGCGACTACCGCATCCTCGCGCCGATCCGCGAGATCCAGAAGGAGCACACCCAGACCCGCGCCTACGAACAGGCCTACCTGGAGGAACGCGGCTTCGGCGTGCGCGCCAAGCAGAAGGCCTACACCATCAACGAGAACCTGCTGGGCGTGACCATGTCCGGCGGCGAGATCGACAAGTGGGAAGCCCCGGGCGAGGGCGCGCGCGGCTGGTGCGCGCCGCGCAGCGCATGGCCGATCGAACCGCTGACCGTGACCCTGAAGTTCGTCGAAGGCGAGGCGGTTGAGCTGGACGGCAAGGCGCTGCCGGGCGAGCAGATCCTGGGCAAGCTCAACAGGCTGTTCGCCCCGTATGGCGTCGGCCGCGGCGTGTATACCGGCGACACCGTGATCGGCCTGAAGGGCCGCATCGTGTTCGAGGCGCCGGGCCTGACCGCGCTGCTGGCCGCGCACCGCGCGCTGGAGGACGCGGTGCTGACCAAGCAGCAGAACCGCTTCAAGCCGGACGTGGCGCGCAAGTGGGTGGAGCTGGTCTACGAAGGCTTCTACCACGACCCGCTGAAGACCGACCTGGAAGCCTTCCTGCAATCCTCGCAGGGCAAGGTCAACGGCGAGGTGGTGCTGGAGACCCGCGGCGCCCGCGTCGATGCGGTGGCGGTGAAGTCCCCGCACATCCTCAACGCCAAGGGCGCGACCTACGCGCAGTCGGCCGACTGGGGTGTGGAGGAGGCCGAGGGCTTCATCAAGCTGTTCGGCATGAGCTCCACGCTGTACGCGCAGGTCAACAACAGCTGAGGGCGATGGCATGGGTGGGCTGCGCGTCAGTACGGACAAGGGGGAGCTCGATGTTCCCCTGATCCATCGCTTCCTCTCGACCGGGGCCTACTGGAGCCCCGGCATCCCGAGGGAAACGGTGGAGCGTGCGATCGCCGGCTCGCTGTGCTTCGGCGGCTATCTTGACGGCACGGGGCAGGTGGCGTTCGCGCGGGTCATCACCGACGCGGCCACGTTCGCCTACCTGGCCGACGTATTCGTCCTGCCGGAGCATCGCGGCCGCGGTCATTCCCGGCAGCTGATGGACGCGATCGTGGCCCATCCGCAGTTGCGGGGGCTGCGCCGTTTCATGCTGGCGACCCTGGACGCGCATGGCCTGTATGCGCATTACGGTTTCGTGCCCGTCGCCCGGCCCGAGCGGCTGATGGAAATCGTCGCCCCGATTCCCTGACCGGCGTGGATACCGCCGGCCCGAACCTTACTCACGCATCCCGATGACAGAACTCCTCGACAACACCCTCGCGCACCTGGAAAAACTGGTGTCCTTCGACACCCGCAACCCGCCGCGCGCGATCACCACCGGCGGCATCTTCGATTACCTGCGCGCCAACCTGCCCGGGTTCGAGGTCGAGGTGATCGACCACGGCGCCGGCGCGGTCAGTCTGTACGCGGTGCGCGGCACGCCGAAGTACCTGTTCAACGTGCACCTGGACACGGTGCCGGATTCGCCGCACTGGAGCGCCGATCCGCATGCGATGCGGCGCCTGGACGACCGCGTGGTCGGGCTGGGCGTGTGCGACATCAAGGGCGCCGCCGCCGCGCTGGTGGCCGCGGCCAATCTCACCGATGGCGATGCGGCCTTCCTGTTCTCCTCGGACGAGGAGGCCAACGACCCGCGCTGCATCGCCGCCTTCCTGGCCCGCGGCATACCCTATGAAGCGGTGCTGGTGGCCGAGCCGACCATGAGCGAGGTGGTGCTGGCGCACCGCGGCATCAGTTCGGTGCTGATGAAGTTCAAGGGCCGCGCCGGCCATGCGTCCGGCAGGCAGGACGCGGCGGCCAGCGCGCTGCACCAGGCCATGCGCTGGGGCGGTCGCGCGTTGGACCACGTCGAGTCGCTGGCGCATGCGCGGTTCGGCGGCCTGACCGGGCTGCGGTTCAATATCGGTCGCGTCGACGGTGGCATCAAGGCCAACATGATCGCCCCCGAGGCCGAGCTGCGTTTCGGCTTCCGCCCGCTGCCGTCGATGGACATCGACCAGCTGCTGGCGACCTTCGCCGGTTTCGCCGAGCCCACCGCCGCGCACTTCGAGGAAACCTTCCGCGGCCCGAGCCTGCCTTCGGGCCCCGCTTCTGATGAGGGCGCCGCGCGCGCGGAAGAGCGCCGCCTCGCCGCGCGCGACATCGCCGACGAACTGGGCCTGCCGATCGGCAACGCGGTCGATTTCTGGACCGAGGCCTCGCTGTTCTCCGCCGCCGGTTACACCACGATGGTCTACGGCCCCGGCGACATCGCCCAGGCCCATACCGCCGACGAGTTCGTGACGCTGGAGCAGTTGCAGCGCTACGCCGGCTCGGTCCTGCAGATCCTGCAACGCAGCGCCTGAGCGGCCGCGTTCCTCCACCCCACGACAGACGGATCCCAATGCAACCCCACCGCCAGACCCGCCAGACCATCGTGCGCCTGCTTTCGAGCATGGCCAGCGCGAAGGAGATCAGCCAGTACCTCAAGCGTTTCTCGCAGCTGGACGCCAAGCGCTTCGCCGTGGTCAAGGTCGGCGGTGCGGTGCTGCGCGACGACCTGGAGGCGCTGACCTCCTCGCTGTCGTTCCTGCAGGAAGTCGGCCTGACCCCGATCGTGCTGCATGGCGCCGGCCCGCAGCTGGATGCCGAACTGTCGGCGGCCGGCATCGAGAAGCAGACCGTGGGCGGCCTGCGCGTGACCACGCCCGAGGCGCTGGCGATCGTGCGCAAGGTGTTCCAGCAGTCCAACCTGCAACTGGTCGAAGCGCTACAGCAGAACGGCGCGCGCGCCACCTCGATCACCGGTGGCGTGTTCGAGGCCGAATATCTCGACCAGAGCGTCTACGGGCTGGTCGGTGAAGTGAAGCGGGTCAACCTCGCGCCGATCGAGGCCAGCCTGCGCGCCGGCTCGATCCCGGTCATCACCTCGCTGGGCGAAACGCCGAGCGGGCAGATACTGAACGTCAACGCCGACTTCGCCGCCAATGAGCTGGTGCAGGAGCTGCAGCCGTACAAGATCATCTTCCTCACCGGTACTGGTGGCCTGCTCGACGCCGAGGGCAGGCTGATCGACTCGATCAACCTGTCCACCGAGTACGAGCACCTGATCCAGCAGCCGTGGCTGCATGGCGGCATGAAGGTCAAGATCGAGCAGATCAAGGACCTGCTGGACAGGCTGCCGGAGGAATCCTCGGTGTCGATCACGCGCCCGGCCGACCTGGCCAAGGAGCTGTTCACCCACAAGGGCTCGGGCACGCTGGTCCGCCGCGGCGAGAAGGTGCTCAAGGCCACGTCGTGGGAGCAGCTGGACACCATGCGGCTGAAGGCGCTGATCGAATCCAGCTTCGGCCGTCAGCTAGTGCCGGACTATTTCGAGAAGACGAAGCTGCTGCGCGCCTATGTCAGCGAGAACTACCGCACCGCGGTGATCCTCACCGACGAGGCCGAGGGCGTGTACCTGGACAAGTTCGCCGTGCTCGACGACGCGCAGGGCGAAGGCCTGGGGCGCGCGGTGTGGAACGTGATGCTGGAGGAAACCCCGCAGCTGTTCTGGCGCTCGCGCAACGGCAATCCGGTCAACCATTTCTATTACGCCGAGTCTGACGGCTGCTACAAACTCGACCACTGGAAGGTGTTCTGGTACGGCGCCAGCGACTTCGAGTGCATCCGTGGCTTCGTCGAGCACTGCGGCAGGCGCACTGCCAGCCTGCAGGGATGACGCCATGAACGAGCCATCGGCCAACGCCCGCTGGAATGCCGTGCCGGACCTGCGCGGCGCGCATGTCGCGCTCGAACCGCTGCGGATGGAGCATGTGCCCGCGCTGCGGCAGGCGCTGGGCGAGGGCGAACTGTCGCGCCTGTGGTACGCCAACGTGCCGGCGCCGGACGCGGTGGAGCGCTATGTCGCGGCGGCGCTGGACGCGCAGGCGCAGGGCGACGCATTGCCGTTCGTGGTCCGTGACGCCGCTGGCGAAGTGGTCGGCAGCACCCGCTGTTACGCGCTGGACGCAGGCGTGCCGCGCCTGAACATCGGCTACACCTGGTACCACCACCGCGTGCGGCGCACCGGTTTGAACACCGAGGCCAAGCTGCTGCTGTTGCGCCACGCCTTCGAGGCGATGGGCTGTATTGCCATTGGCTTCGAGACCAGCTGGTTCAACCACGCTTCGCGCGCGGCCATCGCCCGGCTCGGGGCGAAACAGGACGGCGTGCTGCGCAACCACAGGCGCCACGCCGACGGCACGCCGCGCGACACCGTGGTGTTCTCCATCCTCGACAACGAATGGCCGGCGGTACGCAGCCATCTGCAGTCCCTACTGGATTCGCATTCATGACCGACAGGAAATTCTCGCTGGGCATCGTCGGTGCCCGCGGCCATACCGGCGCCGAGCTGATCCGGCTGATCGTCGCGCATCCGCGCATTGAACTGGCCTTCGTGTCCTCGCGCGAGCTGGATGGCCAGCGTGTGTCCGACCACAACGATGGCTACAGTGGCGAACTGCGCTACGAAAGCCTCGATCCGCAGGCGGTGGCTGCCAAGGGCGCCGATGCGGTGATCCTGGCCCTGCCCAATGGCAAGGCCGAAGCCTTCGTCGCCGCACTGGATGCGGCCAGGCCCGACACGGTGATCGTGGATCTCTCGGCCGACTACCGTTTCGACAACACCTGGTATTACGGCCTGCCGGAACTGACCCGCGATACCTATGCCGGGCAGAAGCGCATCAGCAACCCGGGCTGCTACGCCACTGCCATGCAGCTGGCGATCACGCCACTGCTGTCGCAGCTGGCCGGGCCGCCGGCCTGCTTCGGCGTGTCCGGCTATTCCGGCGCGGGCACTACCCCGTCGGACAAGAACAACACCGACCTGCTGCGCGACAACCTGATGCCGTACGCGTTGACCAACCACGTGCACGAGCGCGAGGTTTCCGCGCGGCTCGGCGTGCCGGTGGAGTTCATGCCGCATGTCGCGCCGCATTTCCGCGGCATCACCATGACCGTGAACCTGTGGTTGCAGCAGCCGCTCCAGCGCGAGGACGTGATGGCGCTGTACCGGCAGCGCTACGCCGGCGAACCGCTGGTGGACGTGGTGGACGAAGCGCCGTGGGTCAGCCGCATCGCCGGCCGCCATGGCGTGCAGATCGGTGGTTTCACCCTGGCCCCGGGCAACAAGCGCGTGGTGGTGGTGGCGACCATCGACAACCTGCTCAAGGGCGCCGCGACGCAGGCGCTCCAGAACCTCAACATCGCGCTCGGGCTGCCCGAGCTGACCGCCATACCGCTGGAGGAGAACAACAATGGCTGATCTGCTGTGGCAGAAACCCGGTGTCGCGGTTGACGCGAAGATCCAGACCTTCCTCGCCGGCGACGACGTGATCCTGGACCGCGAATTCTTCCTGCACGACATCCAGGCCAGCACCGCGCATGCCGAGGGCCTGCAGCACATCGGCATCCTGTCGGCCGACGAACTGGCCGCGCTCAAGCGCGAACTGGCGCTGCTGGCCGACGATTTCCGCAGCGGCGCCTTCGTACTGGACGAGCAGTACGAGGATTGCCATTCGGCCATCGAGGCGCGCCTGACCGAGCGCCTGGGCGATGCCGGCCGCAAGATCCATACCGGCCGCAGCCGCAACGACCAGATCCTCGTCGCCACGCGCCTGTGGCTGAAGGAGAAACTGGCGCGCGTGGCGGAAATCAGCCGCGAGGTGGCGAAGGTGGCGCTGGAGCGCGCCATCGCCGAACAGCAGCAGCCGCTGCCCGGCTACACCCACATCCAGCGTGCCGTGGTGTCCTCGGCGGGCATGTGGTGGGCGGGCTGGGCCGAGGCCTTCATTGACAATGCGGTGCGCGCGGCCGACACGCGCCGGCTGATCGACTGCAACCCGCTGGGCACGGCCGCCGGCTACGGCGTCAACCTGCCGCTGGACCGCGAACACACCACGCGCGCGCTGGACTTCGCGCGCATGCAGGTCAGCCCGATCTACGCGCAGCTCTCGCGCGGCAAGTTCGAGCTTGCCGCGCTGGAAGCGCTCGGCGGCGCCACGCTGGACCTGCGCCGCATCGCCTGGGACCTGTCGCTGTTCACTACCGGCGAGTTCGCCTTCGTGGCGCTGCCGGCGCAGTACACCACCGGCAGCTCGATCATGCCGAACAAGCGCAACCCGGACGTGATCGAACTGATGCGCGCCACCCACGCCAGCGTGGCTGCCGCGCGCACCGAGATCGAGCAGCTGCTGTCGCTGCCGTCCGGCTACCACCGCGACCTGCAGGCGTCCAAGGGGGCGATCTTCCACGGCTTCGGCCGTGGCCTGGCGGCGCTGGAACTGCTGCCGGCGCTGCTGTCCAACCTGGACTGGCGCGACGACCACATCCGCGCCGCCATCGATTCGGGCATGTATGCCACCGACGTGGCGGTGGAAGCCGCCGTGGCCGGGGTGCCGTTCCGCGAGGCCTACAAGGCAGCGGCGGCGGCGGCGGACACGGCCGGGCAGGGGCGCACGCCGGAAGGCAGTCTCGCCGCGCGCGTGTCGCCGGGCGCCGCGGCCGACCTGCGCCTGGACGAGCTGCAGGCGCGCTGGGCCGCGCTGTAACGAGCAATGCCGCGCGTGTCGGGGCGGCACCCCCGACACGCGAAGCCATAGGTGCGGGGTTTGCCCGGCACGGGTTTTCACGGTGAATCGTCATGCGAGTCCCCATGCAGGTGCCGGGCTCGCCCGGCACGGGAAGGCCCAATGCGGGGCAAGCCCTGCATCTACGCGCGATGGATGGATCGCCAGTTGGTTGGAAACGAAAGCATTCCCCACATCTGCCGCGCGGCAGTGCAACATCCGCGACGGCACCCCATGCCATGGAGAACGACGTGAAGCTGTACCTGGTGATGGCGATGCGCAAACCCACGTTCGATGCGAGCGTGATCGAGCCGCACAAGGCCTTTCTCGATGCATTGCGCGCGCAGGGGCGGCTGCACCTGACCGGCGGCTTCGGCGATGGCAGCGGCGGCGCCTACGTGCTGTGCGATGTCGATGACCTGGAGCAGGCGCGCGCCATCGTCGCGACCGATCCGCTGGCCCTGCAGGGCTGCTCGGAGCTGAGCATCCATGAATGGAACACCCGCTGAGCCCATGAACGATGCCGCGCCTTCGCCCTTCGTCGAGCAGATCCTGCCGCCGTGGCGGCGCGCGGTGCTCAAGGTCGGCAGCAGCCTGCTGGCGGCCGATGGCGGTGGCCTGACCCCGCGCTTCGCGCTGGGGCTGGCGCAGTTCGTCTCGGCCAACCTGCTGGCCGGCAGGGAGATGGTGGTCGTGTCGTCCGGCGCGGTCGCCGCCGGTCGCGCCATCGTGCCCAAGGCGGCCGAGGCCGGCGCGGCGATCGCCGCGCGGCAGGCGCTGGCCGCGCTCGGGCAGGCGCAGCTGATCGCCTTGTGGCAGCGCTTCTTCGAGCGGCCGGTGGCGCAGGTACTGCTCACCCACGACGACCTGCGCAACCGCCGCCGCTACCTCAACGCGCGTGCCACGCTCAATGAACTGCTGGCCCTCGGCGCATTGCCGGTGATCAACGAGAACGACACGGTCTCGGTCGACGAACTCAAGCTCGGCGACAACGACAACCTGGCGGCCATCGTCGCCGCACTGGTCGATGCTGATGCGTTGTTCATTGCTACCGACATCGACGGCCTGTATACCGCCGATCCGCGCCGTGATCCGCAGGCGCGGCCGATCGACGAAGTCGCCGAGCTGACCGCCGAGGTGATGGCGATGGCCGGCGGCAGCGGCAGCGCGGTCGGCACCGGCGGCATGCATACCAAGCTGCAGGCCGCGGCCAAGGCCGGCGCCGCCGGCATCGACACCTTCCTGTTCAACGGCCGCAGCGGCGAGGTGGTGCGCGGGTTGGCGCAGGGCCGGCTGCGCGGCACGCGGCTGCATGCCGGGCGCTCGCGCATCGCCGCGCGCAAATACTGGCTGCGGCACGCGCCGGTCGAGCCGGGTGCCATCGTGATCGACGCGGGCGCGGCGCGTGCCCTGCGCGAAAAGGGCGCCTCGCTGCTGCCTGGTGGCGTGACCGGCGCGGAGGGCGAGTTCCGCCGCGGCGACATGATCGAGGTGCGGGTGGACGGCGAGGGCGGCATGCAATGCGTGGCGCGCGGCATCAGCCAGTACTCCGCGGTGGACGTGCGTCGCATCGGTCGCCGCCATACCCGCGAGATCGAGACCCTCCTTGGCTACACCTATGGCGACAACGTGATCCACCGCGACGACCTGGTCCTGCTGCCATGACCACCCGTCCTGCGGAAGACCGGCGACAGGTACGACGATTCCGCATCACCCGGGAGCTGCACGCATGACCGACATCAAGACCCTCGCCCTGCAGTGCCGCGATGCTTCGCAGGTGCTGGCGCGGCTTTCCAGCGTGGCACGGCGCGACCTGCTGGGAGCGATGGCGGACGCGCTCGATGCCGATGCCGGCGGCATCCTCGCCGCCAACGAACGCGACCTGCAGGCCGCGCGTGACAAGGGCGTGGGCGCGGCGATGCTGGATCGCCTGGCATTGAATCCGCAGCGCCTGGCCGGCGTGGCCAACGCCCTGCGCGAAGTCGCCGCCTTGCCCGATCCGGTCGGCGAGGTCACCCGCGATTACGTGCGTCCCAACGGCATCCGCGTGCAGAAGGTGCGCGTGCCGCTGGGCGTGATCGCGATGATCTACGAGGCGCGCCCGAACGTGACCGCCGACGCGGCGGCGCTGTGCATCAAGGCCGGCAACGGGGTGATCCTGCGCGGCGGCTCGGAGGCGATCCACTCCAACACCGCGATCGCCGCCACGCTCAAGCGCGCCCTGCGCGCGGCCGGTGTCCCCGACGCCGCGCTGACCCTGGTCGAGGACCTGCGTCGCGAGACCATGCTGGAACTGCTGCAGCTCAACGACATCGTCGACCTGGCGATCCCGCGCGGCGGCGAAGGCCTGATCCGTTTCGTCGCCGAGCACGCGCGGGTGCCGGTGATCAAGCATTACAAGGGCGTGTGCCATCTGTACGTGGACGACAGCGCCGACCTGCAGCTGGCGCTGGGCCTGCTGGTCGACGGCAAGGTCTCGCGCCCGGCGGCCTGCAATTCGCTGGAAACCCTGCTGGTGCATGCCGACATCGCGCCGCGCTTCCTGCCGATGGCCGCCGCTGCGCTGCGCGCGCGCGGCGTCGAGCTGCGCGGCGATGCGGCCACGCAGGCGCTGGTGGCCGATGTGGTGCCGGCGGATGAGGCCGACTATGCCGCCGAATATCTGGACCTGATCCTGGCGGTGCGGGTGGTCGATTCGCTGGAGACGGCGATTGCGCATATCCAGCGCTACACATCAGACCATACCGAAGTCATCGCCACCGGCGATGCGGCCCATGCCGACGCCTTCGTGCATGCGCTGCGTTCGGCGGTGGTGATGGTCAACGCCTCGTCGCGTTTCTCCGATGGCGGCGAACTGGGGCTGGGCGCGGAGATCGGCATCTCCACCACGCGCCTGCATTCCTACGGCCCGATGGGGCTGGAGGCGCTGACTGTCGAGCGCTTCGTGGTGCGCGGCGAGGGGCAGGTCAGGTCGTAGGAGCGCACCTCGGTGCGCGATGGAGCTTTCCCGGTAATGCCTCATCGCGCACCAAGGTGCGCTCCTGCGTCTAGCTCCAATGGTCTTCCAACTGCTGTGGCTTGCAGGCGAACCAGGCGGCGACGAGCAGGACCAGCGAGCACAGCATCAGGAAGGCGAACGACCATGCCCAGCCGCCACTGAAGCCGTGCAGCCAGCCGAACAGCAGCGGGCCGAGGCTGGCCAGGCTGTAGCCCACGCCCTGCATGAAGCCGGACAGCGCGGCCGAGCCGGCCGGCGTACGCGTGCGCAGGTTGATCAGAGTCAGGCCCAGCGGGAAGGTCGACGGGCCCAGGCCGGCGATCACCGCCCACAGCCACGGCGCCTGCATCGGCGCCCACAGCAGGCCGGCGAAGGCGACGGCGTTGAGGCCGAACACCAGCATCGCGATCGGGAACGGATTGCGCATGCGCACCGCCAGCGCCGGCACCAGCAGCGAAGGCAGCAGGCCGATGGCCGAGTACACCGCGACCATGATGCCGCCGAACGCTTCGCTGGCACCGGCCTCGACCATCACCTTCGGCAGCCAGGTGAACAGCGAATAGGTGCCCAGCGAGGTCATGCCGAACATCAGCGCCATGCCCCAGCCCAGCGACGTCTTCCACACGCGTCCCGGCGCATGGACGACGGTGTCGGCCGCGGCGGCCTGCGGCCGCGGCGCGCGCCGGGCCAGCATGATCCACGGCAGCAGCGCGGCCAGCGACAGCAGCGACCACATGCCCAGCGAGATGCGCCAGTCGAAACGGTCGGCCACCGGCACCGCAAGCAGCGCCGGGACCATGGTGCCCGCCTGCAGGACGGTGATGTAGAGCGTGCTCAGCGTGCCGACGCGGTCGGCGAAGTAGCGCTTGACCAGCGGCGGCACCACCACGTTGCCGATACCCATGCCGGCCAGCGCGACCGCCGAACCTGCCAGCAGCATGCCGATGCTGTCGGCGCTGGCGCGCAGCAGCAGGCCGGCGGTGGCCAGCAGCATGGTCAGCGCGGCGGTACGTTCCAGCCCGAGCCAACGGATCAGGCGCGGGGTGCTCAGGCCGAGCAGGGCGAACGCGGCGGTGGGCATCATGCCGAGCACGCCGGTCATGGTGCTGCCGAAATCGAACAGGTGGCCGAGGCGGTCCAGCAGCGGCGTCAGCGAAGTGACCGCGCTGCGCAGGTTGGCCGAGACCAGGATGATGGCGGCGAAGGCCAGCAGGCGGCCCTTGAACAGGGAGGCCCGTGGTGCCGTGGAGGCGGGATGGGACATTGCGTGACTCCGGCGCGGACAAGGCGGGGAGGGAAGCGTTGTCCGCGGAAAACGACGGAATCGCCGGGAGCGGTTCCTGGGATCGCCCGTCGATGGCCCGCTGGGTTCGACATGGGTGGCGAAAAAACAAAAGCCGGCGCAAGGCCGGCTTCTGTCGAACTGGTCGGGGAGACAGGATTCGAACCTGCGACCTCTACGTCCCGAACGTAGCGCTCTACCAGACTGAGCTACACCCCGAAGGAGCCGCCTATGATAGCGGCGAGGACGGGGGCGCGCAACTGTTTTCCTCATCTGGCCGGATCATCGCGGACCGTCCCATGGCCCTGCCGGTATCGGGTGCGGAACACGAAAAAGCCCGGCGGACGTTGCCGTCTGCCGGGCTTCGATGTTTCGACCTTTGGTCGGGGAGACAGGATTCGAACCTGCGACCTCTACGTCCCGAACGTAGCGCTCTACCAGACTGAGCTACACCCCGCGAAGGAGGCGGAAAGATACTCTCCGGCACGCATTCTTGCAATACCGGAAACGCGATTCCTATCGTCCGGCTTCGGCCCTGCGCTGTTCGCGTGCCTCGAACCACATGCCGTTGAGGATGGCGACGGTGGAGGCCAGGCCGACACCGAGAATCCAGGCGAAGTACCACATGGGAAGACTCCTTGATGGCGTGATGGGGAGAGTGAAATCGTCAGTAGGCGTTGGGGTTGCCGCCCATCTCTTCCAGCGTGGTCTTGCCCTTGAGCACGCGGTACACCCAGGTGGTGTAGGCGACGACGATGGGCAGCAGCAGCGCGGTGGCCAGCAGCATCACCCACAGCGTGAGGTGGCTGGAGGAGGCATCCCACGCGGTCAGGCTGGACCCGGGCTGGCTGGAGGAGGGCAGCAGGAACGGGAACAACGCGAAGCCGACGGTGAGGACGATGCCGACGATCGACGCGCCCGATGCGAGGAAGGCCAGGCCACCGCGGCGCATGCGCAGCAGCACCGCCGCGGCCAGCGCACCGAGCAGGCCCGCCGCCGGCGCCAGGATCGTCGCCGGCATGGCCGTGTAGTTGTGCATCCAGCCACCGGCCGCGGTGATCTGGACCGTCTTCAGCAGCGGATTGCTGGGGCCGTCGGTCACCACCTGCGAGGTGATGGCGTAGCCGGGCAATCCCAGCGCGACCCAGGCGCCGCCGACGGCGAACAGGGCGAAGCTGGCCAGGGCGGCGACGCTGCCCATGCGCGATGCGCGCTCGGCCACCGGGCCGTCTGTCTTGAGCACCAGCATGGCCGCGCCGTGGGCGACCAGCATCGCCACGCTGAGCAGGCCGGCCAGCAATGCGAACGGCGTCAGCAGGCCGAAGAAGCCGCCGGTGTAGAACACGCGCTGGCTGTCGTCGAAGTGGAACGGTACGCCGAGCAGCACGTTGCCCACGGCCACGCCCATGATCAGCGCCGGCACGAAGCCGCCGACGAACAGCGCGCGGTCCCAGTTGTCGCGCCAGCGCTGGCTGGGCAGCTTGCCGCGGTACTTGAAGCCGACCGGACGCAGGATCAACGCGAACAGGATCAGGAACATCGCCAGGTAGAAACCGGAGAAGCTCACCGCATACAGGGGCGGCCACGCGGCGAAGATCGCGCCGCCGCCGAGGATCAGCCACACCTGGTTGCCTTCCCACACCGGGCCGACGGTGTTGATCACCAGCCGGCGTTCGTCGTCGGTCCGCGCCACGAATGGCAGCAGCGTACCCACGCCCAGGTCGAAACCGTCCATCACCGCGAAGCCGGCCAGCAGCACGCCCAGCAGCAGCCACCAGATCACGCGCAGTGTGGTGTAGTCCAGAAAAATGAAGTCCATGGAAGTCTCCTTGCCTCAGGCCTGGCCGGCGGCCGGCGCGGCGTGCGGGGATGCCGGCGGCTGCAGCGAGGGCAGGATCTCGTCCGGCCCCTTGGCGATGGCCTTCAGCATCAGCTTGATCTCGATGATCATCAGCACCGTGTACAGGGCGACGAAGCCGGTCAGGGTCAGTACGATCTGGTGCAGCGCCAGGCCCGAGGCCGCGTAGAAGGTGGGCAGCACGCCGTCCACCGCCCACGGCTGGCGGCCGTACTCGGCGACGAACCAGCCGCACTCGATCGCGATCCATGGTGCCGGCAACGTCCACAGCGCGATCTTCAGGAAGGTGCGCTTGTTCTCGAAGTTGTTGCGGCAGGAGTAGTAGAACGCCACCGCGAAGAAGGCGATCAGGTAGAAGCCCAGCCCGGCCATGACGCGGAAAGTCCAGAACAACGGCAGCACGGTCGGCACGGTATCCATCGCCGCGCGCGAGATTTCCTCCGGCGTCGCGTTGAGGATGTCGTCGCGGTAGCGCTTGAGCAGCAGGCCGTGGCCCAGATCCTGCCAGTGCCGGTCGAACATTTCCCGCGCCTGCCGGTCGTTGCGGTCGGCGCGGATGCGTTCCAGCGCACCATAGGCCAACTGGCCGCCGCGGATGCGGTGCTCGGCGCGGTCGACCAGTTCCAGGATGCCGGGGATGGGCTGGTTCAGCGAGCGGGTCGCGATCAGGCCCATCAGGTAGGGGATCCTGATGGCGTAGTCATTCTGGTGGGTCTGCTGGTTGGGAATGCCGAAGGCGGTGAAGTCGGCCGGCGCCGGTTCGGTCTCCCACATCGCCTCGATGGCGGCCAGCTTCATCTTCTGGTGCTCGCTGGCGGCATAGCCGCTCTCGTCGCCCAGCACCACTACCGACAGCGAAGACAACAGGCCGAATGCGGCGGCCACCGCGAACGAACGGCGCGCCACGTCGTGGTGCCGGTTGCGCAGCAGGAAGAACGCGCTGATCGACATCACGAACACCGCGCCGGTGACGTAGCCCGCCGAGACCGTGTGCACGAACTTGGCCTGCGCCACTGGATTGAACAGCACGGCCATGAAGTCCACGACTTCCATGCGCATGGTTTCGGGGTTGAACACCGCCCCGACCGGGTGCTGCATCCAGCCGTTGGCGATCAGGATCCACAGCGCCGACAGATTGGTGCCCAGCGCCATCAACCAGGTGACGGTCAGGTGCTGCACCTTGCTCAGGCGGCTCCAGCCGAAGAAGAACAGGCCGATGAAGGTCGCTTCGAGGAAGAACGCCATCAGCCCTTCGATGGCCAGCGGCGCGCCGAAGATGTCGCCGACGTAGTGGCTGTAGTACGACCAGTTCATGCCGAACTGGAATTCCATGACGATGCCGGTGCCCACGCCCATGGCGAAGTTGATGCCGAACAGAACGCCCCAGAACAGCGTCATCCGCCGCCAGACGTCCTTGCCGGTCATCACGTAGACGCTTTCCATGATCGCGATCAGGAAAGACAGTCCCAGGGTCAATGGAACGAACAGGAAGTGGTACATCACTGTCAGCGCGAACTGCAGGCGCGACAGATCTACGACTGTCGTGTCGATCATGGCCTGGCTACCTTTCGGGTTTGGTGCATCATGGCGGCGGTACGGGGGAAGGGCTGTGAATTTTCGATGATGAATGGTGATCCCACCCTTGACCTGGATCAATGCGACATCGCGTCGCAGCGGTGAACGTGCGGCGCGCGCGGATGCGATCATGTGCGCACCGACGCATCGATTCTTCCCAGCAGGTTGCCCGTCTTGAGTGAGGTTTCCCACCCGGCTGACGCCACGCGCCGGCAGCGCCGCCGCCACCAGCAGTGGCTGTCCTCGCTTGCCGCCGCCGCGCGCGGACAGCAGCGGCGCGCGGCACTGGCGACATGCGTGTCCGGCGCGCTGCTGGTCGTGCAGGCCGGCGCGATCGCCTGGTTGATCCAGGGCGTGCTCGTCGAGCACCGCCCGGTCGCGCAGCTGGGCCCGGTATTCGGTGCGCTGGCGCTGGTCCTGCTGCTGCGCAGTACGCTGGGCGGGCTGTCGCAGAAGGCGGCCGGCGAGGTAGCCGATACCGCGCGGCTGGCGCTGCGCGAACAGGTCTACCGGCGCCTGCTCGGCAAGGGACCGTTGTGGCTGCGCCGCCAGCGCAGCGGCGAACTGGGCGAACTGCTGCTCGCCCATGGCGATGCCATCGAAGGCTATTACGCCGGTTTCCAGCCGGTGCGCGCCGAGGTGATGGTGGTACCGCTGCTGATCGTCGCGGCGGTGGCCTGGGTCGACTGGACCGTGGCCCTGATCCTGCTGGGCACCGGGCCGCTGGTGCCAGTGTTCATGATGCTGGTGGGCTGGGGCGCGGAGGCCGCCGGCCGCGAGCAGCTGCAGGAACTGGCGCGGATGGGCGGGCATTTCGCCGACCGCATCAAGGGCCTGGGGCTGCTGCGCCTGTATGGCCGCGGCGAGGCCGAACTGGCCGGCATCGGCGCCGCCGCCGAAGGCGTGCGCGTGCGTACGATGAAGGTGCTGCGCATCGCCTTCCTGTCCTCCACCGTGCTCGAGTTCTTCGCCTCGGTGAGCGTGGCGATGGTGGCGCTGTACCTGGGGTTGAGCTACCTGGGGATGATCTCGCTGCATGCCACGGTGCCGACGCTGGGCACGGGCGTGTTCTGCCTGTTGCTGGCGCCGGAGTTCTACGCGCCGCTGCGGCGGCTGGCCGCGCACTATCATGACCGCGCCAATGCGCTGGCTGCCGCCACCGAGGTCGAGCGCCTGCTGGAAGGCGGCGACGTGGAGGATACGGCGGTACCGGCGGTTCCGCTGTGCGCGCCGGAACCGGCGCAGGCGCATGCGCCGCTGCTGGTGGCCGAATCGCTGGTGCTGCGCCCGATGGGGGCCGGCCACGATGTGTTGACCGGTTTCTCGCTGGACGTCGAGGCGGGGCAGCGTCTGGCGCTGGTTGGTTCCAGTGGCAGCGGCAAGAGCACCCTGCTGGAAGCACTGGCTGGCTGGTTGCCGCCACGCGGCGGGCGCATCGTGTTGCGCGATGGCGTGCGCGTGGGCTACGCCGGGCAGCGCCCGTATCTTTTCCACGGTTCCATCGCTGACAACCTGCGCCTGGCCGATCCCGGCGCCTGTGACGCGCGGCTGCGCGCGGCGGCCGAGGCCGCGCAGGTGATGCGGTTCGCCGGGCAGTTGCCGCAGGGGCTGGATACGGTGATCGGCGAGCGCGGTTTCGGCCTGTCGGGCGGCGAGGCGCGGCGCATCGGACTGGCGCGGCTGCTGCTGCGCGATCCGGACCTGTTGCTGCTGGACGAACCCACCGCCTTCCTCGATCCGCAGACCGAGGCCGACCTGCTGCAGTCGCTGGCCTGTTTCACCCGCGGCCGCGCGGTGTTGATGGCCACGCACAGCGCGGCGGCGATGCAATGGGCCGATCGCGTGGTGCGGCTGCATGACGGGGGACACGCATGAGCGGCGACGATTCCCTGCGCGCGGTGTTCGCGCGGCATCGCTGGCGCCTGCTGCTGGCGGTGGTGCTGCTGCTGGTGACGATGCTGGCGGGTATCGGCCTGCTGGGCCTGTCCGGCGGCTTCCTGACCGCCGCTGCGCTGGCCGGCGCGCTGGGCGCGGGGGCCACGTTCAACTTCTTCTCGCCCTCGGCGGGAATCCGCGCGTTGACCCTGGTGCGCATCGCTTCGCGCTACTTCGAGAAGCTGGTCGGCCACGACGCGACCCTGCGCATCGCCCGCGATCTGCGCGTGTGGTTCTTCCGGCGCGCGCTGCCGCTGGCGCCGGCGCGCCTGGGCGGCACGCGCACCGGCGAACTGCTGGCGCGGCTGATGTCCGACATCGGAGAGGTCGACGGCCTGCTGGTGCGTGCGGTGGGGCCGCTGCTGGCACTGGCCGGCATTGCGCTGGCGGCGATCGCCGTCGCCGCCAGCATCCATTGGCCGGCGGCGGTGCTGTTGCTCCTGCTGTCGCTGCTGGTGGGCGTCGGCGTACCGGTGCTGGCCGTGCGTCGCGGCGAAGCCGGCGAAACCCGGCGCGCGCTGCATCGCACGCGACTGCGTACGCTGGCCTACGAAGGGCTGGAAGGCGCCGCCGACCTTGCCGCGCTGGAAGCACGCGACGACTGGTGCACGCGCGTCGATGGCGCGGCACGCCAGCTCGCGGGCGACGACCACCTGCGCCGCGGTCGCCTGATCGCCGGCAACGTACTGCATTCGGCCAGCGCCGGACTGGGCCTGCTGGCGATGCTGTGGCTGGCACTTTCCGCTTTCCAGGCCGGCAGGGTGGATGCGCCGCTGGCCGCCACGCTGGTATTCCTGACCGTGGCGTTGCTGGAAGTCGCCGCCGGTTGCGGCCTGGCCTGGCAGGCGCTGCAGTCGGCACGCGTATCGGCGGCACGGCTGCAGGCCATCATCGGGCAGGCGCCATCGGTCTTCGATCCCGCACATCCGCGTCCGCTGCCGGAACCGCCAGCCACGCTCTCATTCGAGCAGGTGGTGTTCGCCTGGCCAGGCGAACACCGGCGCCTGCTCGATGGCATCGATCTGCAGCTTCGACCCGGCGAACGCATCGCGATCCGCGGCGACAGCGGTTGCGGCAAGACCACCCTGTCGGCCCTGCTGCTGCGGTTGTGGGATCCGCAGCAGGGCGCCGTGCGCTGGGGCGGCGTGGACCTGCGCGAGGTCGCGCAGGACGACTGGCACCGACACATTGCCTGGTTGCCGCAGGGCGCGCCGGTGTTCGCGGGCAGCATCGCCGACAACCTGCGGCTGGGCGATCCGCAGGCCGACGAGGCGCGATTGTGGGCGGTGCTGGAACAGGTGCGGCTGGGTGACTGGGCGCGCCACCAGGGCGGGTTGCCGGCATGGGTCGGCGAGAACGGCGGCACGATGTCCGCGGGGCAGGCGCGCCGCCTGGCGATGGCGCGCGCGCTGCTGCGCGACGCGCCGTTGATGGTGCTCGACGAACCGACCGAAGGCCTGGACGTGGATACCGCCGACGCGCTGCTCGTCGATCTGGCGGCGGCTCTGGGGTCACGCAGCCTGCTGATGATCACCCACGGCCATCTGCCGGACGGTGTAGTGCACCGCGAATACCGGCTGCAACAAGGGTGCCTGACGCAGGTGACAGGCAGCCACGGGCTGGAATAGGGGGGCGCCTTTACCGCCATGGGACGGGCATCTGGGCGATGGCGCTGTGGACGTGCGGTGGGCAGGGAAAATACGCAGAGCCCGTTGTCGTGAGGCACCATCTGTTTGCCCAGGGTGTAGTCCACAACCGCCGGCAGAATGACCCACCTGACCAGCAGGTTGAGTGGAACGCCAGCGCCACCGGTTCCTACAACGGAACGAGGAAGCAGTAAGTGTCACCGATCTTCCCGAAGGGGTAGGCCACGGATGGCTCCGGGTTGGGGTCGCCATTCTTGTCGTGGCTGTCGAAATGCAGATGGAGCAGGCCATCCGGCTTGACCGTGAATTCCTCCCCGGCCAGTGCTGGCGGAGCAGGCTCAAGAGTGGCCGAGATGATTCCGGTGCCAACGTCCCTGGCGAACAGCCATTGGAATACCGCAAGCGCCTCCGGTTCGGCTCCGTCGCCGCATAACAACCGTTGCGCGGCGGACACGTCGTTTCGCGAATTGGCATCCAGCAGGCTCTGTCGAAGCGCCTCCGGTGAATCCGGGGGAGTGGCCATGGCACTGGTGCACGCCAGGAGCAGGCTGGTGGCCGCAGCAATGCGGTGGAGACGTTTCTTCATGGTGAGGGTTCGAAGTAGACGTCGCGGCACTATAGCCATCGTTTCCGATCCGGGAGAGGTCGATCCCTTCCCGCCGATGATGAACACCCGGATCATGGAGTGTTGCCTGGTGGCGCTTCATCGCGCACACGCAGGAAGCGCGCGAACCGTGGCAGGCCGTTCGTGGTCAACCCGTTGTAGCGGTAGGTGACCAGGCTGCCGACCGGCGGCGGCGCCATGCGCTGGGCGTCCTTGAAACCACTGCCGATACGAAAGCGCGCGCCATCGGCGCGCTCCACCAGCAGCGCGCCTAGCAGATTTGCGTATTTGCCCTTGCCTGGCAGATGCGCGACCACCCGTGCTTCGGCATCGTCCCAGGGCTTGAGCTTGAGCAGGCCGCCGCTGCGGCCTGCAACGTAGTAATTGTCCTGATGGTGCAGCATCAGTCCTTCGCCTCCGGCCGCAACCGTGGCTGCCAGATGGCGATGCAGCGCGGTGGTATCGGCAACGCGCTGTTGCGGGATGAGCTCGAGGCTGGGAGATGCAGCGCGTGCGACCAGCATGCGCAGGGCCATCAGGCGCTGGTCGAAGGTGCCTGAGTGCCCGGGCAGGTCGAAGACCATCAGGCGCAGGCTTCGCCAGCCGGCATCGTCGGGCGGATGCATGCGCACGATGGCGCTGGTGTGCTCGAAACGACCGCGGCCGCCCCACAGCTCGCCATCCAGCGGCTGCACGGGCCAGTTGCGGGTGAATCCGGGCGGGGGCTCGATGCGATGGCCGCCGCGCGTCCACAGCGCCTGCCCGTCCCAGTGTGCGCGCACGCCGTCGAGTTTCTCGCTCACCCAGTAACGGGACACGTCCGGCCCGTCGCGCCATTGGCCGGCCAGCATCAGCGGAGGCGCCGCCGCCACCGCAACCAGCGGCAGCAGCAACAGGTACAGCAGCAGTGTCGGCAGGCGTCGCATGGTCCCTCCGCGTGAATGGGGCAGGGACAGCATGCGTGCACGGCAAAAGCCGTTGGATCAGCCGTAGCTGGAAAAGCGCGTAGGCGCCGACGCCACCAGGTTGTCGGTCAACGGACCGGCAGCGTGTCGAGGAAGCCGCGTACCGCCGGGCCATAACGGTCGTAGTCGACCAGGAAGGCATCGTGGCCCTGCGGCGAATCCATGCCGATGAACTGCGTGTCGGCGCCACCGCCGCGCAGGCCGTCGGCGATCTGCTGCTGTTGTTCGACCGGGAACAGGATGTCGGTGTTGGCGCCGATGGCCAGCGCCCGCTGCACGCGGATCTTCGCCAGGCCGGCCATCACGTCGCCGTCGCCATACTCGGCCAGGTCGAACCAGTCCATCGCCCGGCCCAGGTACAGGTAACAGTTGGGGTCGAAGCGGCGCACGAAGCGGCGCGCGTGGCCCTCCAGGTAGCTTTCGACCTGGAACTCGAGGCCGAACGGGTCGTCGTCGCCCTGCTCCGAATCCAGCCGCACGCGGCCGAAACGGCCGTCCCATTCCAGCGCCGAGCGATAGGTGATGACACCCAGCTTGCGCGCCATGCGCATGCCCGATTCCGGGTAGTGGGCCTCGTCGTAGTCGCCGCCGTTCCACGCCGGGTCCAGGCGGATGGCCTCGCGCTGCAGCGAGCGGATGGCGATGGAGAACGGCAGGGCCTGCGCGCTGCCGGAGATGTTGATGTGGGTGCGTGCGATGCCAGGGTGCTGCAGCAGCAACGCCAACGCGGTCATGCCGCCCATCGAGTTGCCGACCAGGCACGCCAGCTGTCCGATGCCGAGCGTGCGCACCACCTCGGCCGCGGCGTTGGCGATGTCCTCCACCGACAGCTCGGGGAACGACAGCCGGTAGGGCTTGCCGGTGGCCGGGTCGAGGGACGCCGGACCGGTCGAACCCTTGCAGCTGCCCAGCGAGTTGACGCAGACCACGAACCAGCGGTCGGTGTCGATCGGTTTGCCGGGGCCGAGCATCGGCTCCCACCAGCCGGGCGCGGTGTTGCCCGGATGGCTGGCGGCGTGGGCGTCGGGCGACAGGCCGGTGACGATGAGGATGGCGTTGCCGGCATCGGCGGCCAGCGTGCCCCAGGTCTCGTAGGCGATGCGCGCGCCCTGCAGCTGGCCGCCGCGCTTCATCGGGAAGGGCGAGGCGAGCGCGTGGAAGCGGCTGCCTTCGGGGATGAACTCGGTCATCGGCCGATTCTACCGGCCGTGCGCCGATACGTGGACCTCACCTGATGCCCCGGTGTTATCAGGGCATGAGGCGTGGTTACCACGGTCGAAGAGGACGATGCCGGCGCACCCCCGTGGAGTGCTTCCTGTCGGAACGGGATGGGCGCCGATACGCACCGCTCGCCTGACCGGCGGGGCTCAGGGCGCGTGATTCCCGCGCCTGGCCAGCCAGCCGTGGATCAGGCCGGCCTGGAAGAACGGCACGGGCGGCTGGAAACCGCCTGCGGCGATGATCGAGGCGATCCGGTCCGGCGGAAGTATCCCGACATCCCTGGCGTAAGCATCGCGCATGCGTTCCATGGCTTCGGCCGGGACGTCGGCTGCGGCCATGAGGTTCATCCATGCGCGCAGGAGCACCTCGTAGGCGGGCGAGGCCACATCCGAGGCCAGGTCGGAGCTTGCGAGGATTCCACCGGGCGCAAGCCTGCGCGCGATTTCCTGGAAGAATCCGGTACGGGCCGCCGGATCGAGAATGAACTGGGATACGAGGAAGCAGGTAGCCGCGTCGAAGCTGCCCGTGGCGGCGAGCGACTCCAGGTAGCCTTCATGGAAATGGCAGCGCGCCGAAACGTTTTCCCTGTCGGCCGCCTGGCGGCAGAGGGCGAGCATCGCGCCGGAAGGCTCCACCGCGGTGAACTGCCAACCGGGGTGGTTCCGGGCAAGGTGCATCAATTCCGCGCCGGTTCCGACCCCGATACAGAGAATGCGGGCGTCCCGGGGCAGTGTGGCGAAGGCCGAATCCAACAGCAGGTGCAGGCAATCGCGGATCGGGTGGGTCCTGGCCCACTGGGCGTCGTAGCCGGCCGCCTGCTGGTCGAACAGCCGCTTGATTTCGTCCTGATTCACGGCATTCGTTCCGGCGGATGAGTCACGGCTGACCGAGTGTGATGTGCAGCGGTTCACTCGCAGGGAGGGCGACCTTGACCGGCACTGATTCCACATCCCCCTCCTGGCGCATCGCGGTGCCGCTGGCCGAGAGGCGCGCGAACACTTCGACTTCGCCCAGCGCGGAGAGTTTCTGCGTCGGCATCGGGCTGTCGGCGTCGTCGAGGGTGACCGTGAGCGGGCCGGCCTGGGCCGGGTGCCGTTCGACCGCAACCGGCATTGGCGGGCCGTCGGGCACGCGGGCGATGACGAACAGGGTGTCCTTGCCGGCGGCGACACGCGCCTGCAGCGTGGGCGCCAGCGTGACCCGCACGGTGATGGCGTGGCCGTCCGCATTGCCTGTAGCGGCAGGCGCGGCCGCGGCGGGTGTCGACGGGGGCAGGCCGGCATCGGCGCGGGCGGCGTCGATCTGTTCGCGCAGCGCGGTGGCGGCATTGGGTTCCAGGCGTGGCAGCAGGCCTTCCCAGGTGCGCACGGCGGCTTCGTCCTGGCCGCGCTGGCGCTGCACGATGCCGATCAGCCAGGTGGCGCGCTGGTTGTCCGGCGCCACCTCGCGTGCGTGCTGCAGCCATTGCAGGCCAGTGTCGTCGAACAGCATCTTCGGGTGCGCACGGGCGCGCGCCTGCGCCGCTTCGATCAGCAGTTCGGGCTGGTCCGGTTCGAGCTTCAGTGCGCGCTCGAACGATCCGGCGGCATCGGCCATGCGCCCGAGCTCGAGCTGCGAGCGGGCCAGCAGGACCCAGCCCTCGGCGCGCTCGGGATGCTCGTCCAGCACGGCGCGCAGTTGTTCGACCGCCTGCTCCAGGCTTTGCGGCGCTTCGGCGTCGCGCGGCTGCAGCGCCGCCGGCGTCCCCAGCCACAGGTACAGGCCCACGGTGGCGACGACCATCGACGTGACCAGGGTGCCCCAGATCGCGCGCTTGCCCGCGCGCAGCAGTGGCCACAGCATGATGCCGCCGGTGGTGGCGGCCAGCAGCGCGGCCAGCGACAGGAATACCGCCTTCACCATTCGCGTTCGTCCTGGTTGGCGTCTTCGGCGGCGGGGGCGGGCAGGACACGTCCGCGCCGGCTCACGTGCACGTACAGAAGCGCGGCGCCGGCCAGCAGCAGGGCGCCCGGCCCCAGCCACAGCAGCAGGGTGCTGCCTTCCATGCGCGGGCGGTAGAGCACGAATTCGCCATAGCGTTCGACCAGGAACTGCTTGATCTGCGCATCGCTGCGGCCTTCGCGCATGAGATTGAGGACTTCGCGGCGCAGGTCGTGGGCGATCTGCGCGTTGGAGTCGGCCAGCGACTGGTTCTGGCACTGCACGCAGCGCAGTTCGGCGGCCAGCGCATGGAAGCGGGCTTCCTCGGCGTGGTCGCGGTACTGCAGCGGGGCGGGGTCGCCCATCGGCTGCGCCACCGCCAGCCATGGCAGGCACAGCCCCAGCAGGAGGGCGGCCAGCCGCGTCATCGGCGCGCCTTGCCGCTGGACGCGGCCTCGATCTTCTCCAGCGCCGGGATCAGCTGCCGGTCGAGCACGTCCTGGGTGATGGCGCCGCTGTATTTCCAGCGCACGATGCCGTTGCCATCGACCAGGAAGGTTTCCGGCGCGGCGGCGATGCCCCAGTCCAGCGCGGTGCGGCCTTCCTCGTCGGCGATCACCACCATGTACGGATTGCCCAGCTGTTCCAGCCAGCGCAGTGCGTCCTCGCGCTCGTCCTTCCAGTTGTAGCCGATCACGCGCACGCGCTTGGTTTCGGCGAAACGGGTGAGGATGGGGTGTTCGTCGCGGCAGGTCGGGCACCAGCTGCCCCATACGTTGAGTAGGTAGGGCGCGCCGAGCAGGTCGCGGCTTTTGACCTTGACGGTGGGGTCGTGCAGCACCGGAAGGGTGAACGCCGGCGCGGGTTTGTCGATCAGCGCCGACGGCAGGCTGTCGCGGTCGGGGCGGTCCGAACGGCTGACGCCGTAGAGCATCAGGCCGACCAGGCCGAGGAAGAACAGCGCGCCGATGATGAGCGCGACCGGCGGCAGGCGATGGGAGGGGTTCGTGTCGGACATCAGGATTTCTCGGGCAGCCGGCGGAAGCGGCGGTCGACGGCGGTGACGAAACCGCCCAAGGCCATCAACAGCGCGCCCAGCCAGATCCAGCGGACGAAGGGTTTGACCTGCATGCGGACCGCCCAGGCACCATCGCCCAGCGATTCGCCAAGCGCAACATATACATCGCCGCCGAGTGCGGGATGGATGCCGGCCTCGGTCATCGGCATGCCGCCGCTGGCGTACATGCGTTTTTCCGGATGCAGCAGGGCGACTTCGCGGTCGCCGCGGAACACGCGCACGTGGCCACGATCGGAGTGGTAGTTGGGGCCGTCGGTGGCGTCCACGCCCTCGAACTCCAGGCGGTAACCGCCGATTTCGACCGCCTTGCCCGGCGCCAGCGCCACTTCATGCTGGATGCTGAGCGCTTCCACCAGCAGGGCGCCGACCAGGAACACGGCGATGCCGGCGTGGGCGATCAGCATGCCCCAGGTCTCGGCGTTGGGGCGTCCACCGCTACGCAGGCGCTGCCACAGCACGTACAGCGTGCCGGCACCCACCCACACCGCGGCGGCGATGCCGATGGCGGTCTTCAACTTGCCCTGCGGGGCCATGAACCAGCCGATGATGCCCAGCGCCACGGCCAGCGCCGCCCACGGCGCCAGCAGGGCGAGCGTGCGCAGCCCCTGCTCGCGCTGCCAGCGGGTCAGCGGGCCGAACGGCAGCAGCAGGACCAGCGGGGCCATCAGCAGCAGGAACAACGTGCCGAAGTAGGGCGGTCCCACCGAGACCTTGCCAAGGTCCAGCGCATCGGCCAGCAGCGGGTAGAGCGTGCCCAGCAGCACCATCGCGCAGGCGCAGGCGAGCAGCAGGTTGTTGGCCAGCAGCAGGCCCTCGCGCGAATTGAGCGCATAGGCGCGGCGCGGGTCGGCCTGGCCGCCCATCGCCGGCGCGCGCAGCGCGTAGAGCAGCAGCGAGCCGCCGATCACCAGCGCCAGGAAGACCAGGATGAACAGGCCGCGGGCCGGATCGGCGGCGAAGGAGTGCACGCTGGTCAGCACGCCCGAGCGCACCAGGAAGGTGCCCAGCAGCGACAGCGCGAATGCGGTGATGGCCAGCAGCAGGGTCCAGCCGACGAATACGCCGCGCTTTTCCGTGGCGGCCTGCGAATGCAGCAGCGCGGCGCCGGCCAGCCACGGCATGAAGCTGGCGTTCTCCACCGGGTCCCAGAACCACCAGCCGCCCCAGCCCAGTTCGTAATAGGCCCACCAGCTGCCCAGCGCGATGCCCAGGGTGAGGAAGGCCCAGGCCACGTTGGTCCAGGGGCGGGTCCAGCGCAGCCAGCGTACGTCGATGCGGCCGTCGAGCAGTGCGGCGATGGCGAAGGCGAACGGTACCGAGAATCCGACATAGCCCAGGTACAGCATCGGCGGGTGGATGATCAGCCCGGGGTCCTGCAGCAGCGGGTTGAGGTCGCGGCCTTCGACCGGCGCCGGCAGCAGGCGTTCGAACGGATTGGAGGTGAACAGCAGGAAGGCCAGGAAGCCGACGCTGATCAGCCCCATCACCGCCAGCACGCGCGCCACCACCACCGGCGGCAGGCGCCGCGAGAATTCGGCCACCGCCGCGGTCCACAGCGCCAGCACCAGGGTCCACAGCAGCAGCGAGCCCTCGTGCGCGCCCCATACCGCCGAATAGCGGTAGATCATCGGCAGCAGCGAGTTGGAGTTCTCGGCCACATAGCGCAGCGAGAAGTCCTGGCGCACGAAGGCCACGGTCAGCACCACGAACGCGCCCAGCACCATGGTCAGCTGCAGCAACGCGGCCGGGCGGGCGATGGCCACGAACGGAGCGATGCCGCGCTGCGCGCCGAGCAGCGGCAGCACGCTCTGCAGCAGCGCCGCCAGCAGGGCCAGGATCAGCAGGACCTGTCCGATCTCGGCGAGCACTCAGCGCGACTCCGCCGGCGCGGCCGTGGCCGGGACCTGGTGCTTGCCGTGGGCCACGCCCATCTTGTCGGCCAGTTCCTTGGGCATGTAGGTCTCGTCGTGTTTGGCCAGTACTTCCTCGGCCACGAACACGCCGCCGGCCATGCGCCCGGTGGCGACCACCGCCTGTCCCTCGCGGAACAGGTCGGGCAGGATCTTGTCGTAGGTCACCGGCAGCTGCGCGTCGCCGTCGGTCACCTCGAAGCGCGCCAGCAGCGCGCCGGGCGCGCGCTGGAACGAGCCTTTGGCTACCATGCCGCCCAGGCGGAAGCGCGCGTCGGGCGCGACCTTGCCGGCCTTCACTTCGGCCGGCGTGTACAGATAGGCGATGTTGCGCTGCAGGGCGGTGGCCACCAGTACGGCGGCGATGCCGGCCACGGCGACCACCAGCAGCACGAGCAGCAGGCGGCGGCGTTGGGTGGGGCTCATCGGTTCAGTTCCTCGTCGCCGGGCACGGTGGCCGCGGCATTGCGGCTGGCGCGCGCCAGCCGGTTGCGCACCTCGCGCAGCTGCCGCCGCACCTGCAGGCGCGGAACCGCGAAGTCCCAGGCCAGCACCACGAAGAACACGGCATAGGCCAGGGCGACGTACTGGAAGTAGGTCATGTCAGTTTCTCCACGCGCTCGCGCACCCAGGCCTTGCCGGCTTCGCGGCGCAGGTTGTCGGCACGGGCGCGGGCCAGCAGCGAGCCGGCGAACCAGAACTTGGTGGCCAGCACCATCAGCCACAGCGGCAGGACCATGCTGCCGTCCATGCTCGACTCGCCGAACATGCGGATGGTCTGGCCCTGGTGCAGCGAGTTCCACCACACCACCGAATAGCGGATGACCGGCAGCAGCACCACGCCGACGATGGACAGCAGCCCGGCGGCGCGCGCGGCGGCGCGGCGGTCGTCGATGGCGCCGTACAGGCCCATCACGCCCAGGTACAGGAACAGCAGGATCAGTTCGGTGGTCAGGCGCGGGTCCCAGTCCCACCAGGTCCCCCACATCGGCTTGCCCCACAGGCTCCCGGTGAGCAGGGTGATCAGGGTGAAGGCGGCGCCGATCGGCGCGCAGGCCATGGCCAGGATCTCGCACAGCTTGATCCGCCAGATCAGCGCGATGGCACTGTAGAAGGCCATCAGGCCGAATACGAACAGGCTCATCCAGGCCGAGGGCACGTGGATGTAGAGGATGCGGAACGCATCCAGCTGAAGTCGATCCGCCGGCACCACCGCCAGCGCCTGCCACAGCCCGAAGGCGAACAGGGGAAGGGAGGCGACGTAGCACCAGGGCGACCAGCGGGCGGCGAAGGCATCGAAGTAGGCGGGGGAACCCAGCCGGTGGAACCAACCTGCCAAACCTTTGAACATCCGCTTGCTCGCTAGGAAGAACGATGATGGGCTGGTCCCCAGCCATCCCGTCGCCGGGCACCGCGGCGGTCGCCTGCGGGTCCGTGAAGATTAGCCGAAGACGGCGCGGTTGGCACGGCCAGCCCGCGCCGCGGCGGTCACTTCAGGGTGAGCGTGCCCTTCATCAGGGCCGAGTGGCCGGGGAAGCTGCAGAAGAACGACAGCGGCGCGCCGGCGGCGGTGAGCTTGGCCACCGGGACACTGAGGGTGGTGCTTTCGCCGCCACCGACCACCTTGCTGTGGGCGATGACGCGCGCGTCGCCGGCCTTGATGTAGTCGGCGGCCAGCCCGGCCTTGATGCCGTCGGCGTCGATGCCGGACATGTCGGCGGCCTTGGCGACCACCACGTTGTGGCCCATCACGTTCCTGGCCATCTTGCCGGTGTGCTTGAGGTTGATGGTGAAGGTGGCACAGCTCTTGGGGACGTCGATGTTGGCCATGTTGTAGCGCATGGCGTCATTGCCCTCCAGGTTCGCCGAGCAGGTGTCGGCGGCATGGGCGGCACCGGCGGCGCCGAGGGCCAGGGTGGATGCGACGATCAGTTTGCGGAACATCTTCAAAGCTCCTGTCTGCGGGGAGGGGACGCCGCTGCGGGCGGGTGGCCGGCCATGCTGTCGCCGGCGGGGTGGGATGGCAAGCGACGCAATGTCGCAGGGCAAGCATGCTCCGGCATCTGCATGCTCAGTCTTCACGCAGGCTGGAAAGCCAGGCCGATACGGCCTGGATGCTGTCTTCGTCCAGCCGCTTGCCGACGCCGCTCATGATGAAGTCGCTGGTGGAATCCTGCAGGTCGCCATCGCGGTATTCGGCAAGCTTGCCCTGCAGGTAGGCGGCCTGCTGGCCGCGCAGTACCGGGAAGGTCGCATACGGCGTGCGCCCGTTGCGGTCGGCGACGTCGGCATCGCGCATGCCGCGGGCATCGGGGCCGTGGCAGCCTTGGCAGGGGGGGATGCCCTTGGCGGTATCGCCGTGCAGGTAGAGGTCGCGGCCGCGTTCGAGCAGGGCGGCATCGACCGGCCCGGCCGGCGTGTCGCCGGCGTCGGCCCTGGCCGGGTGCAGCGGCAGGCTGGCGTAGTAGGCCGCCAGGTCGCGCATGTCCTGGTCGTCGAGCGTGCTGACCAGCGGCGTCATCGGTGAAGGATGGCGTCCTCGTTTCAGCTCGACCAGCTGCCAGTAGAAGAAGTCGGCGCGCTGTCCGCCGAGGTTGGGGAAAGGTGGCGCGGTGCCGCCCCCGTCGTCGCCGTGGCAGGCGGTGCAGACCTGGGATTTCTCCTTGCCGGCGGCGGCGTTGCCGGCGATGCGCGGGGCCGCGCGCAGGTCGAGATAGCGGGGATGCAGCGCGGGAGCGGGCGGGTCGTCGTCCGCGCCACTGGCGGCATGGGCCAGGCCGGACCTGCCCGGCGCGGACAGGCCGAGCAGGCCTCCGGTGAGGACGAGCAGGAACAGGGTGGAACGTTTCATAGCGCCACCTCGAGCATCATTCCCAGCAGGTTGACGCGGTAGTTGGACGGGCCGCCGTCGGTATAGACGCGGTGGTCATAGACCAGCGTGTCCTCGAAGCCGAAGTAGTGCCAGTCAGAAAGATTGCCGCGCTCCCAGGTGTCGAACACGCGCAGCCGCATGCGCTGGCCCAGCGGCATCGACAGCCCGGCGGTGAGGGTATTGACCCGGTAGACCATCAGCGGATAGCTGCCGCTGGCCAGCGGCGCATTGGCCGGCACGGTGAGCGCGTCGGGCGAATTCATGCGGTAGCCGGTGCGGCCGCGCGAGGATGTCCAGTTCCACGCCAGGTCCAGGGTGGCGCGGCCGAGCCGGCGGCTGAGGTTGAGGCCGGCGTAGTGGTTGCGCTGGGTATCGTCCATCCACCAGCGGCTGGCCTCCGGATAGGTGGGGCCGCCGAGTTCCGGATCGCTGCCGACGGCGTCGTTGACATTGGCGAACACCAGTTTCGAGCGGTCGTGGCCGTACCACGCGCTGGCGGTCGTGTCCGGGTTGGGCTGCCATTCCCACTGCACGCTGGTGGCGTAGCTGTCCAGCTTCTGCCGTCCGATCTGCGCATCGTAGTGGTTGCGGTCGCCGCGCGCGGAAACGTACACGGTCATGTCGCGGGGCAGGACGAAGGTCGCCATCAGGTCGAGCTTCTGCCGGGTGCGCGAGGCGATGTCGTACTTGCGCAGCGCCGCGACCGTATGCGGGCTCAGGCCGCCAGCCGGTTCGACGAAGCCGGGCAGCGAACTGGAGAAGGTGAACTCGTAGGGATCGTAGTAGTACGCGCTGCCGCCGCGGTCCAGCCAGGTGTAGTTGGCGCGGAAGCTCAACCAGTCGGCGGTGCGGTTGTTCCAGCTCAGCTTCACCGTGTTGTCGCGGGTGGTGGCGACCTCGCGGTGGGCGCGCTCGATCCAGGTGAACGTGTAGGTGGCGCCGAGCGTGTTGCGGGTGGACGGGCGCCAGTCCATGCCGGTGGAGATCTCGCGGGTTTCCTTGTCCAGCGGCAGGTTGCGGATGCGGGTGAGCACCGAGCTGTTGGCGCCGCCATCCCACAGGCCCATTTCGCCGGGCACCACCGAACCCTGCGCGCCGTTCTCGGCGACGTAGCCCCACTGGTCGGTCAGCGGGTTGTAGGACCAGTAGGTGCCGGCGTAGTCCTCGCGCAGGTAGCGCGCGGTGCTGCGCCAGGTCAGTCCCTCCATCGGCTGCAGTACCAGCCGGGCGTCGAACTTCTGGTTGTTGATCGCCATGTCGGCGCGGTCGCGCGAAAGCGCGGCGGTGGTGTTCCAGTTGGCGCAGTTGGCCATGAATGGCGGCGCCAGGTCCATGCCGAACTGGCCCTGGCAGTCCATCGGCGGCAGCAGCCGGTCGTTCTGGCGCATCGTGGTCAGCGCCGCGGCAAGGGTGAAATCGCCTTTCCACGCGGGCAGCTTGCGGCTGAAGCTGGCGCCGACGCGGTGATAGTCGTTGTCCGGTTCGTAGGCGAAGGAACCCTGGTACAGCGGCGGCGAACCTGCGCCCGGCACCACCGGTGCCAGGGAAAACGGCACTTCGTAGCTGTAGCCGCGGTTGGCATGGCGGAAGAACGAGCCGGTGTAGCTGAACTCGCTGCGCCACAGGTTGCCGACGAAGCGGAAGCCGCCGGTGAAGTTGAGCGTGCTGTCGTCGATCGGGCGCGGGATCTCGTAGATGCCGCCATTGTTGGCGAAGGGATAATTGAAGAAGAACGGGCCGCCGAACGGACGCGCACCCTTGCGCTCCTCGTGGGTGAGGCTGGCATAGGTGGTCCAGCGCGGGTTGAGCAGGTAGCTGATGCTCACACCCTGCTTGTCGCGCACCACCGCCAGCGTGGTCAGCGGCTGTGCAGCGGAAATGGCCGCGACCTGCGCGGAACTGCTGCCGGCCGCGGTGATCCCCGGCTTGAGGGTGAGGCGGTCGCTGCCCACGCCGTCCCAGATCGAGCGCGCGTTGCCGCTGAGCACATTGGGCGAACTGCGCACGAAGGCCTGCACCCTGTAGCGCCCGGCCTGTCCGAATACCGCGCGGTAGTACTGGTTGTCGCGGTCCAGCCGGCTCAGGCGCACGTCGGCGTAGCTGCCGTCGGCGGTGCGGCGCAGGCTGAAATCGGCCTGCAGGACGAGACCGTCGTCCGGGTCGCGGAACCGCCGCCAGTTGGTATTGGCGGTGTCGCCGCTGACATGCAGGTAGCCCAGCGCGACGTCGCCCGACCACTGCCAGCCGCCGTCGCCGGCCGGCTTCAGCGTCGGCATCTGCGGGTTGCAGCCATAGAGAAAGCCGGTGGGCGTGCGTCTGGGGCTGGCGGTCAGCCAACTGGTGCCGTCCGGATCGCAGCCGCTCCAACCGACGCGGCCGGATGGGTCCAGCCAGTTGCCGAACTGCAGGTCGATCCCGTTCCCGCTGTCCTGCGCCTGGGCCAGGCCGGCAAGCAGGGCGAGGGACAGCAACGACCAGCGGCAGGCGTGGGGGCGTTTCCACATGTACATGGCGTCCTCCCGTTACTTGTGCAGGCGTGGGCCGGAGGGATGGTTGGAGCCGTGGACCTGCGCATGGCAGGTGATGCAGCCGCGGCCCATCAGGCGTTCGTCCGGTGTCATGCCGTTGCCGAGCGACAACTCCGTCTGCAGGTCGTTGGGGTGGCGGGTATGCGAGTGGCACTGCTGGCACAGCATCGGGATCGGTGCGACCAGCAGGGCGTGCTGGTTGGAGCCGTGCACCTGGTGACAGTTGAGGCAGCTTTCGCGTACCGGGGCGTGTTCGAACAGGAACGGCCCGCGCTTCTCGGCGTGGCACTGGTAGCAGGTCTCGTTGACCGTGTCGGTCTTGAGCAGGGTGGCGTTGAGCGTGCCGTGCGGGTTGTGGCAGTCCACACAGCTGATCTGGCCTTCCGGCAGCGGCATGTGCGAACGGCGGTTGAACTGCTGGCGGATGTCCTTGTGGCAGGTGGCGCAGGTCTCGCTCACCGACTGTTTGGCGGTGAGGCCCTCGGCCGAGAATTTCTGCATCGGGTTGTGGCAGTCGCTGCACGACAGGTCGTTGCGCTGGTGGATCGAGCCCAGCCAGACATCGCGCGGACCGCCGGAGTGGCAGCCCAGGCAGCTTTCGGTCTGGTTGGCCACCGGCGTGCCGCCATCGTGGGTGAAGGCGATGATCGAGCCTTTCGCGGTCGGGTTGGCCGCATGCACCGAGCCCGGGCCATGGCAGGCCTCGCAGGTGGCGGTGGCAGGGTTGGCGGCCAGCGCCACCTGCATGCCCAGCGCGTGCGCGGTGTGGGCGAAGTTGTCGTTTTCCTTGGCGTGGCAGGCGGTGCAGACCTGCTCGCCGACCGCCTTGGCCTCCGGGTGCGCCTGGTTGCGCGCCGGTACCGCGTCGGCGAAGCCGGGCGGAGCGTCGAAGCCATGCCCGGAAACGGTGGAAGCGAACCGGGTCTCGGGGAGCTTGACCGCCTGCGCCGAGGCGTCGGCCTTGACCGGGGCGAGCCAGGCAGCGGAAACCAGCACCGCGGTGGCGAGCAGCATCACGAATGCGAGATAGAACCGCACGTGCCTCTCCTTTGTCGTCCCTGCCGATGGGTGGGTGACAACAACGTAATTGCGATTACGGTGCGATTCTGGGAAAGCCTGCGTTCAGGTCAAGCTGCAGCGCAGCAGGCTTGCGTTCAGGAACGGGGGAGGGCGCCCTGCAGGAACATCCGTACCGCCGAACGGGCGCGCTCCTGGATCTGCGGCAATTGGGTGACGTCGACCCAGCCATTGATGGAGCGGATGATCAGTCCGCCGAACACCAGCATGTAGAAATGGTCGGCGGCCATGTCCGGGTCTTCGATGTGCAGGCGTCCGGCGCGGGTCTCGCGGGTGAAGTACTCGCTCAGCAGCCGCTCCGCCGGCTGGATGCCGTGGGCGCGGAACCAGTCGCGCAACGCGGGCTGGCTGATGCCTTCGGTGGTGATGATGCGGTGGCAGGCGATGCGCGCCGGGCTGAGGATCTCCTCGACCATGTGGCAGGCGGCCTCTTCCAGCGCCTGCGCCGGCGGCAGCGGCGAATCCAGCAGTTCTTCGACCTCCTTGCCGAAGTCGTTGATGCTGCGCTCCATCAGCGCGTGCACCAGCCCTTCCTTGTCGCCGAAGGCGCGGTACAGCGTGGCCAGCGAACCGCCGGCGCGCTTGACGATGTCCGACAGCCGCGCGCCCTGGTAGCCCTTCTCGTTGAACACCTCGATGGCGACGTCGAGGAACCGCTCCACGCGCAGTTCGCCACGGCGCTGCAGTTCCACCGCCGGGCGCGGCGGCAGCGTGGGCTTTCCTGTGGAAGGATGTGGCGGTTGGCGCATGCGCGGTCGCGGGGGAAGTCCGGCGCCAAGGATAGCGCCGGTGTTCCTCAGGAGTTGGCGATGCGGATCGCGGCAGCGGCGGTCAGCGGCGCCAGCAGCAGGCTGACCACCAGGCCGGCGGCGAGCAGCAGCAGCGCGCCGCTGGCGTCGAAGCCCTGCGCCGACGCCGCCACCGCGCCGGCGCCGAACACCAGCACCGGCACGTACAGCGGCAGCACCAGCAGCGCCAGCAGGATGCCGGAGCGGCGCATGCCCACGGTCAGGGCCGCGACCACCGCGCCGAGCAGGCTCAGCAGCGGCGTGCCCAGCGCCAGCGAGGCGACCAGCACCGGCAGTTGTTCGTGCGGCAACTGCATCAGTTCGGCCAGCAGCGGGCTGACCAGCACCAGCGGGAAGGCGGTGGTCAGCCAGTGCGAGAACACCCGCACCGCGACCAGCCACGGCAGCGGCACCGGCGAGAGCAGCCACTGTTCCAGCGAGCCGTCCTCGGCATCGCCGCGGAACAGCGTGTCCAGCGACAGCAGGCCGGCCAGCAGCACCGACAGCCACAGCACCGCCGAGGCCACGCGCTGCAGCAGCTGCGGGTTGCCGCCGAGGGCGAGGGCGAACAGCGCCACCACCAGCAGTGCGAACAGGATCGGCTGCGCGGCGTCGCCGCGGCGCCGCCACAGCAGTTTCAGATCGCGCGCGAGCAGCGCCCTGGCGGCGTCGAACAACGTGGGCTGCGGGCCGGGCAGGCTCATGCGGCCGCCTCCGTGGCGGCGCCGAGCGTCAGGGTGCGGTTGCGCACCGGCGGCGCCGCATAGGCGCCGTGGGTGGTGACCAGGGTGCCGCCACCGCTGCGCAGGTGCGCGGAAATCATGCGGTTGACCAGGTTGATGCCGTCCAGATCGAGATTGGCGTAGGGCTCGTCCAGCAGCCACACCGGTGCCGGCGACAACCATAGCCGGGCCAGCGACAGGCGCTTCTTCTGCCCGGCCGACAGCTGCCGCACCAGGGTGTCCTCGTAGCCGGCCAAGCCGACGATGGCCAGCGCGTTGCCGGGCATCTGCCGCACGCGACGGCCCTGCAGGCCGCACAGCACGTGCAGGTTCTCCAGCGTGCCCAGATCCTGCTTGAGCGCCGGAAGGTGGCCCAGATAGGCGATGTAGCGCGAGCGGTCGCCGCTGCCGGCGGGGCGGCCGTCGATGCGGATCGTGCCGTCGTCGGCACGCAGCAGCCCGGCGAGCACGCGCAGCAGGGTGGTCTTGCCGGCGCCGTTGCCGCCCTGCACCAGCAGGGCTTCGCCCGCGTCCACGTGCAGGTCGAGCGGGCCGAACACCGGGTCGTCGTTGCGGGTGAAGCGCAGCCCGCGCGCATCGAGCAGCGGCGGAGTGTTCATGGTCGCGGTCATCGGATCGGGCGCTTCCGTCCTTGGGTGGGAGCGCAGGCAGGCTGGCGCATCGGGCGCGACATTATAGGCATTGCCGCCGGCGCCGCAGCGCGCGGACGGGCGAGGGCGGCCGTTGCCGCCGGCATTGCGTAAACTCGGCGTTCTCCTTCCCCGACGCCGACGCATCGATGCAACCGCAGACCAAGTTGCCCAAGGTGGGCACCACCATCTTCACCGTGATGTCGCAGCTGGCCGCCGAACACGGCGCCGTCAACCTGGGCCAGGGCTTCCCGGATTTCGCAGCGCCACAGCGCCTGGTCGACGAGACCGCCAAGGCCATGCGCGACGGTCTGAACCAGTACGCGCCGATGACCGGCGTCGCGCCGCTGCGCCAGGCCATCGCGCAGAAAGCGCTGGACTGCTATGGCGCGCAGGTGGACCCGGATACGGAAATCACCGTCACGTCCGGCGGTACCGAGGCGATCTTCAACGCCATCCATGCGGTGGTGCGCGCCGGCGACGAGGTCATCGTGCTCGACCCGGCGTACGACTGCTACGAGCCGGCCATCGACCTGGCCGGCGCGCGCGCGGTGCATGTCGCGCTCGATCCGCAGACCTTCGCCGTGGACTGGGAGAAGGTGCGCGCGGCGATCACGCCAAGGACGCGCATGCTGATGGTCAACACGCCGCACAACCCGTCCGGTGCGATGCTCTCGGCGGCGGACATGCAGGCGCTGGCCGACGTGCTGCGTGGCACCGGCATCTACCTGATCTCCGACGAGGTGTACGAACACATCGTCTACGACGGCGCCCGCCACGAATCGGCGCTGCGCTACCCGGAACTGCGCGAGCGCGCCTTCGTCATCTCCAGTTTCGGCAAGACCTACCACTGCACCGGCTGGAAGATCGGCTACGCCATCGCGCCGCCGGCGCTGAGCGCCGAGTTCCGCAAGGTGCACCAGTACAACACCTTCACCACCTACGGCCCCGCGCAGTATGGCTTTGCCGCGATGATCCGCGACGAGCCGGAGCACCACCTTGAGCTGGGCGCGTTCTACCAGGCCAAGCGCGACCGTTTCCGCGAGCAGCTGCTGGGCACGCGGCTGAAGCCGCTGCCGGTGCCGGGCGGTTACTTCCAGCTGGTGGACTACTCGGCGGTCAGCGATCTGCCGGACCACGAGTTCGTGAAGTGGCTGACCATCGAGAAAGGCGTCACCGCGATTCCGCTGTCGCCGTTCTACGAAACTCCGCCTGCCGGGCAGCGCCTGGTGCGGCTGTGCTTCGCCAAGAACGACGCGACCCTGGATGCGGCGATCGAACGCCTGCGCAAGCTGTGATGGAGACGGGCATGCAGGACCTGCGCATTTCGCTGGTACAGGGCGATACCCGCTGGCACGACCCGGCGGGCAACCGCGCGCATTACGGCGCCCTGCTGGCGCCGCTGGCCGGCATCACCGACCTGGTGATCCTGCCGGAGACCTTCACCAGCGGCTTCTCCAACGACGCCATCGACAAGGCCGAAGGCATGGAAGGCCCGACCGTGGCCTGGATCCGCGAACAGGCGCGCGTGCTGGGCGCGGCGGTCACCGGCAGCGTGCAGCTGCGCGTCGGCGACGAGGTCTTCAACCGCCTGCTGTGGGCCATGCCCGATGGCGAGCTGCGGTATTACGACAAGCGCCACCTGTTCCGCTACGGCGGCGAGCACGAGCGTTATGCCGCCGGGCGCGAGCGCCTGTGCGTGGAGTTGAAGGGGTGGCGGATCAATCCGCAGATCTGCTACGACCTGCGCTTCCCGGTGTTCTGCCGCAACCGCTTCGACGTGGAACGGGCGGGGCGGATGGATTTCGACCTGCAGATCTTCGTCGCCAACTGGCCCTCGGCGCGCGCATACGCCTGGCGGACGCTGGCTCGAGCGCGCGCTATCGAGAATCTGTGCTACGTGGCCGTGGTCAACCGCGTCGGCGTGGACGGCAATGGCCTGCACTATGCCGGCGACAGCGCGGTGATCGACTTCCTCGGCCAGCCGCAGGTGGAAATCCGCGAGCGCGAGCAGGTGGTCACCACCACCATCTCGGCGCAGGCGCTGGCTGCCCACCGCGAACGTTTTCCGGCGATGCTGGATGCCGATGCCTTCACCCTGGGGTGACCCCGGGACAACGCTGAACGCCGGCCGGACGATGTCGCCGGCCGCCACCTGGCGGATGCGCCGACGCTGCTAGGCTCGGCCCGTCCCATTGTTGTTATGGAGAGCGAACCATGAAGATCCTGGCGGGAGCCCTGCTGCTGGCGGCTGTTGTTTTTGCGCCGTCCGCGCATGCGGCCGGCAATATCGATTGCGAACTGCGTTTCAACCTGTCCGGCTGGTCGATCTTCTACAAGACCGCCACCGGCAACGGCACCATCACCTGCGACAACGGCGCCAGCATCCCGGTGAAGATCAGCGCCAAGGGCGGCGGCCTGACGGTCGGCAAATCCACGGTCAGCGATGGTCGCGGCAAGTTCACCGGCGCCTACAGCCTCAACGACCTGATCGGCACCTACGGCGGTGCCGAGGTGCATGCCGGCGCTTCCCGCTCCAGCAATGCCCAGGTGGTGACCAAGGGCGATATCTCGCTGGCCCTGGCCGGCACCGGCCGCGGCTGGGACCTGGGCGTGGGCTTCGGCAAGTTCGTGATCGAACGGCGCTGAGTTGCGATGCCCGATGCCCGGTCGCCTGGCCGGGCATCGGGTTCAATCATCCGTCGCCACCGGGAACGCCTTCAGCGTCGCCCACACGATGGGCTTGGCCCATCCGGGTACCTGGGCGAATTCCTCCTGCGTCGCCGGGCAGAGGATCCGCCCGCGCTCCACTTCCAGTACCAGCAGTGGCTCGACCCTGCCATTGGCGTCGGCCGGTCGGCTGTTGTCGTAGAGATGCAGTGCGGTGAGGTGCGGCAACAGTCCGATCAGGTTCAACCGCGAACTGTCGAAGCGCTGGCGGATCTTGCCTTCGGGAATGTCGTGGCCGCCGTTGGCGACGCGTCCAGCGACGCGCTGCAGGTGCAGTTCGACGCTCTCCAGCCCGCAGAACCAGATGCTGACCTCATGCCGCGCGTAGGCTTCGCGCAGCAGGGCGGGGATGGTGTTCGCGCCGAGCGTGGTCTCGAAGACGTAATCGAGATCGTCGGCCATGGCCGCGCGCAGCCGGCGGGTGCCTTCCCGCCAGGCGGTCGCGTTGGCCTCTTCCAGTGGCCAGCCGCGCTCGACCAGTCGGCGGGTGAAGGCATCGGGGTTGAACCAGGCTGCGCCGTCCTCGGCCAGCATCGCGCCCAGCAATGAGCTCTTGCCCGCACCATTGACGCCGGCAAGGACCAGGATCTTCGCCATCGCTTACGACGACTTGCCCAAGGCGATCCCGCGTCCGCGACGGGCGGGGCGGGCCAGGGCTTTTGCCAGGCTGCCCTCCTGCAATGTCGACAGGTGAGCGTCGAACTCGGTCTGGAGAGCCTGCAGCGACTGTGCGCGCTGTGCCGCGGCGGAATGGCCATTGGCCTGGTCGACCAGGCGCTGGTACTCCTCGGCGGACATCACCACCGCCTGCGGATGGTTGTGGTTGGTGACGACCACCGCGCCGCTCCTGAGCACCTTGCGCATCAGTTCCGGCCAGCCTTTGGCCTTGACGTCGCTGGCGGGCGTCTTTTCCAGATCAGGCAGGTTCAGGGTGATATCCATGAGGGCCGTCCAGTGAAGGGGTAGAGGGAAAATATCCCAAATTTCCCATTTTGGACAAATTTCGCATGAGTGGTTCAGGGCGGAGAGCGGATCCGTAAAGCAGAACGCCCGGCACGGGGCCGGGCGTTCACGTCATGCAGAGGGGTAGGGACGAGGCCGACCTTGGATCAGCCGCCGCGCGGGCCGCTGCGGCGTGGGCCGCCCGGACTGCGGTTGCCGCCGGGGCCGCCCGGGCCACGATTGCCGCCTGGACCGCCGGGGCCGCGATTCCCGCCCGGACCGCCGGGACCGCGATTCCCGCCCGGGCCGCGGTTGCCGCCGCCGGGGCGAGCAGCGGCCGGACGCGCGCCGTACGGGCTGAAGCCCGGATTGGCGTGGTCGGACGGGAAGCTCGGGGCATTGCCCGGATGGCCGTATGGATGCTTGCGCTGGCCCTGGCCGGCGGCCTGGCCGCCACCCTGCGTGCGGCCTTGGCCTGCACCCTGGCCGCCGCCCTGCGGACGCCCCTGGCCGGGACCGCCACGACCGGCGCCGCCGGCGCCCGGGCGCGGCTTGCCGTACGGCCGGGCTTGGCCTTCGCCGGCCGGGCCACGGCCCGGACCGCGGTTGCCGCCCGGGCCGGCGTTGCGGTGGCCGCTGGGGCCGGTGCTTACGCCCTCGGGCACGTACCAGGTGCGGAACGCGGCGGGATTGCCTTCCGGCAGGCTGCGGTCGCCCTTGGGCTTGCGCTGCTTGAACGGCTTCTGCGACTGCTTGGCCGCCGCTTCGCCGCTGACGGTCAGGCCGCCCTTGAAGCCGCCGCCCTTGCCGCCGCGGCCACGGCCGCGGTCTTCGCGCAGGGTGTCGAAGCGGCGCAGTTCGCGCCCCTCGTCGGCGGTGTTGTGGCCGTTGACGTAGGCATTGCCGCGACCGCCTTCGCGCACGCGCACGGTGGTCTTGGCCGCCTTGCGCTGGCCGATCACCGGCTGCAGGGTCAGCGCCGACGGCGCGCCTTCCTCAAGCTTCAGTTCGGCGCGCAGCGCCTCGACCTGGGCGTTGGGCAGTTCCACCGACTGGCCGCGCAGCAGTTCGCGCGGCAGTTCTACCTTGCCGTAGCGGGAGCGCTTGAGGCGGCTGACCTGGCAACCCTGCGATTCCCACAGGCGGCGCACTTCGCGGTTGCGGCCTTCCTTGACCACCACGCGGAACCAGTCGTGCGAGTCGGTGCCGCCGATGCGTTCGATTTCGTCGAACTTGGCCGGGCCGTCTTCCAGCGCCACGCCGCGGGCGAGGCGGTCGACGACGTTGTCCGGCACCTTCTCTTGGCCTTCCGGGGCGCGTACGCGCACCACGTACTCGCGCTCGACTTCGAAGGACGGATGCATCATGGCGTTGGCCAGTTCGCCGTCGGTGGTGAGCAGCAGCAGGCCGGTGGTGTTGATGTCCAGGCGACCGATGGCGATCCAGCGCGCGCCCTTGAGCGGCGGCAGCGACTCGAACACGGTCGGGCGGCCTTCAGGGTCCTCGCGGGTGGTCACTTCGCCTTCGGGCTTGTTGTAGACCAGCACGCGCGAGGGATCGGTCAGGGCGCTGGCGACGAAGCTGCGGCCGTCCAGGTCGATCTTGTCGCCGCTCTTGACCGACATGCCGGTCTGCGCGGTCTCGCCGTTGACCTTGACCAGGCCATCGGCGATGCGCTGTTCCAGCGCACGGCGCGAGCCGAGGCCGGCCTGGGCCAGGACCTTGTGCAGGCGCTCTTCCAGCTTGGGCTGTTCGATCGTGGCTTCGCGCTTGAGCGAGAGCTTGTTCAACGACGGCTTGCGGGGGGTGTCACTCATTCTGTTTGGCTCCGGCCGGCGTTTTCTTCGTCGGCCTCAGGTTCGGGATCGGCTTCGTCAACAGCCACGGTCGTCGTCGCGACGGCGTTGTTTCCGGTGTCTTCCACTTCCGCCGCGCGCTCTCCCGGCGCGGCGTCGGGTTCGCCCGTGGGGGCGGTGTCTTCTGCGGCATCTCCGTGGTCTGGAGTTGTCGCGGTATCGGTATCGCCGGTGCCGGCGTCATTGGCCGACGCGGCGGTTCCGGGCGTCGCCGCGCCGGCGGCGAGCGGCGCGGCCAGCTGGCCGTCGTCGCCCAGCGGCAGCTGCGGCTCCAGTTCGCCAATATCGCGCAGTTCGGACAGCGGCGGCAGTTCGTCCAGCCGCTTGAGGCCGAAATAGTCCAGGAATCCCCGGGTGGTACCGAACAGCGCCGGCTTGCCGGGCACATCGCGGTGGCCGACCACGCGGATCCACTCGCGCTCTTCCAGCGCCTGGATGATGTTGCTGCTGACCGCCACGCCGCGCACCTGTTCGATCTCGCCGCGGGTGATCGGCTGGCGGTAGGCGATCAGGGCCAGAGTTTCCAGGGTGGCGCGGGTATAGCGGGTCTTGCGCTCGGTCCACAGCCGCGAGACCCAGCCGTGCACTTCGCGGGTGATCTGGTAGCGGAAGCCGGAAGCGACCTCGACCAGCTCCACGCCGCGTCCCTGGCAACCCTCGCGCAGCAGTTCCAGCGCGCGTTCGACGCTGCCCGGCGGCGCTGGCTGTTCCTCGGGGAACAGCTCCTGCAGCTGCGCCAGGGTCAGCGGCTGGCTGGAGGCCAGCAGCGCGCCTTCGACGATGCGGTTGATCAGCGGTTGATCCATGTGTCGGGACTGTGGCTCAGGCGGGGTCGGGGATGTCGGTGTCGTCGAATTCGCTCGAAAACTGCAGCGGCGCATTGGTGTTGCCGGCCGCCAGCGACTTCACGTAGATCGGTGCCAGCGGCGGACGTTCGCCCTGGTGCACGTCATGGGCATGCTCCTGCACGATGTCCAGCAGCTGTTCCTTGGCCAGCTCCAGCAGGGCCAGGAAGGTGACCAGTACGCCGAGCTTGCCTTCCTCGGCGGTGAACAGGCTCTCGAAACGGTGGAATCTGCCGTCCTCGAGCTGCTCCAGCACGTCGCCCATGCGCTGGCGCACGCTCAGCGCCTCGCGCTTGATGGCGTGGCCGCTGAACAGCTCGGCGCGCTTGAGCACGTCGTGCAGGGCCAGCAGCATTTCCTTCAGGTCCACCGGCGGCGGCACCTTCACCGTGGTCCGGTCCGGCACGAAGGCGTGGGCCTGCGTCGTGTCGCGGTCCTGGCGGGGCAGGGCGTCGATATCCTCGGCAGCCTGCTTGAAGCGTTCGTACTCCTGCAGCCGGCGCACCAGCTCGGCGCGCGGGTCGGCTTCGTCGCCGTCCTCGCTGGGCGGGCGCGGCAGCAACATGCGCGATTTGATCTCGGCCAGCATCGCGGCCATCACCAGGTACTCGGCCGCCAGCTCGAAGCGCAGCTCCTGCATGACGTTGATGTACTCGACGTACTGGCGGGTGATCTCGGCGACCGGGATGTCCAGGATGTCCAGGTTCTGCCGGCGGATCAGGTACAGCAGCAGGTCCAGCGGGCCCTCGAAGGCGTCGAGGATGACTTCCAGCGCATCCGGCGGGATGTACAGGTCCTGCGGGATCTGCAGCACCGGCTGGCCATGCACCACCGCCAGCGGCATTTCCTGCTGCTGCGGAACGGTGGGCGGCGCTGGCGGGTTCGCGGCGGGCGCGAGTTCTGAAGTCATCAGGGCGACATCGGGTGTTGCGAGCCTTTACGTTCCGGGTTCCCGCCCGGGACAGGGTCCTGTCTTCTGGATTGCAAGCCATGCGCGCCTGTCCGGCGTGCGTGCACATCAACAACGCGACATGCCGCGCTTTCATGCGGCAACGTCATCACGAGGAGGTCGTCTACACAGTCCGGGAAGGAATCGTGGATCGGTCGGACGGCGGTGGCCTTGCCTGCCGCCGCACCGGGCCGTTACAGGCCGGCTGCGTGCAATAGGCGTAAAGAGTAATCGCCCCGGCCGGGCGGTGTCCAGCGCCGAGGCGCTAGACTTGCCGGCCATCATTCAGCGGACAAGGAGCGGCGAGCCGTGTGGTATGTGATCGAAGGCTACGACGGGCAGGGCGTGCTGGCCGCGCGCCAGGCCGCGCGGGCGGCGCATCTGGCGCGGCTGCAGGCGCTGCAGGAGCAGGGGCGGCTGCTGCTGGCCGGCCCCTGTCCGGCGATCGACGCCGAGGACCCGGGCGCAGCCGGCTTCAGCGGCAGCGTGGTGATCGCCAGCTTCGATGACCTGGAGGCCGCCCGCGCCTGGGCCGGCGAGGACCCCTATGTGGTCGCCGGTGTCTACCAGCGCGTGGACGTGCGCCCGTTCCGCAAGGTGCTGCCGTGAGCCGGCCTGAGCGGATCAGGGTGGCGTTGGAGGCCGCGTTCTCGCCCCTGCGCCTGGAGGTGGAGGACGACAGCCACCGCCATGCCGGTCACGCGGGTGCGCGCGACGGACGGGGGCATTTCAATGTGGCCATCGTCAGTGAGGCGTTCGCCGGGATGGCGCCACTGGCCCGCCATCGGGCGGTTTATGCGGCACTTGGCGACATGATGCAGACCGATATCCACGCATTGTCGATCGAGGCGCGGACGCCGGCCGAAGCGGGCGGCTGATCCGGGACGCGGGGGAGGGCCACGCTCCGCCCCGTGCGAGGACCATGCAGGTGCGCCAGGTGGACAGGGCCTGTCCCATCGGGGACATCGCCTGTAACAAATCGTTTACAAATCGACGTGGAACCGATTACAGTCGCCGCGACCCCTGCCTGCGGAGGGCACAGCGGTGGCGAAACCGGCAATCACCATCAAGGATGTTGCCCGTGAGGCGAAGGTCTCCGTCGCCACCGTATCGCGCGCCCTCAACGGCCACGAGAACGTCGCCGAGCCGGTGCGCCAGCAGGTGCTGGAAGTGGCCCGCCGGCTCCGCTACACCCCGCACGCCGCCGCGCGCAGCCTGAGCAGCCGCAGCACGCAGACCATCGGCCTGGTGTTGCCCGACCTGCACGGCGAGTTCTTTTCCGAACTGATGCGCGGCATCGATGGCGTGGCGCGCATGCACCGCTGGCACCTGCTGGTGTCCAGCTACCACGGCGACCAGGAGCAGCAGGGCGTGGCCCTGCAGGCGATGCGCGGCCGCGTGGATGGCCTGCTGGTCATGTCGCCCTATACGGCCGATCCCGGGTTCCTGGTGGACAACCTGCCGCCGGCGCTGCCCACCGTGCTGATCAATACGCCGCTGGCGGACGGCCAGTACCCGGCCTTCGGGATCGACGACCACGCCGGTGCCATGGCCATGACCCGGCACCTGCTGGAAGCCGGGCATCGCCGCATCGCCTTCATCGCCGGCCCCGACGGAAACCATGACGCCCGCGAGCGCCTGCGCGGATTCGAGGAAGCGATGGCCGGATCCGGCGCGTCCGCCGAGGGCATCGTCCTGTCCGGCGGCTTCGACGAGGCGTCCGGATACGCGGCCGGACAGGCGCTGCTGCGCGAGGCCCGGCTGCCCGATGCGGTGTTCGCCGCCAACGACATGATGGCGCTGGGCTGTCTGTACGCCTTCAACCAGGCCGGCGTGCGCGTGCCGCAGCAGGTCGCGCTGGCCGGCTTCGACGATATCCCGCTGGCACGTTTCGTTCACCCCTCGTTGACCACGATGCAGGTCAGCATCGCCGACCTCGGCGGGCGGGCGACATCGCATCTGCTGCACCTGATCGACCGCGATGGCGTATCGGAAGAGGTCGGCGGAGCGACCCTGGTCCCCACATTGATCGTGCGTGACTCGACATCCCGACGAGAATCTTCCTGACCCGTTGTCCGTACGCCGGAGCCTCCGGCGGCAACGCACTGGAACGAACCGAATGGCAGCCGCGCTGCCGCACCCGGAGAGCAACATGAATCATCCCGCTACCCGCAAGACGCATCCGGCCCGCAGGCTGCTCAGCTGCGCGCTGGCCAGCTGCCTCGTGCTCGGCGCCGCCCCAGCGTTCGCGCAGAGCACCGGCGCCACCATCCGTGGCCAGGTAATGGCCGATTCGGCACCGGCCGGACAGGCGCAGGTGACCGCGACCAATCTCGCCACCGGCCTGACCCGCAGCGTGCAGAGCACCGCCAATGGCGGTTACTCGCTGGCCGGCCTGCCGCCGGGCACCTATCGCGTGGACGTCAATGCCAGCGGCAAGACCAGCAGCCAGAACATCACCGTGCAGGTCGGGCAGACTGCCACCGTGAACCTGGGCGTCGGCGGGGTGGCCGAAACCGCGAGCGGTGCGGCGACGACGCTGGATGCGGTGCAGGTGACGGCGCAGGCGCCGATCGAGACCAAGACCTCGGAAATCGCCACCTACATCACGTCCAGGCAGATCGAGGCGCTGCCGCAGACCACGCGCAACTTCCTGGCCTTCGCCGATACCGTGCCGGGCATGAGCTTCGAACAGAACCCGTCCAACGGCGCGACCAAGCTGCGCGGCGGCGTGCAGAGCGCCAACAACGTCAACGTCTACATCGACGGCATCGGGCAGAAGAACTATGTCACCCAGGGCGGGTTGACCGGCCAGGACTCCAGCCGCGGCAATCCGTTCCCGCAGCTGGCGATCGGCGAATACAAGGTCATCACCTCCAACTACAAGGCCGAGTACGACCAGATCAGCTCGGCGGCGGTGACCGCGGTGACCAAGTCGGGCACCAACGATTTCTCCGGTTCGTTCTTCTGGGACTACACCAACCAGAACTGGCGCGAGCCGCGCGAGAGCGAGAAGAATGGTGCCGGCAAGACCCGTTCGGGCGAGAAACAGTACGGCGCCGCGTTTGGTGGCCCGATCATCAAGGACAAGGCGCATTTCTTCGTCACCTACGAGGCCAAGGAATACAACGCGCCGCAGGACCTGACGCCGGGCGAGGGCCGCACCGCCGCCGACCTGCCGCAGGCATGGCGCGACCAGCTGGGTGCGGCCAGCACGCCGTTCAAGGAAGACCTGTACTTCGGCAAGCTGGACTGGTCGATCAATGACGAAAACCTGGTCGACCTGACCTACAAGCGCCGCGAGGAAAGCGACATCAGCAACGTCGGCGGGCAGAGCGCGCGCAGCTACGGCACCGATACCGGCGTCAACGAGGACCGCTACGACCTGCACTGGCAGTTCTCCAACACCAACTGGCTCAACGACGCGCATCTGACCTACGAGAAGGCGTTCTGGAGCATGGCGCCGGCCAACTACGGCAACGGCATGGTGCTGACCGACGGGTCGTCCAACGACGGCAGGCAGATCTTCCGCATTGGCGCCGGCAACGGCGGCCTGCAGGACAAGGGCCAGAAGGGCTGGTCGTTCCAGAACGACACCACGTTCTTCGGCTGGGAGGGCCACGCCGTCAAGTTCGGCGTCAAGTACAAGCAGGTCGACCTGGATACGACCGAGCAGCAGCCCTACAACCCGCAGTTCTACTACGACATCAACCAGGGCGGGATGGTGCCGTACTTCGTGCGCTTCGGCAGTCCGGCAGCCGGCACCGGCGGTGGTACGGTCACGTCGAAGAACAAGCAGTTCGGCCTCTACATCCAGGACGACTGGGACGTCACCGATCGCCTGATCCTGAATCTGGGCCTGCGCTGGGATTACGAGAAAACGCCTTCCTACCTGGACTACGTGACCGGCGCGGATGTGCTGGCATCGCTCAACAGCCAGGATCCACAGGCGGGCGCCGCGCCGGGCCAGACCTATGCGCAGACGCTGGCGCTGGGCGGCATCGACATCAACCGATTCATCAGTACCGGCAGCAACCGCAAGCCATTCAAGAAGGCCATCCAGCCGCGCATCGGTTTTTCCTATGACCTCAGCGGCGACGAACGCCATGTGCTGTTCGGCGGCATCGGCCGTTCCTACGATCGCAACCTGTTCGACTACCTGCAGCTGGAACTGACCAAGGCGACGTTCCCGACCCGCGAGTTCATGATCAATTCGCCGGGGCATGCCTGCGATCCGGCCGCAGCCAACTGCCTGGACTGGAACACGCAGCTGCTCGACCGCGACTACCTGATGTCGCTGGTGAATTCGTCCCAGGCCGGTCGTGAAGTGTGGATGTTCGACAACGACCTGAAGACGCCGTATTCGGACCAGATCAGCTTCGGCATCCGCAACACGTTCGAGGTGATGGGCCACGACTGGAATACGTCGGCAACCCTGCAGCACATCCGTTACAAGGATGGCCTGCTGATCATGCGCGGCAACCGCCGTGGCGACGGCAGCTACTACAACGCTTCCGGCAGCCCGTGGAGCGGGGGTGGACTGCCGGGACTGGGCGGGCTGATCCTGGCGACCAATGGCTTCGAGTCCAGGAACAACGCATTGCTGCTCGGTGCCGACAAGCCTTATACGGCCGAAAGCCCATGGAATCTCAACGTCGCCTATACCTTCACCGACGCCAGGCAGAACATCCATGAGAAGGACCCGGTGTATGGCTGGTACTTCCCGGGAGGCGGCTGGTACGACGGCGCATGGACCCCGCGCCATCGCCTGGTGGTCAGTGGCTTCACCGACCTGCCATGGGGCATGAGCGCAGCCGGCAAGCTGACCCTGGCCAGCAAGATCAAGCGCTGGGATGTCGACGGCACCAGCGGCTACGAACACCCGCGTAGCTGGGAGCCGGACGGCACCTATGGCTTCAAGCAGTTCGACATGTCGCTGACCAAGACCTGGGACACCGGCACCGACCTGAAGCTGAAGGTCCGCGCCGACGTGATCAACGTGTTCAACTGGACCAACTGGGGCGGCTACGGCATCAACTGGAACACCGGCGCGATCAACAGCTGGGACCAGTATGCGACCCGTACCTTCAAGCTGTCCTTCGGCCTGGACTGGTAAGACCCCGCTCCCGGCCGCCGGCGACGGCGGCCGGGCGGCCTGTCCGCAGGCATCCCCGTCATCCCACGGTTCCACCCAACGGAAAGCGTCTTGAGCATCCCGCGTACCTCCAAGCTGTTGCTGTGCACCGCCGCCGGCCTCGCGCTGGGCCTGCTGGGCGGGTGCGGCAAAGCGCCAGAGCCGACACCGAAAGTGCTGCCCCAGGTGATCCTGATCGAACCCGACCTGCCGCCGCGGCCGATGAAGCCCGAACTGCCGCCGCTGTTCGACGACATCGAGCGGCGCACCTTCCAGTTCTTCTGGGACACCACCAACGAGCAGAACGGGCTGACGCCGGACCGTTATCCGTCGCGGCCGTTCGCCAGCATCGCCTCGGTCGGTTTCGCCCTGACCGCCTATCCGATCGGCATCGAGAACGGCTGGGTCAGCCGCACCCAGGCCGTGGACCGTACCCTCACCACGCTCAGGTTCCTGCGCGACGTGCCCACCGGTCCGCAGCGCACCGGCAAGGCCGGTTACAAGGGCTTCTACTACCACTTCCTCGACATGCAGGACGGCCGCCGCTACGACAGCTGGGTGGAACTGTCCAGCGTGGATACCGCGCTGCTGATGATGGGCATGCTGTTCGCGCAGTCCTATTACGATGGCAACGACGCGCGCGAGAAGGAGATCCGGCAGATCGCCGACACGCTCTACAGGCGCGTGGACTGGCAGTGGCTGCAGCGCAACAAGCCGCTGGTGTCGATGGGCTGGTTCCCGGAAAGCGGCTTCATCCAGCACGACTGGATGGGCTACAACGAGGCGATGATGCTCTACGTGCTCGCGCTGGGCTCGCCGACGCATCCGGTCCAGCCCGATGCGTGGACGGTGTGGACGCGCACCTACGACAACGACTGGGGCGTGTTCCAGGGGCAGGAATACCTGTCGTTCGGGCCGTTGTTCGGCCACCAGTACAGCCACGTCTGGATCGACTTCCGCGACATCCAGGACGCCTACATGCGCGAGCGCGGCATCGATTATTTCCTCAACAGCCGCCGCGCCACGCTGGCCCAGCGCGAATACGCCATCGCCAACCCGATGCAGTGGAAGGACTACGGCGAGAACGTCTGGGGCCTGACCGCCGGCGATGGCCCGCAGAACACCACCCAGGAGTACAAGGGCGAGCAGCGCCAGTTCCGTCATTACTCCGCGCGCGGCGCGGGCCTGCGCGAGAATTTCGACGATGGCACCATCGTGCCGTCGGCGGCGATTTCCTCGCTGCCGTTCGCGCCGGAGGTGGTGATCCCGGCCACGCAGGAAATGCACAAGCGGTACGGCGACTACCTGTATTCGAGCTATGGCTTCCTGGATTCGTTCAACCCCAGCTTCAATTACGACATCCCGCTCAAGACAGGCCGCCTGATTCCCGATCGCGGCTGGGTGGCCAGCGACTACATCGCCATCGACCAGGGGCCGATACTCGCCGGCATCGCCAACTACCGCGACGAGTTCGTCTGGAACGTGATGAAGAAGAACCCCTATATCCGCAAGGGCCTGGAGCGCGCCGGTTTCGCCGGCGGCTGGCTGTCGCCGGAAGGCGAGGAATGGCAGCCGTTGCAGAAGGACGACAAGGCCGCCGCGGCGCGCGCGGTGGGCATCGCCGAGTCGCGCGCCGCCGCCGCGCAGGAGCAGAAGGCGGTGGACAAGCCCGCGGCGCGGCCGCAGTAGGCCTGGCCGATGGTGCTGCGCCTGCCCGCGTTGTTGTGCCTGCTCCTGCTGGCCGGCTGTGCGCGGCCGCAGGAAGGCATCACCCTGCGCTTCTGGGCGATGGGCCGCGAAGCCGAGGTGGTCGGCGAACTGGTGCGCGAGTTCGAGGCCGAGAATCCCGGCATCCGCGTCGAGGTGCAGAACGTCCCATGGACGGCGGCGCACGAGAAACTGCTGACCGCCTACGCGGCCGACGGACTGCCGGACATCTGCCAGCTCGGCAACACCTGGATTCCCGAATTCGCCACCCTGCGGTCGCTCACGCCGCTGCAGCCCTACGTGGCCGGTTCGCGCGGGATCGTGCCCGCGGACTACTTCCCGGGCATCTGGGATACCAACGTGGTCGAGGGGCAGCTGGTCGGCATTCCCTGGTATGTGGACACGCGGTTGCTGTTCTACCGCAAGGACCTGCTGCGGCAGGCCGGCTACGACCATCCGCCGCGCGATTGGGCCGAGTGGGCGCGGATGAACGCCGCGCTGAAGCAGGTGATCGGGCCGGACCGCTACCCGGTATTGATGCCGCTCAACGAGTTCGAACCGCAGCTGTCGCTGGCGCTGCAGCAGGACGATCCGCTGCTGCGCGACCACGACACCCGCGGCAATTTTGAAAGTCCCGGTTTCCGTCGCGCGCTGGACTTCTACGCCAACATGTTCGAGCAGGGCTGGGCGCCGAAGATGTCCGAAACCCAGATCTCCAATGTATGGGACGAATTCTTCCGCGGCTTCACCGTGTTCTACTTGTCGGGGCCGTGGAACATCCGCGAGTTCCGCGAGCGTCAACCGCCATCGCTGGAAGGCGAGTGGGGCACCGCGCCGCTGCCGGGGCCGCACGGGCCGGGTGCCGGCATCGCCGGCGGCACCAGTCTGGTGATCTTCCAGTCGTCCCGTCACAAGCAGGCAGCATGGAAGCTGATCGAGTTCCTGTCGCGGCCGGCGGTGCAGCAGCGTTTCCACGCCATCATCGGCGACCTGCCGCCGCGCCGCAGCGTGTGGAAGAGCGCGGCATTGGCCGATGATCCGCTGGCCGCCGCGTTCGGCGAGCAGCTGGAGCGGGTGAAACCCACGCCCAAGGTACTGGAATGGGAGCGCATCGCGCAGGAAATGCGCATCGTCACCGAGCAGGTGGTGCGTGGCGGGCTGGCGCAGGATGTGGCGGTCAAGCGGCTGGATGCTCGCGTGGACGACATCCTCGCCAAACGGCGCTGGATCGTCGAACAACAACGCGCAGAGGCGGCGCAATGAAGCGGCGCCCGCTCGCCGGCTGGGTGTTCGCCGCGCCTGCGCTGATCGTCATCGGCGTGTTCTTCGGCCTGCCGGTGCTGTCGGCGCTGGCGCTGAGCCTGACCGATTTCGACCTGTACGCGCTGGCCGACCCGCACAACCTGCGCTTCGTCGGCCTGCACAACTACCTGGACCTGCTGCGCACACCGATGTTCTGGAAGTCGCTGGGCAACACCGCGTACTTCGTGGTGCTGGGCGTGCCGATGTCCATCGCGTTGTCGCTGGGTGCGGCGATGCTGCTCAACGCGCCGGTGGCGCGCTTCAAGGCCCTGTTCCGGACCGCGCTGTTCGCGCCGGTGGTGACCACCCTGGTGGCGGTGGCGGTGATCTGGCGCTATCTGTTCCACACCCGCTACGGGCTGGTGAACTGGGCACTGGGGCATGCCGGCATCAATCCGGTGGACTGGTTGGGCGACCCGCACTGGGCGATGCCGACCATCATCCTGTTCGCGGTGTGGAAGAACTTCGGCTACAACATGGTGATCTTCCTGGCCGGGCTGCAGGCCATCCCGCGCGATCTGTACGAGGCCGCGCGCATCGACGGCGCTTCGCGCTGGAAGCAGTTCCTGCACATCACCCTGCCGATGCTCGGGCCGGTGCTGCTGGTGGTGGGCGTGATCACCGTGTCCGGCTATTTCCAGCTGTTCGCCGAGCCCTACGTGATGACCCGCGGCGACCCGCTGCAGAGCACGGTGAGCGTGCTGTATTTCATGTTCGAGGAAGGCTTCAAGTGGTGGAACCTGGGTCGCGCCTCGGCGGTGGCCTTCCTGCTGTTCCTGATCATCCTCGGCGTGACCACGCTGATGCTGCGCTTCGGCAGGAAAAGGGAACTGGTATGAGCCGCGAGATCGGCCAATCGCGTACCTGGGGCTGGTGGATCAACGGCGCGCTGTTGCTGCTGGCGCTGGTGAGCCTGGCGCCGCTGGCGTGGATGGTGTCGGTGTCGTTCATGCCCAGCGGGCAGGCCTCGCAGTTCCCGCCGCCGCTGTTGCCGGCGCAGTTCACCACCGGCAATTACCGCGAACTGTTCGCGCGCACCGGCATGGCCGGCAACTTCCTCAACAGCCTGGGCATGTCGGTGGGCATCACCCTGGGCTCGCTGCTGTTCAATACGCTGGCCGGCTATGCCTTCGCCAAACTGCGCTTCGCGGGGCGCGAGCGCGTATTCCAGGCGCTGCTGGCGGCACTGGTGATCCCGGCACAGGTGGCGATGCTGCCGCTGTTCCTTTTGATGAAACAGATGGGGCTGGTCAACACCTGGGGCGGCGTGGTGGTGCCGGCGCTGGCCAGCGTGTTCGGCATCTTCCTGGTGCGGCAGTACGCGCGCTCGATCCCCGACGAACTGCTGGAGGCCGCGCGCATCGACGGCGCCAGCGAGGCGCGCATCTTCTTCCAGATCGTGCTGCCCATGCTCAAGCCGGTACTGGTGACGCTGGCGATCTTCACCTTCATGGGCGCATGGAACGACTTCATGTGGCCGCTGATCGTGCTCACCGACCAGGAGCATTACACCCTGCCGGTGGCGCTGGCCTCGCTCTCGCGCGAGCACATCATGGACGTGGAGATGATGATGGCCGGCGCGGTGATCACGGTGCTGCCTGTGCTGGTGCTGTTCCTGCTGCTGCAGCGCTACTACATCCAGGGCCTGCTGCTGGGCAGCGTGAAGGGGTGAGTCGGCGCGCTTGCGAGGCATTGCCTCGCGCGTCGGCGAACGCCCGGTCGTGGATGGCCGGGCAGGGCGTTCCGGAGCCGGTGGCGTCGTGCCAGGGAAGGTGGCCTGAAGCTGCTGGACCACAGTCTGCACCGGCCTTCAGTTCTGCGAAAATCCCGCAATGGCCGCCGACCCCGCACCGAGATATCCCGCGATGAACAAGCTCCCCGCCATCCTGCTGCTTTCCACCGCCGTACTGACCGGCAATGGACTGGCGGCCGAGAGCGGAAGCCGGGTGCTCGCGAAGTTCGACGACGTCGGCGCCTGGCAGCTGATCACCTCGCCGCAGGTCAGCGGCTCGCTGCGGCCGGTGAGCGGCAACGGCGGCCGCGCGCTGTGCCTGGACTACGACTTCCACGAGGTTTCCGGCTATGCGGGCATCCGTCGCCCGCTGGATATCACCTGGCCGGACAACTACCAGGTGTCGTTCGGCCTGCGCGGCGATTCGCCGGCCAACGACCTGCAGTTCAAGCTGGTCGATGCCAGCGGCGACAACGTGTGGTGGGTCAACCGTACCGGCTACAGTTTCCCGAAGAACTGGACGCGGGTGAGCTACCGCAAGCGCGAGATCGAGAAGGCCTGGGGGCCGGGCCAGGACAAGACCCTGCGTCGCAGCGCGGCGGTGGAATTCACCATTTACAGCAAGGTCGGTGGCAAGGGCACGGTCTGCTTCGACCAGCTGACGCTGCAGCCGCTGCCCAAGGAAGACAACTCGGCGCTGACTGCAACCGTCATCGCCGACACCGCGACCGCGCTGCAGCAGCGCATCGCCGATGGCAAGCCGGATACGGTGTGGATCAGCGGCGGGGTCAAGCAGCAGACCGTCAGCCTGGACCTGGGCAAGGTGCGCGAGTTCGGCGGTGCGGTGATCCAGTGGGTGCCGGGACTGGAGGCGTCGCGCTACACGGTGCAGGCCTCCAGCGACGGCCGCGACTGGCACAAGCTGCGCGAAGTGACCGCCGGCGGTGGCGGGCGCGATTGGCTGGCCTTGCCCGGGACCGAGGCGCGCTACCTGCGTTTCGACCTGATCGACGGCCCCAACTGGCGCTATGGCATCCGCGACATCAGCCTGAAACCGCTGGATTTCGCCGACACGCCCAACGATTTCGTCCGCTCGGTGGCGCGCGACCTGCCGCGTGGATCGCTGCCGCGCGGCTTCAGCGGCGAGCAGCCTTACTGGACCCTGCTGGGCCTGGACGGCGGCCGCGAGCAGGCCTTGATGGGCGAAGACGGCACGCTGGAAGCGGTCAAATCCGGCTTCAGCATCGAACCGTTCGTGGTGCTGGACGGCAAGGTGCTGGGCTGGGCCGACGTGACCGCCAGCCAGCGCCTGCAGGACGGTTATCTGCCGGTTCCTTCGGTCGACTGGAAGCATGAAAAGTTCGACCTGCAGGTGACCGGCTTCGTGCAGGGCCGCCCCGAACAGGCGCAGCTGGTGGCGCGCTACCGCCTGCACAACCCGGACAAGGCGGCGCACGAGTATCGGCTGGCGCTGGCGGTGCGGCCGTTCCAGGTCAACCCACCGAGCCAGTTCCTCAACACCGTCGGCGGCGTGAGCCGGATCGAGCGGCTGGCGATCCAGGGCGGGCAGGTGACGGTCAATGGCCAGCCGCGGATATTCGCCGCGACGCCGCCCGACGCCGGTTTCGCCAGCGCGTTCGACAGCAAGCTCGACGTCGCCCACCTGGCCGACAAGACCCTGCCGGCAACGCGCGAGGTCAACGACCCGACCGGGCTGGCGTCCGGCGCGCTGCTCTATACATGGAAGCTGGAGCCGGGGCAGAGCCGCGAGGTCGCGCTGGTGCTGCCGCAGACCGGCGCGTGGTCGATGCCGGGCGGCTTCGATGCCGACAAGGCGCAGCAGCAGGTCGCGGCGATGTGGCGGCAGAAGCTCGACCAGGTGCGGCTGCAGCTGCCCGACGCCGGCCAGCCGCTGGCCGACACGCTGCGTACCGCGCTGGCGCACATGCTGATCTCGCGGGTTGGCCCGAGCCTGCAGCCGGGCACCCGCTCGTATGCGCGCAGCTGGATCCGCGATGGCGCGATGATTTCCGAAGGGCTGCTGCGCCTGGGGCGCGAGGATGCGGTGCGGCAGTACCTGGACTGGTATGCGCCGTACCAGTTCGACAGCGGCATGGTGCCGTGCTGCGTGGATGCGCGCGGCAGCGACCCGGTGCCGGAGAACGACAGCCATGGCGAGCTGATCCACGCCATCGCCGGATACTGGCGCCACACCGGCGACATGGCCTTCCTGCAGCGAATGTGGCCGCACATACTGGCGGCCTGGGGCTACATGGAAGACCTGCGGTTGAGCGAGCGCACGGAAGAAAACCGCGCGCGCAACCCGGGCTTCTACGGAATGATGCCGGCCTCGATCAGCCACGAGGGCTATTCGGCCAAGCCGGTGCACTCGTACTGGGACGATTTCTGGGCGTTGCGCGGCTACAAGGATGCCGCCGACATGGCGGTGGCGCTGGGGCTGGAAACCGAAGCGCAGGCCATGGCCGGATCGCGCGACCAGTTCCGCCAGGATCTGTACGACTCGCTGCATGCGGCCATGGCCCAGCACCACATCGACTACCTGCCGGGTTCGGTGGAACTGGGCGATTTCGACGCGACTTCGACCACCATCGCGCTGGCGCCGGGCGGCGAGCAGGGTCGCCTGCCGCAGCCGGCGCTGGACAACACTTTCGAGCGCTACTGGCGGCAGTTCGTCGAGCGCCGCGACGGCACGCGCCAGTGGAAGGACTACACCCCGTACGAGTGGCGCAACGTCGGCGCCTTCGTGCGTCTGGGCTGGCGCGAACGGGCGTGGGAGGCCAGCGGGTTCTTCTTCAAGGACCGCGCGCCGCCGGCCTGGAACCAGTGGGCCGAGGTGGTGTCCTCGACGCCGCGCACGCCGTTCTTCGTCGGCGACCTGCCGCATGCCTGGGTGGCCTCGGACTTCGTGCGCTCGGCGCTGGACATGTTCGCCTACGAACGCGAGATCGACGACGCCATCGTGCTTGCCGCCGGCGTGCCGGCGCCGTGGCTGGCGGGCAAGGGCATCACCGTCGAGGGCCTGCGCACCGCACATGGCCCGCTGCGGTATTCGCTGGTGCGCGGCGACCGGCAGTTGACCCTGAAGGTCGCCGATGGCCTGCGCCTGCCCGGCGGCGGGCTGGTGCTGCCCTGGCCCTATGAGGGCGAACCTGGCGCGGCCAGCATCAATGGCGAGCCTGCGCCGTGGTCGGGCAGGGAGCTGCGGATCATGGCGTTGCCGGCGAAGGTCGAGATCGAGATTCCGGCCGAGCTGCGGCGCAGCGAGCGCGGCCGGCGCTGAGCCGCGCGGGGGCCTACCGGCACTGGAAGTCCTGCGGTCCCAGCGGCTGGCAGCCGTCGCCCCAGTGGCCGGTCTGCCGCCAGTAGCCGGCGACGCCGGTTTCGACCAGCAGTTTCCTGAAATCGGGATGGGCGCGCAGCGCGGAATAGGGCGCGTTCCAGAGCGCGACATAGGGTGCCGGCGCCACCGCACCCTGCTGGAATCCCTCCTGCGCTTCCATGCCGGCGCGCAGCGTCGCCACCGCCAGATCGGCGTCGTCCAGCGCATCGGCCACGCTGGTCCAGACATGGGCGCGTTCGATGCCGCCGCCATAACCGGGATCGGCCAGCGCCCGGCGGACCAGGGCGAGCATCGCGACGCGGTCGTCCAGTACCGTGCCCAGTTCGGTGAAGAACGACGTGTCGAAATCAGCGCCGTTGCCGCTCAGGCGCCGGTGAAGTTCCTGCAGTTCGGCCAGTCCGCCCGGGCGCTTGCCGGCGAGCTGGCGGAAGAAGGCGACGGCATCCGGTTCCAGCTGGCTGCCTTCCAGGGTTCTGCCGCGCAGGTATTCGGACTCGGCATCGGCGTAGCGGCGCGCGGCGGTGTAGTCGTATTGCAGGTCGCGCGAAAGGTAGAGTGCCATCGGTTCGACTGCGCGCACCTGTTCCACCAGGGCGATGGTTTGGTCCAGGTGACCCATGGCATAGAGCATGTACGCGTAATCCCAGACGCGTTCCTTGGTCGGCGGGCCGGACTCGGCGATCTGCCTGGCCAACGCGATGGCCTCGGCGCGCTTGCCTTCGCGCCACAGCGCATTGGCGCGATCGCGCCTGGCGACCCAGCTGTCCGGCGCGATGCGCGCGATCTGCGCGCGTACCTGCAGCGCTTCGTTCTTCAACTGCCGCGCCTGGGTGCCGCCCAGTTCCTGCGCCATGGCGTTCAACGACACCGCCAGCGCATCGCGGCACAGAACGCACTGCGGGTCCATGGCGACCATTTCCCGTGCCAGCCGCAGGCGCTCGCGGTCGTGTTCCAGGTCGAAGCGTTCGGCCATGACGATGCCGCGCCAGCGCAGGTAGCGTTCGTAGACCTCGACCTGGGTGGTGCCACCCTGTTCGCGGTTGAACCGGGCCACGTCCAGTTTCACGCTCAGGGCCAGTGCCACGTCGCGGGCGATCTCGTCCTGCACCGCGAATACGTCGCGCAGTTCGCGCGCGTAGGTCTTCGACCAGAGATAGCTGCCGTCCGCGGCGCGGAGCAGCTGCGCGGTGACCCGCAGGCGGTCGCCTTCGCGGCGGATGCTGCCTTCCAGCAGGTGATCGACACCGAGCTTCCCACCGATCGCCCGGGGCGTTTCGTGCCGGCCCTTGAACGAGAAGCTCGACGTGCGCCCCACCACGCGCAGCGTGGGCGCCTGCGCCAGCTGATCGAGGATTTCCTCGGCCAGGCCGTCGGCCAGATATTCCTGGTCGCCGGCGCGTGACAGGTCGTCGAACGGGAGCACTGCCAGCGACACCTCGGCAGCAGGCCGATCGGTAGCCGCCCGCCATGGCTTTGACGGCAGCCACCATGCGAGTGCCGCGAGCAGCGACAGCGTCGCGGCCACGGCGATCGTGGCGATGACAGGCCGGCGCCGGCGTCCACCGGGTGGCGTGGGCGCCGACGGGGCCGCGCCGGCGCCGGCATCGATGGGTATCACCGGCGCTCCGGCTTCGGTGCCCGCCGCCCCGGCCGGCAGGTCGAAGCGGTAACCGACGCCATGCACCGTATGCAGCCGCCGCGGATGCGCCGCATCCTCGCCCAGTGCCTGGCGCAGCAGGCTCATGATCCGGTTCAGCACGCTCTGGGTGACGTGGCGGTGGCCCCAGACGGCGTCGAGGATCTCATCCCGGGTGAATGCGCGCCCTGGCGCTCCGGCCAGCAGTGCCAGCACGGCGAAGGCCTTGGGCTCCAGCGCCTGTTCCCGCCCGGCCCGCGACAGCCGCCGCCCGGCCAGGTCGATGACCACATCGTCGAAGGCGACCCGTTGCGGGGTGGATGGCGGCATACCGGCTCCGGAGGGTGAAAGCCATTCTTGTCAACAACCTGCATGCGGCCTGCGGCGACCAGGCCCTTCCTAAGCTTTTCCTCACGAACCTGCGCAGGGCCTGAGCCGTTCCGAAAGACATGCCGGCGCCAAGGGAGGGACGCTGGCGCAACACGCCGTCAACGCCGGGAGAGAGTGCCATGAATGAACGCGCCAGAGTGGCCATGGGGCAACGCCAGCCGGCGGTGCGCGGGATGGACGAGCGCCTGCTGTGCTGGAGCGGGCGCCTGTTCCGTCTGGTGGCGCTGGTCGGCATGGCGGTTTTCGGCAGCTATATCCTGCTTCGCGCCAGCGGCGCCACGTTCCGGAATTTCGCGCAGTGGCGGCCGCTGGTCGAAGGTCAGCCGATGCCGGCCTGGTCGGACTGGGTCGCCTCTATCGGCATCGGGATGCACTTCGCGATGGGGGCGATCCTGCTGTTCGCCTGGCCGATCCTGTTCTCGTCCATGATCCGTACCCGCCACCGGGCGGTGCATCGCTGGACCGGGCGGATCTACGTGAGCGCCGGGTTCCTGGCCGGCTGCGGCGGGCTGTCCTTCATCTTTGCCCATGGCGCCTATACCCCGGCGGCGTCGGTCGCATTCGGCATCTGGGGCGGGGTGATGATGCTCAGCGCGGTCATGGCCTATGTCCATGCGCGGGGGCGGCGGTTCGACCTGCACCGGGCGTGGGTCATCCGGCTGTTCGCCATGGTGCTCGGTTCGTGGCTGTTCGATATCGAATTCCGGGCCTGGAAAGACCTCACCGGCGGTGCCGGGATCGGGCAGGGTGAGGCCAGCGGCTTTTTCGACCATGCGCTGCTTTACCTGTTCTTCGTCCCCAACCTGCTGGTCGCCGAATTTTTCATCCGCAACAAACACAGGCGGATCGCCCTGCCGCATGCATGGCGCTGGCCGGCGCTGGCAGGGTTGGCCGCGGTCGCAGGGGTCTTCGTCTATGCGGTGGTCGCGGTGAGCGCGACCGGCACCGGCAAATACGGCAGGCACCTGCTGCAGCTCGTGACGGGGTGAGGCCGGGCACCGGGTTTCGTTTGTGTCGGCAAGGTTGTGTTGACAATGGATATACGTCGGCGCAGCATCTGTATATCTTTTGTGTATTGGAGGGCTGGGCCATGCGGGCCGCTGCCATCAACCTGCGTGCCTTGCCCGAGCAGCGCGACCTGATCGACCAGGCCGCCAGCCTGCTGGGCAAGAGCCGTTCCGATTTCATGCTGGAAACCGCCTGCCAGCGCGCGCGAGAAGTGGTGCTGGACCAGGTGTTCTTCACCCTGGACGCGGAGAAGTTCGAGCAGTTCATGGCGATGCTGGATGCGCCGCCCGAGCCGAATCCTGGTCTGGAGCGGTTGCTGGCAGTAAAGGCTCCCTGGGAGAAGGCGCCTGATGCGTCTACCGCTGACTGAGCCTTGCGCACTGGCGGCGGCCCACCGACTGGATGACTTCGATTGCGGCGAAGCCGAACTCGATGATTGGTTGAAGCAGCGTGCGCAGGTCAACCAACTGGGCGGCGCCAGCCGTACCTTCGTCGTGGCGGATGCGGACAACATTGTGCGCGGCTATTACGCCTTGGCTGCCGGCGCGATTTCACACGAGCTGGCCTTGGGGCGGATCAAGCGCAACATGCCAGATCCGGTGCCGGCCATCGTGCTGGGACGTTTGGCGGTGGATCGGTCGGCGCACGGTATCCAACTGGGTGGCGCACTGCTGAAGGATGCACAGCTGCGTGTGGCGGGAATCGCGCGACAGGCCGGCGTACGCGCCCTGCTGGTGCACGCGCTGCACGAACGCGCGCAGCAGTTCTACATGCACTACGGTTTCCAGCCTTCGCCATTGCAGCCGTTGATGTTGATGCTGCGGCTGGATGCCGGCCGGGATTGAACCCCCGGACCTCTATTGTTGTAGGAGCTGGTTTTACCAGCGGATGCTCTACGCAAACGGGTCGGGAAGCATTCGCCGGTAAAGCCGGCTCCTGCAGAAATACGGATCCACGCTGCCGGATCAGCCGGCACGCACCGAGCGCACGATGGCGGCAGCGGCGGCGGCGGATTTCCTCACCTCGTCCCATTGGCCGTTGCGGATCCAGGCGTCGGACACCATCCACGAGCCGCCGATGCAGACCACGTTCTTCTGGCTGAGATAGTCGGCCGCGGTGGCCTCGGTGATGCCGCCGGTGGGACACAGCTTCAGTTCGGGGATCGGCCCGGCCACGCCCTTGATCATCGCCAGCCCGCCCACGGCGGTGGCCGGGAACAGCTTGCAAATGCGGAAGCCACGCGCCAGCAGCGCCAACAGCTCAGTGGGCGAAGCGGCGCCCGGCACCACCGGCAGCGGCGCCTTGGCCAGCGCGTCGGCCATGTGCGCCGGTGTGCCGGGGGTCACCAGGAAGTCGGCGCCGACGTCGATGGCCTGGCGCATCTGCTCGATGGTCAGCACCGTGCCGGCGCCGACCACCACGTCGGGCAGCTCGCGCTTGAGCATGGACAGCGCTTCCATCGCCACCGGCGTACGCAGGGTCAGTTCGATGGCCGGCAGGCCGCCTTCCAGCAACGCGGCGCTGACCGCGCGCGCCTGGTCGAGGGTGTGGACGGTGACGACGGGCAGGATGCCGGCGGCGGTGAGCAGGTGTTCGGCGCGATCCTGGTGCTGGGCGATGGTCATGGCGTTGTTCCGGTGGAGCGGGCCGGGGTGCGGCACGCGAAGGTCAGGCGTCCTTGGCTTCGTGCGGGGCCGCGGCGGCGGCTGCGTCATGGCCAAGTTCGTATTCGGCGTCGTATTCCCAGACGCCGCCATCGGGCCGCGCCGGGCCGCAGGAAATCGAGATGGCGCCCTGGTCGGCAGGGCCGACGATGCGGCGGTTCATCGCGAACAGGTTGCGGCCCAGGTCGTTGCCGGCCGGTGCAGTGTTGGCGGCGATGCCGCGCGCCGCCCATTCGGTGGCGTCGACCAGCACTTCCAGCGTGCCGGCCTCGCCGTCCAGGCGGACGATATCGCCCTCGCGGATGCGGGCGATGGGACCGCCGCGCGCGGCTTCGGGGGTGACGTGGATGGCGGCGGGAATCTTGCCCGAGGCGCCGGACAGGCGGCCGTCGGTGACCAGCGCCACGCGCCGGCCCTGGTTCTGCAGCAGGCCCAGCAGCGGCGCCAGCGAATGCAGTTCCGGCATGCCGTTTGCCCGCGGTCCCTGGTAGCGGACCACGGCGACGAAATCCTGCGGCAGGGCGCCGGCGGCATGCAGCTTGTTCAGCGCCTGCGGTGCGTCCACGACCACGGCCGGCGCTTCGATCGTGCGGTATTGCGGCTTCACCGCCGACAGCTTGATCAGCGAACTGCCGATATTGCCCTTGAGCAGGCGCAGCCCGCCCTGGGCTTCGAACGGCTCCGTGGCCGGACGCACGACCTCGGTATCGGCGCTCTGCGCGACGGCCGGCGCATAGACGACCTTGCCGTCGATCAGCCGCGGTTCCTGCGCGTAGGCGCGCATGCCGCCCTCGGCGATGGTTTGCAGGTCGTCATGCATCAGGCCGGCATCCATCAGCTCGCGGAACACGAAGCCCGGCCCGCCGGCGGCGGCGAAGCGGTTCACGTCGGCTTCGCCGTTGGGGTAGACGCGCGCCAGCAGCGGGACGATCTGCGAGAGCTGGTCCATGTCGTCCCAGGTCAGCACGATGCCGGCCGCCCGTGCCACCGCGATCCAGTGGATGGTGTGGTTGGTGGAGCCGCCGGTGGCCATCAGTGCGACGACGGCGTTGACGATGGCGCGTTCGTCGATCAGCCGGCCCAGCGGGCGGAAGTCGTCGCCCAGCGCGCAGATTTCCAGCGCGCGCGTGGTGGCGGCGCGGGTCAGCGCGTCGCGCAGCGGCAGTTCCGGATTGACGAAGGAAGATCCGGGCAACTGCACGCCCATCGCTTCCAGCAGGACCTGGTTGGAGTTGGCGGTGCCGTAGAAGGTGCAGGTGCCCGGCGCATGGTAGGAGTCGGCCTCGGCCTGCAGCAGTTCCTCGCGGGTCGCTTCGCCGGCGGCGTAGCGCTCGCGCACCTCGGCCTTCTTCTTGTTGGGAATGCCCGGCGTCATCGGCCCGGCCGGCACGAACACCGCCGGCAGGTGGCCGAACGCCAGCGCGCCGATCAGCAGGCCCGGCACGATCTTGTCGCACACGCCCAGATGGATGGTGGCATCGAACATGTCGTGGCTCAGGCCGATGGCGGTGGCCTGGGCGATGATGTCGCGGGAGAACAGCGACAGCTCCATGCCGCCGCGGCCTTGGGTGACGCCGTCGCACATCGCCGGCACGCCGCCGGCGACCTGCGCGGTGGCGCCGAGTTCGCGCGCCGCGTCGCGGATCAGCTGCGGGTAATGCTCGAACGGCTGGTGTGCCGAGAGCATGTCGTTGTAGGCGGTGATGATGCCGAGGTTGGCCGTCACGTCGCCGCGCAGCCGGCCCTTGTCGGTCGGGCCGCAGGCGGCGAAGGCGTGGGCCAGGTTGCCGCAGCTCAGGCGCGAACGGAAGGGGCCCTCGCGCAAAGCGGCCTCGATGCCCGCCAGGTAGGCCGCGCGCGACGGAGCGCTGCGCTGGCGGATGCGTTCGGTGATGGCGTGGATTTTCGGATGCAGGCTCATGGCTTTACACGCGGGGAAGGGGGAATAGGGAAGTGGGAGTAGCGGGGAAGCGGAAAACGGAAAGCGGAGGGTGCGGCTTGGTCTGGATCATTGCCTCGGCCAGGCGATCTCCCATTCCCGCTTCCTGTACCCCGTTCCCGGCTTTCACGCGCACCAGTGCACGCGTAGTTTCGTGCCGGGCGCGTCGATGGCGGCCAGCACCGGGTAGCGGTGCACATCGCCGGAGGCGAGCGCGGCTTCGAGCACGTCGAGCTTCTGCTGGCCGCGCAGCAGCAGCAGGCGGGTGCCGATGGAGGCGAGTCCGCGCGGGGTAAGCGTGATGCGCAGGTGCCAGTCCCTGGCGACCGGGCAGCCGCTGGCGTCCAGCGCCGCATACGGCTTGCCGCCCTGCAGAGCGCGTTCCAGGTCGCGCGAACCGGGGAACAGCGAGGCGGTATGGCCGTCGTTGCCCATGCCCAGCACCACCAGGCAGGCCGGCTGCGAATGCTCGGCCTGCAGGTTGGCGTCATGCACGCATTCGGCCAGCGATTTGCCCACGCGTACCAGCGGGTCGAAATGCGCCCCTTCGGCCTGGTTGAGGAAACTGTGGCGCACCAGCCAGGCGTTGCTGTCGCGGTCCTGCGGCGACAGCCAGCGTTCGTCGGCCAGGCCGACTTCCACGCGCGCCCATTCCAGCGGCTGCTCGGCCAGCATCTCGTAGACCGGAGCCGGGGTGGTGCCGCCGGACAGCAGCATGCGTGCGCGGCCGCGCTGGCCGATCTCGTGGCCGAGGATCGTCGCCATTTCGTGGGCCACGCTTTCGGTCCACTGCTCTTCGTCGGAATGACGGATCAGGGTAAGGCGTTCGGAGAGGGCGCTCATGCGGATGCTCCGGTTGGAGCCTGCTCCAGGTCCAGTGCGTAGGCGGCCGCACCGAGCAGGCCAGGGCAGGGGTGGACGATGGCCAGCGAGGGCACCTGCGACAGCGTCGCGGTGAAGCGGCCCTTGTTCTCGAAGTGACTGCGGAACCCGGAGTGCTGCAATGGCCCGAGCAGGCGCGGCACCAGTCCGCCGGTCAGGAACACGCCATCCCAGGCGCCCTGTACCAGCACGGCATCGCCGGCGACGGCGCCGAAGATGTCCATGAACACCTCGATCGCGCGCATGGCGATCGGATCGCCGGCCGCGGCGCGTTCGCTGACCTGTGCAGGCTGCAGCTGCCCTGGGTCCTGGCCGGCGATCTCGCTCAGCGCGCGGTGCAGGTTGACCAGGCCAGGGCCGCAGATCAGGCGCTCGTTGGAGACGCGGCCGAACTGCTGGGCGAGGATCTCCAGGATGCGGATCTGCTCGGGCGTGGTCGGCGCGAAACTGGCATGGCCGCCTTCGGTCGCCAGCGGATAGCAGCGGCCATCGCGGACCAGCAGGCCGCCCACGCCGAGCCCGGTGCCCGGGCCGATCACGCAATAGTTGCGCGGTACCGACGGTGCGGCCGGCTGCCAGCCGGCGCCGCCGACCTGGACCACATCGGCCGGCTGCAGCAGGGCCACCGACATCGCCTGGGCGACGAAGTCGTTGATCAGGTGCAGGCGGGACATGCCCAGCTGTGCCGCGGTGCGCGAACGCGAAATCACCCACGGATGGTTGGTGATGCGTGCCTCGTCGCCATCCACGCGCCCGGCCACGGCGAACACGCCGCTGCGTACCGTGGCACCGCGTTCCTGCAGGTAACAGGCGGCGGCTTCGGCCAGCGAAGGAAAGCGCGCCACCGGGTACTCGCCGATACTGCCCTGGTCCAGGGGAACCGCGGCGGTGATGTCGGCCAGCGCGAAGCGCGCATTGGTGCCGCCGATATCGGCGACCAGCACGTGTTCCGCGGGACCGCTCACAGTTCGCTGTCCGAACGGTTGTCGGCGACGATGGCCGCGGGCAGGAACAGGTGCGCCTGGTCCGGGCCCCAACTGCCGGCCGGGTAGGGTTCCATCGGCAGGTTGGCGGCCTTCCATGCATCGCTGACGCTGTCGATCCAGGCCCAGGCCGCGCGCACTTCGTCATCGCGCACGAACAGCGCGTGGTTGCCGTTGAAGGCGTCCAGGAACAGGCGTTCATAGGCGATGCGGCGATGCAGGCCGGTCGGCACCGACAGTTCCAGTTCCAGCGGCTGCAGTTCCAGCGCGCCCCATTCCGGGCCGGCCAGCGAGCTCATCAGCCCCAGCTGGATGTTCTCCTGCGGCTGCAGCTGGAAGGTCAGCCGGTTGGGCTGCGCATGGCGGCGGTCGGGGCGTTCGAACAGCCAGTGCGTGACTGGCTTGAGGTTGACCTCGATGCGGGTGGTGCGTTCGGGCAGGCGCTTGCCGGTGACCAGGTGGAACGGCACGCCGGCCCAGCGCCAGTTGTCGATGTGCGCGGTGACGCCTACGAAAGTTTCGGCCTCGCTGCCTTCAGGCGGCTGGTAGGCCTGCGCCGGCTGGCCGTTGATGGTGCCCGCGGTATAACGGCCGCGCACGCTGTCCTTGGCGGCATGGCGGGCATCGAGTGGACGCAGCGCGCGCAGCACCTTGACCTTCTCGTCGCGGATGCGGTCGGCTTCCAGCGAGGCTGGCGGCTCCATCGCCACCAGGCACAGCAGTTGCAGGATATGGCTCTGTACCATGTCGCGCATCGCGCCGGAACGCGAGTAATAGGAATCGCGGCCGTCCACGCCATCGCTCTCGGCCACCATGATGTGCACCGATTCGATGTAATTGCGGTTCCACACGGCCTCCAGCAGGGTGTTGCCGAAGCGCAGCGCCATCAGGTTCTGCACCGCTGCCTTGCCCAGGTAGTGGTCGATGCGGAACACGCGGTCCTCATCGATCAGCGCGCCGATCGACTGCAGGATTTCCTCCGCGCTGGCGCTGTCCGAGCCGATCGGCTTCTCCAGCATCAGCCGGTGCGGCGCTCCCAGCGCGCCCCCCAGGGCCAGCCCCTCGCAGGTGGAGATATACAGGCCCGGCGGGATCGACAGGTAGCTCACGCAGCGGCGGCCATTGAACTCGCGCACCGCCTCGGCGATCGAGCCGGGGTCGCGCAGGTCCACCGAACGGTAGTCGATGCGCCGCAGCAGGTTGTTGATGTCGTCCTGGCTGGCCTGCGGCAGCGCCTGTTCCAGCCGTGGCCGCAGGATGTCGCGGAATTTTTCGGTGTCGTGCGGCGACAGCGCCATCGCACGCACCCGGAAGTCCTCGGGGAGCAGGCCGTCGCCCAGCAGGCGCAGCAGGGAGGGGAACAGATAGCGCTGGGCCAGATCGCCTGTGGCACCGAACAGGAGGAGGGTGTCGTGCATGGCTCGAGTTTCGTGGTCTGGTGACATCGTTGTCAATTGCCCTTCTCTATGTTCTGGTTGCTGTTCCGGTGGGGGTCCCGCAGCCTTCGGCCGCACCTGGGCCGGCTCGGGACGAGCGGGGCGGGGCGTGCTCGAAGGGAGTGCGTCCCGGGCGCGAGGAGGCAGGCCGGCATGGGCTTGCACGGGGCGCTGCCGCGAGCCGTTGATGGTGCCATGGGAAAACGTTTGCGTGGCAGAATGTTTCCACTGTATTCGTATTCGGGAGCGGTCGTCCCGAGGGCGTTGGCGGCAGGTGCCGTCATCCACTCCGCCGGTCGCCGTGGCGCGATCGGAATGAATGAGGCAGGCGATGGCGGACGTGCGGTTCGACGAGGTGCGCAAGGTCTACGACAACGGCCAGGTCGCCGTGCACGGGGCCAGTTTCGGGATCGCCGACGGCGAGCTGATGGTGCTGGTGGGGCCATCGGGCTGCGGCAAGTCCACCCTGCTGCGGATGGTGGCGGGGCTGGAAGAGATCAGCGCCGGCACGCTGTCCATCGGCGGGCGCGTGGTCAACGACGTAGCGCCGAAGGACCGCGACATCGCCATGGTGTTCCAGAACTACGCGCTGTACCCGCACATGACCGTGGCCGAGAACCTCGCCTTCGGCCTGAAGCTGCGCGGGTACGACAAGGCCGAGGTGGCCCGCCGCGTGCAGGCCGCCGCCGACATGCTGGGGCTGGACGGGATGCTCGACAAACTGCCGCGGGCGATGTCCGGCGGCCAGCGCCAGCGCGTGGCGCTGGGACGCGCGCTGGTGCGCGAGCCGGCGGTGTTCCTGCTGGACGAGCCCTTGTCCAACCTCGATGCCAAGCTGCGCCATTCGGTGCGGACCGAGATCGCGCAGCTGCACCGCAAGCTGGGCACGACGATGATCTACGTCACCCACGACCAGGTCGAGGCGATGACCCTGGGGCAACGCATCGTGGTGCTCAACGACGGCGCGATCCAGCAGATCGACACGCCGATGGCGCTGTACGAGCGGCCGGCCAACCTGTTCGTCGCCGGTTTCCTCGGCAGCCCGGCCATGAACACGCTGCGGGGGCGGCTGCAGGTCGCGGCGGACGGGCGGTTCGAACTGGGCATGGGCGAAGGGGAGCGGATCCCGCTCGGCCGTCCCCCGATTGCGCCGGACTGGTCGGGGCGCGAGGTGGTGGTCGGCATCCGCCCGGAACACCTGCAGCCGGCGGGTGGCGAAACGGCGTTCGCGGCGGTCATCGAGAGCATCGAGCCGGTCGGCAACGAGATGTTCGTGAATCTGCGCCTTGGCGCGCGGCCGCTGGTGATGCGGGTGCCGCCGCAGGCGCTGCCTGCGGTGGGCGAGAGGATCGGTGTGGCGGTCGCGTCCGCAAGCCTGCATTTCTTCGACGCGGCCAGCGGCCTGCGCCTGGAGTCCGGCGCGTAGCGGACCTGCTACGCGGTACCGGGAAGCCGGACAGGCGGGAGGCTGCTGCCGGTGGACAGCCGCATCAGCGCGCCAGTCCGTCGAGCAGGTCCAGGCGTCTGGCCTTTCCGTTGCCCACTTCCAGCCCGTCATCGGCCAGGCCCAGCGGCAGCACGGCCAGTGCCAGCACGCCGGCACTGCTGGCGACGACCCCGACGCTGGCGCCGGCCTGTGTCACTGCGTCGCCGGCCGTACTGGCGGCGTCGGTGTGCAGCAGCACCAGCGAGCGCTTGGCCTTGCCCAGGAAATGGGTGCGCGCCACGATTTCCTGGCCGGGGTAGCAGCCCTTCTTCACGCTGTAGGCCGACAGGCGATCCAGGCCCAGTTGCTGCGGCGTCCACTGTTCGCGCTGCGAATCGTCCAGCCGAGGCAGGCCGAAGCGCAGGTCGGACTGGCGCCAGGCCAGCTCCGCCGCTTCCTCGCAAGGCGCGCTGCCGGCCTCGACCAGGCGCAGCGTGCGCGGATGCGCGGCATTGCCGACGTCCAGCTCGATGGCGCCGTCCTCCAGGCGGGCCAGCGCCGTGCCGCGGGCCAGGGATGGCGTCTGGAAAGCAGCCTCGACGGAGAGCGTGCCGGCAGGCGCCAGGCTCACCTTGCGCCTGAACACGAAGCGCCGCAGCTGTTCAGCCATCGCCTCGGTGCCGCCGTCGTGGCAGACCAGCAGCAGGTGTTCGGCGTCCAGCCGCAGCAGCTGGAACACCGCCAGCACGCGCCCCTTGGCGGTCAGCCAGGCGTTCCATTGCCAGTGGCCATCGGCCAGCGACGGCACGTCGTTGGCGAACTGGGCCTGGGCGAAAGCGACCGCATCCGGGCCGGAAAGGCCCAGCACCTGGGGCTGGCGCAGTGTGCGCAAACCGCTGAAAAGAGGGGCGAGGTTGTCAGACACGTGAACGGGGACTAAAATTTGTGCGTTGCGAGACCGATCATGATAGGCCAAACAACCCCCACTCCCGAGGACGGAACCGAAGCCCTGCCGGAACCGGAGAAGCAGCCGCTTCCCGATGCCGGATCGGTACCGCAGGAAATCGGCGGACGCGGCGGACTTGATCCGGTGCGTTACGGCGATTGGGAGAAAAACGGTCGCTGCATCGATTTCTGAGCAGCGTCAGCCAACGCGGCAACCGCCGCCCAGCCGAGATAACGAGTCAGCGAATGGCGAACAGACCCCGCCCCCTTTCTCCGCACCTGCAGGTGTATCGCTGGCAGATCCAGATGGCCACCTCGATCCTGCATCGAGCCACCGGCATCGTTCTGTCCGTCGGAGCCCTGATCATTGCCGGCGGCCTGCTCGCCCTGATGATGGGCCCCGAGTCCTGGAACTGCTTCACCACCCACGCCAGCGCGTGGTACGGCAAGGTGATCCTGTTCGGCTGGACCTGGTGCTTCGCCTATCACCTGTGCAATGGCCTGCGCCACATCATCCAGGACTTCGCCATCGGTTACAGCAAGCCGGCCTTCATCCGCAGCAGCTGGCTGTCGGTGATCGGTTCGCTGGTCATCACCGCGCTGGTCTGGGCCTACGTCTGCTGCTTCGGAGGCGCCGCATGAGCAATTTCCGCACCCCCCTGAAGAACGCACGCGGCCTGGGCAGCGCCAAGTCCGGCACCATGCACTTCATCCACCAGCGCCTGACCGCCACCGCGCTGGTCGCGCTGACCCTGTGGTTCCTGTGCTTCGTGCTGAGCCTGATCGGCGCCGACTATGTCACCGCCGTCACCGCCGTGGCCAAGCCGTGGAACGCGATCGCACTGGTCGGCTTCCTGGTCGCCATGTTCTGGCACGCGCAGCTCGGCCTGCAGGTCGTGCTCGAGGACTACATCCACAACTCGCTGATGGCGCTGGCACTGCAGACCACGGTCAAGTTCGTCGCCGTGCTCGGCGCGATCGTCAGCATCTTCGCGGTCGCCCGCGTCGCGCTTGGGAACTGATACATGTCCGCTTACAACATCACTGAACACAAGGTCGACATGGTGGTCGTCGGCGCCGGCGGCGCCGGCCTGCGCGCGACCTTCGGCCTGGCCCAGAAGGGCCTGCAGACCGTCTGCATCACCAAGGTATTCCCGACCCGCTCGCACACCGTGGCGGCGCAGGGCGGCATTTCCGCCGCGCTGGGCAACATGGGCGAGGACGACTGGCGCTACCACTTCTACGACACCATCAAGGGCTCGGACTGGCTGGGCGACCAGGACGCCATCGAGTACATGGTGCGCGAGGCGATTCCGGCGATCATCGAACTGGAGCACTACGGCGTTCCGTTCAGCCGCACCGAGGACGGCAAGATCTACCAGCGTCCGTTCGGTGGCATGACCACCAAGTACGGCGAAGGCCCGTCCGCGCAGCGCACCTGCGCCGCCGCCGACCGTACCGGCCATGCCATGCTGCACACGCTGTACCAGCAGTCGCTGGCGCACAACGCGCAGTTCATGATCGAGTACTTCGCACTCGACCTGATCTTCGACGAAGAGGGCGTCTGCCGCGGCGTGCTGGCGCTGGACATGGCCGAGGGCACCCTGCACCTGTTCCGTGCCCACGGCGTGGTGCTGGCCACCGGCGGCTACGGCCGCGCCTACTTCAGCGCCACCTCGGCGCACACCTGCACCGGCGACGGCGGCGGCCTCGTGGCCCGCGCCGGCCTGCCGCTGCAGGACATGGAGTTCGTGCAGTTCCACCCGACCGGCATCTATGGTGCCGGCTGCCTGATCACCGAGGGTGTCCGAGGTGAAGGCGGCATCCTGCGCAACAGCAGCGGCGAGCGCTTCATGGAGCGCTACGCGCCGCACTACAAGGACCTGGCCTCGCGTGATGTGGTGTCGCGTTCGATGACCATCGAGATCCGCGAAGGCCGCGGCGTCGGCGAGCACAAGGACCACATCCTGCTCGACCTGACCCACCTGGGCCCGGGCGTGATCGACGAGAAGCTGCCGGGCATCGCCGAGAGCGCGCGCATCTTCGCCGGCGTCGACGTGCACAAGCAGCCGATCCCGGTGATCCCGACCGTGCACTACAACATGGGCGGCATCCCGACCAACTACCACGGCGAAGTGGTGCGCAAGGTCGGCGACAACCCCGACGCGGTGGTGCCGGGCCTGTACGCCATCGGCGAGGCCGCCTGCGTGTCGGTGCACGGCGCCAACCGCCTGGGCTCCAACTCGCTGCTCGACCTGGTGGTGTTCGGCCGCGCCGTGGCCAACCGCTGCGCCGAGACGATCAAGCCGGGCGCGCCGCACAAGACCCTGGGTTCCGACGCCTGCGACAAGGCGCTGGGCCTGCTGGACAAGCTGCGCCACGCCAATGGCGACACCCCGACCGCCGTCATCCGCGACCGCATGCAGCGCACGATGCAGGCCGACGCCGCCGTGTTCCGCACCAGCAAGACGCTGGCCGAGGGCTGCGAGAAGATGGCCGAGGTGTTCGATTCGTTCCAGGACGTCAAGGTGTCCGACCGCTCGCTGGTCTGGAACTCGGACCTGATCGAGACCTACGAGCTCAACAACCTGCTGCTCAACGCCGTGGCCACCATCAACTCGGCCGAGCAGCGCAAGGAAAGCCGTGGCGCGCATGCCCACGAGGACTATCCGGAGCGCGACGACGCCAACTGGATGAAGCACACGCTGGTCAGCGTCGACGACAAGGGCAAGTGCAGCTTCGACTACCGTCCGGTGCACATGTACACGCTCACCGACGATGTCGCCGTCGTGCCACCCAAGCCGCGCGTCTACTGATCCGGGGAACCTACGAACATGGCTGAATTTGCACTCCCGAAGAACTCCCGGATCACCCAGGGCAAGCACTTCCCCGCCAAGACCGGCGGCAGGAACCTGCGTACCTTCAAGATCTACCGCTGGAGCCCGGACGACGACCAGAACCCGCGTACCGACACCTACGAGGTAGACCTCGATGCGTGCGGGCCGATGGTTCTGGACGCGCTGATCAAGATCAAGAACGAGATCGATCCGACCCTGACCTTCCGCCGCTCCTGCCGCGAAGGCATCTGCGGTTCGTGCGCGATGAACATCGACGGCACCAACACGCTGGCCTGCACCCGCGCCATCAGCGACTGCGCCAAGGCCGAGGTGCCGATCTACCCGCTGCCGCACATGGAAGTGGTCAAGGACCTGGTGCCGGACCTGACCCACTTCTACGCGCAGTACGCCTCGATCAAGCCGTGGATCCGCACCCAGACCCCGGCGCCGCCGGACCGTGAGCGCCTGCAGTCGCCGGAAGACCGCAAGAAGCTCGACGGCCTGTATGAGTGCATCCTGTGCGCCTGCTGCTCGACCTCGTGCCCGAGCTACTGGTGGAACGGCGAGCGTTACCTGGGCCCGGCGATCCTGCTGCAGGCCTACCGCTGGATCATCGACTCGCGCGACGAGGACACAGGTGCGCGCCTGGACGATCTGGAAGATCCGTTCAAGCTGTACCGTTGCCACACCATCATGAACTGCGCCCGGACCTGCCCGAAGGGGCTGAACCCGGCGCTGGCGATCGCCGAGATCAAGAAGTTGATGATGGCGCGCCGCGCCTGATGCGCCGGCTCCCGCGATGCCCTGCATCGCGGTCATGGCGGCACCGGTCCTTCGGGCCGGTGCCGTTTTCGTTTCCGCCACGGCGAGGTCGTGGCATCGGCAGGTGAGCGATGAGCCCCGAAGACGAAATCGAATTGAAGAAGCTGCGCTGGCGCTGCCGACGCGGCATGCGCGAGTTGGACCAGTTGTTCGGCCGCTATCTCGACCAGCGCTGGGAACAGGCGCCTACAGCCGAACGCGCGGTTTTCCTGCAGTTGCTGGAAACCGAAGACGACAAGCTGTGGCGCTGGTCCATGGGCTACGAGGCCTGTCCCGATGCGCAGCAGGCAACCCTGTTGGAGTACATCCGCGACCTTCCGCTGTGAGTGGCGGCCCTCGCGCTGGCAGGCCGGCGCCCTGCTGCTGCTCGGCCTGCTGGGCGCCGTCGCGCTGCTGAACTGCGAACTCGAACGGCCTGTCGCATGGCCGGCGGCGTTGCTTGGTTCATGCTGGGGCCTGCGCATGGCGCGCCGCGGGCTGCGCCAGCCGGCCCGGCAACTGCTGGTTCCGCCGGCACCGGTGCCGGCCAGCCTGGATGGCGTGGCGATCGACGCGCTGGAACTGCTGGAACGCGGCCCGCTGCTGGTGCTGCGCTGGCGCATGGGGAAGCGGTGCGGCCAGCTGCTGTTCTGGCCGGATACGCTGCCGCGCGCACGGCGACGTGAACTGCGACTGGCCGTGCGCGTCAGCGCCGTTTCCCGTTAGCGGGCGGGGATGGCAACATGGCGCCACTCCACCGGCACACGCGCATGTTCAGACCCTTACCCGTCGCAATCGGATTGCGTTACCTGCGGGCCAAGCGCCGCAACGGTTTCATCTCCTTCATCTCCATGGCATCGATCCTCGGCATCGCGCTCGGGGTGACGGTGCTGATCACCACGCTGGCGGTGATGAGCGGTTTCCAGAAGGAAATCCGCGACCGACTGCTGCAGATGTCGGCCCACGCGACCGTCAGCGCCGATGGGGAGCCGATGAGCAACTGGCAGCACGCGGTGGACGTGGCGATGCGCGACCCGCGCGTGGCCGGCGCCGCACCCTACATCGAGATCCAGGGCATGCTCGCCGGCCCACGCGTGCAGGGCGCGATCGTGCAGGGCGTCGATCCGGCGCTGGAGCCGAAGGTGTCGGTGCTGGGTGAGAAGATGCAGAAGGGCTCGCTGGACAGCCTGCAGCCGGGCGAGTTCAACATCCTGCTCGGCAAGGAACTGGCGCTGTGGCTGGGCGTGGACGTGGGCGACAGCGTGGTGGCGACGCTGGCCGAGATCCAGGGCACCCCGGTCGGCGCGATGGCGCGGACCAAGCGCTTCAAGGTCAGCGGCATCTTCGAGGCCGGTTCCAACGAAGTCGATCGCGGCGTGGCCTTCGTCAACATGCAGGACCTGGAGCGGGTGCTGCGCGTGGACGGCGTGACCGGCGTGCGCCTGAAGCTGCACGACATGGACCAGGCCTATACCGTGGCGCGCGACCTTGCCCTGAACCTGGAAGGCTATTACCGGGTCAGCGACTGGACCCAGGAGAACGCCAACCTCTACCACTCGCTGCGCATGGAAAAGACGGTGATGGGCATCCTGCTGTCGCTGATCGTGGCCATGGGCGCGTTCAACCTGGTGTCCTCGCAGGTGATGCTGGTCACCGACAAGCAGGCCGACATCGCCATCCTGCGCACGCTGGGGCTGACGCCGGGTGGGGTGATGCAGGTGTTCATGGTGCAGGGCAGCCTGATCGGGCTGATGGGCACGGTGGCCGGCGTGATCGGCGGCATCAGCCTTACGCTCAACCTCGAGCGCATCCTCGGCCTGATCGAGTCGGCCTTCAACATCAAGCTGCTGCCGGAGGACGTGTACTACATCACCGGCCTGCCGACCGACATGCAGACCGGCGACATCGTGGTGATCACCGCGGTGGCGCTGCTGATGAGTTTCCTGGCAACGCTGTATCCGGCCTGGCGCGCGGCGCGCACCCAGCCGGCGGAGGCGCTGCGCTATGAGTGAGAACGCGAGCATGGAATCGGTGATCCGCGCCGAAGGGTTGGCCAAGACCTACGCCGAAGGACGCATGCAGACGCCGGTGTTCGACGGGCTGGAGCTGGACATCCGGGCGGGCGAGACCGTAGCGATCGTCGGCGCTTCGGGGGCCGGCAAGAGCACGCTGCTGCACCTGCTCGGGGGGCTGGATACGCCCAGCGCGGGCGAGGTCTATGTGGCGGGGCAGAAGATGTCGGCCCTGTCCGATGCCGAGCGCGGGCGCCTGCGCAACAGTTCGCTGGGCTTCGTCTACCAGTTCCACCACCTGCTGCCGGAATTCACCGCGCTGGAAAACGTGATGATGCCGCTGTTGCTGGGCGAGGACGGCGGCCGTGATTACAGGCGCGGCTGGGTGGCAGCCTGCGTGGCGCTTGTCTGCTTCGCCACGCTGGCGTCGGTCAGGAGCGGGTACTGGATTTTCCTGTGGCTTGCCCTGGGCCTGTTGCTGGCCGGGCTGCTGGGGAAGGGGCTCGTCGCGTACTGGATCGGGCGAAGAAAGGTCGCCGCCGCCCGTCGGCGGGCGACCGAGATGCTGGAGGCCGTGGGGCTGGGGCATCGCCTGCAGCACAAGCCCGGCGAACTGTCCGGCGGCGAGCGCCAGCGCGCCGCCGTGGCGCGTGCGCTGGTCAACAACCCCACCTGCGTTCTGGGCGACGAACCCACCGGCAACCTCGATGACAAAACCGCCGCGACGGTGTTCGAACTGATGCTGGAATTGAATCGCAGGCATCGCACCAGCCTGGTGCTGGTGACCCACGACCGCAGCCTGGCCCGCAAGCTGGACCGGGTGCTGGAACTGCGTGGCGCCCGCCTGTATCCGCTGGACCCTGCCGAGGTCTGACCGGGACCCGGTCTCCCGACGTGGGGCGTGTCGGTTCCGATCCGGCACGCCGGCTGAACAGGCGCCGGACTGTCGCTTGCGCCTCACGGGGCGCGGTGCAAGATGACGGCGTATTCCCGAACAGGAGGTGTGTCGTGAAACGTCTGGCAATTGCTCTATTCGCCGCGGCAGCACTGGCCGGCTGCGCCACCACCGGCAAGCTTTCCAGCAGCGAACGGTTGGAGTTGTATCGGGCCCATGCCGGTGCGCCGGTCCGGGATTTCCAGTACTTCGGTTCCCTCAACGGCTGGACCGAGCTAGGCGACAGCGCGCTGGCGGTCTGGACCAAGCCCAGCGAAGCCTGGCTGCTGAGCCTGGGCGGCCCGTGCATGGATCTTTCCTATGCGCCGGCGATCGGGGTGACCAGCATGATGGGCCGGGTATCGGCGAAGTTCGACCGCGTGATCGTGCGCGGCGGCAATCCGGGCATGGCGCCGATACCGTGCCGGATCGACACCATCCAGCCGCTGGACGTGAAGGCATTGCGGGCTTCGGAAAAGGAGCTGCGCGATGCCAAGGTCGAGGCGCGTGCCGAGGACCAGGCCAACGGCGGCAAATAACGCCGCAGCGGCAGGGCAGGAAGGGGGGGGCGGCTGAAGGCAGCGCCCGCCCTTGTCGTTCAGGGGGCTTCGGGTGCGACGTAGCCGGCCGGCTTTTCCGCACCGCCGCCGAACAGGAACTTGACCAGCTCTTCTTCCAGGAACGCGCGATGCTTGGGGTCGCGCGGCGAGAGCCGGTTCTCGTTGATCAGCATGGTCTGGTGCGCCAGCCACGCCGCCCAGGCCTGCTTGCCGACGTTGGCGAAGATGCGCTGGCCCAGTTCGCCGGGGTAGGGCACGAAGTCCAGGCCTTCGGTTTCGCGTTGTTCGTACTGGCAGAAGACGGAGCGGGGCATGCGGTGTTCCTGTCGATGGAGCGGGCCGCCTCAATGGCGGTCGAGCAGCTTGCGGATCGGTGCCGGCAGGCCCAGCGAGGGCAGGTCGGCGCGGGCGACCCAGCGCAGGTCGTCATTGTCGCCCACCCGCGGGCGCAGGGCGACCTTGCGCAGGTGCAGCGGCTGCAGGTGCAGGCGGTAGTGGCTGAAGGTGTGGACGATCGGCGGCAGTTCGCTGGCGCCGTCGTAGTCGCCCTCGATGTTGCCGGCGAACCAGGTGCGCAGGCCGGCGTCGGTCTCGGCCTGCGGCAGCGTCCACAGCGAGGCCCAGATGCCGGTGGGTGGGCGCTTGCACAGCAGGATGCGGCCTTGCGCGTCTTCCAGCAGCAGGGCGCTGGCCTCGCGTTCGGGCAGCACTTTGCTGGGCTTGGGCGTGGGCAGTGAATCCACCAGGCCCTGCGCATGCGCCGCGCAACTTTCCTGCAGCGGGCACAGGATGCAGGCCGGGTTGGCACGGGTGCACAGCGTGGCGCCGAAATCCATCTGCGCCTGCGTCCAGTCGGCCATGCGCCCGTGCGGCACATGCGCCACGTGCTGCGCAGCCAGCGCCCACAGCTGCTTCTCGATGGCGGGCAGGCCCGGGTAACCGGCGATGCCGTGGTAGCGGGTCAGCACGCGTTTGACGTTGCCGTCGAGGATCGCGAACGGGTCGTTCCAGGCCTGGCTGAGGATGGCGCCGGCGGTGCTGCGGCCGATGCCGGGCAGCGCCAGCAGGGCGTCCAGGTCGCGCGGCAGGTCGCCGCCGTGCCGCTCGACGCAGCGTCCGGCGGCGGCATGCAGGTTGCGCGCCCGGGCGTAATAGCCCAGCCCGGCCCAATGCGCCATCAGCGTGTCGTTGTCGGCCGCCGCCAGATCGGGCAGGGTCGGGAACGACTGCACGAAGCGCTGGAAATAGGGAATGACCGTGGCGACCTGGGTCTGCTGCAGCATGATCTCCGACAGCCACACCCGGTATGGCGTGCGCGGATGCTGCCAGGGCAGGTCGTGGCGGCCGTGCTGGTCGAACCAGTCGAGAAGGAGGTGGGCGGGCGGGCTCATGCGGGCAACGGTTCCAAAGCGGTAGGAGCGCACTTCAGTGCGCGATGGAGCTTTCCCGATAAAGCCCGATCGCGCACTGAAGTGCGCTCCTACGAAGATGTCAGGCGCCCAGCGCTTCGGGCAGCAACGCATCGACGAACGCTTCCGGGTCGAATACGCGCAGGTCTTCCGGACGCTCGCCGATGCCGGCAAAGCGGATCGGGATGCCGAACTCGCGCGCCAGCGCGAACACCACGCCGCCCTTGGCCGTGCCATCCAGCTTGGTCACCACCAGGCCGGTGACGCCTGCGGCGGCATGGAACTGGCGCAGCTGGTTCAGCGCGTTCTGGCCGGTGGTGCCGTCGATCACCATCAGCACTTCATGTGGTGCGGTGTCGTCGATCTTGCCGAGCACGCGGCGGATCTTGCTCAACTCGTTCATCAGCCCGGCCTGGGTGTGCAGGCGGCCGGCGGTGTCGGCGATCAGCACGCTGGTGCCGCGCGCCTTGCCGGCCTGCAGCGCGTCGAACGCCACCGAGGCGGCATCGGCGTTCTGGCCCTGGGCGATCACCGCCACGCCGTTGCGTTCGCCCCACACCTGCAGCTGCGCCACGGCGGCGGCGCGGAAGGTGTCGCCGGCGGCCAGCATCAGGCTGTGGCCCTGGTCCTTGAAGCGCTTGGCCAGCTTGCCGATGGTGGTGGTCTTGCCGACGCCGTTGACGCCGACGGTGAGGATCACGAACGGCTTGGCGTCGCCGTCGATGACCAGTGGCCTGGACACCGGCTGCAGCAGGGCGATCAGGTCGGCGCGCAGCGCGGCGAGCAGGGCGTTGGCGTCGGCGAACTCGCGCGATTTCATGCGCCTGCGCAGGTCTTCGACCAGCGCGGTGGTAGCGGGAACGCCGACGTCGGCGGTCAACAGCGCGGTCTCGATCTCGTCAAGCAGGTCGTCGTCAAGCCGTGGATTGCGCGAGAACAGGCCGCCGAAACTGCGGGCGAAGGCGCTGTTGCGCAGGCGGTCGCGCCAGCCGGGCTTTCCGGCCGGGGCCGCTGGTGCAGCATTGGCGGGGATCAGGTCTGCATCGCTTTCCGGCACGGCCGCCAGGGCTTCATCCTGGCCGGCGATGGCCGCGACGGGCTCGAAGGAGGCCGGCTCGGGCAGGGCGGGTTCGAGCAGAGTGGGTTCAGCCGCCGGCTTCCCGCTGTCGACGGGAGCCGTATCGGCGGGCTCCAGGGCCGCGGCCGGCTGTTCGGCGGGCGAGGGGACGGCGGAGGTCAGCTCCTCGGCGCTGAACTGCGGGGGCTTGCCGACCGCAGGGGTGTCCTGGGGCTTCTTGCGACGGAAAAAACTGAGCATGGATGAGAAAAACCGGGGCAGGGGCACATGCTACCACCGGCGCTGGCGCCGACCGGTTTGCAGGGGCCGTGAAACAGCTAAAGCCGGCGTGTTCCGGGCCGATACGGTGGCATGAACGCGATTTCCTCCATTGCCGCCTCCGGCATGCGCGTAGCCGTGATGGGCGTACGCGTGGCCGCGCAGAACATTGCCGTGCAACCGGTACAGCCGGTGGGGCCGCGGCAGGTGCTGGCCGTGCAGACCATTCCCGGCGGCGGCGCCAGCGCGCAGGTGACGACAGGCGGGGAAGCCCCGGACATGGTCGCCGACCTGCTGGCGGCCCGGACCTATGAAATGGCCTTCGCCGCCAACGCGGTGGTGATCCGGCGCAGCAACGAGATGCTGGGGACGTTGTTCGACGCGTTCGCGTGAATACCCCGTAGGAGCGCACTTCAGTGCGCGATGGGGGCTTGCACGCAGATCCCTCTGCAACAGCCCGCACATCCATGTGCGGGGATTCAAATGGAAAGCCCCATCGCGCACTGAAGTGCGCTCCTACGGGAAGGCCTCAGGCCGACAGTTCCAGCAGCAGCCTGTTGAGCCGGCGCACATAGGCGGCCGGGTCCTTCAGGCCGTCGCCCGCAGCCAGCGCGGCCTGGTCGAACAGCACGCGCGCCAGGTCATTGAAGCGGTCCATGTCGGGTTCGGCGTCGAGTTTCCCGATCAGCGGATGCACCGGATTGAACTCGAACACCGGCCTGCTCTCCGGCACCTTCTGGCCGCTGGCCTCGAGGATCTGCCGCATCTGCAGGCCGAGGTCCTGTTCGCCGATGGCCAGGATCGCCGGCGAATCGGTCAGACGGTGGGACACGCGCACTTCGGCCACGTCCTCGCCCAGCGCGGTCTTGATGCGCGCGGCCAGCCCTTCCTTGGCCTTGGCGGTTTCCTCCTGCGCCTTCTTGTCTTCCTCCGAATCCAGCGTGCCCAGGTCCAGGTCGCCGCGGGCCACGTCCACGAACGACCTGCCGTCGAACTCGTGCAGGTAGTTCATCAGCCACTCGTCGATGCGGTCGGTCATCAACAGTACTTCGATGCCCTTCTTGCGGAACACTTCCAGGTGCGGGCTGTCCTTGACCTGCAGGTGGCTCTCGCCGGTGAGGTAGTAGACCTTGTCCTGGCCTTCGACCATGCGGCCGACATAGTCGGCCAGCGCGACGTTCTGCTCGCCGTCGCCGCCGTGGGTGGAGGCGAAGCGCAGCAGGCCGGCGATCTTTTCGCGGTTGTTGAAGTCCTCGGCGGGGCCTTCCTTCAGCACCTGACCGAATTCCTTCCAGAAGCGCTGGTAGTCCTCGGGCTTGTCCCTGGCCAGCTTCTCCAGCATGTCCAGGGCGCGCTTGGTCAGCGCCGACTTCATCGAGTCGATCACCGGACCGGACTGCAGGATCTCGCGCGAGACGTTCAGCGGCAGGTCGCTGGAATCGACCACGCCCTTGATGAAGCGAAGGTACAGCGGCAGGAACTGTTCGGCCTGGTCCATGATGAAGACGCGCTGCACGTACAGCTTCAGGCCCTTGGCCGCGTCGCGGTGGTACAGGTCGAACGGCGCGCGGCCGGGTGTGTACAGCAGCGAGGTGTATTCCAGCTTGCCCTCGACCTTGTTGTGGCTCCACGCCAGCGGGTCGCTGAAGTCATGGGCGATGTGCTTGTAGAACTCGTTGTATTCGGCGTCGGCGACCTCGGACCGGGGGCGGGTCCACAGCGCGTTGGCCTTGTTGACCGCCTCCCATTCCGGTGCGGCCGGCGCTTGTTCGTCCTGCGCTTCCTTGAGCAGTTCGATCGGCAGGCCGATGTGGTCGGAGTACTTCTTGACCAGACTGCGCAGCTTCCAGCCATCGGCGAAGCCTTCCTCGCCTTCCTTCAGGTGCAGCACGATGCGGGTGCCGCGCCCGGGCTTGTCGATGGTTTCGACATCGAATTCGCCTTCGCCGCGCGAGGACCAGTGCACGCCCTCGCTGGCCGGCAGGCCGGCGCGGCGGCTGTAGACGTCGACCTGGTCGGCGACGATGAAGGCCGAATAGAAGCCGACGCCGAACTGGCCGATCAGGTTGGCGTCCTTCTTCTGGTCGCCGGACAGGTTCTTCAGGAAGTCGGCGGTGCCCGACTTGGCGATGGTGCCCAGGTGCGCGACGGCCTCGTCGCGGCTCAGGCCGATGCCGTTGTCGTCGATGGTCAGGGTACGCGCGGCCGGGTCGGCCTCGATGCGGATGCGCAGCGCGCTGTCGCCTTCCAGCAGCTCCGGCCGGGTCAGCGCCTCGAAGCGCAGCTTGTCGGCGGCGTCGGCCGCATTGGAGACCAGCTCGCGCAGGAAGATTTCCTTGTTCGAGTACAGCGAATGGATCATCAGGTGCAGCAGCTGCTTCACCTCGGTCTGGAAACCGCGGGTTTCCTTGTGGGCTTCGGCGGTCATCGTCGGGTTCGCTCCATGGGTTGCCTGGCCGCAAACGGCCGATGGCCCACGGATGTGGGCCGGGCGGCGGATTTCAAGGCCGGTGGTCGTGGGCATGCTCAGGATATCGGTGGCGCGGGTGCCCACGTCGGGCCTGCATCGCATGGATATCGCATCGGAGAATGCCAGGGTGGCCCCGGCGTCGACGGCACGCCTACAGCAGAAAAACAGGGCGCCGGAGCGCCCTGCCGACTCCTGTCCCATGTCGCCCCTACAGGTAGGCGGCGCAGGCCTGGAGTCAAAACGGGCCCGGTTCAGGTGGCTTGGCGCATTCCCGCCCGCATCATTCCAGCGGCGCACTGATAGGCTCGGCTCCAACTGTCGGCACTTCCGGTATCGAAGTCATCGCCAAGGCGCGCAGCCAGGGTTTCCAGCAAGGCCTGGCCGACCACCGCGAAGTGTCCGTGCTCTGCGCCATAGCTGGAATGCCTGCGGCCGAGCTGCGCCAGCGGCCCGACCAGACGCTCCGGGTTGTCGAGACTGGCTATCAGCAGGCCCAGGCTGGCAGCGAGCTTGCGGCCCTGGGCAACAAGATCGGCTGCGAACAGCGGGCGCACCTGTGGTGCCAGTTCGAACAGCCGGGCGTAGAAGTCGGCGGCGAAGCCATCCACGTTTTCACCGAGGTGCGCGTATTGCATGCGCATGCGTGCGATCCGCGATGGATCGAATACAGGGAATGAAGCAGTTGGATCGGAATGCATGGGAAACCTTTCATCGAGAGGAGGCCTGCTCCCGGTTTGCTGGCCGGAAGAAAGCCGTCGTGGGGACGGAAGGAAGCGGTGGGCACGCCCGGCACTGGGGTCTCGCGCATGGGCGCGCCTGTTTCATGCAGGGGCCGGGACTGTGCCGGACAGTGCCGGCACCCGCGCACGGGCCGTGTGTGCGGCCCGTGCGCGTGCCGCTTACCAGCTGAAGCCTGCGCCGGCCGAGACGCTCTTTTCCCCGCCGCCGAAGGCGCCGGCGATGGACACGCTGGCGCGGTTGTTGACGATGCGCTGGTAGCCGATGGCCATGGCCGCCTGGCCTCCCTGGGCGCCGAAGCCCACGCCCACGCGGTTCTGGCCGGGCAGGCCGGCGGTGTTCATCGCCATGCCGGCCATGGCACCGCTCATCGCGCCCTGCTTGTCGATGCGGCGGTCGGTCTGGCGGAAACGCCAGTCCATGTCCGAGCGCAGGGCGTCGATGGCCTGCATCGGCGCGGCGACGGCCTGGGCGAACTTCTGGTCGGTGTATCCCTTGGCCGAGGTCAGCGTGGCGGTGTCACCGGCGTCGGCGTGGGCATTGGCGGAGGTCAGCGTGGTGGCGTCGGCGGTGTTCATCTGCCGCACGTTCACCGCATCGAAGGGATCGACGCCATTGCCGACGCCCTTGATCTGCGTGCCGTCGCCGCTGAGGGTGATCGTGGATTTCGAGGCGTCGTCGTAGTGCACGGCAAGGGCGTCGGTGCTGTCGCCGGTTCCGCTGCCAGTTCCATTTCCGGCCGGCCCCTGCGGGCCTTGCGGTCCGGTTGGGCCTGCCGGTCCCTGTGGGCCTGCTGGGCCTTGCGGTCCGGCCGGTCCCGCCACGCCGCCCTGGCCGGTCAAGGCGGTCAGCTTGCTGTCCACGGCGGCGAATGCGGCCGCGACGTTGTTGTAGTTCGTGCCCTGGATGGCGAAGGTGGGCGCGGTGAATGTGCCGTTGTTCCATGCCGCGCCGCCGCCGAAGGCCAGCGCGATCAGCGAAAGATCAGGCATTGCGCCGCCGCCAGCCGGGAAGTCGGCCACGCCGAAGTTGCCGTTGGCGTCGGTGGTGACCATCTTCAGCGCGCCGGACTGGAATGCGTTGCCGTTGGCGATGCCGGCAACGGTGAGCGCGTTGTCGGCATTGCCCAGCTTGAACTGGCCGTTGCGGGTCGTAGCGACGCCGTAGCCCAGCGCAACGGAATTGAAGAAGGTGGCACTGGTGCCGCTGCCGATCGCGATGCTGCCCTGATTGTTGGCATGTGCGCTTGCACCGAGTGCAATCGAATCCGTGCCTTCCGCAAGGGAGTTGGTGCCGATGGCGGCGGTATTCTCAGCTTTGGCGCGCGCCTTGCTGCCGAACGCGGACGCATTGGCCTGGCTGGCTTCCGCCTCCGCACCTGCGGCGATGCTCACTTGGCCGACCGCATTTGCCTTGTAGCCGAACGCGGACGCATACATTCCCGTGGATTTCGTGGCCACGCCCAGTGCGATGCTCTTTTCGGCGGATGCATTCGCCAGCCAGCCCTGCGCGATGGCATTGATTCCGCTGGCGTCGGCGCTGGTGCCGATTGCGATGGCGGCGACTTGCGAGACATTCGCCTTGTAGCCCAGCGCAAGAGCCCCGGCCGCGGTGGTCTTGGCGGTATCGCCGATGGCCACCGCGTGGTCGCCACTGGCATGGCTGGCGTAACCGAATGCGGCACTGCCGGCGCCGCTGGCCTGGCTGATGTTGCCGAATGCGGAACTGCTCACGCCGTAGGCCTTGGCGCCTGTGCCCACGCCGGTGCCGCCGGCATTGGCCACGGTACTTGCGCCGATGGCGGTTGCGTCATCGCTGTTGGCTTTTGCGTTGTAGCCGAGGGCGGAGGCGGCGATGCCATTGGCTGTGCTGTCTGCGCCGACTGCGGTCGTGAATGTCTTGTTTGCGTACGCGTAGGCGCCATAGGCTGTTGCTTTGAGCGCAGCTGCGTGGCTATCGTTACCGAATGCAGTGGCATAGTTACTACCGGTCGCAAATGACCCCCAGTGCATGGATGCATCCCAGGTTTCGTAGTAACACCACATGTTGTTTGTGCTTTTGCCGAGATAGCAGGTCGTTGTCCAGGTGTCCTCCGCCAGTGCCGGCAGCGCGATAGCGGACAGCAGCGGAACCAGCGCGAGCGCGAGCGGTCGCATGCGGCGGGAATTGCGACTTTTTTTGTGATTGAAGCGGTTCATGGGTGGTCTCCTGTAGTGGTTGGAAGGGGCGTTCTGATCGCCTCAACCCAAGCCATACCCGGGAACTCCGGGAAACCGGACATGCAGTTGCCCACGGAAGCCCGCGGGCGTCAGAATCCCCCATCACCGGGGATGGGGATTCCCATGGATCACGAAGCACCGCAGTCGGTTACCTTCTGGCTGGCCCGTGCCGGCGACGGAGACGCCCGCGGGTTCCAGCAGGCCTATGCCGCCGCCTATGAGGAGCTGAAACGGTTGGCCCACAGCCAGCTGCGGCGGCGCGGGCGGGCGGTGGAGACCACCGTGCTGGTCAACGAGGCCTATCTCAAGCTGTGCACGGACAAGGCGACGCCGGCGAACGACCGCCACCACCTGATGGGGTTGGCCTGCAGCGCGATGCGCCAGGTGCTGTCGAACCTGGCGCGCGATGCAGGCGCCGGCAAGCGTGATGGCGTCATGGTGACGCTTGCGACCGGGCTGGGGGACCAGGCGCGACCGCTGGAGGATCTGATCGCCTTCGATGATTCGCTCAGCCGGCTGGCGAAGATCGATGAGCGCTGCGCCCGCATGGTCGAGCTGCGCTACTTCGGCGGTTATAACGAAGAGGAAACCGCGGCCATCCTGGGCGTGACCGACCGTACCCTGCGCCGCGACTGGCGCAAGGCCCAGGCCTTCCTGCAGATGGAGCTGGGCGCATGACCGGCGGGAACACGCTGGCCCGCCGCGCGTTCGAAGTATTCGACGAACTGGTCGAACTGCCGGATGCCGCGCGCCAGGCGAAGCTGGAGTCATTGCAGGGCAGCGATCCCACTCTACACGCGCTGGTCGAGCGGCTGCTCGCCGCCGACAGGGAGGTGGGCGATGCGCCCGTGGCGTCCGAGCGCGTGGCGCAGTGGGAGGCGGCGGTCGCACAGGCGCTGCCGCTGCCGGAGGTGGGCGCGGCGATGATCGGGCAGATGCTGGGGGGCTGGCGAATCGTTTCCCTGCTCGGGCGCGGCGGCATGGGGGCGGTCTATCTGGCCGAGCGCGAAGGCGACGAATTCCGCCAGCGGGCGGCGCTGAAGCTCATCCGCGTCGGCCTGGATTCGCCACGCGCGCGAGAACGTTTCATCCGCGAACGCAGCATCCTGGCGCGGCTCGCGCATCCCAACATCGCCACGCTGCTGGATGGCGGCATGACCGACGCCGGCGTGCCGTATTTCGCTATGACCCATGTCGAGGGCGAGCGCATCGACCAGTGGTGCGACGCGCGCGCCCTGTCCGTGCGCGAACGCGTCCGCTTGTTGCTGCAGGTGCTGGATGCGCTGGCTTTCGCCCACCGGCAGCTGGTGGTGCACCGCGACCTCAAACCGTCCAACATCGTCGTCGACGCCAACGGCCATGTCGTCCTGCTCGATTTCGGTATCGCCAAGCTGCTGGAGGATGCGGAGGAGCCTGGCCAGACCCGCACCGGTGACCGCGCATTCACGCCCGAGTACGCCTCGCCCGAGCAACTGCATGGCGAACCGGTCTCCACCGCGACCGATCTCTACCAGGCTGGCGTGCTGCTGTATGCCTTGCTGGCGCACGCGCATCCGTTCGGTTTGACCGGGGATACACCCCTGCGGGCGCAATTGACGCGCATGCGCGACGACCCGCAGCCGCTGTGGGAGGCGGCGAAGGGCATCTCCGTCGTGGACGCCGGCAAATGCGGACGTGCGCCGGGCGCGCTTGCGGGTGAGCTGAAGGGTGACCTCAGTGCCATAGCGGGTCATTGCCTGGCGAGCGACCCGCGCCAGCGCTACGGCAGTGTCGAGGCCTTGCGGGACGACCTGCTGGCCTGGCTGGACGGCCGCCCGGTGTCGGCGCGCGAACCGACCCTGCGCTATCGCGCCAGCCGCTTCCTGCGCCGGCATGCGCTGGCGGTGGGGGCGACGGCAGCGGTGGCGGCGACGTTGGTGACTGGTTTGGCGGTGTCGCTGTGGCAGGCGGACATCGCGCGCAGGGAGGCGCGCAACGCACGCGAGCAGCAGCATCTTGCAGAGAGGCAACGCGCCCTGGCTGGAATGCAGGCCAACAGTTCGCTGGCGGTGCAGGAGATGCTGGCGGGAATGTTTTCGCGTTCGCTGGCGATGGACGGCGGGCATGGCACCACGGTCAGCGACATCATCGGCAGCGCGCGCACGATGGGCATGGACCCGGAGGCGATGGATGCGCCGGCGCGCGCGCAGCTGCTGCTGCGCCTGGCGCGCATCTACGCCATCGCCGGAGGCGAACAGGAAGCCCGGGAATTCCTGGCGACGGCGCGTCCGCTCGCCGCGGGTGCCGGAGCGATACGTACCCGCCTGTTGGCGCAGGAACTGGATACCTTCGTCACATTGGCGATGGTCCGTGATGACTACCCGCAGATAATCCAGCTTTCGCCGATCCTGCTGCGTCTGCTCGACAGCTTCCCGCAGCCACTGGACGAGGAAATGCTGCAGATCCGGCTTGGCGTCCTGCGCACGCTCGGCTTTGCGTATGACCAGCGTGGCAATGCCCCACTGGCCATCGCGACCCGGCAGCGCTCCTTGCGGGCCCTCACCGGGCGCTATGGCGCCGATCATCCGCGGACCCGTGCCGCCCGAAGCGACCTGGCGCTGGTCCATCGCAACCAGGGGCACTATTCGACCAGTGCCGCGCTGATGCGCGAGTCCTTGCAGGGCATGGCCAGAACGGGGAGGCCAGCCTCGATGGACCAGCTTGTCATGATGCTGGAGTTCGTGGATGTACTCCGGCGTTCGGAAGCGGGCGCTTCCGAAGCGCTGCAGGTGCTTGAGGCAGGGCGTGCAGTAGCGGAGCAGGAGGGCATGCCTTCCATTTTCGGCCCCTGGGTGATGGCGCTGCGCGCGGACATCCTGCGTGAATCGGGTGATCTCGAAGGAGCCGCCGCCGCGTTGCGCGACCTGCCGCCGTTCCAGGAGGAGCCGGGCTTCCAGGGCGAGACGCGTGCGGTGCGCGCCATGATCCAGCAGGCGCGCTCCGATCTGGCCTGGGCAAAGGGCGATGCGGCCGGGGCCGCGCTCGCTGCACGGGCGGGTCTGGCCTCGCTGGAAGGAACTGCCCCGGCGAAGGGCTCCAATGGCCAACGCAGGCTGCTCAATCTGCGCCTGCGTCTCCTGCGCGCGGAAGCGGCAACGCTGCCCGGGGCCGACGTGCGTTCCGGTGTGGATGCCGTCCTGGGCGAGTGGGAAGGACAACCTGTTCTGCTGCGGGGGGCTGCGCTGATGATGGCCGCCGAAACCCTGCGCCTGGCGGGAGCGCCGGACCGGGAGCTGGCGCAACGCGCCGTCGCCGCTGCCGATGGCGAGCCGGAGCCGGATCCCCGCAGGCAACGCATTGCGCACAGGGAGTTGCGGTTGGCGCAGGAGTGAATCTCACGCTTGCGCGTCGCGGGGTTTCAGCGATCTGGTGGTTCGGCAAGGAAGTGCGCAGAAGGTATCGGCCGCGGGAGCCATGCTCGATTCGGCTTATCATGCCCCGCCCATCTCCATCGCCCGCCGCATGCCCCGTCCGCCCCGATCTCCAGCTCCTGCTTCCCGGCGTCCCGCGCATGGCGGGGAAGGGCAGGTGCGCATCATCGGTGGGCGCTGGCGCAATACGCGCCTGCAGGTGCCGTATTCCGAAGGGTTGCGCCCGACCAGCGACCGCGTGCGCGAGACCCTGTTCAACTGGCTGATGCCGAAGCTGCCGGGTGCGCGCGTGCTGGACCTGTTCGCCGGCAGTGGCGCGCTGGGACTGGAAGCGGTCTCGCGCGGCGCGGCCTCCGCGCAGCTGGTCGAGCGCGATCCCGCACTGGTTGCGGCATTGCGCGGCGTGGTCGAGCGGCTCGGTGCCGGGGAGCAGGTGCAGGTCGCCGCCGGCGATGCGCTGCGCTGGCTGGAAACGGCCGTGCCGATGCAGGCCGACATCGTGTTCATGGACCCGCCATTCGCCGCCGGCCTGTGGGCGCAGGTGTTCGAACGCTTGCCGCGGCACCTGGCCGCGGACGCATGGTTGTACGTGGAAGCGCCCGCCGGCGCGGCGCCGCTTCCGCCCGCGGGCTGGAGCCTGCACCGCGAGGGCGGCACCCGCGATGTGGGCTATGCCCTGTATCGCCACGCCGCTGCTACACTTCGCGGTGACCTGAACGCGACTCCGTCCGCATGATCCCGTCCAACCCGCGCATCGCCGTCTATCCGGGCACGTTCGACCCGATCACCAATGGTCACATCGACCTGGTGCATCGGGCTGCGCCGCTGTTCGAGAAGATCGTGGTGGGCGTGGCGCAGAGCCCGTCCAAGGGGCCGACGCTGCCGCTGGAGCTGCGCGTGGACCTGGCGCGCGAGGCGCTGGCACGCCATGGCAACGTCGAGGTGGTCGGTTTCGACACCCTGCTGGCGCATTTCGTGCGCTCGATGCGTGCCGGCGTGCTGCTGCGCGGCCTGCGCGCGGTGTCCGATTTCGAGTATGAATTCCAGATGGCGAGCATGAACCGCCACCTGATCCCGGAGGTCGAGACCCTGTTCCTGACCCCGTCCGAACAGCACAGCTTCATTTCCTCCTCGCTGGTGCGCGAAATCGCCCGGCTCGGAGGCGACGTGTCCGGCTTCGTGCCGGCTACGGTGCTGGAAGCGCTGCGCAAGGCCCGCGAATCCCGCGCGGGCGCCTGACCCATCCCAACAGCTGTAACGAATCCAATAGAGGGAGACGATCCATGAAGAACACGATGCGCGTGATGCTTGCCGCTTCGCTGGTGCTGGGCTTCACCGCCTGCAAGAAGGAAGAGGCCGCCCCGGTCGCCGATGCGCAGCAGGCGCTGGTAGCGCCGGCCAAGGACGACGATGCCGGCTGGCGCAAGTACCTGCAGGCCGTGGCCGTGCAGAACATGGGCAACATCAGCAACAGCCCGTTCCTGTACTACCTGGTGCCGGAATCGGATCCGGAATTCGCCGACAAGTACACGCGCCAGGTCGAAAGTGCCACCGCCGCCATCGGCCGCGGCGTGTCGCCGGGCAACATGCTGGCCTTCGGTTCCTCGGCCTCGTCGAAGATGGCCGACCTGATCGAGACCGCGTTCAAGGGCGTGGAAGCCGATTCGATGAAGGGCGTGCGCGTGGTGTTCATCGGCGATGCCGCCGACAACGCCCGCGTGCAGACCATCGTGCAGCCGACYGGCGCCGACTACATTTTCGTTGAAGCCAAGTGACCCGTGTCAGGCCGGGCATGCGCGAGGCATGCCCGGCCGCTGCCGGCCCGGAGACGGGCCGCATGGAGCCGGCGGCGCCACGCGCTTCCGGCCTGCCGCCGGCAAGCGCGGGCATGGAGCCGTTCCATGTCTCTGAAAATCAATGAGCTCTGCGTCAACTGCGACGTCTGCGAGCCCGCCTGCCCGAACAAGGCAATCTCGATGGGCGAGACGATCTACGTGATCGATCCTGCCCGTTGCACTGAATGCGTCGGCCATTTCGACGAACCGCAGTGCGTGGTGGTGTGCCCGGTCGAGTGCATCGATCCGGACCCGGACATTCCCGAGACCCACGACCAGCTGCTGGCCAAGCTGCATGCACTGCAGCGCGACCACCCCGAACTGTACGAACCGGAGACCCCCTCGGCATGAAACGTTTCGCGCGTTCCTTCCTGTTGTTTGCGCTGGTGCTGGCACCGGCGGCGTGGGCGGCGGAAACACCGCAGGCGCTCGCCGCGCACCCCGATGGCGCGGCGATCGCCAGCGGCCACGAGCTGGCAACCAAGGCCGGCATGGAAATCCTCGCCAGGGGCGGCAATGCGTTCGACGCCGCGGTGGCGGTGTCGTCCACGCTGGCCGTGGTCGAGCCGATCAGCTCCGGCCTCGGCGGCGGCGGCCTGTTCATGCTGCACGACGCGCGCACCGGCAAGGACGTGATGCTCGACGCGCGCGAGACCTCGCCGGCGTCGGCCACGCCCGAGCGTTTCCTCGACAAGAATGGCGAGCTGGACCGTGACCGCTCGGTCAACGGCCCGTGGTCGGCCGGCATCCCCGGCCTGCCGGCAATGCTGGTGCAGGTCGCGCGCGAGCATGGTCGCCTGCCGCTGTCCGAATCGCTGGCGCCGGCCATCCGCATCGCCACCGAGGGTTTCCCGGTGTATGCGCGCATGGCGCGCGGCTACGCGTCGCGTCGCGAGGTGATGGAGCGCTATCCCGGCACGCGCGAGGTCTACCTGCGCAACGGCCGGCCCATCGCCGAAGGCGACATCTTCAAACAGCCGGAGCTGGCGCATACCCTGCGGCTGCTGGCCGACAAGGGCTTCGACGGCTTCTACCGCGGCGAGACCGCCAAAAAACTGCTGACCGGCGTCAAGAAGGCCGGCGGCCAGTGGACCGCCGAGGAACTGGCCGGCTACACGGTCAAGGCGCGCGAGCCGATCGTGTTCGACTACCGCGGCTGGAAGATCACCACCGCGCCGCCGCCGTCCTCCGGCGGCATCGCGCTGGCGTCCATGCTGCAGATCCTGGAAGGCTGGGACCTGGCCAGGCTGGACGAGGCGCACCGCACCCACCTGGTGGTGGAAGCGATGCGCCGCGCCTACCGCGACCGCACCTTCTTCCTTGGCGATCCGGATTTCGTGCAGATCCCGCAGAAGGTGCTGACCAGCCGCGACTACGCGCAGGGCCTGCGCGCGACCATCCATCCGGAAAAGGCCACCCCGAGCGACCTGCTGTCGGGCAAGCCGACGCCGCTGGAAGACGACGAGACCACGCATTTCTCGATCATCGACAACGAAGGCAACCGTGTCGGCGGCACGCAGACGGTGAACCTGCTGTACGGCTCGGGCTTCATCCCGGCCGGCACCGGTGTGCTGCTCAACAACGAGATGGACGACTTCGCGCTCAAGCCGGGCACGCCCAACGCGTTCGGCGTGATGGGCTACGAGGCCAACGCGCCGAAGCCGGGCAAGCGCATGCTCAGCTCGATGACGCCGACCTTCATGGAGAACGCCGACAAGGTCATCGTGATCGGCACTCCGGGCGGCAGCCGCATCATCACCATGGTGCTGCTGGGCATCCTCGGTTACGACGCCGGGCTGGATGCGCAGCAGGTCGCGGCGCTGCCGCGCTATCACCACCAGTGGCTGCCGGACGAGATCTCGGCCGAGAGCGGCGCGTTCACGCCGGAAGTGGCCAGGCAACTGCAGGCCATGGGCCACAAGGTCGACCTGCCGGGCGACAGCGCCGAGGGCGGGCGCGGTTCCAGCCATGTCTGGGGCAACCTGCAGACGGTGGAGTGGGATCGCCGCAGCAACACCCTCAGCGGCGGCAGCGACCCGCGCAATCCGGTGGGCAGCGCTGAAGTGCGCAAGGGCGACTGAGCCCGTCTTCCACCGGTGTGATCGACCCGCGAACCCCGCCGTCATGGCGGGGTTCCGCGTTTCCGGCCGGGCGGCCGGAAACCGGTGCCGTGGCTTGCGAATATTTAACGCGGCGTGGGTAGAATTTTTCATATGAAACTATGGTCGATCCGAGGCAACAGCCAGAAGCTGGACGGTGGGGCGATGTTCGGCAACGCACCCAAGGCCGTGTGGGAAAAATGGACGCCAGCCGATGAGCTGAACCGTATCGAGCTGGCCTGCCGGGCGCTGCTGGCCAGCCCGCTCGGCGGCAGGACGGTGCTGTTCGAAACCGGCATCGGCGCGTTCTTCGAGCCGAAGCTGCGCGAGCGCTACGGCGTGCAGGAGCCGCGCCACATCCTGATCGATTCGCTGCGCGAGGCCGGCTTCGAGCACGAGGACATCGATGTGGTGGTGCTCAGCCACCTGCATTTCGATCACGCCGGCGGCCTGCTGGCGCCCTGGTCGGAAGGACGCGCGCCGGAGCTGCTGTTCCCGAACGCGACCTTCGTGGTCGGCGCCGCGCACTGGGAGCGCGCGCGCCATCCGCATCCGCGCGACCGCGCCAGCTTCATCCCGGAGCTGCCGGGCCTGCTGGAGGCCAGTGGCCGCCTTGAAATCGTGACCGGCGCGCATTCTCAGGTGCTGGGCGAGTCGGTGCGTTTCAGCTTCAGCGACGGGCATACGCCGGGGTTGATGCTGGCCGAGATCGTCGGCCCCGAACGCATCGATGGCCAACCGCATGGCGGCCTGGTGTTCTGCGCCGACCTGATCCCCGGCCGTTCCTGGGTGCATGTGCCGATCACCATGGGCTACGACCGCAACGCGGAGCTGCTGATCGACGAGAAGCGCGCCTTCCTCGAGGACAAGCTCGCCCGCAACGTGCATCTGTTCTTCACCCACGACCCGCAGTGTGCGATGGCACAGGTGATACGCGACGAGAAGGGCCGCTTCGGCGTGGCCCACGAGGTCGCCGAGCTGCGCGCGCGTTCCCTGGCGGCATGAAAAAGTGACTTCCGGCACGCCGCGCGGGTGACCGCCGGCTCCTGCCTGCCTGGTCCGCATCGCGGAAACTGGTCCCGTCTTCCAACGCGGGATCGGTCATGAACAAACGCTCTTTCCTTCGCGGGCTGTTCGCCCTGGCGCTGGCTTCGCTGGCCATGGTCCAGCACGCCTTCGCCGCGCCCGGCGCCACGGTACCGCTACAGGTATCTCCCGGGCGCGCCACCACGCTGGCCATCTGGGAGCCGGCGCAGGCGCGCGGCGTGGTGCTGTTCTCCAGTGGGCATGGCGCCTGGCCGGAGCGCTACGACCGCCTGTTGCAGACCTGGGCCGACGCCGGCTTTGTCGTACTGGCGCCGCTGCACGTGGATTCGGTCAAGTACCCGGAGCGGGAGAAGTTTTCGCTGCAGCAGGGCTTCGGCGAGCGCCTGGCCGACATGCGCGCGACCAGCGCCTATGCCCGTGCACGCTGGCCGGGCCTGCCGGTGGCGGCGGCCGGGCACAGCCTGGGCACGCTGATCTCGGCGGTGCAGGGCGGGGCATTGGCCGACCTCGGGCCGCTGCGCGATCCCGGCGTGGTGGCGGTGCTGGGCTTTTCCTCGCCGGGCCGGATTCCCGGGCTGATCGGCCCCGGTTCGTACGGGTCGCTGGCCGTGCCGCTGTTGCTGGTGACCGGCGACGAGGACCGGGTGCCGGGTTTCGTCACCGATCCGGCGGACCACCTGTATCCGGTGCAGACCGCACCGGCCGGCGACAAGCGTGCGGTCGTGCTGGCCGGTGGCGGACACAACCTGATCGGTGGGGAGCCGGAGCCGCTGTTCGAACGCGCCCTGCAATTGGGCACCGCGTTCCTGCAGGCCGAACTGCTGGGTGATGAGCAGGCGCGGCAACTGCTGGATGCGCCGGCAGCGGCGGGCGAGCACTGGCTGCGCCGTTGACGGCGGCCAATCGGGGCACGGCCATGGAGCGGATCGGGGACGATCCGCTCCATGGCGTTTCCATCATCAGTGCGTACGCAGGCAACTGCTCATGAAGGTCTTGCGGGCATCACCGTTCAGGTGCTTGGCCGAGGCGTCGGCGTTGCACTGGGTCATGCGCTGCTGCGGCGTGGTCGCAGCCGTGGCCGTGGCGGCAGCGGGATGAGCGCTGAGGCAGGTGCGCTGGGCTTCCTTGTAGGCATCGCCCTTGAGGCCCTTGTTCTTGGCCGAGCACTCGGCCATGCGTTGTTGTTGCGGGGTGGGCGTGCCGGCGCCGGCGGCGAACGGCAGGGCGGCGGCCAGCAGCAGGCAGGCAAGCAGGGCGGGACGGTACATGGCGCGGCTCCGTGGTGGATGACGGGCGCAAGCATCGCCTTGCGCGGGAGCAAGCCGCCGTGAAGCCGCGATGTAGTTTTTTTAATGCACCCGGGTGCCGAAGATGCGGTCGCCGGCATCGCCCAGGCCGGGCAGGATGTAACCCTTGTCATTGAGGCGTTCGTCGATGGCCGCGGTGTAGATCTCCACGTCCGGATGCGCCGCCTCGACCGCGCGCAGGCCCTCGGGCGCGGCGACGAGGAAGATGCCCTTGATGCGGCGCGCACCGGCGCGTTTGAGCATGTCGATGGTGGCGATCAGGGTGCCGCCGGTGGCCAGCATGGGATCGAGGATCAGCGCGTCGCGCTCTTCCAGGCGGCCGGTCAGGCGCTCGAAGTAGGGCACCGGCTGCAGGGTTTCCTCGTCGCGCTGCAGGCCGACCACGCTCACGCGCGCGGCCGGGATCAGCGACAGCACGCCGTTGAGCATGCCCAGCCCGGCGCGCAGGATCGGCACGAGGGTGATCTTGGCGCCGGCGATGCGCTGCACCGTGACCGGCCCGGCCCAGCCTTGCATCGTGCAGGGCTCGGTTTCCAGGTCGGCGGTGGCTTCGTAGGCGAGCAGGCTGCCCAGTTCGTCGGTCAGCTCGCGGAAATCCTTGGTGCTGAGCGAGGCCTGCCGCATCAGGCCGATCTTGTGCTGGACGAGGGGATGGCGGACTTCGACGACGGGCATGGGGGCGGCTCGGAAAGGAGAACGACGGACAGTTTAAGGTACGCCGTCCGGGGCTCGCCGCCGCGACTGTCCCGCCTGCCGGCGAGCCGCGCCGGCAGGCAGGGGGGATCGCATCAGAACTCGTAGCGGACGCCGCCCAGCCACGAGCGGCCGAAGCCTTCCATCTCCAGCACCCGGCTGCGCTTGCCCTGGAAGCGGACCTGGCGGGTGTCGTTGATGTTGTTGACCTCGGCGAACAGACGCCAGTTGGTGGTGAGGGCGTAGCTGGCCGAGAAATCGAGGCTGGCGCGGTCGCCCCAGTAGATGTTCAGTTCCGGCGAGTCCACGTCGAAGGACTGGATGAAGCGCGAACGATAGTTGTAGGCCAGGCGTGCATTCAGGCCATGCTTGTCGTAGGTCAGCGCCAGGTTGTAGTTGGTGCGCGAGGTGCCCGGCAGCTCGGTGCTGCCTTCGCCGAACGGCAGATCCGCGCGCGACTTGGCCCAGGTGTAGTTGCCGTACACACCGAAGCCGTCCAGCGGCGCTGGCAGGAAGTCGAAGGTCTGCTGCCAGGCCAGTTCCAGTCCATGCACCTGGCCGCTGCGGCCGTTTTCCGGGCGGGTGACCTGGCGGCTGAGGTTGTTGCCGATGCTCTCGCCATGGGTGGCGACGAACAGCGGGTCGTTGATGCGCTTGTAGAACGCGGCCACCGACACCAGGCCCAGCGGGCGCAGGTAGTGCTCCCAGGACAGGTCCAGGTTGTGCGCATAGGCGGCCTTCACGTCCGGGTTGCCCTCGGCCACCGGCGAAGTATCCAGCTCGCCGAGGGTGCGGTACGGCGCGGTGTGCATGAAGTCCGGGCGGTTGAGCGCGGTCGAGTACGAGGCGCGCAGGATGCTGTCGGCATCCAGTTCGTAGCGGAAGTGCAGGCTCGGCAACAGCTTGCCGTAGCGACGGCTGGCGTGCTGCGGCAGCATTGCGCCGGTGTCGGTGTTGAACTGGGTGGCCTCGCCTTCGGCGCGGGTCTGCTCGTAGCGCAGGCCGGTGACCAGGGTGAGCTTGTCCCAGTTCGCATCCATGCGCACGTAGGTGGCGTAGACGTCTTCCTTGGCGCGGTAGTCGCCGGTGATCGAGTCGGGGATCAGGCGCTGGTTGTTGGCGCTGTCCAGCAGCGGGCCGGCGTGCCTGTCGAAGATGTCGCGGCAGAAGCGCCGGCCGGCCAGGAAGTAGCCGAAGTTGTTGGACATCGAATCGCACAGAAGGTCGGACATGGTCAGGCCGAGTCTGGCGAAATCGGCGGCAGAGCCATTGCGGTAGCGCTCGTCGTCGAAGGACTTGTCGCGCAGCCGCGCGCGCAGGCCGAACTTGAGGCTGCCGCTGTCGCCCAGCAGCGTCTGGTCGCCGGTGGCGTCCACGCGGAAGCCGTTCTCCTTCTCTTGCCCGTATTCGTAGCGGTCGTTGAGGCGGCGGAACCCGAACCAGCTTTCCGGCAGGTCGACGCCGGTGGCCGGCGCATCGGCACGGCCCTGGATGGCCCATACCGGGAAATCAGGGTTGCCGTAGTCGTAGTCCATCTTCGGCCGCACCGTGGAACGGAAGATGTACTGGGCGCGCGGGCTGGTTTCCTTGGTGGCCCTGCTCTGCGAGGCCTGCCATTCCAGCTTCCATTGCTCGCCGACGAAATGCTCGCCGCCCAGGTTCCAGGTGCGGATGTTCTTGTCGTAGGTCCGCTCGCGCAGTTCCTTGTCGAAGGTGGCGCGGACGTTGCCGTGGACCTCGTCGGACGCGGCGGTGTGCTGGTCCATGGCGATGATCAGGTTGTCGCGGAACTCGTGGTCCTTGAAGCGCGCGTCGGAGGCGACGAGGTACAGCAGGTTGCCCGGGTCGATGCGGTAGTCGAAGCGGCCGGTGACGCCGGTGCGGGTGCGGGTGCCCTCGTAGTCCTTGATCTGCACTTCGCCGGGCAGGATGCGGCCGTCGTCGAAGCGCTGGTAGGTGGTCTCGACGTTGTCGGTGAAGCGGCCCTGTCTGCTGTACGAGGCCGAGACCAGCACACCGATGTTGCGGTCGGCGCCGAAGCGTTGGCCGAGGGTGGCGTTGTAGCGTTCGTTGTCGCCGTCGCCCAGCTCGTAGCGGCCCTGCGCGGCCGATGCGCGCAGGGTCATGCCGTCGCGGTCCAGTGCGCTCTGGGTGCGGATGTTGATGTTGCCGGCAATGGCGTCGCCGTCCATGTCCGGGGTAATGGCCTTGGTGACTTCCAGTGCGGCGATCACGTCGGAGGGAATGGTGTCCAGCTCGACGCCGCGGCTGGCCGCGTCGGGGTTGGCGATCTGTACGCCGTCGATGGTGACGGTGGTGAATTCCTTGGGCGCGCCGCGCACGGTCACGTAGCGGCCTTCGCCCTGGTCGCGCTCGATCGAAACGCCGGGAATGCGCTGGGTCGACTCGGCGATGTTGTTGTCCGGGAACTGGCCGAGCAGATCGGCCGAGACCACGTTGGTGTAGTTGATCGAGGTGCGCTGCTGGTTCAGTGCCATCGCCTGCGCATCGCGCGAGGCGCGCACGTCGATGCGCGCCAGGTCCAGCGCGGCGGCATCGGCGGCGGTGCTGAGCAGGGTCACGTCCACGCGCAGGCCCTGGCCGTTTCCGACTTCGATCTCGATGTCCTGCGGCTGGTAGCCGATGTAATCCACGCGCAGCTGGTAGCGGCCCGGCGCGATGCCGCCGAGGCGGAAGCTGCCGTCGCGCTGGCTGGCGACCTGGCGCCCGTCCAGCGTGATGCGCGCGCCATCCAGGTACACGCCGCGGGCGGCCTCCTTGACCACGCCGATGACGGTGCCGGCCATTCCTTCGGCGGTGACGGCCGCGGCGGAGCTGGCATGGACGGCGGCGGGAAACGCGAGCGCGGCGGCGATCGCCGTGGCGACAGCGGAAAGTCTCAGATTCATTGGGGATGGTTTCGTTGACGGAAGCGAGTCCCACGTGGCGTGGGCGTGCCGGCACTGTCGTCGGCGAGTGTTGCTGGAAGATGAAAAAAAATTAACGCATGGCGATGTCGCCACATGCGGCATGGCTGCCGTCATTGCGATGCAATCTTGGATGGTTAGGTTCGGCGCCTTTCGATGACGGCTCCGACGGGAGAGCAGATGAAGCCTGGATGCGTGGCCCTGATGGGCGTGTTGTTGCTGTGTGGCGGTTGTGCGGGCATGACGCAGGCAGGCAAGGGCGCGGTGTTGCCCGTCGCGCACGTCGTGGTGCCGGAAGCTTTCGTCAGTGCCTCCACGCCGCAGCACGATGTCGATTCGCCGGCCAGCTGGCGCGATCCGCAGGGGCGGCTGCAGGTGATCGCCACCGCGAAGAAGACCGGCATGCTGCTGGTGTATGACGGAGACGATGGCCGCCTGCTGCGCAGCGTCGGCGGCGAAGGCGAAGCCGCGGGCCGGCTGCGCCGCCCCAACGGCATCGCGGTGACCGGTGCGCTGGCCTGGGTGGTGGAGCGCGACAACCATCGCGTGCAGCTGTTCTCGCTGCCGGATTTCGAGCCGCTGCTGCTGTTCGGCGCCGACGACCTGCGCAAGCCCTATGGCCTGTGGGTACGTGCCCTGCCGCAGGGATATGAGGTCATCGTCAGCGACAACTACGAAGGCGAGGGCGGCAAGGACGCGGTACCGCCGCTGGCGCAGCTGGACCGCCGCTTCCATCGCTACCGCGTGGAACGGCAGGAGGGGCGCTGGCATGCCGAAGCGCTGGGCGCCTTCGGCGATACCACCGGGGCCGGCGCGATCCGCGTGGCCGAATCGCTGTGGGGCGACGAGCGCAACCAGCGCCTGCTGATCGCCGAGGAAGACATCGGCGTCGGTACCCGCCTGCGCGAGTATGGCCTGGACGGCAGGTACCGGGGACGCGACGTGGGCGAGGGCGTATACGGCGCGCAGGCCGAGGGCATCGCGCTGATGCGCTGTGCCGACGGCTCCGGCTACTGGATCGGCAGCGACCAGTACAAGCAGCGCACGCTGTTCCATGTCTTCGACCGCGGCAGCCTGCGCCATGTCGGTTCGTTCGCCGGCAAGGTCACCGCCAACACCGACGGCATCTGGCTGGACGAGCAGGGCGATGCGCGCTTCCCGGGCGGCGTGCTTTACGCCGCGCACGACGATCAGGCGGTGGCGGCGTTCGACTGGCGCGATGTCGCCAGCGCGTTGTCGTTGCCGGAGTGCGTGCGATGAGCCGGTCCCGCGATGCGATGCGCTGGGGTGCGGCGCTGCTGCTGTTCGCACTGGCGGCGGACGCGCAGGCATCCGCCGGCGCCGAACCGAACACGCGCGTACCGGCCGGGGTGATGCGCTATGCGCCCAGCGGTTTCCCCGATCGCATCGTCGCCTCGCCGCTGCAGGATGGCGCCAGCGGCTTCGCGGTGTCGTGGCGGACCGACGCGACGGTCATGGCGCCGCTGCTGGAAATCGTGGTGGCCGGCGACTCGCCCGACATGGGCCTGCCGCGGCGGCTGGTGGCCGGCAGCCACGCGCAGTCCACCGAGAACGGCGAGGCGCTGCAGCATCATGTTGTCGTCGATGGCCTGCAGGCGGACACGCTCTATGCCTGGCGCGTGCAGGGCGACCGCACCTGGAGCGCGTGGCACCACACCCGGACCGCGCCTGCCAGCGGCGAGCCGCTGACCCTGCTGTATTTCGGCGATACGCAGAACAAGAGCGTCAGCCTGACCACGCGGGTCGTGCGCGAGGCGATGCGGCATGCGCCGGACGCGCGCCTGGCGCTGTACGCGGGCGATCTGGTCAGCGGGGGAAACGACGAGGACGACAACGAGTGGGGCGAGTGGTTCGAGGCGGCGGGTGCGCTGCCGACCTCGCTGGTGGTGGCGCCGGCGCCGGGCAACCACGAGTACTTCGAGGAGTTCGAGGACACGCCGCAGGAACGCCGCGTGCTCGGCGCGCACTGGCCGCTGGCCTTCGCCCTGCCGGGCAACGGCGCGCCCGGCGTGCAGGGCACCAGCTACTGGTTCGACTACCAGGACGTGCGCGTGGTGGTGCTGGACGGTACTTCGGCGCTCGACCTGGGCACCGCGCAGGCGCAGGCGCGCTGGCTGGAGCAGGTACTGGCCGGCAGCCGCGCGGCCTGGAACCTGGCGTTGATCCACCAGCCGATGTTCTCGCCGCGCCAGGACCGCGAGAACCGGCTGTTGCGCGAGCATGTGCTGCCGGTACTGGAGCGGCACCGGGTCGATCTGGTGCTGCAGGGCCACGATCATGTCTATGGCCGGCGCGGTGGGCTGCAGGCCGGGCGCGCCACGCCGCAGTACCTGGTGTCGGTGGCCGGCGCCAAGCAGTACCGCCTGTCGCCGCAGGCGCGCGCGAGCATGGCGCCGGTGGCCGAGGACACGCAGTTGTTCCAGGTGCTGCGCATCGACGGCCAGCGCCTGCGCTACGAGGCGCGCACCGCGACGGGGCGTCTGTACGATGCGTTCGAACTGGTCCGGGACGGCGCGGGCAGGCAGCTGCGCGAACTGGACGATGGCCGCATCCCGCAGCGCGATTGCCTGCGTCCGGCATCTCCCAAGGGCCGCAGCGACCGCTGTTGGGAATAGGTAGGCATGTGCGGAGGTCGATGGTCGCAGCGACGGCCATCAACCTTCCGCGCATCCGGGGATGCGACGGGTGGCATGGCCGCCTATACTCGCCGCGACCGCGCGCCGGCCGGCGCGTACCGACATGATCTGTCGCCCGTGGACTTCGACGGCACGCACCGTCGATGGGCGCAGGCACCAGTCCGGCATCGCAGGCGATGCCGGACAACCACCAGGGAGGAACGTCATGCGCGCAGGCAGGATCCGGATCGTGGCAGGGGCGGCGCTGCTATTGGCCGCCATGGCGGGGAGCGCGTTGGCGCAGCCGCCACTGGAGGAGGAGCAGGTCAATCCTTCCGAGGTCGTTTTCGAGAACGGCCGCCCGTACATGCATGTCGATGGCGCGATGCAGGCGTTGCGCACGCGCCAGCAGAAGGGCGAGACCATTTACTACCGCATGGTCCGCTACGACCCGCAGGAAGGCTATGTGACCGGGAACGAAGACGGCGCCGTCGCAACGACAAGCCCGCAGCCGTTCGCCGCGCCGTCGCAGACGCCGATGCGCTATTACGGCCAGGGGCATCTCTACCGCCCGGATTTCTACAACAACCCCTACAACCGCGACGCGCGCCAACGCTACTCGGGACCGGGTTACTTCGGCAGCTGCAGCCGCTACGACGGCTGCAAGGAAGTGCAGGTGGTGCCGCTGTGGCCATACGGCCGCGGTTACTGAAGCGCCGGCTGGAGTGAAGCAACGGCGGCCATGGGCCGCCGTTTTCGTTGCGGGCGCCGGGTACTTCAGGCGCTGAGCGCTTCGAGCACCCGCAGTTCGGGGATCTCGCGCCCGCGCTGGCAGTACGCCGGCTCGTGGTCGACCAGATGCTTGGCGTTGGGGCACTGCAGCAGCATGTAGTTGGCGTCCAGGTTGAGCTTCTCCACCAGGAAATCGACGAAGGCGCGCACCTTGGGCGAGACCATGCCGCCGCCGGCGAACACCGCGCTGAAGTCGTAGTCCGGTCCGGTCCAGCCGGCCAGCACGCGGCGCAGCATGCCCGACTCGATGAAGGGCTTGGCCATCACGTCGCTGCTGAGCATCAGCCCTTCGCCGGCCACCAGCATCGAGTTCAGGGCCGAGGTGTCGTTGGCGACCAGCAGCGGGTTGACCGGGAATTCCTGCATCTGCCCGCCGTCCTCGGCCAGCGACCAGACGAAGCGGTTGTTCTGGCTCTGGTGCTGTTTTCGCACCGCCAGCGTGCGGTGGTACTGCAGTTCGTCCGGATGGCGCGGCTCGCCGTGGCGCTGGATGTAGGCCGGACTGGCGAAGACCTGCGTGCGCAGGCTGCCGAGCTTGCGCGCGATCAGGTTGGAATCGGGCAGGGTGCCGATGCGCAGCGCGAGGTCGGTTTCGCCGGAGATCAGGTCGAGCATCTCGTTGCCGAGGTGCATGTCCACGCGGATTTCCGGGTACTGCGCCTGGAACTGGCCCAGCAGGGGCGCGATCCAGTTGATGCCCACCGCATATGGCACGGTGAAGCGCAGCCAGCCGCGCGGCCCGGACTGCAACTGGCTGACCGCGCTCTCGGCCTGTTCGAGTTCGCGGGCGATGCGCTGGCAGTGGTCGTAGTAGACCGTGCCGGCCTCGGTCAGCCCAAGCCGGCGCGTGGTCCGGTGCAGCAGGCGTGCGCCGAGCCGTTCTTCCAGTTCCTGCACCTTGCGGCTGACGGTGGTCTTGGGCTGCCCGAGCAGGCGCGCGGCGGCGGTGAAGCTGCCCTGTTCGACCACCTTGACGAAGATCAGGGTGTCGTTGAGATCGTTGGCCATGGGAGAGGGATCCTGCGGCAGCGGGATTGTGCCGGCGACGGGACGATTATTCCCTTCAATTCGTACTAATCAAGTATTGATTAGGGGCGTAACTTGGCCGCCTCCGCCCAGAACGGATCTGCAGCCATGCGCCTGCGCCACCTTCCCGCCTTCCTGCCGACGCGCCGCGTACCAGCGTTTTCCAGAGCCGACCGCCGCGCCAGGCGGGACAACGGCTTGAATCCACTGCACTTCGCCGCGTTGCGGGGAGCGCGCACGCCAGCGGTGACGAGCGGATTGCTCGCCGCGTTTCCACGACTGGCTGCCTGCCTCGGCATGGCGTTTGTCCCGCTTGCGGGAGAAAAATTTCCGTGGGCGGGACAGTGAACCTGCAGGAGCAGCCGACCCTTGGGTGGGTTTTCCCGGCGCCTGCGCGGATGCGCACGCCGTCGCCCGGTTCCGGCGTCCGTTTCCTCCGACTGCTGACAGCGGCTGTCAGCAGCACCTCCGCACACTGCTGGACGCACCCGGCTCCCGTCCGGTCCGCGACCGCCCCGCCGCACCTCTTCCCCCTCTTGGATGCATGACATGAAAGGTATCTCCAGCCCCTCCCGTATCGCACGACGCCTTGCCCTGACAGGCATGTCGGCGCTGGCCATCGCCATCCTCGCCGCGTGCAGCGGCGGCTACGCGCAGGAAGCCGGCGCGCCGCCGGCACCGGAAGTCAGCGCCGCGCCGGTGCTGGTCAAGCAGGTCAGCCAGTGGGACGAGTTCAGCGGCCGCGTCGAAGCGGTGCAGAGCGTGGAACTGCGCCCGCGCGTGTCCGGCTACATCGACAAGGTCAATTACACCGAAGGCCAGGAGGTGAAGAAGGGCGACGTGCTGTTCACCATCGACGCGCGCAGCTACCAGGCCGAGTACGACCGTGCCCGCGCCGAACTGGCACGGGCCCGTACCCAGGCCGCGCTCGCGCACAGCGAGTCCGAGCGTGCGCGCCGCCTGGCCGAGCAGCAGGCCATCGCCGCCGAGACCGCCGAGCAGCGCCGTGCCGCCGCCGAGCAGTCCGGTGCGGCGGTGCAGGCGGCGCAGGCCGCACTGGATGCGGCCCGCCTCAACCTGGAATTCACCCGCGTGCGCGCACCCATCGACGGCCGCGCCGGCCGCGCGATGGTCACCGCCGGCAACCTGGTCACCGCCGGCGACAGCGCCAGCGTGCTGACCACGCTGGTGTCGCTGGACACCGTGCACGTGTACTTCGACGCCGACGAAAGCACTTTCCTGCGCTACGCGCGGATGGCGCGCACCGGCGAGCGCCCGAGCGAGCGCGATGAGGCGCTGCCGGTGAAGGTGGCATTGAGCGGCGAGGAAGGCTTCCCGCACGAGGGCAAGGTCGATTTCCTCGACAACCAGGTCGCCCGCAGCACCGGCACCATCCGCGTGCGTGCGCTGCTGGACAACCGCGACCGCCAGTTCACGCCGGGCCTGTTCGCGCGCGTGCGCCTGCTCGGCAGCGGCGAATTCGACGCGCTGCTGATCGACGACAAGGCGGTGCTGACCGACCAGGACCGCAAGTACGTGTACGTGGTCGACAAGGATGGCAAGGCGCAGCGCCGCGATGTCGATCTGGGCCGCAGCGCCGAGGGCCTGCGCATCGTCGAGGCCGGGCTGGCGCCGGGCGACAAGGTGATCGTCGACGGCGTGCAGAAGGTATTCATGCCGGGCATGCCGGTGCAGGCCCGGGCGGTGGCGATGCAGCGCGCGCCGGCAGTGGCGGCCGGCGCCGGCCGCGATGCCACCGCGTTGAACTGAGCCCCGTTTCCGCCTGACGCCGGCCCCGGGCCGGTCGCGTTGCCTTCGCCCGCAAGGGCGAGGGCGGGGCGGCTGCATGCCGGCGCCGGCCATTCCAAGGACTTCCCTGATGGATTTTTCCCGTTTCTTCATCGACAGGCCGATCTTCGCGGCGGTGCTGTCGATCGTGATCTTCGCCGCCGGCCTGATCTCGATCCCGATCCTGCCGATCGGCGAGTATCCGGACGTGGTGCCGCCCTCGGTGGTGGTGCGCACGGTGTATCCGGGCGCCAACCCCAAGGTCATCGCCGAGACCGTCGCCACGCCGCTGGAGGAGGCGATCAACGGCGTCGAGGGCATGATGTACCTCAAGTCGGTGGCCGGCTCGGACGGCGTGCTGCAGATGACCGTCACCTTCCGCCCGGGCACCGACCCGGACGCGGCGGCGGTGAAGGTGCAGAACCGCGTGGCGCAGGCGCAGGCGCGCCTGCCCGAGGACGTGCGCCGGCAGGGCGTGACCACGCAGAAGCAGTCGCCGACCTTCCTGATGGTGGTGCACCTGACCTCGCCGGGCGGCAAGTACGACACCCTGTACCTGCGCAACTACGCGCGCCTGCACGTCAAGGACGCGCTGGCGCGCATCCCCGGCGTGGGCGATGCGCAGATATTCGGCGGCGGCGACTACGCCATGCGCGCCTGGCTCGACCCGGACAAGGTCGCCTCACGCGGGCTGACCGCCAGCGACGTGGTGCGCGCCATGCGCGAGCAGAACGTGCAGGTCTCGGCCGGCCAGCTCGGCGCCGAACCGCTGCCCGACAGCCAGTTCCTGACCCTGATCAACGCCCAGGGCCGGCTGAAGAGCGAGCAGGAATTCGGCGATATCGTGCTCAAGAGCGGCGCCGATGGCGAGATCGTGCGCCTGTCCGACGTCGCCCGCCTGGAGCTGGGCGCCGGCGACTACACCCTGCGCTCGCAGCTGGACGGCAAGAACGCGGTGGGCATCGGCATCTTCCAGGCGCCGGGTGCGAACGCGCTGGAAATCCGCGACGCGGTCATCGGCAGCATGGACGCGATGCAGAAGACCTTCCCGGCCGACGTGAAGTACGAGGCGGTGTACGACACCACCATCTTCGTGCGCGATTCGATCAAGGCCGTGGTTTCCACCCTGCTGGAGGCCATCACCCTGGTGGTGCTGGTGGTGATCCTGTTCCTGCAGACCTGGCGTGCCTCGATCATTCCGCTGATCGCGGTGCCGGTGTCGGTGGTGGGCACCTTCGCCGCACTGTACCTGCTGGGCTTCTCTATCAACACGCTGAGCCTGTTCGGCCTGGTGCTGGCGATCGGCATCGTGGTCGATGACGCGATCGTGGTGGTGGAGAACGTCGAGCGCAACATCGAGGAAGGCCTGTCGCCGACCGCCGCGGCGCACCAGGCCATGCGCGAGGTGTCCGGGCCGATCATCGCCATTGCCCTGGTGCTGTGCGCGGTGTTCGTGCCGATGGCGTTCCTGTCCGGCGTCACCGGCCAGTTCTACAAGCAGTTCGCGGTGACCATCGCCATCTCCACGGTGATCTCGGCGATCAACTCGCTGACCCTGTCGCCGGCGCTGGCAGCGCGCCTGCTCAAGGCCCATGGCGCGCCGAAGGATGGCCCGAGCCGCCTGATCGAGCGCCTGTTCGGCTGGGTGTTCCGCCCGTTCAACCGCTTCTTCAAATCCAGTTCGGAGAAGTACGAGCGTGGCGTGGCCCGCATCCTTGGCCGTCGCGGCGCGGTGTTCGTGGTGTACGCCGTGCTGCTGTTCGGCACTGGCGTGATCTTCAAACTGGTGCCGCCGGGCTTCATCCCGACCCAGGACAAGCTGTACCTGATCGCCGGCGTGAAGCTGCCTGAGGGTTCCTCGATCGCGCGCACCGACGCCATGTTGCGCAAGGTGGCGAAGATCGCCCAGGAAACCGACGGCGTGGCCCACACCATCTCGTTCCCCGGCCTGAACGCGCTGCAGTTCACCAATACGCCCAACACCGGCGTGGCCTTCATCCCGCTCAAGCCGTTCAACGAGCGCCATGGCCGCACCGCCGCGCAGATCAACGCCGAGATCAACCAGAAGATCGCCGGCCTGCAGGAGGGCTTCGCGTTCGCGATGATGCCGCCGCCGATCCTCGGCCTGGGCAACGGCAACGGCTACCAGATGTTCATCGAGGACCGCGGCAACCTGGGTTACGGCGCGCTGCAGAACGCGGTGCAGGCCATGCAGGGCGCGGTAGCGCAGACGCCGGGCATGGCGTTCCCGATCACCAGCTACCAGGCCAACGTGCCGCAGCTGGACGCGGAAGTGGACCGGGTGAAGGCCAAGGCGCAGGGCGTGCAGCTGACCGAGCTGTTCGACACGCTGCAGACCTACCTGGGGTCGGCCTACGTCAACGACTTCAACCAGTTCGGCCGTACCTGGCAGGTGATCGCCCAGGCCGACGGCCCGTTCCGCGAGAGCGTGGAGGACATCGCCAAGCTGCGTACCCGCAACGACCGTGGCGAGATGGTGCCGATCGGCTCGATGGTGACCATCAGGGAAACCTATGGCCCGGACCCGGTGCTGCGCTTCAACGGCTACCCGGCGGCCGACCTGGCCGGCGAGGCCGATCCACGCCTGTTGTCCTCGGCCGAAGCGATGCACAGGCTGACCGAAATCGCCGGCAAGGTACTGCCGGTGGGCATGACCACCGAGTGGACCGACCTGAGCTACCAGCAGGCCACCCAGGGCAAGGCCGCCTTCATCGTGTTCCCGGTGGCGATCCTGCTGGCCTTCCTGGTGCTGGCGGCGCTGTACGAGAGCTGGTCGCTGCCGCTGGCGGTGATCCTGATCGTGCCGATGACCCTGCTGTCGGCGCTGTTCGGCGTGTGGCTGACCGGTGGCGACAACAACGTGTTCGTGCAGGTCGGCCTGGTGGTGCTGATGGGCCTGGCGTGCAAGAACGCGATCCTGATCGTCGAGTTCGCCCGCGAACTGGAAATGGGCGGCAAGGGCATCGTCGAATCTGCGCTGGAAGCCTGCCGCCTGCGCCTGCGCCCGATCGTGATGACCTCCATCGCCTTCATCGCCGGCACCGTGCCACTGGTGCTGTCGCATGGCGCGGGCGCCGAGGTGCGCTCGGTCACCGGCATCACCGTGTTCGCCGGCATGCTCGGCGTGACCCTGTTCGGCCTGTTCCTGACGCCGGTGTTCTACGTGGCCCTGCGCAAGTTCGTCACCCGCAACGGTGGCGGCCAGCTGGTGCGGCACGGCGAGCCGACCCTCCATCACTGACACGCAATGCCGCCGGTCGATGGCCGGCGGCCGCTGCTCCCATCGAGGCATGAATCCATGAATACCCATCACGACAGAATCGCGCTGGTCACCGGCGCCACCCGCGGCATCGGGGCCGAGACCGTGCGCCAGCTGGCCCACGCCGGCGTGCACACGCTGCTGGCCGGGCGCCGGCGCGAAACCACGGTGGAACTGGCGCTGAAGCTGCAGGCCGAGGGCCTGCCGGTGGAGGCGCTGCAGCTGGACGTGACCGACGCGGCCAGCATCGCCGCCGCCGTGCGCGAGGTAGAACAGCGCCATGGCCGGCTGGACATCCTGGTCAACAACGCCGGTGTGCTGCTGGAAGATCCGGCGCTGCCGCCGTCGGAACAGTCGCTGGAGGTCTGGCACCGCACCTTCGATACCAATGTGCACGCACTGGTGGCTGTCACCCAGGCTTTCCTGCCACTGCTCAGGCGGTCCGGCGCGGGGCGCATCGTCAACGTCTCCAGCATTCTCGCCTCGCAGACCCTGCACGCCGATCCTGGTTCGGGCATCTACGATTTCAAGATCCCGGCCTACAACGCCTCCAAGGCGGCGGTGAACAGCTGGACCCTGTCGCTGGCGTACGAACTGCGCGATACGCCGATCAGGGTCAACACCGTGCATCCGGGCTACGTGAGGACCGACATGAATGGCGGGCTGGGGGAAATCGACGTCGCCGACGGCGCGCGCTCCAGCGTGCAGATGGCGCTGGTCGGCGATGAAGGCCCGAACGGCAGCTTCACTTACCTCGGCGAGGTGCTGCCATGGTGAGGCACGCGCTGGCCGCTGCGCTCTCCGGCCTGCTGCTGGCCGGCTGCGTCACCGTCGGCCCGGATTACAAGGCGCCGGCGCAGGTGCCTGTCGCGCTGCAGGGCGCGGTCGCGCCGGTATACAACGCGCAGTCGCCGGTGGCCAGCTGGTGGGCGCAGTTCGACGATCCGGTGCTCGAACAGCTGATGCATGCGGCGTTGTCGGACAACCTCGACCTGAAGGTGGCGCTGGCGCGCGTGCGCCAGGCGCGCGCAGTGTTCATCGAAAGCCGCCTGGACCAGGCGCCGCACGTCACCGCGACCGGCAGCCAGGACCGGCGCCTGCAGCCCGACCCGGCGCAGGGCGGCGCGCGTGTCTCCAGCGAGACCTGGCAGCTCGGTTTCGACGCCGGTTGGGAGCTGGACCTGTTCGGCCGCCAGCGCCGTGCCGCCGAGGCGGCACGCGCCGATCTGGATGCGGAGTGGGCCAACCTGGTCGATGCGCAGGTGCTGGTGGCTGCCGAAGTCGCGCGCAACTATTTCGAGCTGCGCGGCACGCAGAAGCGCATCGCCGTGGCCGAGCGCACCCTGCTCAACCTGCGCGACACGCAGGCGCTGACCGAGACCCGCTGGGAACTGGGTGCGGGCAGCGAACTGGACGTGCAGAGCAGCCGCGCGCGGCTGAAGGCGATCGAGGCCGACATCCCCTTGCTGGAGATGGCGCAGACGCAGTCGCGGCACCGGCTGGCGGTCCTGCTGGGGCAGCGTCCGGGTACGCTGGATACACTGCTGCAGCCGCGCGAGGTGCCGGCGTTCGCCAGGGCCTTGCCGCTGGGCGACACCACCGGCCTGCTGCGGCGGCGCGCCGACGTGCGTGCGGCCGAGCGCCGCCTCGCCGCGGCCACCGCGCGGGTGGGCGTGGCCACCGCCGACCTGTTCCCGCGGTTGTCGCTGACCGGCTTCGTCGGTTTCCTCGGCGGCGATGCCGGCGGCCTGGTCAACGGTGCCAACAAGGCCTGGTCGCTGACGCCATCGTTGAGCTGGGCCGCGTTCGACTTCGGCAGCGTGCGCGCGCGGCTGCGCGCCAGCCGCGCGCAGGCCGACGGCGTGGCGGCCGAGTACGAGAAGACGGTGCTGCTGGCGCTGGAGGACGCGGAGAATGCGCTGGCGCGCTATTCCAGGCAGCAGGCACGGCTGGCGATCATCGCCGAACAGGCGCAGGCGGCGCGGCGTGCCGAATCGCTGGCGCAGGTCCGCTACCGCGAAGGATCGGAGGACTTCCTTGCGCTGCTGGATGCGCAGCGCAACCAGCTGGCAGCCGACGACGCGCTCGCCGCCGCCGAGGCCACGGTGAATGTCAGCGTGGTCGGCGTCTACAAGGCCTTGGGGGGCTGGGGGCAGGCGTCGGCATCGGCGCCGTCGGTTGCGGTGGTCGATACGCACTGAGTTGTCGGGTGGATGCGGGGCTCGCCCCGCATGGGCTTTCCCGGACGAAAAAGGCGGCCAGGTGGCCGCCTCTTCCGTTTTCCATCGGTGCAGCCGGTGCGGATCAGGCCGCGTCGGCCTGCTCGCGGCGCGGGCCTTCGGCCAGTGCACGGCCGACCATGTCCACCAGCAGGTCCAACTCGGCCTCGTCCATGCCGAAATGCGGGGTGAAGCGCAGCGAGTTCTCGCCGCCGTGGATCACGTTGACGCCGTGCATGCGCAGCCATTCCTCGGTGGAATTGGCGCCATAGCACTTGAACTGCGGGGCCAGTTCGCAGGAGAACAGCAGGCCGGTGCCCTGTACCTTGGTGATCAGGCCGCCCAGCTTCGCCTTGAGCGCTTCCAGCTTCTGCACCGCCTGCTCGCCACGGGCGCGGATGTTCTGGCGTACCTCGGGGGTAAGGCGGGCGAGCGTGGCGCAGGCCACGTCCAGCGCGCGCGGGTTGGTGGTCATGGTGTTGCCGTACACGCCCTTGCGGTACAGCTGGGCGGCATGTGCGGTCACGGCCAGTACCGACAGCGGGAACTGCGCGCCGTTCAACGCCTTGGAGTAGGTCTCCATGTCCGGCGGGTCCAGGGTTTCATAGCCCGGGTAATCGACGAACGACACGGTGCCGTGCGCGCGCAGCGAGGCCTGGATGGAGTCGATCAGCAGCAGGCTGCCATGGTCACGGGTCAGTTCGCGCGCCAGCTTGTAGAAGCTTGCCGGGACCGCGCGGCCCGGGTCGCCTTCGCCCATCACCGGCTCCAGGAACACGGCTTCGACGAACCAGTTGTTGGCCTTGGCATCGTCGAACACCTTGCGCAGCGCGGCCTCGTCGTAAGGGGCGATGGCGATGACGCTGTCCTCGCCGCGGTAGCTGGCCAGGAAGCGGTCGTAGGTCTTGCGGGTCGAATCCGAGTACAGCGCCGGGCGGTCGGTACGGCCGTGGAAGCTGCCCTTGATGACCACGCGCTTGACCGTGGCGCCGGCGTGGGGGGCACCCGGATCGGTCTGCAGCTTGGCGTTGATGTCGGCGATGCGGGCGGCCAGGCCGACCGCCTCGGAGCCAGAGTTCAGGCACATGAAGTGCGAGAACGGACAGCCGCCGCGGGTGTGGCCGATCTCGTTGCGCAGCGCCTGCACGAAGCGGCGCTGGGACAGGCTCGGGGTCATGATGTTGGCCATCACCTGCGGCTTGGCGGCGGCAGCCAGCACGTCGGCCGGGGTATGGCCGAAGCCGAGCATGCCGTAGCCGCCGGCGTCATACAGCACCGCGCCCTTGAGCGAGACCACCCACGGGCCGCAGGCGGCGAGGGCGATGTATGGCACCACCGCATCGTCGGCGTAGAAATTGACGAAGCCGGCCTGCATCGCGGCGATCTGGTCCTTCTCGTCCAGGTCCAGCAGGTCGGCGACCTCGTCCTTGATGCGGGCATATTCGCTGGCCGCCGCCGCGATGGCGCCGGACAGATCGGGATGGGCGGCGGCCAGGCGTTCGACGGCAGCGTCGTCCAGCCCGGTGGTCAGGCGGGTGCCGGCGTGCGCGCGGAGCGCGGCGAGAGGGCCGAGTACGGTCATGCTCATCTCCAGAAAGGTTTTGTACAGTCATTATCTGGAGATTCTGGTCATATGGCAGCTGTCATTCCGTCGAAAATCGGGTTAATTTCGTCGAATCGACGAAAATGGTCCGCGATGTGAAGATTTCTCCCGCCGACGAACGCCTGCTTTCCGTGCTGCGCGAGGACGCCCGGGCCTCCACCGCGCAGATCGCGCGCCGGCTCGGTCTGTCGCGCACCACGGTGCAGAGCCGCATCGACCGGCTCGAGCAGCAGGGGGTGATCGCCGGCTACACCGTGCGCACCCATGAGGACTACGAGCAGGGCCAGGTGCGCGCGCACGTGCTGATCACGGTGTCGCCGCGCAGGATGCCGGCCGTGGTCAAGGCGCTGCGCGAGATCCCGGAGGTGCGCAGCCTGCATTCGGTCAGCGGCGCGCACGACTTGGTGGCGATGGTGGTGGTGGGCGGGGTCGGCGAGATGGACGTGGTCACCGACGCCATCGGCGTGATCGACGGGGTCGAGCGCACCACCAGCGCGATCATCCTGTCGACCAAGTTCGAGCGCTGACCTCCGGCTGCTGTTCGTGCGGGGGCGCGTGCGCGGGTGCCGGTACAATGGCCGGCTCCCCCGCCCGATGTTCCGGCCTTGAAGAAGTCCGATTTCCACTACGACCTGCCCGAAGAGCTGATCGCCCAGGCGCCGCTGGCCGAGCGCTCCGCCAGCCGCCTGCTGGTGGTGCCACCGGCGCCGGCCGCCTATGACGACCGCCATGTGCGTGACCTGCCGGACCTGCTGCAGCCCGGCGACCTGCTGGTGTTCAACGATACCCGGGTGATCCCGGCGCGGCTGTTCGGGCAGAAGGCCACCGGCGGCCGGGTCGAGATCCTGATCGAGCGCCTGCTCGGCGGCCAGCAGGCCCGCGCCCAGATCGGCGCCAGCAAGTCGCCCAAGCCCGGCAGCCGCATCCAGCTCGACGCTGGTGGCGAGGCCGAGGTGCTCGGCCGCGACGGCGAGTTCTACGTGCTGCGCTTCGATCTCCCCGAGCCGCTGGAATCCTGGCTGGTGCACGAAGGCCGGCTGCCGCTGCCGCCGTACATCCACCGCGAACCGGGCGCCGACGACCGCGAGCGCTACCAGACCGTGTTCGCGCGCCAGGTCGGCGCGGTGGCCGCGCCGACCGCGGGCCTGCATTTCGATGAGGCGCTGCTGGAGCGGTTGCGTGCGCGCGGCGTGCGCTTCGGCCACATCACCCTGCACGTGGGAGCGGGCACCTTCCAGCCGGTGCGGGTGGACGACCTGTCCCACCATGTGATGCACCGCGAATGGCTCAATGTCGGCGCCGAACTGGTGCAGCAGGTGCGCCAGACCCGCGCCGCCGGTGGCCGCGTGATCGGCGTCGGCACCACCGTGGTGCGCGCCCTTGAAAGTGCCTGGCGTAAAAGCGAGGCGATGCCCGAGGGCGAACTGCATCCGTTCGCCGGCGAGACGCAGATCTTCATCACTCCGGGCTACCGCATCCGCAGCGTCGACGCGATGGTCACCAACTTCCACCTGCCGGAAAGCACCCTGCTGATGATGATCTCCGCCTTCGCCGGCAAGAAGCGGGTGTTCGATGCCTACGCGCACGCAATCGCCGCGCGCTACCGGTTCTTCAGCTACGGCGACGCGATGCTGCTGTTCCCGAAGTCCGACGCCTGATTCCGCCTTTACCTGCGCCGCCGTCGCCGATCCGCGACAATGGCGGCATACCGATCGAAACAAGCCCCATGTCCAGACTGCAGTTCACCCTCCAGACCACCGACGGCAACGCGCGCCGCGGCCAGCTGTCTTTCCCGCGCGGCACGGTGCAGACCCCTGCGTTCATGCCGGTGGGCACCTATGGTTCGGTGAAGGGCGTGCTGCCCGAGCAGGTCCGCGCGCTCGGCGCCGAGATCATCCTCGGCAACACCTTCCACCTGTACCTGCGCCCGGGCCTTGACGTGATCGCCGACCATGGCGGCCTGCACGGTTTCTGCCGCTGGAACGGGCCGATCCTGACCGATTCGGGTGGCTTCCAGGTGTTCTCGCTGGCGCACCGGCGCAAGATCACCGAGCAGGGCGTCACCTTCGCCTCGCCGACCGACGGCGCCCGCGTGTTCCTGGGGCCGGAGGAGAGCATGAAGATCCAGAAGGTGCTCGATTCGGACATCGTGATGATCTTCGACGAGTGCACGCCGTATCCGGCCACCGAGGACGTGGCGCGCAGATCGATGGAACTGAGCCTGCGCTGGGCCAGGCGCTCGCGCGACGCGCACGATGCGATGGACAACGATGCGGCGTTGTTCGGCATCGTCCAGGGTGGCGTGCATGTCGACCTGCGCAGCCGTTCGGCCGAAGGCCTGCAGCAGATCGGCTTCGACGGCTACGCCATCGGCGGGTTGGCGGTGGGCGAGCCCGAGCACGAGCGCAACGCCATGCTCGAGCACATGCATCCGATCCTGCCGGCCGACCGCCCGCGTTACCTGATGGGCGTGGGCCGTCCGGAGGATCTGGTCGAGGGCGTGGCCCGCGGCGTGGACATGTTCGATTGCGTCATGCCGACCCGCAACGCGCGCAATGGCCACTACTTCACCTCGTTCGGCACGGTGCGCATCCGCAACGCCCGCTACGAGCGCGACATGGACACGATCGAACCGGGCTGCGGCTGCCACGCCTGCAGCAGCGGCTATACCCGCGCCTACCTGCGCCACCTGGACCGCTGCAACGAGATGCTGGCGCCGATGCTCGGCACCCTGCACAACCTGTATTACTACGAGAAGCTGATGGCCGACATGCGCGCGGCCATCGAGGCGGGAACCTTCCTGGCGTTCCGCCAGTCCTTCTATGCGGCCCGGGGCACGACCGCCCCGGCGCTCTGACCCGGCCGGGGAGGCCGCGGGGCAGGGCGGGCTTGCAATGGAGCCGGGCCGCCCCTATGGCATACTTCCCCGCTTGAATCCGTTTCGCGGCGCCGGCTCCGGCGGGCGCTGCCCAACAGTTAAGGACACACGATGAACCCGATGGCTATCCTGCTTCCCGTCGCCCAGGCCGCTCCGGCCGCCCCGGGAATGGGCACTTTCCTGCTGCCGATCGCCCTGATCGCGGTCATGTACTTCCTGATGATCCGCCCACAGATGAAGCGCCAGAAGGAACACAAGGCGATGCTGGAGAAGATCTCCAAGGGCGACGAAGTGCTGACCAACGGCGGCATCGCCGGCGTGGTGACCGACATCGGCGACAACTTCATCACCGTCGAAGTGGCCGACAACGTCCGCATCCGCGTGCAGAAGGGCGCCATCGGCAACGTGCTGCCCAAGGGCACGCTGAAGTCCGCGGCCTGAGCCCGAGTTTCCCTTCCGTCATGACGCGGCGCCGGGACAGGCGTCGCGCAGGAATCCGCAATGCTTGAATTTCCTCGCTGGAAGTACTTCCTGATCCTGGCCATCCTGGTGTTCAGCGCCCTGTACGCGCTGCCCAACGTGTACCAGAAGGATCCGTCCGTGCAGATCACCGCCAACCGCGGCGGCCAGGTCGACGATGCCCTCAAGCAGCGCGTCGGCGCCGCGCTGGGCGAGGCCGGCATCACGCCCAAGTCGGTGGAGAAGGAAGGCGAGAGCCTGATCGTCCGCCTCGGCTCGCTCGACGCCCAGACCCGCGCCAACGACGTACTGCGCGAGAAGGCCGGCGAGAACTACACGGTCGCGCTGAACCTGGCCTCGACCGTGCCGGACTGGCTGGCGCGGATCGGCGGCAAGCCGATGGTGCTGGGCCTGGACCTGGTGGGCGGCGTGCACTTCGCCCTGCAGGTGGACAAGAAAGCCGCCGTGGACAAGCGCTTCGAGGCCTTCGCCGAGGACATCCGCACCACGCTGCGCGACAACCGCGTCGGCTACCGTTCGGTCGAGCGCCGCGGCGAGAACGACATCCAGGTGACGCTGTCCAATGCCGCCGACGCGGACAAGGCCCGCGCCGCGCTGGTCAAGGCGCAGCCGACCCTGACCTATTCCGGCAGCGACGAGCGCATCACCGTGAGCGTGCCGCAGGCCGAGATGCTGCAGATCGCCTCCGGCGCCATCGAACAGAACCTGACCACGCTGCGCAACCGCGTCAACGAGCTGGGCGTGGCCGAGCCGATCATCCAGCGCCAGGGCGAGGACCGCATCGTGGTCGAGCTGCCGGGCGTGCAGGACACCGCCGAAGCCAAGCGCATGATCGGCGCCACCGCCACCCTGGAATACCGCCTGGTGGTGGACGGCAATGCGGCCGACGCTGCCGCCAGCGGCCGCATCCCGCCGGAAGCACGCCTGTACCGCGATCGCCGCGGCATGCCGGTGCTGCTGAACAAGCGCACCATCGTGACCGGCGACCAGATGGTCAAGGCCGAGGTGTCCACCGACCAGAACGGCCTGCCCGCGGTTGCGGTCACGCTCAACAGCGTCGGCGGCCAGCGCATGTTCGACGTCACCAGCGTCAACGTGAACAAGCCGATGGCCGTGGTCTACACCGAGCGCATCCCGCAGGTGACCATGGTCGACGGCAAGGAAGTGCGCAGCTTCCGGGTCAAGGAAGAAGTCATTTCCGTGGCCAACATCAACAGCCCGCTGGGCAAGAACTTCATCACCACCGGCCTGGAGAAGACCGAGGCCGACAACCTGGCCAAGCTGCTGCGCGCCGGTTCGCTGGCCGCGCCGATGGACTTCGTCGAGGAATACGTGATCGGCCCGAGCCTGGGCGCGGAGAACGTGGCCAGCGGCATCAAGGCGGTGGTGTTCTCGTTCGTGTTCACCCTGCTGTTCTTCACCGTGTACTACCGCATGTTCGGCGCGATCACCTCGGTGGCGCTGCTGTTCAACCTGCTGATCGTGGTGTCGGTGATGTCGCTGTTCGGCGCGACCATGACCCTGCCGGGCTTCGCCGGCCTGGCGTTGTCGGTGGGCCTGTCGGTGGACGCCAACGTGCTGATCAACGAGCGCATCCGCGAGGAGCTGCGCGGCGGGATGCCGGCCAAGGCGGCCATCGCCGCCGGTTACGAGAAGGCCTCCCATACCATCCTCGACGCCAACCTGACCGGCCTGATCGTCGGCGTGGCCCTGTATGCCTTCGGCACCGGCCCGCTGAAGGGCTTCGCGCTGACCATGATCATCGGCATCTTCGCCTCGATGTTCACCGCGATCACCGTGTCGCGCTCGCTGGCGGTGCTGATCTACGGCCACCGCAAGAAGCTGACCTCCGTGGCGATCTGACGCGAATCCATCGCAAGCGCCCCGCACGTCCGCGTGCGGGGCCTGACAGGAAACTCCCTGCATGAAACTGTTCCCGCTCCACATCATCCCGAACGACACCACCATCGATTTCATGCGCCACCGCAAGCCGGTGCTGGCGTTCATGGCGGTGTTGCTGGTGGCGTCCATCGCCATCATCGGCCTGAAGGGCTTCAACTACGCGCTCGAGTTCACCGGCGGCACCGTGGTGCGCACCCACTTCGAGAAGGCGGTGGATGCCGAGCAGGTGCGCGAGCGCCTGGCCACGGCCGGCTTCGAGCACGCGCAGGTGCAGAGCGTGGGCGGCGGCAACGACGTGATGATCCGCCTGCAGGCGGACAACGAGCACAACAACGCCGCCGACGCCGCGCAGAAGGTCGCCGAGAAGGTGCGCGCCGCCATCACCACCGACGCCAACCCGGCCACCGTGCAGCCGGGCGAGTTCGTCGGCCCGCAGGTCGGCAAGGACCTGGCGATGAACGGCATCTACGCCACGCTGTTCATGCTGATCGGCTTCCTGGTCTACATCGCCGCGCGCTTCGAGTGGAAGTTCGCGATGGTGGCCAGCATCACTGCGTTCTTCGACCTGATCCTGACCATCGCCTACATGTCGCTGCTCGGCCGCGATTTCGACCTGACCGTGCTGGCCGGCCTGCTGTCGGTGATGGGCTTCGCGATCAACGACATCATCGTGGTGTTCGACCGCGTGCGCGAGAACTTCCGCAGCCTGCGCGTGGATTCGATGGAAGTGCTGAACCGTTCCATCAACCAGACCCTGTCGCGCACCATCATCACCGCGGTGATGTTCTTCCTGTCGGCGTTCGCCCTGTACCTGTACGGCGGCACGTCGATGGAAGGCCTGGCCGAAACCCACATGATCGGCGCGGTGATCGTGGTGGTGTCCTCGGTGCTGGTCGCGGTGCCGATGCTGACGATCGGGCCGTTCCGGGTCTCCAAGCAGGACCTGCTGCCCAAGGCCAAGGACGTCGAGGAACTGGCGCGCCGCCCGTAAGGTCCGCCGGTTTCCGTCCGGGAAAGAGCCGCGCATCGCGCGGCTCTTTCTTTTTGTCCGCTATCCGGCCCACCTATACGGTAGCGCCGTGAGTCGGCTGGCAGCCGCAATGCCAATGACACCGGCCAACGGCCAACGGCCAGCGTTGCCCCTCGCATGATGCACGCTGCCGGGCCCGGTCCTGCCTGATTCCCGCGGGCGCATCGTCCAGCCGGTATTTTCCTGTGCGATCCATGCGGTGGCGTCGGTTGTCATCGCCGCAGGCGCACACTACGATCCTCGCGGTTCGGCGCCCGTCCGCGATGTGCCACGGCGCTGTTTTTCCGCATCCAACCGAGGTTTCCATGGTCATCAAACCGCGTGTGCGCGGCTTCATCTGCGTCACCACCCATCCGGCCGGCTGCGACGCGGCGGTCAAGGAACAGATCGACTACATCAAGGCGCAGCCCCGGCTCGCCCATGGCCCGAAGAAGGTGCTGGTGATCGGTGCCTCCACCGGCTACGGCCTGGCTGCGCGCATCAAGGCCGCCTTCGGCAGCGATGCCGCCACGCTGGGCGTGTTCTTCGAGCGCCCCGGCAGCGACAGCAAGCCGGGTACGGCCGGCTGGTACAACTCGGCTGCGTTCGAGAAGTATGCGCACCAGGCCGGCCTGTATGCGCGCAGCGTCAACGGCGATGCGTTCTCCGACGAGGTCAAGGCCAAGGTCATCGAGATCATCAAGGCCGACCTGGGCCAGGTTGACCAGGTGGTCTACAGCCTGGCATCGCCGCGCCGCAGGCACCCGAAGACCGGCGAGGTCATCAGCTCCACGCTCAAGCCGATCGGCGCGCCGATCACCCTGCGCGGCCTGGATACCGACAAGGAAGTGCTGACCGAGACCACCCTGCAGCCGGCCACCGCCGAGGAAATCGCCGGCACCGTGCAGGTGATGGGCGGCGAGGACTGGCAGATGTGGATCGACGCGCTGCTGGAAGCCGGCGTGCTGGCGCCGGGCGCGACCACTACCGCTTTCACCTATGTCGGCGAGGAGATCACCCAGGCGATCTACTGGAACGGTTCGATCGGTGCCGCCAAGAAGGACCTGGACACCAAGGTCAAGGACATCCGCGCCAGCCTGCAGGGCATCGGCGGCGATGCGCGCGTGTCTGTGCTCAAGGCGGTGGTCACCCAGGCCAGCTCGGCCATCCCGACCATGCCGCTGTACCTGTCGCTGCTGTTCAAGGTGATGAAGGGCGAGGGCACCCACGAAGGCTGCATCGAGCAGCTCGATACCCTGTACGACATCCTCTACAACGGCCCGCAGGGCGGCGCCAACGCGGCGGGCCACCTGCGCCGCGAACTGGTCGATGGCAAGGGCCGCGGCATCGCGCTGGTCGACGAGGAAGGCCGCCTGCGCGCCGACTACAAGGAAATGGCGCCGGAAGTGCAGGGCAGGGTACTGGAACTGTGGCCGCAGGTGACCAACGAGAACCTGTACGAGATCAGCGACCTGGCCGGCTACAAGGCCGACTTCCTGCGCCTGTTCGGCTTCGGCATCGACGGCGTGGACTACGACGCCGACGTGGACCCGGACGTGAAGATCGAAAACCTGGTCGACCTGACCTGATGCGCGAAGGGCCGGCGGATGCCGGCCCTTCGTTTGCAATGAACCTGATGTAGGAGCGCACTTCAGTGCGCGATGGGGCTTTCTATTTGAATCCCCGCACATGGATGTGCGGGCTGTTGCAGAGGGATCTGCGTGCAAGCCCCATCGCGCACTGAAGTGCGCTCCTGCGGGTTTCGGCCTTGGCTCAGCCGAACTCGAAATTCATCTCCGGGCCGGCCGGGCCGACGAAATCGCCCTGCACGTAGTCCACGCCGGAACTGAACAACAGGCTCATCGTTGCCGCGTCCGAGACGAATTCGGCGATGGTGCGGATGTTCTCCGACTGCGCGCGCGCGGTGATTTCCTGGGTCTTGGGCAGCTGTTCGCGGGCCTGGACCGGATCGGCGGTGAAGCTGCTGTCCAGCTTGAGGAAGCCCGGCTGGAAGTGGGCCAGCAGCTGGAACGAATCCAGCCCGGAACCGAACTGCTCCAACCCGACCTTGCAGCCCAGCGCCGAGACGGCAGCAAGGAACTGCTGGGCGTTGCGCAGGTGGGTGAACACCTTGGCCTCGGGGACCTGCAGCCACAGCTGGTCGCCCGCCACGCCCTCGGCCTGCAGGCCGTCGCGGATCACCGCCAGCAGCTGCGGATCGGAGAACGATTCCGGGGTGATGCGCACCATCAGGTGGGTGCGGTGGCCGGCACGGCGGCGCTCGCCCAGCGCCTTGATCGCGTGGCCGACCAGCCAGCGGTTGATGGGCGCGAGCAGGCCCTGGTCCTCGGCGATCGGCAGGAAGGTCGAGGGGCCTACCATCTCGTCGTTGTTGCGCAGTCGCAGCGAGGCGTCGTACAGCTGGATCGCCTCGCCCATGAGGTTGATGACCGGGCGGAAGCGCAGCTGGAAGCCGTCGCCTTCCAGCGCGTCGCGCATCAGTTCCACCCAGCGCTGGATGCGTTCTTCCTCGACGCGGTCGGCGGCGCCCGGGTCGAAGACCTTGACCGTGTTGCCGCCCAGTTCGGCCGCGGCGCGGGTGCAGTCGCTGGCGCGTGCCAGTACCTGGCCGACGCTGGCGATCTTCTCGCCGACCTGCACGCCGCCGATGCTGACGGTGACCGTCGCCGAGCGCGCGCCGACGCTGAAAACATGCGAGGCGAAGGCTTCGCGCACGCGCTCGGCCAACCGCGTGGTATGCGGATAGTCGCCCTGCGCGAGGATGGCGAAGCTGTGTTCGCCGAAGCGCGCGACCGACAGCCCGGCATCGAGGGTCGCGGCCAGGTGCTGGCCCAGCGCGGCGACCAGCGCGTCGGCCGAATCCAGGCCGATGTCGGGCAGCAGGCGCGCGTAGTGGTCCGGCTCCACAAGCAGGAAGCCGTACTGGCCCTCGCTGCGGCTGACCTGCGCCACGGCGTTTTCCAGGTGCACCATGAAAGTGGGGCGGTTGAGCAGGCCGGTGACCTGGTCGCGCTGGCGCAGCTCCTCGACCTCGCGCGCCAGCTCCGGATCGAACTCCTCGCGGCGGCGAAACACCACCTGGAAGCAGGATTCGCCCTCGTAGGTGGCGGCGGTGAATTCCATCGTAGCCGGGAAACTGTCGCCATCCTGGTTGCGCGCGTGCACCTCGTACTGCGGCGGCGGCGGCTCACCCTTGCCCAGCGCCTTCAGCAGCTGCTTGAAGTCCTCCACGTGCTGCGGCGCGACCATGTCCAGCAGCGAGATGCCTTCCACGTCCTCGAACGATTCGTAGCCGAACATCTCCAGGTACGCCTCGTTGGCGCGGATGTGCATGCCTTCGTGGATATAGGCGATGGGGTCGCGCGAGGAGGCGATCAGCGCGTCGCAGCGGCGCTCGGTCTCGCGCATCTGCGCCTCGATCCGGCGCAGGCCGCGGCGCGCCTGCAGGTCGGTCCATTCGTTGCGGACCACCGCCAGCAGGTGCTCGGGGCGGTGGCGCAGGGCGATGGCGCGGATGCCGTTGGCGCCGGACTCCACCAGCATCTGCTCGTCGACCTGTTCGGCCAGCAGGATCGTCGGGATGTCCTTGCCGCTGGCGGCGATCTGCTGGCTGAGCAGGGCCTGCGGGATCACCTGCGAGGGCGCCGAAAGCACCAGGTCGATGGACTGGCCGGACAGGATGTCCACCAGTTCGGCCGGTGCCTGCGGCCGGAACGGGCGGATGGCGATGCCGCTGTTGCGCAGGGCGCTGACGATCGCCTCGGCGTTCTCGGCGCTGTCGTCGACGATCAGCAGGCGCAGGGTTGTTTCTTTGCCGTTCTGCATTCAGGACTCCCCTCTGACCGGGTTTAATACAACATGGGTGCGGTGCCGTCCATGCGCGGATCGCTTGCCTGTGACGCGGTTCCTGCGCGCGCCTCAGGCCGCCTGTCCGGCCGCATGCCCCGAGGCCCAGGCCCACTGGAAGTTGTAGCCGCCCAGCCAGCCGGTCACGTCCAGCACCTCGCCGACGAAATGCAGCCCCGGCACCTGCCGCGATTCCAGGGTCGCGGACGACACCTGGCGCGTGTCCACGCCGCCCAGCGTCACCTCGGCGGTGCGGTAGCCCTCGGTGCCGCTGGCTACCAGCGGGAAATCCGCCAGCAGGGCCGCGGCCCGCTTCAGCTGCGGCTCGTCGAGCTGGCGCACCGGCTTGTCCGGCAGCCAGTGCTCGCACAGGCGCTGCGCCATCCGCTTGGGCATGACCTCGGCCAGCACCGTGCGCAGCTCCGAAGCGCCGCGCTCGCGCTTCATCGCGCGCAGCCATTCCAGCGCATCGTGGCCGGGCAGCAGGTCAAGGCGCAGGTCGTCGCCGGGCTGCCAGTACGAGGAGATCTGCAGGATCGCCGGGCCGCTGATGCCGCGGTGGGTCAGCAGCATGAAGTTGCGGAAACCCTGTCCGTTGCAGCGCGCCTCCACCGGCAGCGCCACGCCGCTCAGTTCGGCGAAGCGTTCCTGGTGTCTGCCGCTCAGGGTCAGCGGCACCAGCCCGGCGCGGGTGGGCAGCACCTCATGGCCGAACTGGCGCGCGACCTCGTAGCCGAAACCGCTGGCGCCCATGCTGGGAATGGACAGGCCGCCGGTGGCGATCACCAGCGAGGCGCAGTGGAACAGCCCGTGGGCGGTACGCACGCGGAAGCCGTCGGCGCCGCGTTCGATGCCTTCCACCGCGCAGTCGGTGCGGACCTGCACGCCCGCCTGCTGGCATTCGTCCTGCAGCATGCGCACGATCAGCTTGGAGGAGACGTCGCAGAACAGCTGCCCGAGCTCTTTCTCGTGGTAAGCGATGCGGTGCCGCTCGACCATCTCGATGAAGTCGGCCGGGGTATAGCGGGCCAGCGCCGATTTGCAGAAATGCGGGTTGGCCGAAAGGAAGTTGGCGGCGGTGGTGCCGGTATTGGTGAAGTTGCAGCGGCCGCCGCCGGACATCAGGATTTTCTTGCCGACCTTGTTGGCGTGGTCGATCACCTGCACGATGCGGCCGCGCTGGCCGGCGGTGAGCGCACACATCAGCCCGGCGGCGCCGGCGCCGATCACCAGCACGTCGCAGCGGTGCGTGCCCATGCCTGGATTCGTCACCGCGCGCTCAGGCCGCCGCGCGCTTGCGCCAGGCGGGGATGATGTCGAGCTGGACCTGGTCGTTGAGGATCTGCACCTCGCCGTCCTGGATCAGCAGGCTCCAGCGCATCGCCCGCTGGATCTGCTGGCCCCAGCGCTCGACGAACCCGGCGTCCAGATCCATCACCGACAGATTGCCGAAACGGGCCAGGCCCTTGCCCTGCTTCTGCCACCAGATGTCCGAGGCGTTGCCGCCGTAATTGATCACCCGCACCTGGCGGCTGCGGTTGCAGGCCTTGCGCACGCGCGATTCGTCCGGGTGGCCGAGGTCGATCCATTGCAGGATGTCGCCGGTGTAGTCGTGCTGCCACAGGTCCGGCTCGTCGTCGGTGCTCAGGCCGCGGCCGAACTCCAGGCGGTCGTCGGCGTTCAGCGCGAAGGCGAGCAGGCGCACCATCAGGCGCTCGTCGGTCTCGGAGGGGTGCTGGGCCAGGGTCAGGTGGTGGGTCGCGTAGTAGCCGCGGTCCATGTCGCTGATCTGCAGCTCGGCCTTGCGGATGGTGGCGGTGAGGGCCATGGGATCACGGGGCAAAGACCGTCATTCTACTGCGCGGGCGCATGCCCGGCGGCCTGCACTTCAGCGTTGTCGCGCCAGCCATTGGTCGAGCCGTGCGGCGAAGGCCCGGCGGTCGCGTGTGTGCAGGCTGGCCGGGCCGCCGGTCTGGACGCCCGCGCCGCGCAGTTCGGCCATGAAATCGCGTATCGACAGGCGCTGCGCGATGCTGTCGGCGCTGAACGGCCCGCCGCGCGGGTCCAGCGCGGCGGCACCTACGGCCAGTACGCGCGCGGCCAGCGGGATGTCCTGGGTCACCACCAGGTCGCCGGCGACGACGCGCTCGGCGATGGCATCGTCGGCCACGTCCGGGCCACCGGCGACCTGCATGGCGCGGACGAAGCGCGAGGCCGGCGTCTGCAGCCAGCGGTTGGCGACCAGGATCACCTCGATCCGGGTACGTTCGGCGGCGCGGTAAAGAATGTCGCGGATGACGGCGGGGCAGGCGTCGGCATCGACCCAGATGCGGGGCGCCGGGGCGGGAAGGGCGGATTCCATGCCGCGCAGTCTAGCCGCCGGGGCTGCCGATCCGGGATATCAGGCGCCCTCCCCGAACCGCCAAGCCAATGAATTTGCCGGGATTGTTGCCCCGACGACCGCCTGCGGGACGGATGAATACGGTATTTGTCGCTTTTTGGCGGAAAGCCGCGTATCTTTCGCCCCACTGTGCTTGCAAGGGTCACCGTGAATCGTGGCCTGATGCAGCTGATCCTCACCGATCCGCTCATCGTTCCGTTTTACCAACGCCTGCAACTCAGTCTCGGCCCCGATCCCCGGTGGCTGCGATTTCCAATCAATAGTTCCAGGAGTTTGTAATGTCTGAGCGTCAGACCGGCACGGTGAAGTGGTTCAACGATGCCAAGGGTTTTGGTTTCATCACCCCGGAAAGCGGCCCCGACCTGTTCGTGCACTTCCGTGCCATCCAGGGCACCGGCTTCAAGTCGCTGCAGGAAGGCCAGAAGGTGACCTTCGTCGCCGTGCAGGGCCAGAAGGGCATGCAGGCTGACCAGGTGCAGGCGGTCTAATCGACCCCTCGCAACCGCAAGGTAGCCAGAACGCCGGAAGCGAAAGCTTCCGGCGTTTTTATTTGTGTCGGAACCATTCCCGGCGGCTGCTTTTACGGGAATGACGCGGCCTTCCAGCGGCCGTGCTTGTGACATCGAGCCCAGCCCCCATCTCCTGCCGATGGATACCCAGGTACTGCATTTCGACAACCGCTTCCTGCACGAACTGCCCGGCGACGCCGAAACCGGATCGCGCCGGCGCGAGGTGCTCGGCGCGGCCTGGTCGCAGGTGATGCCGACGCCGGTGGCGGCGCCGCGGTTGCTGGCGCATTCGCCCGAAGCAGCGACGATGCTGGGTTTCGATGCGGAAGCCATGCAGGCGCCGGATTTCGCCGAGGTATTCGGTGGCAATGCGCTGTATGCCGGCATGCAGCCGTGGGCGGCCAACTATGGCGGGCACCAGTTCGGACATTGGGCCGGGCAGCTGGGTGATGGCCGCGCCATTTCGCTCGGCGAACTGCTTGCCGGCGGCGGGCGCTGGGAACTGCAGCTCAAGGGGGCGGGGCCGACACCGTACTCGCGGGGTGCGGATGGCCGCGCGGTGCTGCGTTCGTCGATCCGCGAATTCCTGTGCTCGGAGGCCATGCATCACCTCGGCGTGCCGACCACACGCGCCCTGAGCCTGGTCAGCACCGGCGAAACCGTGGTGCGCGACATGTTCTACGACGGCCATCCGCGCGGCGAACCGGGCGCGGTGGTCTGCCGGGTGGCGCCCTCGTTCATCCGCTTCGGCAGTTTCGAGCTGCCATCCGCGCGCGGCGACCTGGCGCTGCTGCAGCGACTGGTGGATTTCTGCATCGACCGCGATTTCCCGCACCTGCAGGCCGGCTCCTCGCGCCAGGCAGACTGGTTCGTCGAGATCTGCACGCGCACCGCGGAGATGGTCGCGCAATGGATGCAGGTGGGCTTCGTGCATGGAGTGATGAATACCGACAACATGTCCGTGCTCGGCCTGACCATCGACTACGGCCCGTATGGCTGGGTCGAAGACTACGACCCGGACTGGACGCCGAACACCACCGACGCGCAGGGCCGCCGCTACCGCTTCGGCACGCAGATGCAGGTGGCGTACTGGAACCTGGTCCGGCTGGCGCAGGCGTTGTCGCCGCTGTTCGACGAGGCGGCGCCGCTGCAGGCCGGGCTGGATGCCTTCCAGGCGCGTTTCGCCGCATGCGAGCGCGGCAACCTGGTCGCCAAGCTCGGCCTGGGCAGGTACCGCGAGGGCGATGAGGCATTGATGGCGCGGTTCCGGGAACTGCTGCACGAAGGCGAGATGGACATGACCCTGGCGTTCCGTGCGCTGGCCGATGTCGATCCCCTGCAGTTGGATGCGGCCGCGCTGGAAGAAGCGTTCTATTCGCCCGGGCGCCGCGCACGGGTGATGCCCGGCCTGCTGGACTGGCTGCAGCGCCATGCCGCGCGCGTGCGCGACACCAACCTGCCGACGGAGGAGCGGCGCCGCATCATGCTGGCCGCCAATCCGAAGTACGTGCTGCGCAACTGGCTGGCGCAGCAGGCCATCGACCGCGCCGAGCAGGGCGATACGGCAGGCATCGCCGAGTTGCAGGAAGTGCTGCGTCGCCCGTATGACGAGCAGCCCGGCCGCGAGGCATTTGCTCAACGCCGCCCGGAGTGGGCGCGCGAGCGCGCCGGCTGCTCGATGCTTTCGTGCAGCTCCTGATTCCCTGCGGTTCAATGACCCATATGACGAACACCTATCCCGACTGGTCCGGCGCGATCCGCGAGGTGGCCGATTTCCCCCGGCCCGGCATCCGCTTCAAGGACATCACGCCGCTGCTGGCCGATGCCGCCGCTTTCCGCGCCGCGATCGCGGCGATGGCCGGGCCGTGGCGCGCGGCCGGGGTGCAGGCGGTGCTGGGCGTGGAAGCGCGCGGCTTCATCCTCGGTGCCGCGCTGGCGCTGGAACTGGGTGCCGGCTTCGTGCCGGTGCGCAAGCCGGGCAAGCTGCCCGGTGCCACCCTGATGCAGGAGTACGCACTGGAATACGGCAGCGACCGCATCGAGGTCTGCGCCGGCGCCATCGCGCCGGGAGCACGGGTGCTGCTGGTCGACGATGTGCTGGCCACCGGCGGCACGCTTGCCGCGGCGCTGTTGCTGGCGCATCGGCTCGAAGCCGAGGTGCTGGGTGCGGCGGTGCTGGTGGAACTGGATGGACTGGGCGGCCGCCAGCGCTGGCCCGGAGGCCTGCCGTTGCAGGCGACGCTGGTGTATCGGGCGTAGGAGCGCACTGGCGCAGGAGCGCACTTCAGTGCGCGCTGGGGCTTCCCCGGTAGAGCCCCGCGCACTGAAGTGCGCTCCTGCGTTCCTGGTCCTACATCTTCCGTACGCGGAACCGCTTGCCTTTGATCTTGCCGGCTTCCAGCCGCGCCACGGCCTTGCCGACCTGTTCGCGGGCGATGGCCACGTAGGAGCGGGTGGGGAAGATGTCGATCTTGCCGATGGCCTTGCCCGACAGTCCCGCATCGCCGGTGAGGGCGCCGAGGATGTCGCCGGCGCGCAGCTTGTCGGTCTTGCCGCCATCGATGCGCAGCGTGGTCATCGCCGCCTGCGGCAACTGCGCTGGGCGTGCGGTGGCCAGCGGGGTCTTCTGCCAGTTCAGGGCGCTGCCCTGGTCGGCTTCCAGCGCATCGGCGCGGTGGCGCTCGCGGCCGGCGACCAAGCTCAGCGCCAGGCCGCTGCGGCCGGCGCGGGCGGTGCGGCCGACGCGGTGGCGGTAGGTGTCCAGATCGCTGGGCATCTCGTAGTTGACCACCGCGGCCAGGTCTTCCACGTCCAGGCCGCGCGCGGCCACGTCGCTGGCGACCAGCACGTTGCAGCTGCGGTTGGAGAACTGCAGCAGCACTTCGTCGCGGTCGCGCTGCTCCATGTCGCCATGCAGGGCCAGCGCGGAGAAGCCGAACTGGCGCAGCGAGTTGGCCACTTCGTCCACGTCCTTGCGGGTGTTGCAGAACACCACCGCCGATTCGGGCGTGTACTTGAGCAGCAGACCGGCCAGCGCCTTCTGCCGGTGCGCGGATTCGACCTCGAAGAACAGGTGCTGGATGGCCGGGGCTTCCTGCTGGCCGTCGATGGTGACTTCCACCGGTTCGTTGAGCAGGGCGCGGGCCAGTTCGCGGATTTCATCGGGGAAGGTCGCCGAGAACAGCAGGCTCTGGCGTTCCTTGTGGGTGCGGCCGGCGATCTCGCGGATGGGCTCCTCGAAGCCCATGTCGAGCATGCGGTCGGCTTCGTCGAGCACGAACGTGCGCACCTGGCCGAGGTTGAGCGCGCGCTTGCGCGCCAGCTCCTGCACGCGGCCGGGCGTGCCCACCACCACCTGCGGGTCGTGCGCTTCCAGCGACGCCAGCTGAGGACCCAGCGGCACGCCACCGGTCAGCACCAGCAGCTTGAGGTTGGGGATGCCGGTGGCCAGCTTGCGCAGCTGTTTGCCGACCTGGTCGGCCAGTTCGCGGGTGGGGCAGAGCACCAGTGCCTGGGTACGGATGGTGGCCGGATCGAGCCGGTTCAGCAGGCCCAGGCCGAACGCGGCGGTCTTGCCGCTGCCGGTGGGGGCCTGGGCGATCACATCGCGCCCTTCCAGGATCGGCGGCAGGCTCAGCGCCTGCACCGGGGTCATGGCGGTATAGCCCAGCGCGTCGATGCCGGGAGCGAGTGCCGGCGACAGCGGCAGGGTAGAGAAATCGGTCATGCGGCATTTTCGCAGATGGCGCGACGGAATGTAGGTGCGCCCCCTGATGCGTGATCGGGCTTCGCCGGAAAAGCCCTGTGCGGGGCAAGCCCCGCACCTACAGGATGGCCCGCACGCCGAGGTTGATCAGCAGCCCGCCGCCCAGCAGCCAGGCGAACAGCAGTACCGCCAGCAGCAGCGGCCGGGTGCCGGCCTGGCGCAGGGCCGAGACGTGGGTGGTCAGGCCCAGGGCCGCCATTGCCATCGCCAGCAGGGCGGTATCCAGATCGACCAGCGTGGCGACCAGCCGTGCCGGCAGCAGTTGCAGCGAGTTGAAGCCGACCATGGCGATGAAGCCGAAGGCGAACCAGGGAACCGCGATCTTCGAGCGCTGGCCGTTGCCGGCAAGGCGACCGCGCGCCAGCAGCGCCGACAGTCCGACCAGGAACGGCGCCAGCATCATCACCCGCACCATCTTGGCGATGACCGCGGCGTCGGCGGCCGGCTGGCTGACGGCGCGGCCGGCGGCCACCACCTGCGCCACTTCATGCACGGTGGAGCCTGTGAACACGCCGAAGCCGGTTTCGTCCAGCGGCATCCAGCCAGCGTCCATGCCCCACTGGTAGAGCAGCGGGTACAGGAACATCGCCAGCGTGCCGAACACCACCACGGTCGCCACGGCGACGGCCACCTGCTCGGCGCGGCCCTTGACCACCGGTTCGGCAGCCATCACCGCGGCGGCGCCGCAGATGGAACTGCCGGCGCCGATCAGCAGGGCCGTGTTGCGTTCCAGCCCGAGTACCCGGCAACCCAGCCACCAGGCCAGGGCGAAGGTGGAACACAGCACCAGCGCGTCGATCAGCACGCCGGTGGCGCCGACCTGGCCGATGTCCTGCAGGGTCAGGCGCAGGCCGTAGAGGACGATACCAGCGCGCAGCAGCGTGGCCTTGGAGAAGCCGACGCCGGCGGCTGCGCGCGGTGCCAGCGCGGCGTAGACGGTATTGCCGAGGACGATGCCGATCACGATGGCCAGCGTCAGCGCGCTGATGCCGTGCGCCTGCATCCACGGCAGGGTGCCGAGCCAGGTGGACAGGCCGGCGACGGCGGCGGTCAGCAGCAGACCGGGAAGGAGACGGGAGGGGTGGGCGGGAGCCAGCCCTTGCGTGGCGGTATTCATGACGGATGGTTATCAGAAGGTGGCCCATCCTGAGGGCGGCATGATCACCCGTAAAACGGATACTATTTGTAGTATCAACCTGTTTTATGGGTAATTCATGCATCTTTCCCTGCGCCAGTTGCAGATCTTCTCGGCCATCGCCGACGCGGGAACGACCACCGCCGCGGGCGAAACCATCGGCCTGTCGCAGTCGGCGGTGAGCGCGGCGCTGGGGGAACTGGAAAGCCTGCTCGGGCTGGCGCTGTTCGACCGCGTCGGGCGGCGGCTGGTGCTCAACGGCCACGGTCGCGCCCTGCTGCCGGAGGCGCGCGCCCTGCTGGCGGGCATGGACGACATCGAACGCCGCTTCCGCCGGAGTGATGAAACCGCCGCGCCGGTGCGCTGGCGGGTCGGCGCCAGCACCACCATCGGCAACTACCTGATGCCGGCGCGCATCGCCGACCTGCGCGACGGCAACGGCCAGGCCCATGTCGACCTGGTGATCGGCAATACCCGCGAGGTGGCCAGCGCCGTGCTGCGGCTGGAGGTGGACATCGGCCTGATCGAAGGCCCGTGCCATGAGCCGGGGCTGGAGGTGGCGGTCTGGCGCGAGGACGAACTGGTCATCGTATTCGGCGACCGCCATCCGCAGGCGGCAACGCTGCGGGCGGGCGCGGACATGGCGCGGCTGCGCAGCGCCTGCTGGCTGCTGCGCGAGCCCGGTTCCGGCACCCGCGAAGCGGCCGAGCAGGCATTGCTGCCGCACCTGCACGGCTTCGCCGAAGTGCTGCAGCTTGGCGGTACCGAGGCGATCAAGCAGGGCGCCGTGGCCGGGCTCGGTCTGGCCTGCCTGTCGCGGCACGCGGTGGCCGACCTGGTCGCGCTGGGGCGGCTGCACGAACTGGTCACGCCATTGCCGCCGCTGCACCGCCACCTGTGGGTGGTGCGGCATCCGGGCAAGCGGGTGCCCGCCAGCCTGCGCCATCTGCTGGCGCTGGATGAGGACACGTTCGCCGACGCCTGAGCGTGGCTCCCGTACAATGCGCGCATGCCTTTGATCACCCTGCAGAACGTCGACTACAGCGTCGGCGGCCCGTTGTTGCTGGAAAAAGCCGAACTGTCGATCGAAAGCGGCGAGCGCATCGCCCTGATCGGCCGTAACGGCGCCGGCAAATCCACCCTCATGAAGCTGATGGCCGGCGAGTTGAAGCCGGACGACGGCGAAGTGCGCGTCCAGCAGGGCGTGCGCGTCACCCGCCTGGAGCAGGAGGTGCCGCATGGCGCCGCCGGCAGCGTGTTCGACGTGGTCGCCGACGGGCTGGGCGAGCTGGGCCACTGGCTGGCCGAGTTCCACCGCCTGAGCCATGCCGAAGTGTTCGATGGCGATGCCATGGGCAAGGTGCAGGCGAAGATCGACGCCGCCGATGGCTGGGCGCTGGACCAGCGCGTGTCCGAGACACTGACCAAGCTGGAACTGGACGGCGATGCCGAATTCGGCCGCCTGTCCGGCGGCATGAAGCGCCGCGTGCTGCTGGCGCGTGCGCTGGTCGCCAGCCCGGACGTGCTGCTGCTGGACGAGCCGACCAACCACCTGGACATCGAAGCCATCGATTGGCTGGAAACCTTCCTCAAGGGCTGGAATGGCTGCGTGGTGTTCGTCACCCACGACCGTCGCTTTCTGCGCGCGCTGGCCACCCGCATCGTCGAGATCGACCGCGGCCAGGTCACCAGCTGGCCGGGCGACTGGGACAACTATGAGCGCCGTCGCGAAGAGCGCCTCAACGCGCAGGCGCAGGAAAACGCCCGCTTCGACAAGCTGCTGGCGCAGGAGGAAGTGTGGATCCGCCAGGGCATCAAGGCCCGCCGCACCCGCGACGAAGGCCGCGTGCGCCGGCTCAAGGCAATGCGCAACGAGCGCAGCCAGCGCCGCGAACTCAGTGGCAACGTCAAGCTGGAAGCGGCCGGTGGCGAGAATTCCGGCAAGAAGGTCATCGACATCAAGAACATCTCCTTCGCCTTTGGCGAGCGGGTGATGGTCAAGGATTTCGAAACCACCATCCTGCGCGGCGACCGCATCGGCCTGATCGGCCCCAACGGCAGCGGCAAGACCACCCTGCTGAAGCTGCTGCTGGGCGAACTGCAGCCGGACAGCGGCGAGGTGCGCCAGGGTACCAACCTGCAGATCGCGTATTTCGACCAGTATCGCGCCACCCTGCGCGAAGACTGGAGCGCGATCGAGAACGTGGCCGAAGGCGCGGATTTCATCGACCTCAATGGCAAGCGCAAGCACGTGCATGCCTACCTGCAGGACTTCCTGTTCACCCCGGAGCGCGCGCGCGCGCCGATCACGCGGTTGTCCGGCGGCGAGCGCAACCGCCTGCTGCTGGCCAAGCTGTTCGCGCAGCCGTCCAACCTGCTGGTGATGGACGAACCGACCAACGACCTGGACGTGGAAACCCTGGAGCTGCTGGAAGAACTGCTGGGCGACTACACCGGCACCCTGCTGCTGGTCAGCCACGACCGCGACTTCCTCGACAACGTGGTCACCTCCACCCTGGTGCTGGAAGGCGCGGGCAAGGTGGGCGACTACGTCGGCGGTTACAGCGACTCGCTGCGCCAGCGCCCGGCGCCGGCGCAGAGCGCGATGGCCGTGGCCAAGGCGTCGGCCACCGCGGTGCCTGCCGCGCAGCCGGCGGCCGTGCCGGTCGCCGAGGCCGCGCCGGCCAAGCGCAAGCTCAGCTTCAAGGACGCGCGCGAACTGGAACAGCTGCCGGCGAAGATCGAGCAGCTGGAACGGGACGTGGAAGGCCTGACCGGCGCGATGAACGACCCTGCGTTCTATACCCGCTCCAGCGCCGAGGTCACCGCGCATACGCAGCAGTTGAGCAGGGTGCAGGCCGAACTGGACGCCGCTTACGTGCGCTGGGAAGAGCTCGACGGCTGACGCAGGCTTCCGTGGAACCCGTAGGAGCGCACTTCCGTGCGCGATGGGGCTTTGCCGGGAAGGCCGGTCGCGCACGGAAGTGCGCTCCTGCGCGCTGTCCTCCCGGCGCCCACCGGTCGGCTGTTGCTGTGTGACAATCCGAGCGCGGAAGAACCGCGCCGTCGGCCGCGTTTCCCCCGGTTTCTTCATGGAGCATGCGATGGACACGCCTTTCTCGGTGCAGCGCATCGACCACGTGGTTTTCCGCGTCCGCGACCTGCCGCGCAGCATTGCCTTCTACCGGGCCGTGCTCGGCTGCGAGGTGGTCCGGCAGCGCGACCATCTGGGCCTGGTCCATCTGCGCGCCGGCGCGTCGATGATCGATCTGGTGAGCGTGGACGGCACCCTGGGCGCCCGCGGCGGCGATGCGCCGGGCGAGGGCGCGCGCAATGTCGATCACCTGTGCCTGCGCGTCGAGCCGTTCGACGAGGCGGGCATCGTCGCGCATCTGCATCGCCATGGACTCGCCCCGCTGGGTGCGGCGGAGGTCAACTTCGGCGCAGAGGGCGACGGGCTTTCGCTCTATTTCACCGATCCCGACGGCAACATGATCGAGCTCAAGGGGCCGGCGGACGCCGCGGCCTGAGGCCGGCTCAGGTTTCGTCCGGGTCGGCAGCGTCCTCGCCACCGCCGGGCAGTTCGAAGAACGCCCAGAACGGCACATTGTCCTCGGCCCAGCTGGCCGCGGCTTCGGCGAGGATGTCCAGCAGCGTGTCGAAATCCCCGCGGTTGCCCTGGCGCAGGTCGCCGGCATCGCCGAACAGCAGCGCGTAACCGTTGGCGGGCAGCCAGGACAGGTCGCGCAGCGCGTCGGACAGCGCGTCCCAGTTGCGGCCCCGGCCCGCCGGGAAATCCAGCTGGGTGCCGATGCGCAGCAGCAGGGTGCGCTTGTCGGTGCAGGCCTCCAGGTCCACGCGCAGCACTTTCAGCCCGGCATCGCGCGCGGCGGCGGCCAGTCCGCCGAGATCGCCGTGGCCCACGCCATAGACGCCGGCCTGGCCGACATCCTCCAGGCCCATGTCGAATCCACTGTCGCTCATCGCGTGCCTCCGTTGGCCGGTACTTCGAAACCGCGGAAGGTCTCGTAGTGGTCGTCGGTGTAATACCAGACGTCGGGCGGATCGCCGCCGGTGATGATCCGACGCGCGCCGCGGTGGCCCACGGCCGGCGTACGCACCGTGTACTCGTGGTAATAGCCGCGCGGGCGCTGCGGCAGGCGCCGCTCGCGGTTGCCGAACACGGTGCCGTCCTGGCGGTGCGGGAACGGGCCGCCGCGCAGGATCAGCGCGATGGTGTCGTGCGCTTCCGCGGGCAGGAAGGCCGGCAGCGGGTCGGTCGCGCCGGGCCGGCGCGGTTCCTCGGTGACCGCTGGCGCCGCGGGTTCGCCCAGCGAGGGCGCGAACTGCGGGGGCGGCGGCTGCTGCAGCGTGCGCATGGCCCACAGGCCGGCCACCAGCAGGATCGTGGCGGTGAGCAGGAGCAGGGGTTTGCGCATGGGGCGTCGGCCTGTGTCGCGTGGAAAGGCCGATTATCGCGTCTGCGCGGGATTTTTCTTGAACGCGGGCCATCGCAGCGACAGGCGTTCGCTGCCTGCCGACCGTTTGTACTCACGGCAGGACGAAGTTTCCTTTACATCGGCCTTGGTAAGTTGCCGCTTCCTGCCTACCATTGCCGGTGCACCGTCCGGCAGGCGCCGGATAACGAAACAACGCCCCCAGGCATAAAACCCAAGGAGATCCCTCATGGCCTTTACCCTGCCCAAGCTGCCTTACGCCACCGACGCGCTGGAACCGTACATGGATGCGGCCACGGTGGAGATCCACCACGGCAAGCACCACCAGACCTACGTCAACAACCTCAACGCGCTGGTGGAAGGCACCGAGTACGCCGACCTGCCGATCGACGAGCTGCTGCGCAAGGTCAAGACCCTGCCGGAGAACCTGCAGCAGGGCGTACGCAACCAGGGCGGCGGCCATGGCAACCACTCGTTGTTCTGGGACGTGATCGGCCCGAACGCCGGCGGTACCCCGGGCGGCGCGCTGGGCAAGGCCATCGACGAGCAGCTCGGCGGCTTCGACAAGTTCAAGGAAGCCTTCACCAAGGCCGCGCTGACCCAGTTCGGTTCCGGCTGGGCCTGGCTGAGCGTGACCGCCGACAAGAAGCTGCTGGTCGAGAAGACCGGCAACCAGGAAAGCCCGCTGATGGACGGCCGCACCCCGGTGCTGACCATCGACGTGTGGGAGCACGCCTACTACCTGAAGTTCCAGAACCGCCGCGCCGAGTTCATCGAGACCTTCTACAGCCTGATCAACTGGAAGGAAGTGGAGCGCCGTTACGAGGAAGCCGTGGCCTGACGGGCGATGGCTGCCTGCGCGGGCGGGGCACGACCCGCCTGCCGGCAGAAGAGTGGAAGCGGAGCCGGGCGGAAACGCCCGGCTTCGTCGTTCAGGGGGCCGGCGCGTCCGCCGTCGCTCCGCCGATCAGGCGCAGGGTGGTCATCACGCCCAACGCCAGCGGCGCCGATTCCTGCCCGGCCGGCGCCAGTTCCACGGCCTGCTGGGCGACGTCGGCGAAACTGCGCACCTGGTAGAGCACGTCCAGCCCGTGCGGGCGGATGCCCGCCGCGCCGTTTGCCGTGGCGCGCCGTGCGGAAGGATTCCGGCGCGCCGGCTGGAAGCCCGGCAACTGCCTGACCAGTTCGTCGGTGGGCGCGGAGAACTCGCCCACGACCAGCGAAGGCTGGTCCGCGTCGGTCGCGCCGATCCAGGCGAGCAGGTCCGAGGCCTGCTGCGCGCGTACGTCCTGGTCGTTGCCGTCCGGCGCGATGCGCGCGATGTAGATGTTGACCACCTTGCGGTCCAATCGCGCGCGCTGCATGCCGGCGGCGGTCAGCTGGCCCTGGCCATGCAGCAGGGTGATGCCGTCCTCCAGCACGTCCAGGCCGGCCAGCACCGCGCTGCCGTGGCGCTGCGCATGGCTGGGCGGGTCGGCGGTGATGAAGTCGCAGCTGTATCTGAGCCGTGTGGCCAGCCAGCACGCGGGATTGGGCGCGTCGGGCGACTGCTGCACGTCCTGCACCGCGATCACGTCCGCGCGCAGGTCCGCCAGCAGGGCCAGTATCCGTTCGCGCTGCTGGTTCCATTGCGCGCTGTCCTGCGGCAGGCGGAGGCTGGCGATCCGCAGCACCGGCGTGGCGGGCTCGGCGGCCACGGCGAAGGACAAGGCGAGCAGCGCCAGACAGCCCCAGTGCTTCATTGCGACGACCAGTACGGACTGGCTGTCATGCTAGCGTGCGGCCCTGTCTAGGAGCCGTGCAGGCGCGGCGCCGACGCCGTGCTGCGGGCGCCGGGAGGGCCGCTTGCGTTACGCTTGCCCTCTTTGCACCCGCAGGACCGCCTTACAGATGACGAGCAACGACGTGGCAGCAGCGCCCGCCGGCAAGGCCGGCATGCCCCGCCAGATTCCCTACATCATCGGCAACGAAGCCTGCGAGCGCTTCAGCTTCTACGGGATGCGCAACATCCTGGTGCAGTTCCTGATCACCTCGTTGCTGCTGCAGGAGGTGACCGCCGGCGGCCGTGCCGGCGAGGCCAAGGACATCATGCACAGCTTCATGATCGGCGTGTATTTCTTCCCGCTGCTCGGCGGTTGGCTGGCCGACCGTTTCTTCGGCAAGTACCGCACCATCCTGTGGTTCAGCCTGATCTACTGCGTCGGCCACCTGTGCCTGGCGCTGTTCGAGGGCAGCCGGCAGGGCTTCTTCCTCGGCCTGGGCCTGATCGCGCTGGGCGCCGGCGGTATCAAGCCGCTGGTGGCCTCGTTCATGGGCGACCAGTTCGACCAGTCGAACAAGCACCTGGCCAAGGTCGTGTTCGACGCCTTCTACTGGATCATCAACTTCGGTTCGCTGTTCGCCTCGCTGCTGATCCCGCTGGCGCTGAAAAACCTGGGGCCGCAATGGGCCTTCGGCATTCCGGGCATCCTGATGTTCGTGGCCACGTTCGTGTTCTGGCTGGGACGCCGGCGCTACGTGCTGGTGCCGCTGCCGCCGAAGGACCCGCATTCGTTCGCCAACGTGGTGCGCACCGCGCTGCTGGCGCGCGCGCCGGGGCAGGGCAACGCCGGCCTGCTGGTGGCGCTGGCAGGTGCGGGGCTGGCGCTGTGGGCGCTGGCGCTGGCGGTGATGACCCTGGCCGGCGTGCGCGAAGGCGGGCTGGGCGTGGTGATCTACCTGTGCCTGGCGCTGGTGGCGCTGCTGGCTGGCATCGGCGGCGGCACCATGCTGCAGCTGGAACGCGCTCGTGGCGCGCACCCCGACGCCGCGGTGGAAGGCGTGCGCTCGGTGCTCAAGGTGCTGGTGATCTTCGCCCTGACCACGCCGTTTTTCTCGCTGTTCGACCAGAAGGCCTCGACCTGGGTGCTGCAGGGCCAGCAGATGGCGATGCCGACGTGGTTCACCGCGTCACAGATGCAGGCGATCAATCCGCTGCTGGTGATGATCCTGATTCCCTTCAACAACCTGGTGCTGTACCCGGCGCTGCGCCGCTTCGGCTTCGAGCCGACCGCGCTGCGACGCATGACCGCCGGCATCGCCTTCAGCGGCCTGGCCTGGGTGGTGGTGGGCAGCCTGCAGGTGGTGATGGACGGCGGCAATGCCATGTCCATCTTCTGGCAGATCCTGCCGTACGCGCTGCTCACCTTCGGCGAGGTGCTGGTATCGGCCACCGGCCTGGAGTTCGCCTACAGCCAGGCCCCGGCGTCGATGAAGGGCGTGGTCATGAGTTTCTGGAACCTGACCACCACCATCGGCAACCTGTGGGTGCTGCTGTCCAACGCGGCGGTGCGAAACGACGCGGTGACCGAACGCATCGCCGGCACCGGGCTGAGCGAGGCGGCGTTCCTGATGTTCTTCTTCGCCGGCTTCGCCTTCGTGGCGGCGCTGGCATTCGGCCTGTACGCGCGCCGCTACAGGATGGTCGACAACTACCGGGCAGCCTGAACATGCAAGGACCGATAACCCTGCTACTGATCGCCGTCACCAGCCTGGTCTCGTGGCTGGCCCTCAGCAACCGCAAGCTTGCCGACCGGCTGATCCTGTGGCCGCCGGCGGTCGACCGCCATCGCCAGTACGACCGGCTGGTGACCTACGGCTTCATCCACGCCGATTTCTCCCACCTGCTGTTCAACATGGTCACGCTGTTCTTCTTCGGACGGCTGATCGAGCAGATCATGCTGCGCGTGACCGGCAACTGGTGGACGTATCCGCTGTTCTACCTGTCGGCGCTGGTGGTCTCGATCCTGCCCAGCTACCTGAAGAACCAGAAGAATCCCAACTACCTGAGCCTGGGCGCGTCCGGTGCGGTGTCGGCGGTGCTGTTCGCCTTCATCCTGATCTCGCCGTGGTCGCTGATCTTCGTGTTCTTCATCCCGGCCCCGGCCATTCTTTATGGCGTGTTCTACGTGGGCTACAGCATCTGGATGGACAAGCGCGGCGGTGACAACGTCAACCACAGCGCGCACCTGGCCGGTGCCGCGTTCGGCGTGATGTTCATGCTGTTCATGGAGCCGCAGGTGATGCAGCTCTTCGTGGAGCAGCTGATGAACCCGCGTTTCGGGCGCTGAGGACGCGCGCGGCGGGCGCTCAGGCCGGATAGGCCTGCAACAGCCGCGCGTGGATTTCCTCGTCGATCTTCTCGAATTCCCAGCTCCGGGTTTCGCCGCTGAAGGCGAGCTGGAACAGCCCTTCCAACAGGATCGCATCGTGGTCGTCGGAGGGCGGTGGGCGCGAAGCGTCGAACGGTGCAGGCATGGCGCGGCGAGGAGGAAATGACCGGGCCATGCAGCAAGCCGCATGCCAGTGTGTCCTATCCCTTGGGCTGCATGGAGACAGGCGCTGTGGCGTACAGGGGCATGTCGGAAAGTGACGCCCTGCGGCGGCAGGGTCCGCCTTTCACGTCACACCGGCGTGCGGCCGCGGCACAATGGACGCATCCAGTCCGGGGAACCAGGCCATGCACCATGACGATTCCGCACTTCCGCCCGTCGCGCACGACGCGGCCGCGCATCGCTTCACCCTCGCCATCGACGGCCAGCAGGCGGTACTCGACTACCTGCGGCGCGACGGCGCGATGGTCATCACCCATACCGGCGTACCCGATGCCCTCGGCGGCCGCGGCATCGCCGCGCTGCTGACCCGCGCCGCGCTGGCGCATGCGCGCGCGGATGGCCTCAAGGTGGTTCCCGAATGCAGTTATGCGGCGGCCTTCATGCAGCGCCATGGAGAATACGCGGACCTGCTGGGATAATCCGCGCCGGACGCGGTTCCGGGTGGAACCGCGCGATCCATCGAGAAAGGAAAGGACATGAAAAGGTTGGGACAGGGAGCCTGTGCGGCGGCATTGATCGTGCTGGCGATGGCAGGATGCAGGAAGGACGATGCGCAGGCGCCGGTGGTGGCCACGGACGAGGCTCCGGCCGCCGAGGTGCCGGCCGACGCCGCGCCGGCGGCGGTGGAACTGCACGACGTGATCGAGACCAATGCCCGTTATGTGCTGGGCATCAGCTATCCGCCTGCCGCCAACAGGTACCCAGGCCTGGCCCAGGCACTGTCCGGCTATGCCGAGCACGCCAAGGCCGAACTGCTCAAGGCGGTGGACGAACTCGGCAACGACAAGCCCACGGCGCCGTATGAACTGTCGCTGGCCTTCGACATGGCCGTGGACACGCCGCGCGTGGTGGCGGTGTCGGCCGAGGGCAGCAGCTATACCGGCGGCGCGCATGGCCAGCCGCTGGTGGCGCGTTTTGTCTGGCTGCCGGAGAAGGCGCAGTTGCTGACCGCGCAGACCCTGATCGATTCGCCGAAGGGCTGGCAGGCGGTCAGCGACTACACCAGCGACAAGCTGTTGGAGCAGGCGATGGTCCGCGCGCAGGGCGAGGAGATGACGCCGGAGGAACAGCAGGCCCAGGTGCGCAACCTGTCGAAGATGATCGACGAGGGCACCGCGCCGGATGCCGCCAATTTCGCGCAGTTCCAGCCGGTGATGGACACCGCCGGCCATATCGCCGCGCTGCGCTTCGTATTCCCGCCGTACCAGGTCGGTCCGTATTCGGACGGCACGCAGACCGTGGACGTGCCGGCCGCCGTGCTGCTGCCGCACGTGGCCGCCGACTACCGGGAGCTGTTCGCACACCCTTGAACCGTGGAGGCCAGCGATGGATGCAGGGCTGCAACGACGCGTCGAAGCACTGCTGCACGAGGCGGGCATCACCCCTGGCGGGGAGCGCCCGCAGGACATCGACATCCTCGACCCGCGCTTCCATGCGCGGGTGCTGGCCGAAGGCTCGCTCGGCCTGGGCGAGAGCTACATGGACGGCTGGTGGCAGGCGCGTTCGCTCGATGCCTTCCTCACTCACCTGCTGGCGGCGCGGCTGGACGAGCGCGTGCACGGCGGCGGCGAAGTATGGGATGCGCTCAAGGCCAGGCTGTTCAACCTGCAGGCCGGGCAGGGCAGCTATGAAGTCGGCAAGCGCCATTACGATCTTGGCAACGACCTGTACCGGGCGATGCTCGGCAAGCGGCTGGTGTACAGCTGCGGCTACTGGCGCCAGGCCGGCAATCTGGATGACGCGCAGGAAGCCAAGCTCGACCTGATCTGCCGCAAGCTTGGGCTGCGCCCGGGCATGCGCGTGCTGGACATCGGCTGCGGCTGGGGCGAGGCATTGAAGTACGCCGCCGAACGCCATGGCGTGGAAGGCGTGGGCATCACCATCTCGCAGGAACAGGCCGATTTCGCGCGCGGGCTGTGCGCCGGCCTGCCGGTGGAAATCCGTCTGCAGGACTACCACGTGCTGGATGAGCCGTTCGACGCGATCCTGTCGGTGGGCATGTTCGAGCACGTCGGGGTCAAGAACTACCGCAGTTATTTCGAGGTGGCGCGGCGCTGCCTGCGTGGGGACGGACTGTTCCTGCTGCACAGCATCGGCGGCAACGTCAGCCGCGACCGTACCGATCCCTGGATCGCCCGCTACATCTTCCCCAACTCGATGCTGCCCTCGGCCGCGCAGATCACCGCGGCGATGGAAGGCCTGTTCGTGCTGGAGGATTGGCACAACTTCGGCACCGACTACGACCGCACGCTGCAGGCGTGGCGGACCAACGTGGAAGCGGCCTGGGAGCGGCTGGATCCTCGCTACGACGAGCGCTTCCGGCGCATGTGGCGTTTCTACCTGGCCGCCTCGATGGCGAGCTTCCGCACCCGTCACGCGCAGCTCTGGCAATTGGTGCTGTCGCCGCGCGGCGTGGCAGGCGGCTACATCGCGCCGCGCTAGTACGGAGGGATGGGAGACCGCCGACGGCGGTTTCGACGTCGCCCGCATGGGGCCCGAAGGGCCACGGCCATGGATTGCGGCAGCAAAAAAGCCGCCCGGCGAACCGGGCGGCTTCAGGCTGGCGGCGAGGCGGAGGCTTACTTGCCTTCGGCGCCGGTCAGGCCACGCTTCTCCAGCAGCGGCTCGATCTGCGGATCGTGGCCGGCGAAGTTGCGGAACAGCTCCATCGCATCGACGCTGCCGCCGCGCGACAGCAGGGTCTTGCGGAAGTGGTCGCCATTGGCGCGCGACAGGCCGCCGTGGTCGCGGAACCACTTCTGGGTGTTGGCGTCGAGCACCTCGGACCAGATATAGGCGTAGTAGCCGGCCGAGTAGCCGCCCATGATGTGGCTGAAGTAGGTGGTGCGGTAACGCGGCGGCACCGGCGCGTAGTAGATGCCGTCCTTGACCAGCGCCTCATGCTCGAACTTGACCACGTCCTGCGGGGCCGGAACCTGGCCGACGCCGATCTGGTGCCAGCTCTGGTCCAGCATCGCCGCGCCGAGGTACTCGGTGGTGGCGAAGCCCTGGTTGAACTTGGACGCGGCGATCACCTTGTCCAGCAGCGCCTGCGGCATCGCCGAGCCGTTCTGGTAGTGCCTGGCGTAGTTGGCCAGGATGGTTGGCTCGTCGGACCACATCTCGTTGACCTGCGAGGGGAACTCGACGAAGTCGCGCGGCACCGCGGTACCCGAGAAATAGGGGTACTTCACGTTCGAGAACATGCCGTGCAGGGCGTGGCCGAATTCGTGGAACGTGGTGTTGACCTCGTCCCAGGTCAGCAGGGTCGGCTGGCCGGCCGGCGGCTTGGGAATATTGAGATGGTTGGCGACCACCGGCTTGTTGCCGGTCAGCGCCGACTGCGACACATAGGAGTTCATCCACGCGCCACCGCGCTTGGACTCGCGCGCGTACGGATCGAAGATGAAGATCGCCAGCTGGCTGCCGTCGGCATCGAACACGTCGTAGACGGTGACGTCGTCGTGGTACACCGGCAGGTCGGTGCGCTGCTTGAAGCTCAGGCCGTATTCCTTGCCGGCGGCGTAGAACACGCCGTTCTCCAGCACGTTCTTCAGTTCGAAATAGGGCTTGAGCTGCGATTCGTCGAAGTCGTACTTGGCCTGGCGCACCTTCTCGCTGTAGAAGGCCCAGTCCCACGGCTGCAGCTCGAAGGTCGCCTTGCCGGCGGCCTTCTGCTCGCGGTCGATCATGGCCTGCAGGTCGGCCGCCTCGCGCCTGGCGTTGGCCACCGCAGCGGGGGCCAGCTGGCCAAGCATGGCGTTGACTGCTTCCGGGGTCTTGGCGGTCTGGTTGCCCAAGCCATAGGCGGCGTAGTTCGCAAAGCCCATCAGTGCGGCCTTCTGCGCGCGCAGGGTCATGATGCGCGAGACCAGCGCGGTGTTGTCGTACTCGCCGCCCTTGCTGCCGCGCGAGATCGAGGCTTCGTGGATCTTCTGGCGCAGCGCGCGGTTGGTGAGGTTGGTCAGCGCCGGCTGGCCGGTGGTGTTGAGCAGGGCGATGACGTACTTGCCGTCCAGCTTGCGCGCCTTGGCAGCTTCCGCGGCGGCGGCGATCTGGCCGGCCGACAGGCCGTCCAGCTGCTTCACGTCGTCGACCACGATGTACGAGGCGTTGACCTCGGCCAGCACGTTCTGGCTGAACCTGGTGCCCAGGTTGGCCAATTCGGCATTGATGTCCTTGAGCTTGGCCTTGTCGGCGTCGGACAGCCTGGCGCCGGCGCGGACGAAGTTGTCGTGGTACTTCTCGACCAGGCGCACGCCTTCGGCGTCCAGGCCCAGCGTGTCGCGCTTGTCGTACAGGGCCTTGATGCGTTCGAACAGCTTGCCGTTGAGGTTGATGGCGTCGCTGTGGGCGGCGAAGCGGGCCGAATAGTCGGCCTGCAGCTTCTTGCGTGCGTCGTTGGTGTCGGCACCGATCAGCGAGAAGAACACGGTGGTGGCGCGGTCGAGGACGGCGCCGCTCTTCTCCAGCGCGATCAGGGTGTTGTCGAAGGTCGGGGCGGCCGGATTGTTGGCGATCGCTTCCACTTCCTTGAGCTGCTGCGCCATGCCGGCGTCGAAGGCCGGCGCGAAGTCGGTGTCCTTGATCCTGTCGAACTGCGGGAAATGCAGCGGCAGAGGGCTCTCGGCGAAGAACGGGTTGGCCTGCCGGGCCTGCTGGCCGGTGGCGGCGTTCGCGGTCAGGCTGTAGGCCGGCAGGGCTACGCCCAGGGACACGGCCAGGGCGAGAGCAAGACGGGTGTTCAAGTCGGAAACTCCGGAAAATACTGAACCTTCAGGGTAACCCGCGGGCCTCGGCCGACGGGTGTGTCGAATGGCATGGTTGCGGCCCGAAGCCGCTTGTTGCAGGCCGTTGCCGCCCCGATGGCGTAGGCTGGCAGGCCCGCCTGGAGCCTCGCCATGAGCAGTGTTTTCGATTTCGAACTGACGGCGCTGGATGGCCGGCCGATGCCGCTGGCGGCGTTCGACGGCCGGGTGCTGCTGATCGTCAACACCGCCTCGAAGTGCGGTTTCACCCCGCAATACGAGGGGCTGGAACGGCTGTGGCGCGAGTATGGGCCGCGCGGGCTGGTCGTGCTGGGTTGCCCCTGCGACCAGTTCGGCCACCAGGAGCCGGGCGACGCGGCCGAGATCGGCGCGTTCTGCAGCCTCACCTACGGCGTCGGTTTCCCGATGTCGGCCAAGCTGCGGGTCAATGGCGTCGATGCCCACCCGCTATGGCGCTGGCTGCAGCGCGAGAAGCGCGGCGCGCTCGGGATTGCCGCGATCAAGTGGAATTTCAGCAAGTTCCTGGTCGGGCGCGACGGGCGGGTGATCGCCCGCTATGCGCCGACTGCACGCCCGGAATCGCTGGAAGGCGATATCCGGGTAGCGCTGGGCTGAGTCAGGCCGCCAGTTTCAGCCGGCGGACGTTCTTCAGGTCGACATGCTGGCGGGCGACCCACAGGTCATGGGCGTCCTGCATCGCCAGCCAGCTTTCCGGGCTGCGGCCCAGGGCCTTGGACAGGCGCAGCGCCATTTCCGGGCTGATCCGGCTGCTGCCATTGAGCACGCGGCTGAGAGTGGAGGCCGCAACCGCCAGCTTTTCGGCCAGTTCCCGGCCGCTGATGCCGTTGGGTTCAAGATAGACAGCGGTGATGAACTCACCGGGATGCGGGGGATTGTGCATGTTCATCAGTGGTAATCCTCATAGTCCAGCACGTAGGCATTGCCGTCCTTGAACTCGAAGGTGATGCGCCAGTTGCCGTTGACGGCAATGGACCAGCACCCTTTCATTCCGCCTTTCAGCGAATGCAGGCGAAACCCGGGGATGTCCATATCCTCGATGCTCTGTGCGGTATCAAGCGCGGCCAGCTGCATGCGCAGCCGCTTGGCATGATCGGCCTGCACGCCGTCTCGAAGAGTCTGCACAGTCCCTTGTGCTGGAACGACGTGATCATGCGGCCGATCATGGCATGTTGCGCATCGCGCAACATGCGGGCGTCGCGGGTGGCGGGCCGATGCGGCCGCAGGAGGAGGGCCCGGTACGCATGCGCACCGGGCCATGGCGCATCAGGCCGGCGTCGAACTGCCGACTTCTTCCAGCAGGTCCTGCGGCTGCAGCCGGGTGCGGGTCGGGTCGCCGTCCTGCGTCATCGCCCGTTGCAGGGCGCGGCGGGTGGCGGCAGTGACCAGCGATTGCAGGTCGCGGCCGGACTTGCCTTCGGTGGCCGCGGCCAGTCCGTTCAGCACGTCCTCGATTGCGAAGTCCAGCGGCTTGCCGGCCAGCTGCAGGCGCAGGATGGCAGCGCGCGCGTCGGCGTCGGGCAGGCCGATCCGGATCTTGCGCTCCAGGCGCGAGAGCAGGGCGCTGTCGATGGCGTCGGGATGGTTGCTGGCAGCCAGCAGGAACACCTGTCCCTGGCGGGTGCTGATGCCGTCCAGCTCCTGCAGCAGCTGGGCGACGATTTCGGCGTTGAGTTTGTCCGAGTTGCCGCTGCCGCGGGGCGGGGCGATGGTGTCGATCTCGTCCAGGAACACGATGCAAGGCGCCTGCGCGCGCGCCTTTTCGAACAACTGCTTGACCCGCGCGCCGCCGTCGCCGATGAACTGCCCCTTCACGTCGGTGGAGGACGCGGCGATGAACGACAGTCCGGACTGGCTGGCCAGCACGCGCGCGATCTGGGTCTTGCCCGTGCCCGGTGGGCCGTAGAGCAGGATGCCGCGCGGCACCGGGATGTTCATCCGCGCCAGTTCCTCGGCATGCAGCAGCTCCTTGCCCAGGCTCTCGAATTCGGCGCGGGTGGACGCCGGCAGGATCACGTCGTCCCAGCCCAGCACCTGCACCGAAGTCGAGCTCTTGCCGCGCAGGCGGGCGATGGCGGTACTGAAGTCCGCCGCCGCCGGGCGCCCGGCCGGATGGGTGGAAACCACGCTGGTCACCAGCGTGGACAGGTCGCGACCGGACATGCCTGCGGTCTCGCGCACCAGTGCGTCGGTCACCGGCAGGGCCAGCTGCGCCTTGCCGAATTCGGCCAGCAGGATGCGTTCGCGCGCGGCGGCGTCCGGCGCCGGCAGTTCGATGGAAACGGTGAAGCGCGACAGCACGGCGTCGTCGATCAGTTCGCGGCGGTTGGTCGCGCCGATCACCAGCACGTTGCCGCCGCCCTGGTTGAAACCGTCCCACTCGGCGATGAAGGTCTGCACCAGTTCGTTGCCGAAATTGTCGGTATCGCGGCTGCCGCGGCGGGCGAACGCGCTTTCGCACTCGTCCACGAACAGGATCGTGGGGGCCTTGCTGCGCGCCTGTTCCCACAGCTTCTTGACCTTGGGGCCGGTGTGGCCGATGTGCTCGCCCTTCAGGTCGGCGATGGTCACGGCGATGAAGTTGCAGTCCACGTGCTGGGCCAGCTTGCGTGCGATCAGGGTCTTGCCGGTGCCGGGTGGACCCCACAGCAGCATGCCCTTGGGCAGCGGCGGCTGGCCGGCGGCGAAGCGGTCGACCAGCTTGACCACCTGCTCCAGCGTGGTCTCGGGAACGGCCACGTCCTGCCAGTTGGCTTCCATCTTGTCCAGCGAGGCCAGGCGGGTGAGCAGCGATTGCAGCACCTGCTGCTCGCGCTCGTGCGGGGCGCTGAGCTGCTGCAGTTCGACGATGGCCGGCGCGAACGGCGCCAGCTGCGGCGCCAGCGCGGCGGCCAGCGGCTCCCAGGTGGCGCGGTGCCCGTCGACCTCGGCGCGGACCCGCACGAAGCCGCCCGGATGGCCGTTGAGCGGCAGGCGGATGAAGATGTCCGGATCCTTGTCGGCAGGAATGTCGGTGCTCAGGCCGACCATCACCGCGTTGGAATTGTCGTGCTTGTCGGCCAGCTGCCAGCTGATGCCGAGCTTGTCCGCCGACGGCGCCGGTGCGCGCACCACCGGATAGGGATGGGAGCGGCCGTCCTCGTGCTTCCTGCCGAACGCATTCAACTGCAGTTGGCGCTTGCCCAGTTCATCGATCGAGGCGAGCGTGGCGGCGGCATTGCGCCGGCCCAGGCGGCGCCGGCCCAGCCAGACCAGGAAGGCATACAGCGGCAGCGCCGGTGGCACGAGCGCGAACGGCACCAGCAGCAGGTCGAGCGGGAACGGCAGCGCATAGCGGAGGTGATAGATCAGGCCGCCGATCTGGGCATACAGCAGCAGGCTGCCGAGCAGCAGGAGCCAGCCCAGGGTGCGTGCGGTGCCGGTGCCAAGGGTTGCGGCCAGGGTCAGCGCAGGCCGCAAGGCGCGCTTGCGCGCTTCGGTGATGGCCTGGTGGCGGGCCTGCGCCAGCCCCTGCTCGAACACCGGGCGCATGGCCTGCGTCGCCTGGCAGGCGGCAGGGTAGGCGGTGGCGAGCGCCTGCCTGGCGCTGTCCAGGCGCTGCCGGCACTGGGCCAGTTCTTCAAGCAGCACGGTGCGCTGGTTGTCGATGAAACTGCTGCGTGAAGCGCCTGGACCCATGAATGTTTTTCCTGGAATGAAAACGGCCGGATCTTCGTGATCCGGCCGGTACGTTAAACGATCGACATGGCGCTTCAAAGGCGCCCCCTGTAGGTGAATTCCCTACAGCTCATTTTTCGACGAAGGCGCGCTCGAACACGTAATGCCCTGGCGAGCCGATGCGTGGCGAAACCTCGAAGCCGCGCGCGTCCAGCACCCCGCGCAGGTCGGCCAGCATCTGCGGGCTGCCGCAGATCATGAAGCGGTCGTTGGCCGGGTCGAACGGCGGCAGACCGAGGGTCTGCGGCATTTCGCCGGTTTCCATCAGCGTGGTCAGGCGGCCGTGGTTGCGGAACGGTTCGCGGGTGACCGCGGGGTAGTACAGCAGCTTGTCGCGGACGATATCGCCGAGGATTTCGTCCTCGAACAGTTCCTTCTCGAAGTAATCGCGGTAGGCCAGGTCGCGCTCGAAGCGCACGCCGTGGCAGACGATGACCTTGTCGAAACGCTCGTAGGTCTCCGGATCCTTGACGATGCTCAGCCACGGCGCCAGGCCGGTGCCGGTACCCAGCAGGTACAGGTGCCTGCCCGGATGCAGATCGGAGATCAGCAGGGTGCCGGTGGGCTTCCTGCCGACCAGGATCGTGTCGCCGGGCTTGAGATGCTGCAGGCGCGAGGTCAGTGGACCATCCTGCACCTTGATGCTGAAGAAGTGCAGCTGCTCTTCCCAGTTGGCGCTGGCGATGGAATAGGCGCGCATCAAGGGGCGGGCGCCCTCGTTTTCCAGGCCGATCATCACGAACTGGCCGTTCTCGAAGCGGAAGCCGTTGTCGCGGGTCGTGGAGAAGCTGAAGTAGGCGTCCGTCCAGTGACGGACTTCAAGCACCGTCTCGGTGCCGTAAGCGGAAGACATGCCGGGATTCGTGGGGTGGGATAAACCCGCGCATTCTAGCAAAGCCGGCCATGCGGGCCCGGATGCGACGGTTTGTCGCGGGTGCCAGCGGGATGCGCTGGGGCTCCACGGCGTCTTCCATGATGCGTGGGCTGTTGTCCAAGGATCGGCATGAAGTGCGCTCCTGCCGAAAGCTTCTGCCGCGATTCAGCGATAGCCGGCGGCCTGCAGCTCGAACAGTTCGGCGTAGCGGCCGCCTTCGGTCATCAGCTGTTCGTGGGTGCCGCTGGCCTCGATGCGGCCGTCGGCCAGCACCAGGATGCGGTCGGCCATACGCACGGACGAGAACCGGTGCGAGATCAGCACCGCGGTGCGCTGCTCGGAAAGCTCCTTGAAGCGCTGGAACACTTCGAACTCGGCGCGTGCGTCCAGTGCGGCGGTGGGTTCGTCGAGGATCATCACCTGCGCATCGCGCATGTAGGCGCGGGCGATGGCGATCTTCTGCCACTGGCCGCCGGACAGGTCCACGCCGCTCTTGAAGCGGCGCCCGATCAGCTGTTCGTAGCCTTCGGGCAGGGCGTCGATCACCTCGTCGGCCAGCGCGCGACGTGCGGCACCGCGGATGCGCGTGGCGTCGGACATCGCATCGACCTGGCCGACGCCGATGTTCTCGCCGGCCGACAGGTGGTAGCGCACGAAGTCCTGGAAGATCACGCCCATGTTGGCGCGCAGGTCGTCCAGGTCGTAGTCGCGCAGGTCGCGGCCGTCGAGCAGGATGCGGCCCTCGTCCGGGTCGTAGAGCCGCGCCAGCAGCTTGACCAGGGTGGTCTTGCCGGCGCCGTTCTCACCGACCAGGGCGATCACCTCGCCGGCGCGCAGCTGGAAGTCGAGGTGGCGCACGGCCCAGCGCCCGGCGTCGGGGTAGCGGAAGCCGACGTTCTCGAACACGAAGCCCTCGCGGATCGGACGCGGCACCGGCACCGCGTCCGGACGCGAGCGGATCTCCGGTTCGATGGCGAAGAACGAGAACAGGTCGTCCAGGTACAACGCCTGCCCGGCGACCTGCGAGAAGCCGGTCAGCAGGCCTTCCAGCAGCTGGCGCAGGCGCAGGAAGCTGCCAGACAGGAAGGTCAGGTCGCCGATGCTGAAATCGCCGCGGATCGTGCGCCAGGCGATATAGGCATAGGCGGCGTAATAGCCCAGCGTGCCCAGCGCCGCCAGCAGGGCGCCCCAGAACGCGCGCTTGCGCGCCAGCGTGCGGTTGGCGCGGTAGAAGCGCTCGGCCAGCAGTCGGTAGCGGTCGATCAGGAACCGGTGGAGGTTGAAGATCTTCACCTCCTTGGCGGTTTCCACGCTGGCGCCGACCTGGCGCAGGTAGTCGAGCTGGCGCCGTTCCGGGGTCCAGCTGTAGTTGAGCGAATAGCCCAGCGTGTTGAAGTGCGACTCGCCGAGGAAGGCCGGCACCAGCGCCACCGCCAGCAGGGCGATCAGCCAGGGCGCATAGGCGACCAGGCCGGCGGCGAAACTGATCACGGTGACCGCGTCCTGCGCCTGTCCGAGCAGCTGGCTCATCAGGTTCATGCGGCCCATGGTCTGGCGCCGGGCGCGGTCGAGCTTGTCCTGCAGCTCCGGGTCCTCGAAATCCTCCAGGTCCAGTTCGGCGGCATGCTCCATCAAGCGCACGCTGGTGGCATTGGTGAACAGCTCGGACAACAGCGTGTCGGCGTAATTGACCACCCGCCCCAGCAGGTCCGAGCCGACGGCGATGCTCAGCTCCAGCGCCAGCAGTTCCAGCAGCAGATCGAGGTGGCCGCTGGCCAGCGCCTCGCCCAGCGGTGGCATGGCGCCGGCCCCGGCCAGGCGCACGGCCTCGTCGATGATCAGCTTGCCCACGTACAGCATCGCCACCGGCAGCAGCGCACGCAGCAGGCGCAGGCACAGGCTGGCCAGGGTAAGGACGGGGCTGGTCTGCCATATCTGGCGCAGGAACGGCGGCAGGTTGCGCATGGCGTTCATGCGCTCGCGGAAACTGGGGCGCTTGCCGGTGGCGGAAACAGGAGTGGACGGCGCGTGCGGCATGCGGGACTCGGGCGGTGGGGCCGGGTCAGGTTAACCGTTGCCCATCGGTTCAGCCGTTTTCGTCCAGGTCGATGTCGCCCATGTGCGCGTCGTCGCTGCCATCGGGATTGTCGCGTACGGCGCGACCGCGCGGGCCGAACGAGTGGCTGCCGCTGTCGATGTTGAGGCGGCTGTGGACGCCGCGCACGCCTTCGATGGCGGCCACCCGTGCTTCCACCTGCTGTTTCGTCGTAGCGTCCGGTACATCGCCGGACAGGGTGACGTGGCCATCCCTGACCTGCACCAGCACCTGCGAGGAGCGGCCCTGCGCGCCAAGCGTGCGCACCACATCGTCGCCGATCAACGTATCGGAACGTTCCACGGCCATGGCCGTCTCCTGCGGGAAGGGAGTTGCACCATGGCGCAGGCGCCGTGAGCGCCCCGTCACCTCAGCGGCGCGGGCCTTCCGGCGGTGGCGGATCGGAGGACTGCAGCGCCACCGGCAGGTGCCAGCCGAAGTGCATCGCCATCATCCGCAGCCCGAAACACAGCCCGGCGCCGGCGAGCGCGCAGGGCAGGGCGGGCAATCCCATCCAGTGGCCAAGCGCCACCACCGCCGCACCGGCCAGCGCGGCCACGGCATACAACTCGGCCTGCAGCACCAGCGGCACCTGCGCCAGCAGCACGTCGCGGGCGATGCCGCCGCCGATGCCGGTGAGCATGCCCAGCGCGGCGGCCATCGGCGGGGCGATGCCGAACGCCAGCGCCTTCTGCGTGCCGGCCACGGCGAACAGCGCCAGGCCCATCGCGTCGAACATGCGCACCGGGTACTGCAGGCGTTCGATCAGCGGCGCCCAGTAGAAAGTGACGACGCCGGCGGCCAGGGTGATGGCCGGATAGCGCCAGTCGCTGATCGCGGCCACCGGCGTGGCGCCGATCAGCAGATCGCGGGTGATGCCGCCGGCCAGCGCGGCGGCGAAGGACAGCACCAGTACGCCGAAGACGTCCAGCCGCCGGCGCACGCCCATCGTCGCGCCGGACAGTGCGAAGACGAAGGTGCCGATGAGGTCGAGGATCAGTACCAGGGTTCCCATGCGGCCGTATTGTGCGGCCTGCCGCCGGCGGCGGCCATCGGCGCGGACCGGCGGGAACGCCGCTTCCGCGGTGGGAAGCGGCGTCGGGCCGGTCAGGGCAGCGGCGGCAGCAGGCCGGCGCCGAGGCGGTTCCAGGCGTTGATGACCGCCACCGCCATGCTCAGGTCGCTGATGCCTTTGGGGTCGAAGTGCGGTGCCAGCGCGTCGAACGCCGCCTGCGACGGTGCGCCGTCGGGCAGGCGGGTCAGGGCTTCGGCCCAGCCCAGCGCGGCGCGCTCGCGTTCGTCGAAGAAGCAGCTCTCGTGCCAGGCCGGCAGGGTATCCAGCTTGCGCGGCTCGATCCCGGCCTTGCGCAGCGAGGTGGCGTGCATGTCCATGCAGTAACCGCAGCCGTTGATCTGCGAGACGCGCAGGAACACCAGTTCCAGCAGGTCATGCTCCAGCGACGCCGAATGCACGGCCTGGCTGGTTGCCAGCAGGCCCTTGAACGCATCGGCGGCCAGGCGGGTATAGGGAACGCGGGGGGAGTTGCTGCTCATCGGAAAGGCTCCAGTTGGCGGCCGGCAGTGGCCGCCTTCATTGCAAGGACGCGCCGGCGTCGTCGGCCGTGACAAGGGCGCGCAGTTTCTGTGGGTTGAGCACGCTGTAGATGCGCGCGATGCGGTCGCCATCGACCACGATGGTGGTGACCGAGTGCAGGTGGTCGCCATCGAAGCGCAGGATCGCCGGTTCGCCGTTGACGCTGCCCAGCCGCGCCGGATGGGTACCGCCGCGCCGCGCGATGGCCCAGAACAACTGGCCGATGCGCTCGGCGCCGAGCAGCGGCCGGATCGCCGCGGTGACCACGCCGCCGCCATCGGAGATCAGCTGCGCGTTGGCGTGCAGCAAGGCCTGGAGCGTGGCGTTGTCGCCCTGCTGCGAAGCCTCCATGAACCGCGCCAGCAACCGCCGGTGCTGGCCGGCATCGGCGGCGAAGCGCGGCCGCCCTTCCTGCAGACGCTTGCGTGCACGATGTACCAGCTGGCGGCAGTTGGCTTCGCTATGGCCGAGCAGGCCGGCGATGACCGCATAGTCGTGGTCGAAGGCCTCCTTGAGCAGGAAGGCGGCGCGTTCCTCCGGGCCGAGCTGTTCGAGCAGGGCCAGGAAGGCCAGCGAAACATCCTCGGCCAGGGCGTGGACCTGCGCGGGATCGGGCGCGGGCGGCAGCTCCGCGGCGATGTGCAGCGGCTCGGGCAGCCAGGGCCCCACGTAGTCCAGGCGCTGGCGCGTGGCCGCGCGCAGCCGGTCCAGGCCGAGCCGGGTGGTGGCGGTGACCAGCCAGGCCTCCGGATCGGCAATGGCCGAGGTATCGGTGCCGGCCCAGCGCAGCCAGGCGTCCTGGACCACATCCTCGGCGTCGGCGCGGCTGCCGAGCAGGCGATAGGCCAGCACCAGCAGGCGCGGGCGGTGGTGCTGGAAGGTGTCGGTCATGTCCATGCAGGAAGGACGCGGCAGCGCGTGCCGGCGTGACAACGGGGAGCCGCTACTTTGCCCCACCGGCCGGCGGCCGGGGACAGTGCGTTGCAGCCCCGCCATGGATGGCAGGGCGGACAGGAAACCGCCGGGAGCGGTTTCCAACATCGCGCAGCGATGGCCCGCAGGGCGCCCGCCATGGATGGCAGGGCGTAAAATGCCCGGCTCAACCCCCGCCAGCCTCGAGCAAGCCGTGACATCGATCAAGCAGGAAGACCTCATCCAGTCCATCGCCGACGCGCTGCAGTACATCTCGTACTACCACCCGGTCGACTACATCAAGAGCCTCGCCGCCGCCTATGAGCGCGAGGAGTCGCCGGCGGCCAGGGAGGCGATGGCCCAGATCCTGATCAACTCGCGGATGTGCGCCGAGGGCCACCGCCCGATCTGCCAGGACACCGGCATCGTCACCGTGTTCCTGGAAATCGGCATGAACGTGCGCTGGGACGACGCCACCATGGGAGTGGAGGACATGGCCAACGAAGGCATCCGCCGCGCCTATGCCTACCCGGACAACAAGCTGCGCGCCTCGGTGCTGGCCGATCCGGCCGGCAAGCGCACCAACACGAAGGACAACACCCCGGGCGTGGTCAACGTGAAGGTGGTGCAGGGCGACACCGTCGAGGTGATCGTCGCCGCTAAGGGCGGCGGTTCGGAGGCCAAGAGCAAGTTCGCCATGCTCAACCCGTCCGACTCCATCGTCGACTGGGTGCTCAGGACCGTGCCGACCATGGGCGCGGGCTGGTGCCCGCCGGGCATGCTCGGCATCGGCATCGGCGGCACCGCCGAGAAGGCGATGCTGCTGGCCAAGGAAGCGTTGATGGAGCCGATCGACATCAACGACCTCAAGGCCCGCGGCGCTTCCAATCGCGCCGAGGAACTGCGCCTGGAGCTGTACGACAAGGTCAACGCGCTGGGCATCGGCGCGCAGGGCCTGGGAGGCCTGACCACGGTGCTGGATATCAAGGTCAAGGATTACCCGACCCACGCCGCCAACCTGCCGGTGGCGATGATCCCCAACTGCGCAGCCACCCGCCACGCGCACTTCACCCTGGATGGCAGCGGCCCGGTGATGCTGGACCCGCCGTCGCTGGAAGACTGGCCGCAGATCACCTACGACGCCTCCAAGGGCACCCGCGTCGACCTGGACACCATCACCCCGGAGGAAGTGGCCAGCTGGAAGCCGGGCCAGACGCTGCTGCTCAACGGCAAGCTGCTGACCGGCCGCGATGCCGCGCACAAGCGCATGGTGGATATGCTCAACAAGGGCGAGCCGCTGCCGGTCGACCTGAAGGGCCGCTTCATCTATTACGTCGGCCCGGTCGATCCGGTGCGCGACGAGGTGGTGGGCCCGGCCGGCCCGACCACTGCCACCCGCATGGACAAGTTCACCCGCCAGATCCTGGAGCAGACCGGCCTGCTGGGCATGGTCGGCAAGGCCGAGCGCGGCCCGGCGGCGATCGAGGCGATCCGCGACAACAAGTCGGCTTACCTGATGGCCGTCGGTGGCTCCGCCTACCTGGTGTCCAAGGCGATCAAGGCGTCCAAGGTGGTCGGCTTCGCCGACCTGGGCATGGAAGCGATCTACGAGTTCACCGTGCAGGACATGCCGGTGACCGTGGCCGTGGATTCCACCGGCGAGTCGGTGCACACCACCGGCCCGCGCGAGTGGCAGGCCCGCATCGGCAAGATTCCGGTGGTCGTGGAATAAGGCGCTGCCGCGTCCACGCTGGCATCGAAGCAGCCCGGGCGTATGCTCGGGCTGTTTCCTTATGGAGCGGTGGACATGCGTACAGCACTGTGGGCGGGTCTGGTCGGCGTATCGCTGCTGTTGGCGGGGTGCTCCAGTGAGGGGGGCTGGCGCGATGCGCCACGCAACGACCCGGCCGCCTGCGTGAGCTATTGCCAGAAGGCCTATGACCTCTGCAGCGCCAACCCGCGCGGCTATGGCGATTGCGGCGAGGCGAACCGCGACAACCAGTGCGACAAGATCACCAATCCCGAACTGCGCGGGGCCTGCCAGACCTCGCAGGCGTTCTGCCAGAACCGCTCGGCGGCCGCAGTCTGCGGTGAGAGGTTGAACAGCTGCATGTCCAGCTGCAATTGAGCCGGCTCGGCTTCGCCGGGTCATGAAGGGCCCGCTCCAGCGGTAAGATGCGGCACCGCCTGCCAGGGAGAGCCCCATGTCTGTCGTCCTGTACGGATCGCAAAGCACCGCCTCGCTGGTCGTGCACTGGCTGCTGATCGAGCTGGGCATCGAGCACGAACTGCACCAGCTCGATTTCGAGCGGGGAGAGCAGAAGTCTCCCGGTTATCTCGCGATCAATCCGGCCGGGCGCGTACCGACGCTGCTGATAGACGGTCAGGTGCTTACCGAATCGGCGGCCATCGCCATGCACCTGGCCGACCTGCATCCGCAGGCCGGGTTGGCACCGGCACCGGGGACGCCGGCGCGCGGCGACTATTACCGCTGGATGTGCTTCTGCGTCTATACCCTGATGCCGGCCTACCGCGCGTGGTTCTATCCGCACGAGCCGGCCGGCGAGGCCGGCATCGACGCGGTGAAGGAGCGCGCCCGCGTGCAATTGGAGGCAGCCTGGCAGCAGGTGGCCGGTCACCTGCAGGACGAGGGGCCGTACATGCTGGGCGCGCAGGTATCGGCGGTGGACTTCATATTGACCATGCTGATGCGCTGGTCGCGCAACATGCCGTGCCCGACCGACGCCTGGCCGGTACTGGCCGCGCATGCGCGACGGATGAAGGACCGACCCGCGCTGGCGGAGGTCTACCGCCGCGAAGGCATCGGCGACTGGACGTAAGGCGCGGCGCCAGCCCCTCCGGGCGGAGAAGCCGGTGCGCCCCGCAAGCCGTTCAATCCACGTAGTCGTCGAACTTGCGCCCGCCCTGAAACGGCATCACGTGCTGCCGCAGGATGCCTTTGGGCACGGTCTCCAGTTTCATCACGCCGTATTCCTGCGGCCACTGCGCCTGGTCGCGCGGCAGCTTGAACGTGCCCATCAGCATGTCCACCACCGGCAGGTGGATGGCGTAGTTCACGTCGATGTATTCCTTCTGCCGGGCGTGGTGCCAGTGGTGGTAGCGCGGCAGCACCACCAGGTATTCCAGCCAGCCGAAGCGGATGCCGAGGTTGGCGTGGGCCAGCACCGCCTGCAGGCCGACCAGGATCACGTAGGCGTTCACCGCCGGGGTCGAGAAGCCAAGGACCAGCAGCGGCAGCAGCACTGCGCTGCGGGTCATCACGATCTCGATGAAATGGATGCGCGAGCCGGCCAGCCAGTCCATGTGCCGGCTGGAATGGTGCACGGCGTGGAAGCGCCACAGCCACGGAATGTTGTGGTACGCGCGGTGCAGCAGCGCCTGCGCCATGTCGGCGACGAACACCGCGATCAGGAACTGCGCCCAGACCGGCAGAGACTGGATCGCGGCCTTGAGCGACGGGAACGCGGCCAGCCCGGCGATGGTGGAGGTGGAGGCGGTGACCAGGATCAGGATGAACTGCACCAGCACGTGGCTCATGAAGAAATAGGCCACGTCGGTGCGCCAGCCCGGGCGCAGCGGCGACAGCGCGCGCTTGCCCAGGTAGCGCTCCAGCGGAACGAACACCAGCGCCGAAAAGAACAGCGACAGCACGAACCAGTCCAGCCCCAGCGAATAGGGCGTCTTGCCGATGGCGTCGAACTGCACGTTGGTGCCGCCCAGCAGCACCGCCAGGGTCGCGCTGCCGACGCCGATCGTGGCGATGCGCTTGTTGCGGTCGCGCAGGATGGCCAGCGTGCCGAGGATGAAGGCGGCGGCCAGCCCGACCAGCAGCAGGTGGCGGGCGAACTGCTCGTTGTAGACGGCGCGGAACTCGCGGCTGGTCAGCAGTTCGGGGAAGTGGAAGCAGGCCACCGCCATCAGGCTCAACAGCCCCAGCAGCGCGGAGGCATAGGCGAAGAAGGAACGGTGCGGTCGGGCCATGCGGGACTTCCTGTCGGGGGACGACTGGATTCTGCCTGCAGGCGGCAAAGATCGACAAGCGTGTCATGCAGGAGCGCACCTCGGTGCGCGATAGGGCTTGCACGCAGATGCCACTGTATCTGTGCGGGACACCGGGAAAGCCTCATCGCGCACCGAGGTGCGCTCCTACAACAACGTGCGCACCGTCTCCGGCGGGCGGCACAGCGCGGTGCCCTTGGGCGTGCGTACGATCGGGCGGTTGATCAGCGCCGGGTGCATGGCCATCGCCTCGACCAGCACGGCTTCGTCGTCGAGCCTGTCGGCCAGTCCCAGCTCGGCATAGGCGGCCTCCTTGCTGCGCAGCAGGTCGCGCGCGGGCATGCCCATCTCGTCCAGCAGCTGGCGCAGGGTCGCCGGATCGGGCGGGGCGGCGAGGTAGTCGATGACCTCGATATCGGCGCCGGCCTCCTGCAGCAGGGCCAGGGCGCCGCGGGAGTTCGAACAGCGGTGGTTGTGCCAGATCGTTGCTTTCATTGCCTTCAGAACCATTCCAACAGCGAGATGCCGACGCCGACATAGGTGGCGCGGTGGTTGTAGTCGATCATGCTTTCGCCATAGCCGTCGAACACCTGCACATGCCCGCGCAGCAGCCGGTTGAGCGGGAAACCGTAGTCCACCTGCACCGAGCCGTGCGAACGGTCGCCGCCGCGCAGCGAATGGCGCGCGGTCACCGAGAACTCATGGCCGTTGCGGTTGTAGACCAGGGTGGCGTCGCCGCGGCCGGTGTAGTCCTCGATGTCCGGGTTGTTGTCGTCCCTGTTCTTTTCCGGGACGCGATACCAGGGGCGCAGCATGATCGCCCAGTTGTCGCGGTCCAGGCCGACATTCAGGATCACCCGGTTCCAGCTGCGCGAGAGCGGATCGCTGCGGCCGTTGGACTGGTGGTTGAGGCTGATGCCGGTCATGCGGCCGTTCCAGCCGAACAGCGAATAGCCATTGCGGAAGACGAGCATGGCTTCCGGCTCGTAGTTGGTCTCGCGGAACGGGCGCGAGATCTCGCCGTTGTAGGCCTGCCAGTGCGAGCTCTGGGTATAGCCGACCCAGATGTCGCCGTTGTCGCCGAACAGGTTCTCGGCGACCTTGGTCTTGAAGCTGAGCTGGAACTTCAGCTCGGTGTTGTCCAGTTCCTCGGCCTCGGTGACGGTATTGGCCGGGTTGGGTGAATGCGGCATCCGGTTCGGCTTGTCGGTCCAGAACGCGGGCAGCAGGTACACCGGCTTGTAGGCGCGCAGCTGGAACAGGCCGAGCTTGGAGTCCTTGGCCAGCTCCCAGCGGCTGTCCAGCATCGACCCGCGACCTGCGTTGGCCACCACCGAGGCGAGGTCGTCGTGGGCGAAGAGCTCGTTGCGTGGCGGCAGCGGCTGGTCCAGTTCCTTCGCGCTGGCCCTGGCCTCCTTGAGCGTCTGCTGCGCGGCGCTGGCTGCGGCGTCCGCGGCGCGGGTGTCGGCCGGAGTGCGGCCCAGGGCGCGGTCGTAGCAGCTCAGACGGGCTGCGTCGGAATCCAGGGCGAAGCAGGCCTGCGGCGAGGCCGGCGTGGTGATCGACTCCTGCGCCAGGGCGGCGGCGGAGCAGCCCGACAGGGCGAGCAGCAGGACAGGGCGGGCGCGGGACATAGGCATGCGGGAGCGGTCCATCCGGACGATAGAGAAAGGCGCCCTGGGTTCAGGGCATGGTCCATCTGCGGAATTGTCGGTCATTGCCGTGTGCAGCGGGAGTCATGGGCGCGCGGGTCCGGTTCAGACGAACCAGGCGATGGCGAACACCCCGAGCATCGCCACCGCCAGTCCGAGCTTGAGGGCCACGCCCAGCACGATGCCCAGCCAGGTGCCGATGCCGACCTTGGTGGCCTGGCCCAGCTGGCGGCCATGCAGATACTCGCCGAGCAGCGCGCCGAGGAAAGGGCCGGCGAACAGGCCGATCGGCATGAAAAACAGCCCGGCCACGGTTCCCACCAGCGACCCGACCAGTGCCAGCCGGCTGGCGCCGAGCCGTTGCGCACCAAAGGTGGTGGAGAGCACGTCGACCACGATGGAGATCGCGGTCAGCACCCCCAGGACCACCAGTGGCAGCCAGCCCACATGGGTGAAGCCATCGGTCCAGGCCGCGACCAGCAGGCCGGCGAAAACCAGCGGGATGCCGGGTAGCGCGGGCAGGATCACGCCGGCGATGCCGACGATCACCAGCAGGGCCGCTAGCAGATACAATATGAATGAATAGTCCATGCAGGTTCCGGGGGGCTTCCAAAAGGGGTTGACAAGATTGTCTTTACCCGATTGATTTTTGGTTATGGTCGGGTTAAGTTTCAGCCGCTGAGCTTGGCAAGGTCACCGTGAATCGTGGCCTGATGGGTAGATCGCATGATTTGCTGCATCGTTGCACCTCGCTTCCTCCTTGCAGTCAGCCGCCTTCCGGGGCGTATCCATCACACGAGAGAGCAACAGGGAGTTAGTCGAGATGTCCGATCGCGAAACCGGCATTGTCAAGTGGTTCAATGACGCCAAGGGCTTCGGCTTCATCAGCCGCGAGAATGGCGAAGACGTGTTTGTGCACTTCCGCGCCATCCAGACCCAGGGCTTCAAGAGCCTGAAGGAAGGCCAGAAGGTCACCTTCACCGTGGTGCAGGGGCAGAAGGGTCTGCAGGCTGACGCCGTGCAGCCGGTCTGATACAGCCCGCGGAACAGGAAAAAGAAAAGGCCCGCGCAAGCGGGCCTTTTCCATGCCGTGCATTCGCGGACGGGGCCGGCGTCAGCGCAGCACCACGCGGCCGTTGACCACGCGCACGTAGGTGTTTTCGCGGATCCCGCCCAGGTCCTTCTGGTTGACCACGATCACGCGGCCATCGTCCATCCGCACCTGGATGTCGTACGAATCGCCGGTGACGTTCTGCTGGATCTTGTTGCCGGCCAAGGCGCCGGCCGCGGCACCAGCCACGGCGGCAATGTTCTGGTTGCCCTTGCTGCCGCCGGTGTGATCGGAGATCTCATGGCCGGCCACGGCGCCGACGATGCCGCCGAGGATGGCGCCGGTAGCCGACGGCGCGGTACGGCCCGAAGCCACCGTATCGATGCGGGTAACGATGCCGCAATCGGCGCAGCGGGCGTTGTTGTAGCCGCCGTTGTTGTAACCGCCGTTGTTGTAGCCACCGCCGCTGCTGTAACCCGGGGAAGTGGCGCAGCCGGCCAAGGCCAGGCTGGCGATGGCGCCCGCAGCGATCAACTGGATCTTCATGGTGATTCTCCTTGCCAGATGGGTAGCGGGTATGACCATACCCGGCAGCGTGAATCCTCCCTTTTCACGCGTGAATGGCGGGCCAACCACGCGTGAAACGGAAGTCGATTCACCTGAAATCCTGGTGGCAGGCCTTGCAGTCGTTTCCAAGCTGTTCAGTGACGGCGGCCAGCGCGGTGCAATCGGCCGGCGGCGAGGCCAGGGCCTCGTTCAAGGTGGCGCGGAAGCGGCTGGCGTGCTGCTGGAAGCGGGTGTCGTCGCGCAGGCCCGGGAAGGCCAGGTCCAGATCGTTGGTCAGCGAGCGCAGGGTCTGCAGGCGTGGGGTGGAGTCATTGATGCTGCAGCGGTTCTGCTTGCGGCTGTCGCCCAGCAACTGCGCCTGGCGCGCCATGACGTTCATCAGGCTGTGCGGGAACGGATCCTGCCGGGCCTGGATGGCGCGCATCGCCATGACGGTGGCGACGATGCCGATCAGCAGGCCGGCGATCAGCACGAACAGGTAGCGGGATGCGTTGGACGGGGTACGGCTGGGTTCGGTCATGGCCCGGGCTCCTTGGGGATGCGCCGATGGTACGACGCACGGTGCGTTTCCGGCCACGGTTAAAATGCGCGCATGAAAGAACAACTGCGCGAACGTTTCGCCGGCATCGACCGGCTGTATGGGGCCGGCGCCATCGAGCGGCTGTCCGGCTGCCGGGTGGCCGTGGTGGGCATGGGCGGCGTCGGCTCGTGGGTGGTCGAGGCGCTGGTGCGTTCGGCGGTCGGGCACCTGACCCTGATCGATGCCGATGACATCTGCGTCTCCAACACCAACCGGCAGCTGCCGGCGATGGCGGGCCAGTATGGGCGCAACAAGGCGGTGGCGATGGCCGAGCGCTGCCTGGCGATCAACCCCGACGCCGAAGTCGAGGCGGTGGAAGCGTTTCTGACCGGCTCCAACATGACCGAGCTGCTGGATCGCGGTTTCGACCTGGTCGTCGATGCCTGCGACAGTTTCCGGGTGAAGGTCGAGACCATCGCCTGGTGCCGCCGCCGCAAGCTGCCCTTGATCACCGTGGGCGCGGCCGGCGGGCGTACCGATCCGACCCTGGTGCGCGTGCGCGACGTGTCGCGGACCGAACACGACGCAATGCTGGCGCTGATCCGCAGGAAGCTCCGCAGCGAGTTCAATTTCCCCAAGAACCCGCAGCGCTATTTCGGCGTGCCGGCGGTGTATTCGCTGGAGAACGTGAAGTATCCGCAGGCCGATGGCAGCGTCTGTGGGCTGCGGCCCAACCTCGGTGCCGATGCGGCGCTCAAGCTCGATTGCGGCGCCGGCCTGGGCGCGGCCACCCATATCACCGGCGCGTTCGCTTTCGCCGCGGTCGGCAAGGCGTTGGAGATGCTGCTCAAGCCCAAGGCGCGTTGAGCGCTCCTTCCGCGGGAGCGGCTTCCGTCGCGACCGGGCTTTCCCGCCATGGCCCCTCGCACGCTGCGTGCGCTGGCGCATGGCCCCATCGCGACTGAAGCGGCTCCTACAGGGATGGCGGAGCGGACAGGTCGAACAGGCGCCGTGCGTTGGCGGTGGTCTGCGAGGCGATCTCCTCCACCGCCTGTCCGCGCAGCGCGGCGATGGTCGCGGCGATGACGGCAAGACGCGCGGGTTCGTTGCGCTGGCCGCGGATGTCCGCATCGGGCTGGTCGGGCGCATCGGTTTCCAGCAGCAGGAACTCCAGTGGCATCGTCGCCACCAGCGTGCGCAGGCGGTTGGCGCGCGGGTAGGTGACCGGCCCGCCCAGGCCGATCAGGAAGCCCATGTCCCACAGTTGCCGGGCCTGTTCCGGGCTGCCGGAGAAGCTGTGGATGACGCCGCGCAGGCCGCCGATGCGGCGCAGGGTCTGGATCACTTCCTCCACCGCGCGGCGGGCGTGCACGATCACCGGCAGTTCGAATTCCCGTGCCAGTTGCAGCTGCATTTCGAAGTAATGGCGCTGTGCGGTGGGGTCGAGGCCTTCCACGAAGAAGTCCAGTCCGCATTCGCCCACGGCGCAGGGCTTCTCACGCTCCAGCCAGGACCGCAGTTCGTCCAGATGGGTGGGACGGTGTTCAGCCAGGAACATCGGGTGGAGGCCATAGGCCGGATGCAGCGCAGCGTCGCTGGCGCAGGCCTGGCGCAGGTCCGGCCAGCTCGCCGCGGTTATCGCCGGAACCACCATCGCGGCCACCCCCGCCGCCTTGGCGCGGGCGAGCATCGCGTCACGGTCGCCATCGAATTCCGGGGCGTCCAGGTGGCAATGGCTGTCTACCAGACGCACGGGTCAGCGCTTGCGCGGAAGCGCGGGAGGCTCGACTCCGGCAACCGGATCCTTGCGGCGCTTCCAGTTGGCCAGCAGCAGGGTGCCCAGGCCGAACAGGATCTCGTCGATGAAGGGCACCGGATCGGGCAGGAGCATGCTCAGCACGAACAGGGTGGCCGTGATCTTGAACAGCGTCGGGTAGCGCAGCTTGCGGGCCCATTCCATGAAGGGCAACAGCATGGGGCTGGACATGGTGGAATCCTGGGAGTGATGGTGGAACGACGGGGCCAATATTGCGACAGCCGGCCGGCTTTTCACGAGAGGGACGGAGCGATGGATGGCTCCGTTCAGGTTTATCGTGCTGGAATTGCCCCAGGTCAACAGGCGGGCGTCCCGCTGGGAGCAGACGATGAAGAGCAATACGACCACCGTTCTGGTAGCGGCCGGTGCCTTGCTGGTGGGAGGCATCGCCACCGCGGCGTTCATGAGTGCCCGCGACAAGAATGCGCCCCTGCCGGCGACGCAGGCCGAGCAGCCGGTGCTGGACACCACGCCGCTGGCCGACGATGCGGCGGCCGGCAATGCGCTCGCCCCGCGCGAAGCGACGCTGGAATACGCCGACGTGCTCAAGGTCGAGCCGGTCAGCCGCAGCGAGCCGGCCTATGCCACCGTGATCGGCACCGAGCCGGTCCGCGAAACGTCTACTACGACGGTGCCGCGCGAGGTGTGCGAGGACGTGGTGGTGCAGGAGCGCCTGCCCGAGCGCGACGGCAACGTCGGCGGCACGGTTGCCGGCGCGGTCATCGGTGGCCTGCTGGGCAACCAGGTGGGCAAGGGCAACGGCCGCAAGGCGGCGACCGCCGCCGGCGCCGTGGCCGGTGGCGTGATCGGCAACCAGGTCGACAAGCGCCATGTCGGCGGCCGCGTCGTGCAGCGCACCGAGCGCCAGTGCCACACCGAGCAGACCGCTTCGGAGTCGTCGCGCGTCACCGGCTACAACGTCACCTACCGCAAGGCCGACGGCAGCACCGGCACCATGCGCATGGACAAGCAGCCGGGCAACCGCGTCGCCCTCGGCAACGCCAGCCGGACCGTCGGTTACGACGTCACCTACCGTTTCAACGGCCAGGAAAAGAAGGTGCGCATGGATGACAAGCCGGCCAGCGATCGCCTGCCGGTCATCGACGGCCAGGTGGTGACGCAGACGGCGGCGGTGGATACGGCATCCACCCGGCATTGATTCGTTGCGGGAGGGGCTGAGCTTTCCGCACAAGACGCTGTTCCAGACAACGCCCCATATCGGGGCGTTGTTTTTTTCGCGGATACCGGAACGGTGGATGCGTCGTTGCCGGCGATGTGCATAGCTTGCTGCCGGTAAAAAAACAGGCCCCGGTTTCCCGGGGCCTGGTCTGGATCAGCTTGTCGCCTCGCGTACAGGCGTCAGGACGCGGCCTTGCTCCTGGCAAGACGCAGCCAGGTGTCGACCACGGTATCCGGGTTCAGCGACACCGACTCGATGCCCTCCTGCATCAGCCACTCGGCCAGATCTGGATGGTCGGATGGGCCCTGGCCGCAGATGCCGACGTACTTGCCCTTGGCACGGGCGGCCTTGATCGCCATCGACAGCAGCTTCTTCACCGCCGGGTTCCGCTCGTCGAACAGGTGGGCGACGATCGACGAGTCGCGGTCCAGGCCGAGCGAGAGCTGGGTGAGATCGTTGGAGCCGATCGAGAAGCCGTCGAAGATCTCCAGGAACTCATCGGCAAGCAGCGCGTTGGACGGTACTTCGCACATCATGATGATCTTCAGGCCGTTCTCGCCCTGGCGCAGGCCGTTCTGGGCCAGCACCTCGACCACCTTGCGGCCTTCTTCCAGGGTGCGCACGAACGGGATCATGACCCACAGGTTGTCCAGGCCCATTTCATTGCGCACGCGCAGCACGGCCTTGCACTCCAGTGCGAAGGCGGCCGAGAAGCTCGGATCGACATAACGGCTGGCGCCGCGGAAGCCGATCATCGGGTTCTCTTCGTGCGGTTCGTAGTTGTTGCCGCCGATCAGGTTGGCGTACTCGTTGGACTTGAAATCCGACAGGCGCACGATCACCGGGTTCGGGGCGACCGAGGCGGTGAGGGTGGCGATGCCCTCTGCCAGGCGGTCCACGTAGAAGCTCACGGGGTCCTTGTAGCCGGCGATCTTCTCGTCGATCTTCTTCTTCGTCGCCGCGTCCTGGCGGTCGTACTCCAGCAGTGCGTTCGGGTGCACGCCGATGTGGCTGGCGATGATCATTTCCAGGCGTGCCAGGCCGATGCCGGCGTTCGGCAGCTGGCCGAAATCGAAGGCGCGCTCCGGGTTGGCCACGTTCATCATGATCTTCAGCGGCGCCGGCGGCATGTTGCCCAGGTCGGTGGTGGTGCGGTCAAAGGCCAGCTTGCCGGCGTAGATGAAGCCGGTGTCGCCTTCGGCGCAGCTGACGGTCACTTCCTGGCCGTCTTCGATCAGCTGGGTCGCATTGCCCGAGCCGACCACGGCCGGAACGCCCAGCTCACGCGCGATGATAGCGGCGTGGCAGGTGCGGCCGCCGCGGTTGGTGACGATGGCCGAGGCGCGCTTCATCACCGGCTCCCAGTCGGGGTCGGTCATGTCGGCGATCAGCACGTCGCCCGGCTGCACGCGGTTCATGTCGTCCAAGGTCCTGACCACGCGGGCCACGCCGGCGCCGATCTTGGCGCCGACGGCACGGCCTTCGGCCAGCACGGTGCCGCCCTTTTCGGTCAGCGCGAAGCGCTCGATCTGGGTGGCGTGGCTGCGTGACTTCACCGTCTCCGGGCGCGCCTGCACGATGAACAGCTTGCCGCTGACGCCGTCCTTGGCCCACTCGATATCCATCGGGCGGCCGTAGTGCTTCTCGATGGTCAGCGCCTGGCGCGACAGCTCGGCCACGTCTTCGTCGCTGATCGAGAAGGTGCTGCGCAGTTCGACCGGAGTGTCCTCGATCCTGACGCGCTCGCCGGGGACGTCCGAATACACCATGCGGATCGCCTTGCTGCCAAGCGCACGGCGCAGGATCGCCGGCTTGCCGGCCTGCAGGGTGGGCTTGTAGACGTAGAACTCGTCCGGGTTGACCGCACCCTGCACGACCATCTCGCCCAGGCCGAAGGACGAGGTGACGAACACCACGTCGCGGAAGCCGGATTCGGTATCCAGGGTGAACAGCACGCCGGAGGAGCCCACGCCCGAACGCACCATCAGCTGCACGCCGGCGGACAGGAACACGTCCTCGTGCTTGAAACCGTGGTGCACGCGGTAGGCGATGGCGCGGTCGTTGTACAGCGAGGCGAATACTTCCTTGACCTTGCGCACGACGTCCTCGGCGCCGGTGACGTTGAGGAAGGTTTCCTGCTGGCCGGCAAACGAGGCGTCCGGCAGGTCCTCGGCGGTGGCCGAGGAGCGCACCGCCACGGCCACGTCGCCGCCGCCGTTGTCGGCGCACAGTCTGGCGTAGGCGTTGCGGATGTCGGTGTCCAGCGCCGGCTGCAGCGGGGCGTCGATCACCCAGCCGCGGATTTCCCCGCCGGCGGCAGTCAGTGCGTTGACGTCTTCCACGTCCAGCGTGGCCAGGCGGTCGAAGATGCGCTTGGACAGGTCGTTGTGGGCAATGAAGTCCTTGAACGCTTCGGCGGTGGTGGCATAGCCGCCAGGCACCGAGACACCCAGGCCGGCAAGGTTGCCGATCATCTCGCCGAGCGAGGAATTCTTGCCACCCACGCGGGCCAGGTCGGCCAGGCGCAGCTCATGCAACCACAGGATGTTCTCGTTCAAGCGCGATGCTCCGTTGAGGCCATCGCCCGAGGCGGGCTGGTATGGCCACGTCCGTAGGAAGAAGCCAATATGATGCAGTGCACACCTAAGCGGCACAAGCTTGTGACATTACTTTGTCTTGTGCTTGTCTTTCCCGGGACAGGGGCGGGTCATCCGGCTGGCCCCGGTACCATCAATCATCCAAGGAGTCCTGCATGACGGCGATCCGGCCAGTGTTCTACGTCTCGGACGGTACCGGCATTACTGCCGAAACCGTGGGCCACAGCCTGCTGACCCAGTTCTCCGGCTTCAGTTTCGTGACCGATCGCATGTCGTTCGTGGACGATGTGGACAAGGCGCACGATGCCGCGCGCCGCATCCGTGCCGCCGGGGAGCGCTACCAGGTCCGGCCGATCGTGATCAGTTCCTGCGTGGACTCGGCGCTGGCGCGGATCCTGGAGGAGAGCGGGGCGCTGGTGCTGGACGTGTTCGTGCCGTTCATCGGCCCGCTGGAACAGGAGCTGGATGCGGCCCGCCACTCCAAGATCGGCCAGGCCCACGGCATGGTGGATTTCGACACTTACCACCGCCGCATCAACGCCATGAACTTCGCCCTGAGCCACGACGACGGCATCGCGGTGAACTACGACGAGGCCGACGTGGTGCTGGTGGCCGTGTCCCGCGCCGGCAAGACGCCGACCTGCATCTACCTGGCGCTGCACTACGGCATCCGCGCGGCCAACTACCCGTTGACCGAGGAGGATCTGGAAAGCGACCGCCTGCCGCCGCGCCTGCGCCCCTACCGCAACAAGCTGTTCGGTCTGACCATCGACCCGGAGCGGCTGCAGCAGATCCGCCAGGAACGCCGGCCGAACTCCCGCTATGCCAGCGCCGACGTCTGCCGTCGCGAAGTGGCTGCCGCCGAAACCATGTTCAGGATGGAGCGCATCCCGACCCTGAGCACCACGCATACCTCGATCGAGGAGATTTCCAGCAAGGTGCTGGGCACGCTGGGACTGCAGCGGGAGATGTTCTGAAGCCTCGCCGCATGCCGCGGCGAGGCCGGCCGTGTACGATCACGCCATGACTCAGGCTCTTTCCCGCGTCGATCGCATCCCCCGGCTCAGCCGCCTCGGCTGGCTGATGGGGTTGTACGCGGAGAACTACCTGCACCTGGTGCGGCTGTTCGCGCCGGACCATCTCCATGAGGGGCGCTACGCCTCGTCCATCGGCGACGGGCTGGACCTGTACCTGGACGTGATCGAGTGCCACCGCTATACGGTCGAGCTGCGCATGACCTACGGCATCCTCGACCCGCTGACCGGTGAGCCCGATCCTTCGGCCTACGTGCGCCTGTACCGCGATGCGCGGCAGGTGGAGACCACGCACTGCTATGTCGGGCGGCGCTGGCAGGACGTGGTGGGCATGTACCCGCCGGCCGACGAACTGGTCAGTCACCGCCTGCGCATGAACACCTTCCTCGGCAAGTGGCTGGAATACCTGGCCGAGCGCGGGCACGGCGTGGCGACGCTGCGCCGCATCGGCGACACGATGGCGCCCGGTCCGGCGCCGTTGACGCTGGAGCACTGAGAAGGCGCAGACGATCGGTCATACTGCGCGCTTTCGCCGCGCGATCCCGATTCCGATGCCCTATACCCCGATTCTCGCCACCCTGGGTTACGTGCTGTCCAAGGACGGTACCCAGGCCCTGATGATCCATCGCAATACCCGTCCCGGCGACCTGCACCTGGGCAAGTACAACGGGCTGGGCGGCAAGATGGAGACGGACGAGGACGTGCTGGCCTGCATGCACCGCGAGATCCGCGAGGAAGCCGGCATCGAATGCGGCACCACGCGCCTGCGAGGCACCATCAGCTGGCCGGGCTTCGGCAAGCAGGGCGAGGACTGGTTCGCCTTCGTGTTCGTAATCGACGACTGGACCGGCACGCCGCTGCAGTCGAATCCGGAAGGCACGCTGGAATGGGTGCCGGTGGACCAGCTCGAATCGCTGCCGCTGTGGGAGGGCGACCGCCATTTCCTGCCGCTGGTGTTCGATGCCGATCCGCGCCCCTTCCACGGCGTGATGCCCTACCGCGACGGGCGCATGCAGTCATGGAACTACACGCGGTTGTGAGGGATGGCCAGGCGCCGCCGCGCGGCTTCAGGCGGGGACAGCAGGCGAAGCTCGCACAGCCTCACCCGGCCGCACGCACGCCGTGCGTGTCCGACATGGCCGTATTCACGGCAATCGCGCTAGGCTGACGCGGCCATGATCCGGAAACCCGACATGAAACGTCACTTCTCCATGCTGCGCGAGTTCCGGCTCGCCGACTGGTTCACCCTGGGCAACGCCTTCTGCGGAACCGGTGCGGTGTTCGCGGCGATGCGCTTCCTGCAGGATGGCCAGCGCGGCTTCCTGCTGTTCGGCATGGCGCTGATTCCGCTGGCGTTCGTGTTCGATGCGCTGGACGGGCGGATCGCACGCTGGCGGCAGTCCTCCTCGACCCTGGGGCGCGAACTGGATTCGCTGGCCGATGTGATCTCCTTCGGCGTCGCGCCTGCTGCGCTGGCCTACGCCTGCGGCATGCAGGGCGGATGGGACTGGCTGGTGCTGAGCTACTTCGTCTGCTGCGGCGTGAGCCGGCTGGCGCGCTACAACGTCACCGCCGAGGAAATCGCCGGCGACTCGGACAAGGTCCCGTACTTTGAGGGCACGCCGATCCCCACCAGCCTGGCGCTGGTGATCCTGCTGGCCGTTGCTGCGCATTTCGAGGCGATCGGCGCGACCCTGTGGGGGGGCGTCTGGCAACTGGGGCCGTGGCAGCTGCATCCGCTGGTGCTGCTGTTCGCGCTGTCCGGTTCGCTGATGATCAGCAAGACCCTGCATATTCCCAAGCCCTGACCGCTGGAACGCGGCCGCGTTGCTATCATCGCCGCGACAACGGCGAAGCAGGGCGATGGCAGTGGCGGACGACAACGACAGTACGGGTTTCGACGCCGGCCTGAAGCGCTCCTGGGAAGCCTGGTTGCAGGCCATGGGCCAGGGCGACGGCATGTCCCCCGGCGCCTTTCCATGGCGGGAAGGCATCGAGCAGTGGACCCGGCTGGCCAGTGCCGGTGCCGCACCGCAGGTGCAGGAGCTTGGCGCCCGTTTCCAGCAGCAGGCCGGCGACTGGCTGGGCATGATGCAGCAGGTTGCGGCCCGGTTCGCCGGCCGCGACAGCAGCGCCGGCGAAGTTGCCGGCGCCTGGCGCGAAGCCGTCGAGGGGCAGGGCGATGCGATGGTGCGCTGGATGCTCGACGCGGCCCGCGGCGGCAACGCATTGGGCGACCAGCCCTGGGTGCGCAACTTCGTCCACGCGCTGCAATCCGGTTTCGGCGAGGCGGACTGGCTGAACGCGCCGGCCTTCGGCCCGGCCCGCGAGCACCAGGCGCGTTGGCAGGCGCTGCTGCGCGCGCAGCGCGAGCACCAGGCGCGCATGGAGGCCTATGTCGAGTCGATCCGCGGCGTGCTGGACGATGCGTTCCGGCGCTTCGAGGCGAAGCTGGCCGAGCACGAGGCGCCTGGCAGTCAGTTGACCAGCACCCGCGCGATGTTCGACCTGTGGATCGATGCGGCCGAAGAGGCCTATGCCACGGTCGCCATGTCCGAGGATTTCCAGCGCATCTATGCCGACCTGGCCAATACCCAGATGCGCCTGCGCGCCGCGACCCGGCAGGAACTGGAGCGTGCCTGCGAGCTGATGGGCGTGCCGACGCGCACCGAGATGGATGCGGCCCATCGCCGCATCGCCGAGCTGGAGCGCTGGATGCGGCGCATTGCCGCGGGCAGGGCCGAGCCTGCTCCTGCGCCGGTCAAACCCACCAGCGATCCCGCGAAAAAGAAGAAACCCGCTTCCGCAACGAAGACAAGGACGGCGGCCAAACCCGCCAAAGCCACCGGGAAGAAGGCCGCATCCCGCCCCGCTGCCCCGGGCCGGGGAGGCAAGGCATGAAAGGGCCGCTGGGATTCGGCATGGACGATCTGCTGCAGGAAACCCTGCAGTTGCAGCGCAAGCTGGCCGACGGGCTGAAACTGCTGCCGGGTGTGGAGGATGTCGGCTACGGCGCCACCGAGCGCGAGGAAGTCTGGAGCGACGGCAAGGTCAAGCTGTACCGCTTCGTCGGCGCGCAACCGCCCTCGGGGCAGCCGCCGCTGCTGATCGTCTACGCGCTGGTCAACCGTCCCTACATGGTGGATCTGCAGGATGGCCGCTCGCTGGTGCAGAAACTGCTGGCCGCCGGCCAGGAGGTGTACGTGCTGGACTGGGGTTACCCCGACCGTTCCGAGCGCTACCTGACGCTGGAGGACTACCTGCTGCGTTACGTCGATGGCGCTGTCGATTACCTGCGCGTGCAACATGGTGGGGCGCCCAACCTGCTCGGCATCTGCCAGGGCGGTGTGTTCTCGCTGTGCTACGCCGCGCTGCGCCCGCACAAGGTGCGCAACCTCATTACCATGGTCACCCCGGTGGATTTCCACACCCCGGACAACATGCTTTCGCACTGGGCACGGCACGTGGACGTGGACCTGTTCGTCGATACGCTGGGCAATGTCCCGGCCGACCTGATGAACGCCAGCTACCTGATGCTCAAGCCGTTCCGGCTCAATGTGCAGAAATACGTGGGGCTGGTGGACATCCTCGATGACAGGCAGGCGCTGGAGGATTTCCTGCGCATGGAGAAGTGGATATTCGACTCGCCGGACCTCGCCGGCGAGGCGTTCCGCGAGTTCGTCAAGCAGTTCTACCAGGCCAATGGCCTCATGCGCGGCGGCATCCGCATCGGCGACGAGACAGTGGACCTGGCGCAACTGCGGATGCCGGTACTCAACATCTACGCCGAGCAGGATCATCTTGTTCCGCCGGCAGCCTCGAAGGCGTTGCGCGGACGGATCGGAACCACCGACTACACGGAACTGGGGTTCCGTGGCGGCCATATCGGCATCTACGTTTCGGCGCGCGCGCAGCGCGAAGTGCCGAGCGCCATCCACGACTGGCTGAGCGAGCGCACATGACCCAACGCATCGTCCTTCCTGCAATCCTGATCCTGGCCGCCGCTTCCGCAACGGCCGATGCCGCGCCGAGTGCCACCGCCCAGCGTGAGATCAGCGGATTGATGCAGGCACTGGAAAACTCCGGTTGCCGCTTCCAGCGCAACGGCAGCTGGTATGCCGCCGGCGATGCGCGCAGTCATCTGCAACGCAAATACGACTACCTGCTCAAGCGTGACCTGGCCGATACCGCCGAGCAGTTCATCGACCGTGCCGCCAGCCGCAGCAGCATGAGCGGCAAGCCCTACCGGGTGTCGTGCCCCGGGCAGGCCGAGCAGGATGCGGCGCCGTGGTTCCAGCAGCAGCTGGCCCGGCTGCGCGGCCACTGACCCTTCCGATGCAGCGGCATTGCAGCAGCGGGGCAGGGCATGCGTGAATCCGCCGCAATGTGGGGCTTTCACCTGGCGCGCGCAATCGGCGCGCTGTGGACATCCCCCAACACCGTGATCGGCCTGTTGGCCGGATTGGCGGGAATGCCGGCCGGTGCACGCCCGCATTGGAATCGGCGCGACTGCGCGCTGGTATTCCATCGCTGGCCGTGGGGGCCAGGCGGCGCGATCACCCTCGGCATGGTGATCCTGCATACCGGCGATACGCTGGATGCATCCTGCACGACCTACGAACATCGCGCCGGTCGCTGCGAGCATCCGCGGATCCGTCTCGGCGACCATGAACGCGCGCACGTGTTCCAATACATGGTGCTGGGACCGCTGTTCCTGCCGGTCTACCTGCTGTGCGGCGGCGTCAGCGTCCGCAACCCTTTCGAACGCGCGGCTGATCGCTATGCGATGCAGGGCCGTGGCTGGTGGCCGGGCCTTTCCTGAATCGCGCTTGCCCGGGTCTGGTCTTCAAAGCGCAACTGGCCGGTCATGGCGCATCAACCTTTTTTGTACATCCTGGTAACGCCCCTCCACCTAGAGTGGACCCGTTACAGACGCAACAGGAGTACCGGTCACCATGGCAGTCGTTCTTTATATCGGTGGCAGCAAGGATGGCGAGAAGGGCGTGGTGCCCTATGGTTTCAGCAAGACCCGCATGGATACCGACGATGGTCCGGAAATCTATGTGGAGCGGGTGATGGACGTAAGCGGCAAGGGCCGCATGCGGGTGATGGTGCTGGAAACCCTGCGCGATGACATCGCGTTCCAGCGGCTGAGCCGGCATATGGGGTAGGGGCTGGGGTTTCCCGCCGGCCGGCTGTGCGAAGCAATCCCGCGGCTGACTGTCAATGGGTTTCCCCTCCCGGGACGCGCTGCCAGAATGCAGGCTTCCCGAGTAGCGGTAGCCCCTGGAATCCATGCAAGACAGCAAGCTCGCGCAGCAGATCGCGCAGACCATCGCCGACGAGATCGGCGCACAGCCCGCACAAGCCAGGGCCGCCATAGCGCTGCTCGACGAAGGCGCCAGCGTTCCGTTCATCGCGCGCTACCGCAAGGAAGTCACCGGCGGCCTGGACGACACCCAGCTACGCAATCTGGAAGTGCGCCTGACCTATCTGCGCGAGCTGGAAGACCGCCGCGCCGCGGTGCTGGCCAGCATCGCCGAACAGGGCAAGCTGAGCGACGAACTGCGCAACGACATCCTGGCCGCCGACACCAAGTCGCGGCTGGAAGACCTGTACCTGCCGTACAAGCCCAAGCGCCGTACCCGCGCGCAGATCGCCCGCGAAGCCGGGCTGGAACCGCTGGCCGATGGCCTGCTTGCCGATCCCACGCAGGACCCGCAGGCCTTCGCCGCCCGTTTCGTCGATGCCGAAAAGGGAGTGGCCGACGCCAAGGCCGCGCTGGAAGGCGCGCGCGCGATCCTGATGGAGCGCTGGGGCGAGGATGCTGCGCTGGTTGGCGAACTGCGCCAGTGGCTGGGCGAGGTCGGGGTGATCCGCGCCCGCGTCGCCGAGGGCAAGGAAACCGAAGGCACGAAGTACCGCGACTACTTCGAGCATGCCGAGTCGCTGGCGAAGATCCCCTCGCACCGCCTGCTGGCGCTGTTCCGCGCGCGCCGCGAGGAAATCCTGTTCCTCGAACTGGACCCGGGCAATGAAGCCGAGGCCGGCCACCAGTATGCGGAAGGCCGCGTCGCATGGAAGGCGGGCATCGCCGACCAGGGCCGTGCGGCGGACCGCTGGCTGCTCGATGCGTGCCGCCTGACCTGGCGCGCCAAGCTGCACATGCACCTGCTGCTGGACCTGTTCAACCAGGCGCGCGAGAAGGCCGAAGCCGAGGCCATCGCCGTGTTCGGCGACAACCTCAAGGATCTGCTGCTGGCAGCGCCGGCCGGCCCGAAGACCGTTCTCGGCCTGGACCCGGGCATCCGCACTGGCTGCAAGGTCGCCGTGGTCGATGCCACCGGCAAGCTGCTGGCCACCGAGACGATCTATCCGCACGAACCCCGGCGGCAGTGGGAGCAATCGCTGCAGACGCTCAGACACCTGTGCGCCAAGCATGACGTGGAGCTGATCGCCATCGGCAACGGCACCGCCAGCCGCGAGACCGACAAGCTGGCCGGCGATGTCATGCAGGCTTGCGGCAATCCGAAACTGCAGAAGATCGTGGTCAGTGAAGCGGGTGCTTCGGTGTACTCGGCGTCCGAATTCGCGGCGAAGGAATTCCCGAACCTCGACGTGTCGCTGCGCGGCGCGGTGTCGATCGCGCGACGCCTGCAGGATCCGCTGGCTGAACTGGTCAAGATCGAGCCCAAGGCGATTGGTGTCGGCCAGTACCAGCACGACGTGGATCAGTTCCGGCTGGCCAAGGCACTGGACGCGCGCGTGGAGGACTGCGTCAACGCGGTCGGCGTGTTCGTCAACACCGCATCGGCTGCCCTGTTGTCGCGCGTGTCGGGCCTGTCGTCGACCGTGGCCGAGAACATTGTCCGCCACCGCGACGACAACGGCCCGTTCAAGCGCCGCCGCGACCTGCTCAAGGTGCCGCGCCTGGGCGACAAGACCTTCGAACAGTGCGCGGGCTTCCTGCGCATCGCCGATGGCGACGAGCCGCTGGACGCATCGGCCGTGCATCCTGAAGCCTATCCGGTGGTCGAGCGCATCGTCGCCACGGCGCAACGACCGATCAAGACGCTGCTCGGCGACGGCAGCTTCCTGCGCGGCCTGAAGGCCGAACAGTTCACCGACGAAACGTTCGGTGTGCCGACGGTGCGCGACATTCTCAAGGAACTGGAAAAGCCCGGCCGCGATCCGCGCCCCGAGTTCAAGGCGGCACGCTTCGCCGACGGCGTGGAAGACATCAAGGACCTGCGCGAGGGCATGGTGCTGGAGGGCGTGGTCAGCAACGTGGCCGCCTTCGGCGCGTTCGTCGACATCGGCGTGCACCAGGACGGGCTGATCCACATCTCCGCGCTGTCCGACACTTTCGTCAAGGACCCGCGCGACGTGGTCAAGGCCGGCGACATCGTCAAGGTGAAGGTGTTGGAGGTCGATGTGGCCCGCAAGCGCATCGCGCTGACCCGGCGGTTGGACGACAGCCCGGTGCCCGCCAAGCGTGCCGACAAGAGCGCAGGGCAGGGCAATGCCGCCCGCCGCGGCGAGCCGTCGCGTGGCGCGCGTCCCGGCAGTTCCGCACCGCCGGCGAACAACGCCCTGGCCGAAGCGTTCGCGCGCGCGCGCCGGAGTTGATGCGCTGACCGCCTCATGCGGATGACAGGAAGGCTCCGGTATCCGGGGCCTTCTTTTTCTTCGGCAATGAAGAGTGCCGGCATGCCACCATGGCGGCGGATGCAAAAAAGCCAGGCATCGCTGCCTGGCCTTTGCTGTGCTGGTGCCGAAGGTGGGACTCGAACCCACACGCTTTTAAGGGCGGCGGATTTTGAGTCCGCTGCGTCTACCGATTCCGCCACTTCGGCTGGCAGGCGCGAAGTATAACGGACGGCTCTGGGGTTGGGCAGGCCTCAGCGGGTGTTTTTCGCAAAGTGCCGGAGAGCGCGGGTGGCTATACTCCGGCCAACCGGAACCAGGGGATTGCGATGGATTCGCTGCACGCCATGCGCGTGATGATCGTGGAGAACGACGACCTGAATGCAACGCTGCTGCAGTTGCAGCTGGAGCGTGAGGGGCTGCAGGTCGTGGGTGTCGCCGATACCGTGCAGTCCGCTCTGGGCATGATCGATGAACTGCATCCGCAGCTCGCTTTCCTGGACTTCTGCCTGGCCGGCAACGAGGACAGCACGCCGGTTGCAGAAGTGCTCGCCGCGCGCGGGATTCCTTTCCTCGTCGCGACGGGGATGGAGGCCGGGCGGTTGCCTGCGATATTCGATATGGGTGTGAAGCTGGCCAAGCCCTACACGGGAAGCGATCTGCGCAAGGCCCTGCTCAGGGTGCTGCAGCCGTAGTGAAGTGGGCCATGCAGGTCCGCCTTTATTTCAGGCAACAAAAAAGCCCTGCCTGGGCAGAGCTTCCTTGAATTGGCGTCCCCACGGGGATTCGAACCCCGGTCGCCACCGTGAAAGGGTGATGTCCTAGGCCTCTAGACGATGGGGACGCGTAACTTCATCAAGTTTTTTTCGGCTATCCGGACGGCCTAATGTCCGGATTTGGTGGAGCCAAGCGGGATC